>JAURLX010000004.1 GCA_030830965.1 Verrucomicrobiota bacterium | reverse complement strand
CTGGTCGGACGACGCCGCCACGAACTGGTCTTCCGTCGCGACGGGCGACACGGCCGCGGGCGCAGGCGCGTTCACTTCCGCGGACATCGCCTATTTCACGGGCGACGCCGGCGTCGTCACGCTTGCTTCGTCGATCACCGTGGGCGGCCTCAATTTCGGAACCACCGGCTATCAGCTCACCGGATCCACGCTTACGCTTTCGGGCGCCTCGGAGATCAGCGTCAGCTACGGCGACGTCGCCACGATCTCCTCGGTGCTGGCCGGCTCCTCCGGGCTGCTTAAGTCGGGCGGGGGCATCCTGCGTCTCACGAACTCGGGCAATACCTTCGACGGCATCACGATCACGAATGGGACGCTCCACGTGAGTTCCGCAGGCGCGCTCGGCACGGGCGACGGCGTCATCAGCATCACGGAACGCAACCAGACCCCGAACAACGGCTCCACCCTGGGTTTCGGCGGCGGCGCCCTCCTGCTGGACGGATCCGCGGGGTCGTTGACCGTCTCGCGCGACATCTCCGCCCAGGGCTACGGTCCCATCGGCGGCCGCAGCGGCGCGATCTTCTCCGTGGGCGACGTCACCTTGTCCGGCGACGTCGTGATGGTGGCAGGCGCGCTGACGCCCAACACCTACCGCAACACGCGCTTCATCTCCAGCAACGGCAAGCTTTCCTTCACGGGGAGCCTTACCGTCAACGGGACGGCGGGCACGCACTTCGGCAACCTCGGAGGTTCGAACTCGGGCGTGGTGCCCGGTATGTTCTCGATCACCGGCTCCTTGATCGGAACGGGCACGCTGCAGAAATCCGGGGCGGGCGTCCTCTTCCTCAGCCCCTCCGACGCGACGGGTTTCTCCGGACGCATCCGCATCAGCTCCAGCGCCGCGACGGGGCAGAGCTCCGTGCGCGTGACCGACCCCGCCGCCTTCGGCACGGCCAACAGCACCGGCACGAGCGCCACCATCGACATCGACGCGGGCATGCTCGAGGTGTTCAGTGACGCCGGCGTGGCCTTCGGCAAGCACGTCTACGGGCGGAACAGCAGCAACTTCATCGTCGGGCGCGCCCTCGGTTCCGCCGCGGTGAACGGACTGACCTCCTTCGGAGCCTTCACGATCCAGGAGAACACGACGCAGAACTTCTACACCAGGGACGGCTACGCCATCTCCTTTGGCGGCAGCGCCTCCATCAATGGCAGCACCAACAGCTTCACCCTCAACAATGCCGCCTCCGGCGGGGTGCGCATCGTGGGCGATCTCTGGGGCACGACCAAGACCTCGCAGCTCCAGCTCACGATGTCCGGCAACGGCGACACCACCGTCACCGGCGGCATCATGGCCTCGGGCATCAGCACCCACTACCTCACCAAGAACGGCAACGGCGTGATGACCATTGAGGGCGTCACCTCGACCCTGCCCGGCACGGTCCAGGTCCTCAACGGCGAGCTCCGCATCACCGACTTCCGCTCCCTCACCAACAATACGAGCCGGATCGACATCGGCAGCACGTCCACCGCGGGCGTGCTGATCATCGGCACCTCGGTCGCCGCCACCTCGGCCGGCCTGTCGACCATGAAGGTGATCAACCTTAACGGCACCACCGGCGCCGTCACCATCTACGCCAATCAGGCCAGCTCCTCCCCGGTCATCTTCGGCGCCAACTTCACCGCCACCGGCGCGGGCAGCAAGACCCTGTATCTGGGCGGCTCCAACACGGCCGAGAACCGGATCGACGGGGCTATCGTCGACAATTCCGCAAGCAACAAGACCAGCGTCACCAAGGTGGGGCCGGGCACCTGGGCCCTTGGCGGCGTCAACACCTACACCGGTACGACCAGCATCACCAACGGCACGCTCAAGATCCTCGCGAACGCCGCGACCTCGACCGTCCTCAACTCGACCAGCGCCGTCAAGTTCACCAAGAACGCCGACTATTCCGGCGGGGCCCTCGAGCTGGTCGGCCTGGCCGGCACCGCCACCACGCAGGCGCTCGGCGCGCTCTCCTACGACAACGGCTCGGCGACAATCCGGCTCTCCCCGGGGCTCGGAGGTACCGCCTCGCTGTCTTTCACCAATGTCTCGACCACCGGCGGCGCCACCATCAACTTCGTGGGCGGCGACTTTGCCAACAACACGTTCACGCTCACCCAGGTGAACGCGGCAGCCGGCACCGACGGCATCATCACCCGTTCCCTCTACTGGAACGGCGCCGATTACGCCTACCGTCAGTCCGGGGTTCTCCGCGCCCCGGTCTACGGCGTCGACACCGGGACCGCCTCGGTCTCCTCCGCCTTCGTGGCGAGCTCCAACAACCTGGTCACGGCCGACTTCGCCACCAACTCGGTCAGCGTCTCGACCATCAAGCTCGACGGCTCCCGGACCGTGACCATCAACTCCGGCCAGACCCTCACCCTGAGCGGCGGGGGGCTCCTGGTCTCGGGGGGCGATGGCGTGGTCACCGGAGGGACGCTTGCCCTGGGCTCGGGTGCCCTCGTCGCACGCACCGACCTCCTGGCGGACACCCTGACCATCAACTCGGTCATCACGGGGTCCGGCGGCCTCACCAAGTCCGGTCTGGGCACGCTCATCCTTGCCGGCGTCAACACCCGGACCGGAGAACTCCGCGTCGACGAGGGTACGCTCCGCCTGGACGGGAGCGGCGTCCTCGGCGGCGCCAATGTGACGACCTTCGTCCGTCAGGGCGCCACCCTCGACCTCAACGGTCACGACACAGGCACCGCCATCGGCGCCATCTACCACAACGGCGTCATCACCAACAGCTCCTCGACCGCCGCCACCCTGGTGATGGGCAACAACAACCAGGCCGGTACGCTCTTCGGCCTGCTCCGCGACGGGACGGGCCTCCTCAACGTGACCAAGGTGGGCACCAACAACATCACCCAGATCGCCGACAATACCTACACCGGCGTCACCACCATCGGTTCCACCGGCCTTCTCATCGTCCCGAAGCTCGCGGATGGAGGCCAGCCCAGCCCGATCGGCGCGTCCTCGTCCGCCGCGGCCAACCTGGTCTTCAACGGATCCACCGGGGGCATCCGCTTCGACGGCAACGTCTACGACTACAACACCACCCTTGGCTACCGCTCGTCCTCGACCGACAGGCTGTTCACCCTCGCCGGCACCGGGGCCACGATCTCGAGCAACGCCAACAACTACAACTCGGTCTCCTGGACCAACACCGGCGACATCGCCTTCGGCGCGAGCTCCAGCCAGCTCCTCACGTTCGACGGCACCTCGCAGGGCCAGAACACCTTCGTGCCGCGGCTCACGGACCCCGCGGGCTTCGTGCTTTCGGTCACCAAGAACGGCACCGGCGTCTGGGGCCTCAAGGGAGGGCTTACCGGAAACACCTACTCGGGCCCCACCCTCATCAAGCAGGGCGTGCTCATGGCCGAGGATGGCGCCGGCCTGTCCTCCGCGTCGAACCTCGTGTTCGCGGGCGGTACGCTCTACGCCTCCGGCTCGTTCACCCGTGACATCGGCACCGGGGCCGGCCAGATGCAGTTCGAGGCCCCTCCTGCCAACACCGCCCAGTATTCCGGCGGCTTCCAGGGAGGCGACACCAAGCTGACTGTTCTCTGGTCCGGAGCTCCTGTCTGGGGCTCGACGACCGGCTTTCTTGCCTCCCGTGACGGCTTCATTCTGAACAGCTCCCAGGCGCGTTCGCAGGGCACCACCGGGTCCGTCGCCATGTCCGAGGTGGACATCGCAGGGGACTTCTCGCTCGGCTCGGCTTCCGTCCCCGGCGGGAGCGTCGTCGTCACCACCACTTCGAGCAGCACCAAGATCACCGTCACGACCGGCGACACCTCCGGGCTTGTCGTCGGCCAGACGATCTCGGGCTCCAACATCCCGGGCGGCTCCGTCGTCACCAGCATCGAAAGCGCGACCGTCTTCTACATCAGCAACAACGCCTCCGCCGCCGGGACCGGCATCACCGCCACGGCCAACGCCTCCCCCTTCCGCGTCATCCGCGTGGAGGACAACGGCTGGACCGGGGCGGACTTCGCCACGATCAGCGGCGACATCTCGGGCACGGCCGGCACCGGGATCCGCAAGACCGGCGGCGGCGTACTGCGTCTTTCCGGCGCCAACACCTACGCCGGCGTCACCGACGTCAACGGGGGCTCCCTCGCGGTCTACTCCCTCGGTTCCAGTCTCACGCCCGGCGTCGCGACGTCCGTGGGCCTCAGCACCGATGCGAATCTGGCGAGCCGGGCCGTCATGCTCGGCAACGGGTCGACCGGGTCCGCGACGCTCCAGTACCTCGGCGCCGGCGAAGTCAGCGACAGGATGATCCGGCTGAACACCACCACCGGCTCCCCCCAGATCCATGCGGACGGCACCGGCGCCCTAGTCCTGACCAACGTCGTCAACGACCTCGCCGCCGGCGCGAAGCGCCTCTACCTGCGTGGCTCCAGCACGGCCGCCAATACGATTTCCGGCGTCCTGGCCAACAACGACAGCACCAACCTCCTGAGCCTGACCGTGGACGGATCCGGGTTCTGGGTGCTTTCCGGGGCTAACACTTACAGCGGCAACACCACCGTCAGCGCCGGCGCCGCCGGCGTCGGCAACGACCTCGCCTTCGGTACGAGCTCCCTGACCCTCAGTGGCGGGACCCTGCTTGCCTACGGCGCGGACCGCACCCTCGCGAACGCGGCCACCCTCGGCAACAACGTCACCCAAGCATTCCAGGGCGACCATAGCCTGACCTTCTCGAGCGCCTTCATCCTGGGAGCCGCGGCCAACAACATGACCCTGAACAACGGGATGATGCCCGGTGCGCAGCTGGTCTTCGCCGGTGGACTCACCGCGAACTCCCTCACCGCCAACCGCACCTGGAGCATCGACGGGCCCGGCGAGACCGTCCTGCAGGGCGTCTTCAGTTCCTCGACGACCTTCGGCGTGAGCATCTGGAAGAGCGGCTCGGGCACCCTCGATCTCGGCCTCGACGCCGCGAGTAACTTCAACCAGGGAGGCGCGAACATCGACCTTGACCGGGGTGTCCTGCGTATGTCGGCCTCGGGGGCCATTCCTTCCGGATCAGGCAAGGGCGGTCTGGTCATCTCGCCCGACCTCGCCGACTCGGACACCGCCACCTTCGACCTGAACGGCACCAACCAGACAATCAACGCCCTCACCGCCACCACCAACGGCGTGGTCGTCATCGACAACACCTCCTCCCAGGCGGCCTCGCTCACTTTCGGCGCGGCGGACGCCGCGGTGAGCTTCGGGGCGGGCGTCGGCACCTATACCATCACCGACAGCGGTGCTGGCCCTCTTTCCATCGCCAAGACCGGCGCCGCCACCGTGCTCATCCCCGCCGGGGTCACGCTCTCCTACCAAGGGTCCACCACCGTCTCAGGGGGGTCGCTCACCATCGCCTCGCCGCTCGCCGGCACCTCCGGGCTCTCGGCCGCGGCGGGCACCACGCTGGCCCTCACCGGCGGCATCACGACGCCCTCCGCCGTGACTTCCGTCTCCGTCGGCGCTGGCGCGACCCTCTCGCTGCTGGACGGGGCTGGTAGCGATTTCAGCTCCCTCCAGTATCTCGGGCTCGGCACCGCCGGCGGCGGCGCCGTCACCCTCAAGGTCAACGTCGGCGACACTTCCGCGGCCGGCGACGGCCTGGGCACCGACCGGTTCTCCCTCCTCACCGGAGGCTCCCTTTCGCTGCCATCCGGCACGACCGTGACCTTCAATCTCACCGACGCCGGTCTCAACGGAAACACCAGCTACACCCTGGTCTCATCCGCCGACGGCGGGCTCACCACCGGGGCGATCACGGCGGCCGACTGGATCCTCGGGACCGCCCCGGGCGGCTTCACCAGCGTCAGTTTCTCGGCCACCGACACCGCGATCACCTTCACGACCGGAAGCCTGATCACCGGCCCTGCCTACTGGTCGGCGGCCTCGGGCCTGGCCTGGAACGCGGCGGCCGCCAACTGGACGACCGATAAGGCAGGATCGACGGCTGCGGCCTCGATCCCAGGCGCAGGCACCGACGTCATCTTTGGTGGCGACCTTTCCGCCGGAGGGACCTTCACCACCACCCTCGAGCAGAATTTCCGCGTCAACAGCCTGAAGTTCGAGTCCTCGGCGACCACGCCCACTTCCGTCACGATCGCGCCCGGCGTCGATACGGCCAGCCGGCTCGAGATCTCACCCCAGTCCTCCACCGACGGCATCACGCTCGTCACGGGGGGGCCTGCGACCGTCACGATAAGTTCCTCCGTCAAGGTGGGCGCCGACCAGACCTGGTCGGTCGCCAGCGGCATGACCCTTTCGGTCGGGACGCTTTTCGGCAACGGCGATGTCGACTTCACCGGCCTCGGCACGGTCATCCTCACCGCCGCCGCCGACCCGACCTTCAACGCCACCGACCTCGCCTCCTTCTCGACGGGCAGCGGCACGCTTGAGCTCCAGAACGCGGGCGCCCTGGGCACCGCCGCCAGCAGCAATCTCGCCAACCTTCTGGTCGGGGGGATTTTCTACTACAACAACGGCACCTCCGGCACCGTGGCGAACCCCGTCTCCCTCAATGGCGGGACCATCGCCGCCGGCGGCAACAACCAGACTTATTCCGGCGCCGTCTCCGTCGCCACGAACTCGACCATCAGCCTCAAGGACAAGGGGACCAGCGCGGCCACCGCGAGGACCGTGACCCTCTCGGGCGTCGTCGCCGGCACCGGCTCCCTCACGGTCAACAGCATCGCCACGCTCTCTTCGGGCAACCCTCTCACCGGCACTCTCGTGATGACCGGCGTGAACAGCGACTGGTCGGGTGGGATCGTGCTGCAGCAGGGTACCGTGGACCTCCGCAATGCCGCCGCAGCGGGCACCGGTGCGCTCAGCGCCACGGGCGGGCGGATTTATTTCAAGGGGACAGGCGGCTCGACCTGGTCGATGTTCGGCGCGGGCCTCACGCTCGACGGATCGGGCGCGGCTCCCTTGGAGCTCCAGCCTGACTACCAGAGCGGCACGGGCAGCTTCACCCTGAACGTTTCGGGACCGGTCACCCTGGGCGGCACTACGGGCGCTGCCCCTTCGATTCGCGTCTACCAGGCGGACGCCCTGAGCACCACCCTCATCTCGGGGCCGGTCTCCCTGCTCGCCGACTCGATCCTGCACGCCTCCGGCGCGGGCACTACGAATTATCTTCCCGTGGAGGTCTCCGGGGCGATCTCCGGGGCGTTCAAGCTCTCGCTCAACGCCGATACTACCTGGGGTTCGAGCAACTATCAGGTCATCAGGCTCACCGGAGCCAATACTTTCAGCGGAGATTTCGTGCTCAAGGCCGGCACCGTGGAGTTCGACACCGTGTCCAACGCGGGCGGCTCCGCCAGCAGCCTGGGCACCGGCACCGCCATCACGGTCGGCGGCACCATGAGGTTCATCGGGTCGACCAGCCAGTCGACCAACAGGCCGATGACCTCGACCGCGAACGTCACGCTCGCCGCCGCAGGCAGCGGCTCCGCGACGATCACTTTCTCCGGCGGACTCACCCAGTCCTCCAACCAGGCGCTGACCCTGCTCGGGCCGGGCGCGGGCGTCTTCTCGGGCGCGCTCACCCAGGCGGGCACCGCGGCCGACATCAACGTGAATTCGGGAGCCTGGACCCTGTCCGGCAACCTGACCATCGCCGACGACATCCTCGTCACCGGCACCACCCTCGGCAGCGCCGACCTGACATTATCGGGCTCGGTCGCCTTCAACAGCTCCACCGGCAACGGGTTCTTCGCCCGCGACGGCGGGCGCATCACCATCGCCGCCGCCGACATCACGGGGGTCGGCAACTCCGGAGGCCTCGAATACATCCTGATCGGCGATACCGCCGCCGCGGCCGCGGGTAACTTCGTGGTCCAGGCCGGGGCCAGCGTCACGACCCCCCGTCTCGACCTCGGCGGTATCCAGACGGGCCGGGAGGGTAACATGACCGGCGACGGCACGATCGTCATCACCGGCACCGCGACGGATTATTCGACGGGCGTTCGGCTCTACCGCGGTACGGTCGCCCTCGGCCTCTCCGGCGGGGCCACGGTCTTGAAGCAGGGCCTGGGCAACGTGACGTTGTCCGGCGACAACAGCGGTCTCACCATCACGGCCACCGCCACCCGGCTTGACTCCGGCACGCTCACCCTGGACTACACGACCTCGAACGCCACCAAGCTGCCCGTCGGGGCGCAGATGGATGCCCGAGGCCTGGACATCCGATTGATAGGAGCCGCCGCAGGAACGGTCCAGACCGTTGCCTCCACCAACCTCGGCAACACCTCGGGCATGACCCGCATCACGCTTGAGCCGGCTCTGAACGCCTCCCTCGAGTTCAATATCGGGGCCATCTCGCGCAGCGCCGGCGCCGGAACGCTCCGCCTCGTCAACCTTCCCAACGGTACTTCGACCGGTATCCTCACCACCAGCACGGCGGCCGGAGCGCAGGGCCTGCTGGGCACCGGGGCCTGGGCCACCGTGACCGACGCGACGGGCACCTGGTTCGCCACCAAGGACGCCTCCCTCGGCGTCGTCGCGGCGGTCAGCACGGCGCTGAACGACGTGACGGCTTGGACCGCCTCCGCCAACGTCGTGGATACCGGATCCGGATACACCGGCGTGACCGAAAGGGCGCTGGTCAACAGCCTGATCTTCGCCGAGGCGGCGGGCTCCACCGTCACGCTCACGAAGGGCGGGCTGCTCTCCGTGGCCTCGGGAGGCATCATGGTCACCGACTCCGTCGTGGCGGGCATTCCCTCCGTGACCACGGGATACCTGACCTCGGGCACGGGTGAGGTCATCGTTTTCCAGGACAGCGCGCGTACTTTCGTGCTGGGCGCCGACCTCGGCGCCGGCCAGATCCTGACCAAGTCCGGGGCCGGGACCGTGCGCCTCACCGGCACCAGCGCCGCGGCCAGCTCGAATTACGTCCGGATTCAGGAGGGCGTGATCGAGGTCCGCGGGGGCTCCGCGGTCGGCGACAGGGCCGTCGTCGAACTCGGTGACGACCGTGACGCAGTCCTCCGGCTGCTGGACGACGAGACCATCGGTAACCTCACGGGCGGCAATAACGCCGACGGCATGCGCGATCAGGCGCTGGTGGCGATCGGCGACCACGTGCTCACCATCGACACCACCGGCGGCTCGGGCAAGGCCTACGCCGGCAAGGTCTCGGGCAGCGGGACCCTCATCAAGACCGGACTCAACGTGAACCTGCAGTTCACCAATGAGAGCACGGCCTTCGGCGGCTCGCTCATCGTCAACGGCGGGCTCTTCTACCTTTCCGTCATCGGCCGTATCGACGCCTCCGAGATCACCGTCAACAACGGCGGCAACTTCCTGATCGACAACAACGGCAGCACCAGGCGCGGAGACCGCATCCTCGACACCACGCCGATCTACCTCAACTCGGCCAGCGGAGCCTTCAGCGGCAGCACCATCCTCAAGGGTCTCGCGATCCGGACCGACCAGAACGCCACCACCACGGAGGTCATCGGGGACCTCGTCTTCTCCTCCGGAGCCAGCTACCTCACCGTCGACGGCAACGTCTCCTCCGGCACCGCCATCTCCGTGCTGGCCGCGGACGATTTCATCCGCGCCGAACGCGCCACTTTCTCGGCCCGCGGTCGCGCCCTCGGGGCCTCAACCGGCCATCGCGGCGTGTTCAAGATCGGGACGGCCGCCAACGAGACCGCGTTCATCAGCTCCCTTGTCGGCGGGGCCGGGGCGGCCGCGACCAAGACCATCTCCATCATCCCCTGGGCCATCGGGGCCCTCTCCACCGGGGGCAGCGGCGCCGTCGTCGAAGCCGACACCGGCAATACCTTCCTCACCTACGTCGCCTCCGGAACGAACACCTACGGCCTTAGGCCGCTCGTCCTGGCCACGGAGTTCGGGACTCTGGCTGACGCCGGGAACACCAACAACACCCGGGAAAGCCTTACGGCCAGCCTGACCGGGGTCGCCGGACGGACCGTCAACTCCTTCATCTTCGACCATAACGGCGGCGCCACCCTCTCCCTCTCCCTCTCGGGCTCCGGCGCCGGCCAGGCCCTCACCGTCACCAGCGGCGCGATGCTCTTCACCTCGACAGGGGGCACCGGTACCAACGCCTATACCTCCCTCCTGTCCGGGTTTGACGGAGGCATCCTCGCCGGCGGCACCGAGTACGTGCTCACGGTCCAGAACCCCTCCTCCGCCGCCAGCACGCCGTCGCTCACGGCGGAGATCGCCTCGCCCCTCCTGACCGCTGCGGACATCACCAAGTCCGGACGCGGCACGCTGGTGCTTTCCGGTGCGAACACCGCGGGCGGCGGCGCCCGCCGGACAACCATCAACGAAGGCGTCCTGGAGGTCGCCGACCTCGACAACATCGGCGGCGGCCTCGGCGAGCTGGTGTTCGCGGGCGGCACGCTCAGGCTTGGCGCCGGTTTCGCGGACGATATTTCGACCCGCACCATCCGCCTGCTTCAGGGCGGAGGCACCATCGACACCAACGGCGCCGATCTGACCCTAGCGGGCTCCGCCGGTTCAGGCCTCGGTGCGCTGACCAAGGCCGGTTTGGGCACGCTCACGCTCGGGGCCGCGTCCACCTATTCCGGCGGCACCGTGGTCACGGGCGGCACGCTCGCCTTGGGCACGAACAACGCCACCGGCACGCTCGGCGACCTCTCCGTCGTCGGCGCGACCTACGCCCTCGGATCCTTCACGGCCACGCATCGTCTGGTGAGCACCTCGGGTGCCGCCGCCGCCATCACCGGAGCTGGCACGATCAGCGCTTCGTCGGGCTTCTTCTTCAACCACACCGGCAACACCACCCTCTCCGCCGTCCTCGCGGGTGAAGGCGGGCTCTCCAAGGCCCAGTCCGGGACGCTCACGCTCGACGGCGCCAGCACCTACCGCGGCATCACGGAAGTCCAGAACGGAACCCTTGTCATCAGCAGCGTCTCGTCCGTGGGCGGAGGCGCGAGCTCCATCGGCTCGCCGCAGAACGCCTTCAATGGGGTCATCCGGCTTGGCTACGGTACGACGGCGGCCACCCTCAGCTACCAGGGCTCCGGCCATGCGTCCGACCGCGACATCGGTCTCACCGGAACCACCGGGCTCGTCACGCTCGACTCCTCCGGCACGGGCGCGGTCTCCTATGGTTCGGTCACCGGCTACACCGCGGGTGCCAGGACGCTGAAGCTCATCGGCACCCTGGGTGCCTCCTTCGCCAACACCCTGACTTCGGTGACGAACGGCGCGGCCGCCCTCACCTTGACCAAGGACGGACCTTCCCGGTGGAACATCCTCGGCGCCACCGCCCTCACGGGCAACATCCACCTGAACGACGGCGCGATGCGGTTCGGCGGCGACGTGACCACGGCCGGCAACCTCGTCTACGCGACCGCCAACACGCTTACCACCGTGGCTTCGGCTGAGTTCGCGGGCGACGCCTCCTTCGCGTCGATGACCGTGCAGATGAACTCCACGGGCCGGGCGGGGCTGGACATCGCCGCCGGCAAGACCGTGACCGTCGGCGGCAACGTCCTCATCGGCAGCGGCGCAGGCGTGCTCACATCGACGATCCTTGACTTCACCGGCGCCGGCACCTTCGCCGCCGCTTCCTCCTCCGCGACCGCCCAGTTCCGCATCGGCGGCTCCAACGGCGCGGGCAACTACACCGAGGTGGACATGTCCGGCCTCGGCGCTCTCACGGTGAACTATACCGACGCGGCCAGCATCTTCCGCGTCGGCTCGACCAGCGGGACCAACATCAGCGGCGCCTATTCCGTGTTCCTCACGCCCCCCGCCGTCACCATCACGGCCGGCAAGGTGGTCGTCGGGGATGGCGGCCAGCTCAACGGCAGCGTCGGCCAGATCAACCTGATGACGCTGGGCTCGGGGGCCGCCGTTTTCAACGTCGACTCGTTCAACGTCGGAATCGGCGCGCGTGACCTTGGCAAAGTGTCGTTCGCTGGCTCGTCCGGCACCTTCTTGCTGCGGGCCCGCGACGGCGCCGGCCGCGCCGCCCTGAACATCGGCACCGGCTCGGCCAACACCGGCGTGCCCACCTCGGGGGACAACGAGCTCCTGCTTGCCGGGCACTCCGCCGATCTGCTGGTGGGCACCCTCACGATTGGCGGCCAGAACCGCAACGCGAACCGCCTCGACCGGATGACCTTCGACACCGGTGTCCTCGACGTCACCACGGCGGTCGTGGGCGACAACGGCGGTAGCGCATCGGGCACCGCCGTTAGCTCCACCTGGGAATCCCGCCTGGAGATCGGCGGAGGCACCGTCACCATCGGCAGCGGCGGCCTGGAGATCGGTCGTGGCGACACGTCGATCTCGGGCAGCGACATCCTCAAGGGCATCGTCGTCATCAGCGGCGGCGCCGTCACCATCGCGAACAACGCCGGGTTTGGCGGCGCCGTCCGTCTCGGCTACAATTCCGTCTCCACGCTGCAGACAAGGGGCGAGCTCAATTTGCTCGGCGGCACCGTCACCCTCGGAGGGGCCATCGTCAAGGGCGGCTCCACCGGCACCGGCACCGGCACCGTGCTTCTTGACGGGGCGACCTTGGAGATGGGTGGCAACAGCATCGGCTCCGCGTCGGCCACGATCACCTTCAACGCCCTGGCGGGCACGCTCCGCGATGTCGGGACATTGAACGGCACCGGCGGGCTCACGAAAACCGGCGCAGGCCTGCTGACGATCGAGGGGGCCTCCGCCTTCACGGGCGCGACCACCGTCTCGGAAGGCACGTTGCAGATCGCCGCCGAGTCCGGTCTCGGGCCCGTGCCCGGCGCGGCCACGGCCGGCCACCTCACCTTGGGCGGCGCCTCCACCCAGGGCGTCCTGAAGACCACCGCGACGACCTCGCTGAGCGCCAACCGCGGCGTGACGCTCGCGGCGGGCGGCGGCGCCTTCGACGTGGCCGCTTCGACGACCCTGACCATCGGCTCGGTGGTGACCGGCACCGGCGCGCTCACCAAGAGCGGTGCGGGACTGCTCGATCTCTTGATGGGCACCCCGCAGTACAGCGGCACGACCACGGTCAACGGCGGGACCCTCCGCTTCACCAACGTGGCCGACCTGGCGGCCGTGAACACCACGGCCTTCAACATCAACAATGGCGCCACCCTGGAATTCCAGTCCTCGGTCGGCGGCTCCAACCGTACGGTGCTCAACAACAAGACCTTCACCTTCGGCGGCACCGGCGGAGGCACGATCAACTTCAACAACGGCAACCACCTCATGCAGACCGGCGTGCACACCTTCGTGACCACGGGTGGCTCGAAGAACACCATTTCCCAGACCAACGACGGCTTTATCAACAACCAGGGGTCCGGGAACACCGTCTTCGACGTGGCCGACGGCACCGATGGCGTGGACCTCGAGCTTTCCGTGCGCTGGTCGAACGGGACCCTGAGCAAGCAGGGCCTGGGAACGATGGCGATCACGGGGGTCCACGGCGGCAACTACGCCCTGGACATCGTCGCCGGCGTCCTGGAGGTCGGCGGCGCCTCGAGCCTCAACGGGGGTACGTTCACGGCGGCGATCACCAACGAAGGGACCTTCCGGTATGTCAGCAGCGCCGCCCAGACGATCAGCGGAGTCATCAGCGGCGGGGGCGCGGTGACGCAGGGCGGCTCCGGCACGCTCGAGCTGAGCGGGGCGAACACTTTCACGGGCGCCACGCTTGTCTCGGCCGGCACGCTGACCGCCGGCGCGGGCGCCCTCGCGGGCACCTCCGGCATCACCGTCAACGGCGCGATTCTCGCCGCCACGGATTACAACCTCGCCGCCACGCTGACGTTGGACGCCGCCGCCACCGCGAGCATCTCGGCCGCGGACCTCACCATCACGGGCGCGATCTCCAATGCGGGCACGACCGCCGACGCGCTCAACTTCACCGCCGCGACGGGCAAGATCACCCTCACCAGCCTGGCCGGCGCCGGCAAGACCCGCTTCGGGGCCGACGCCGAAATCACGGGCGGCATCTCCGCCGGCACGGTCACCGTGGTCGGCGCCGCGACCGTGACGACCCTCAGCGGCGGCACGTTGAACCTCAACGGCGCCACGGCGTCCATCGGCACGCTCACGGCCGGCACGGTCAATCTCTCCGCCGCGACTTCGCTGACCGTCGACGGCGGAACCTTCGCCGGAAGCCTCCTCGGCAGCGGCACGCTGGTCAAGGCCACGGCCGGCATCCTGACCCTCGCCGGCGCGAACGGATCGTTCAGCGGCGCCACAATCATCAACGGAGGCCAGCTCGTCATCCAGGACGCCGGCGCGCTCGGCAGCGGCGCCGTCTCGGTGGGAGCGGGCGCGACGCTCAACCTGAACAGCCTCGGCATCTCCAACGCCATCGCCGTCGCGACCGGCGGCACGATCGTCGGCGGCATCGACGTGGCCACCGTCGCGACCACCGGAACCTCCACGGTCTCGACCGTGCTCACCGGCGCCGACGGCTTGGGGAAGGCCGACGCCGGGGAGCTCGTCCTCGCGACCCCGCACTTCTTCACCGGGGCCGTCACGGCCACGAACGCCGGGGCCGTCATCTCGGCGGCTTACCTCGCGGACGACAGCAGCTCCCTCGGAGCCTCGGCGCTGACCGACCCGACCAAGCTCGTGCTCGGCAACGGCGCGACGCTCAACTTCACCGGCACGACCGCCACCACGACCTCGCGCAGCTTCACGATCAACGGCTCGGCCGTCCTGGCCGCCTCCGGCTCCGCCTCCTCGCTCACGTTCGGCTCGGCCGCCATCGTGGCGCTCGACCCGGCCTTCGCCACGCCGGCGCTCAAATTGGTCGCCAACAACGCCGCGGTGAACCGCTTCGAGGCCGTCCTTTCCCAGGACGACCTCAACGCGTCTCGCGGAATCTCCGTCCTTGAGGTGGACGGCGCGGGGACCTGGGTCATCGCCGGATCCTCCGTCAGGTTCAAGTCGGGCCTCGAGACCACGGTCACGGGCGGTACGCTTGCCTTCACGGCCGGCGCGCTCGGCGGCTCCGGCTACACCGGTGCGGTCACGGTCGCCGACGGGGCCAGGCTCCGGTGGGAGTCCGGCAACACCGATGATATCTCGGCCCGCCTCACCGTGCCCGCCTTGGCCGCCGCGGTCCTGGACGTCGGGTCCAACACCGTGTCCTTCGCCGCCACGCCCTCCGTCGGCACCGACGGCTCCCTCGTGAAGCAGGGTTCGGGAGTCCTCGTCATCGGCGCGGCCAGCACCGGGTCCTACGACGTGACCCTCTCCTCCGGACGTCTCGTCGTCAACGGGTCCGTGGGCGACGTCGCCATCGCATCCGGGGCCACCCTCGGCGGCGGCGGCAGCGTCGGCAACGTCACCGTGGGTTCCGGAGGCGTCGTGGCGCCCGGCAACTCGCCCGACACCCTCTACGGAATCGGCATGACCCTCGTCGGGGGCTCCGTGCTCGACTGGGAGGTCTTCAACCCGCTGCTGGCGGCCGGCGTCGGCTACGACTCCATCGAGCTGACCGGCAACATGGACCTGAGCGGCGCCTCCTCTTCGAATCGCGTCATCCTGCGCATCGTCTCGCTCAACGCCCTCAATGTCAGGGGCGCGGCGCCGCTCAACTTCAACTCGGATGCCCCCCGCTCCTTCGAATTCGCCTACGTGGGCGGCGTGGTCCTCCCCGGGGGCGTGACCAACATCGCCGACGTCTTCACCCTGGATTTCAGCGAATTCCAGCATACCGACGCGACGGCCGCGAACTACGACCTCTGGTCGATCTCCTATGACGGCAACGGCCTGATCACGCTCACGGCCGTGCCCGAGCCTTCGACCTACGGGTTCGGCCTCGGTGCGCTGGCCCTCGCCGCCGCCGCGGTGCGCCGCCGCAGGAAGAAGGCCTGAGTCCCTCAGCGGGCCTCCCGCGGCACGAACTTCTCCAGTCTGCTCCAGATCCAGGGCAGCAGGAGGAGCGCGAGCCCGGAGGCCGAAAGGTTGAAGGCCGAGTGGGCGAGCGCCACCTTGCGGCCCGGCTCGGCCACCATGCCCAGCAGCGGCAGGACCGCGTGTTGCATCGCCACGGCGAACAGCGCCAGCCCGCAGAGGTCCAGCCCGGCGTTGAAGGTGGCCAGCCGCCGTGCGAAGGGCCCGAGCGACCACGCCGTCGCGAGCGCGACCCAGCCCGTGCCGAGGTTGGCCCCGACCACCACCCAGATGGAGAGCTCCGGGGCGAGCAGCCCGCCCGCCACCGAAAGGACCGTCATCCCCACCACCACCGAGGAGGACTGCACCAGCATCGTCAGGCAGGCCCCGAAGGCCAGGGCCAGCGGGGGCGTCGACAGGTTGTCGCGCCAGGCGAGCACCTCGGGCGTCTGCGCGAGCGGCAGCAGCGTCGAGCGGATCAGCTCCAAGGCCAGGAAGATCAGCCCGAAGTGGAAGATGGGCTTCCCGTAGGGCCGTAGCCGCTGTGGCGCGAGCAGCGACCAGAAGCCGCCGGCCGTCATCAGCACCGGACCGAGCGCCGTTAGTTTGAACGCGATGAGCCAGGCCGTGACCGTCGTGCCCACGTTGGCCCCGATCATGACCGTCCAGGCGGAGCGCATGGGCAGGGCGCGCCGCTCGGCGAGTCCCATCGTGACGAAGTTCACGACCGAGGAGGACTGCACGAGCGCGGCGAAGGTCGCCCCCGTGAGCGCGCCCATGAAGCGGTTGCCCGTGAGCGTGCGCAGCCAGCCGCGCAGCCGTTCGCCGCCCAGGGTCGTCACCTCCCGCGCGAAGTCGCGCAGGCTGTGCAGGTAGAGCATGACCGCCGCGACGGCGCTGAAGAGGATCTCCATCGCGCGTCATTCAGACATGCGCCCGGTCAAGCGCAAGCGTCAGGGGGGCTCGCCTCATGGGCCGACCCGGGCGGGTCCGCATGGTGCGGATATCATCAGGGCCGCCTTGTGCATGCACGGGCCCGCTGTCCGCATCGGATCCATGAACAACATCATGCGATACGCCTTCGCTTCGGTCTTCATGGTGGCCGGACTCCTGGCGCAGGAGGCGGACACGGCTTTCGGGATCTGGCTGGACGAGAATCGCAGCGGGCACATCGCGGAGGGGGAGGGCCGCGCCGACGGCCAGCCGTTTAGATGGTGGGTCAATGACGACGATGACGAGGGGGATTGGCAGGCGGGGAGGGATACGCCGGGCCTGGGCAAGCCTGACTGGTCGACGCCTGGAATCGACGGACAGAGGGATTTGGTGGATTTTTTCCCCGTCCGGCTTGGGCTCGAGGCGCTGTTCGCCGCCCACGGCCATGACGACGCGGTCTATGAGGTGCGTTGTGCCACCGGAGGCCTGGAGGCCTACCCTGCGGCGATTCCACCGTACGATGTGGGCGCCCTGCACCGCCAAGTCGGGCTCAAGGCCTTCGGCCATGACCTCGCAAGCGGCATTGAGGCGGCTGAACCGGTCGGGCTTGCGAAAGGCGGTTGGGTCGCCCTGCCACGCACGCTCCTCTCGAGCATGGGGCGCGAGGGGGGTGTCGGGCAGGCCGTGCTACTCTGTGAAGGCCTCAAGGCGGGCCTGCACCGGATCGAGCTGAGAGTGAGGACTTCTTCGGGCGGGATCTTCCTCGCTCACCGCGAGATCGCCCTCTCGTCCGTGGAAGACATGTACCGGATGCTGACGGTCGGCCCTTCGCCGTCCCGCATGTCGGAGCCTCGTGCTCTGCCCGACGCCGACCTGACGGAGGGCTGGACCGTGTTCGTGCACGGCTACAACGTGCCGGCGGGCGCCGCAAGGGGGTGGAACGCCGAGATGTTCAAGCGACTGCACGTGACGGGATGCGGCAGGAAGTTCGTCGGCGTGCTGTGGAACGGCGCCACGGGTCTGGATTACCACGCCGCGGTGCGGAACGCCTTCTTCGCGGGACGGGCGCTGGGAGTGAGGGCTTCCTCATCCATCAGGGGCGGGACGGTCGTTCTCATCGCCCACAGCCTCGGCAATGTCGTCGCCGGCGAAGCCTTGGAGCGTGGCGGGTGGAGGCCAGACAAGTATTACATGGTCAACGCGGCCGTGCCGGCGGAGGCCTATACGGCTGAGGATACGGACCCATCCCATGCCTTCCACATGACCGACGTGCGCTGGCGGGGCTATCAGCGCAGGCTGCACGCATCTTCCTGGCATGCGCTTTTCCCGGGGCACGACTACCGCAGCCAGTTCGGATGGTCCGGAGCCTTCGGCGGCATTCCGAAGGCAGTCGAGGTCATCAACGCTTATTCGGAAGGCGAGGACGTGACCAACTGTCCTGAGGATGTCGATTCCGCCTCCCTGCTCTCCGCATTGATCAACGGCCGGGATTACGGAAACGGCGTCTGGAAGACGCAGGAGCTGCTGAAGGGCGTCTCCATGATGCGTTCACTGGGGACGCTTTTCATGCGCCGCGGCCAGGCAGGATGGGGGTTCAATGAACGATGGAAGGGGCGTTACGTCCCGAACGGTATCCGCGAACCCGGCGGGTATTATCTGCGAATGACTCCGGATGAGGCCGCCCGCCTCACGGACGAGCAGCTTCGCGCCCAGCCCTTCTTCGGCCGTTTTCTCTGGGACAGGTTGCACGATTCTCGTCCGCGCCGATCCAACACGTCGTTGCAGGAGCGCGCAATGTTCGCCGACGTCCTGGCCCGGGGCGTTCCCGCCAGGAGCTATGCGGCGGGCTGTCATGCCTTGGACTTGAGGCAGCTCGCCGATTTCAATCTGGAGTCCGATGGGCGTCTTCAGGCGATGGGATGGCCCCGGGCCGGCCATGAGGACGGCAGGAAGTCCGGCCGTTGGCTGCACAGCGATTTCCGCAACGTGGCCCTCCCTTATGTCCACCCATTCTTCAAAAGACTTTCCCAATGAAATTCACATTCGTCTGCCTGCTGCCGGTCTTCGCCTTCGCCGACCAGATTGTCGTCCGCGATTTTGAGGGCCGTCCCGTCCCTGATGCGGCGGTCCGCGTCCTCCTCGTCCGCCGCAACTACCCCTTTCCTGACGGCTCGTGGCTTTTGTCGGGTGCGACGGACCGGGACGGCCGTTGGGATTTCAGGCCGGGTGACCATCATGTCTCCCGCGTCCATGTCGACAAGGCGGGCCACCATGAGGTGCGCATGGAGGGACTGAAGGTGCCTCAGACGTCCAGTCGCGAGGTCATCCTTCCGAGGAAAGGAGAGGCCGTCCCCTTGCATGCCAGAAAGGCCAACGTCGACCTGCCAGGACATGTTTTTTCGGGCGTCGTGTCGTATGATTTCGAGAGAGGAGACCTGGTCGCGCCCGGCCGCAAGGGGTCGAGCCCGGACATCCTGGTCCGCCTCTCCGCAAAACAGCTGGGATGGCACCGGATGAAGACGCCTGATAAAATCGAGTCGATCCTCGCCGGCGAGAAAGATCCCAAAGCGAGGGCCGACTTCCTGGCCGTTCACGGCAAATGGGAACTGACGCTCGAACTTCTCTTTCCCAACGACGGCGACGGCATCCTCGAGTCGCCCTACGCCGCCTATGCTTCCATGAAGCTGCCCTCGAAGGCCCCGGTGTCAGGTTATGGCCGAACGCTGGCCTTGGACAACAAGGTCTATGCCCGGAAGGACAGGGGCTTCTTCCTGCGCGTACGCACCGTCAAGGACAAGGCCGGCAACATTGTCTCCGCACACTACGCCAAGATCTACGGCACGCCCCTCATCAGCCCCGGAGGATTCGCCTTCCAGTACTACTTCAACCCGGTCCCGAACGACCGCCGACTCGAATTCGACACATCCCGCAATCTCCAGCGGCCCGGCAAGGACGCGGACGTGCTGGAGCGGATCCGCTGCGAGATCAGCTCCCCTTGAGCGCCTCGGCGGCGATCTCGTCCCAGAGGGCGTCGATGCGGTCGGGCGAGACGGGGCGCCGGCCGGCCTCGGAGAACCAGTAGCGCGCGTTGGAGAGGTCGCCCTCGATGAGGTGCAGGAGGGCGTGCACCCAGGAGCCGTGCGGCGTCTCGTCATCCTGCGCGATGGCGTGGGCGCGTTCCCAGTCGCCCCGGGCGATCCACCAGAGCGCCTCGGCGGCCGGGGTGAGCTTGGCGGGAGGCGCATCCTGCGCCTTAGCCGACTCTCGCAGCTGCGCCGGCGTCATCGCGCGCTCCGGGGATGCATGGCCAGCAGCGCGCGTTCCGCCTCGGCCACGGGCCCGGCCAGCCCCGGGTCGTCCACGCGATTCACGGTCTCGGCCGGTTCATCCGCGGCGGCGTAGAATTCCCGGGCCACCGGCTGTCCAGTCTGCCA
Organism: Verrucomicrobiota bacterium; assembly: GCA_030830965.1. Lineage (GTDB taxonomy): Bacteria > Verrucomicrobiota > Verrucomicrobiia > Opitutales > UBA953 > UBA953. The sequence continues at coordinate 367,019 of JAURLX010000004.1, read as the reverse complement.
GTCGCGCCATTCGGTGTAGCGCCCCGCCTTCGTCCGGACCGAGTAGCCCATCGTGGCCGGCTTGCCGCTGGGCGTGCGGTCGTAGTAGGCGGGCCGCGGATGCTGCGTGAAGGCGGCGGCCTTGACCGTTTTCCCGGGGTCGCGCAGCACGGGGACGAGGCTCGCCCCCTCGAGCCTCCCTTCCGCCCTGATGTCGCAGATGTCCAGCAGGGTGGGGTAGAGGTCGATGAGCTCGGCCAGCGAGCCGCTCCGGGCCGCGCGCGTCTGGCCCGGGAGCGAGATGAGCAGCGGCACCCGGGCGTCGTACTCGAAGTTGGAGGTCTTGCCCCAGAGCGTGTGTTCGCCGACGTGGTAGCCATGGTCGGCGACGAAGACGACCGTGGTGCGCCCGCCTGCCCCCGACTTCTCCAGTGCGTCGAGCACCTTGCCTACCTGGGCGTCGAGGTAGGAGATGTTGGCGAAATAGCCGTGCCGCATCTCGGCGGCCTCCTCCCGCGTCGGCGCCCTGCCTTTGCCGCCGAGGATCTCGGTGCTCTCGTGGAAGGCCTGCTCCGGCGCGCCGGCCGGCCGCCTTCCGTCGAAGTCCGTGAACTGCTCCCGCCGGTACAGCGACCAATACTTGGCGGGGGCATTGAAGGGCGCGTGCGGCTTCCAGAAGCCCACCGCCAGGAAGAAAGGCCGGTCCTTGAGCTCTTGGATCGTGCGCACCGCCTCAGCGGCCACGCGCCCGTCATAGTAAGCTTCGTCGGGCACTTCGCGGCATTCAGTCATCGCCACCTTGCCGTATCTGCGGAGCCCTTCGACCCCGGTCACCAGGTTCGGTGGCGGGGCGCCCGCGGTCACGGCGACGTCGTCCCCGTGGTTCGCGTAGTGCAGGAACTCCGGGGCGCTCCAGGCGCGGGCGTCTCCCTTCTCCGCGGTATGCCAGTTGTGGAAGATCTTGCCCGTGCAGCGGGTCTCGTAGCCCTCCAGCTTGAAGCGGTGGGGCAGGGTGACCACGTCGGGCCGGAGCTGGCGGAAGTGCACCGAGTTGTTCCAGAGCCCAAGCGTGTCCGGCCGCAGGCCCGTGAGCATCGAGGAGCGGGACGGATTGCAGACCGCCTGCTGGCAGTAGGCCGCGTCGAAGCGGGTCGCCCGGGCGGCGAGCCGGTCGAGGTTCGGGGTCAGGGCGCTCGAGCCCCAGGGCGAGGCCTCGACCCTGAAGTCGTCCGCCATGATGAGCAGGACGTTGGTGCGCGGGGCGGCGCCGGCGAGCGCGGCCAGCAACAGGAGCGCGGCGCGCATCACTTGCCTCCGTCCTTCTTCTTCCCCTTGCCCTTCTTGGCGGGGGCGGTTTCCGCGGAGGGTTGGTTGGGCTGTGGCATCGGCGCGTTCACCTCCTTGCGCCAGGCGACCAGCCGTTGGTGCAGCTCCTTGGCCTTGTCGGGCATCGATGCGGCGAGGTTCTTCGTCTCACCCAGGTCGTCCTTCAGGTTGTAGAGCTCCAACCGGCCGTCCTCGAGATACTCCATCAGCTTCCAGTCGCCCGCGTGGATGAGGCTGACGGGCGTCGTGCGCCAGAGGCCGGGACCGGAGCCGAGGTAGCCCGGGAAGTGCTGGAAGATCGCCTGGCGGCCCAGCGTGGCCCCGGGGTCCTTGAAAAGCCCGGCCAGGCTCGCGCCATCGAGCGTCTGCCTGGGCTTGGGCGCGCCCGCCAGCTCGAGCAACGTCGGGAAGAGGTCCACGTGCGCCGTGGGGACGTCGGCCGAGGAGCCCGCCCGTGTGCGGCCCGGCCAGCTGACGATGAAGGGCACGCGCGTGCCGCCCTCGTAAAGCGAGCCCTTGCCGCTGCGCAGCGGGGCGTTGTCGGTGATGCCGCCCCCGGCCTCGGCGCCGCCGGCCTTGGCCTTCTTCGTCTTCGCCTCCTTGCCCGGCTCGCGGATGAGTCCGTCGGGGCGGTCGTAGCCGCCCACGCCGCCGTTGTCGCTCATGAAGACCACCAGCGTGTCGTCCGCGACGCCGACCTCCTTGAGCTTGGCCATCACGCGGCCGACGCTTTCGTCGACGCTTGCGATCATCGCCGCGTAGGTCGCGCTTCTGTGGCCGCCCACGCCGGGCTTATCCTTGAAGCGAGCCGCCAGGTCCTGCTTCGCCTGGAAGGGCGAGTGCACGCCGAAGTGGGGCAGGTAGAGCAGGAACGGATGGTCCTTGTTCCGGCCGATGAAGTCCACCGCGCGGTCCGTCAGCCAGTCCGCCAGGTAGGCGTCGGCCGGATGGTCCGTGGTCGGGTTGACCTTGAAGCCGAAGTGCGTGCCCATCGAGACCAGCGCCTCGTCGAAGCCGCGCTTCGAGGGATGGAACGCGCCGCTCTCGCCGATGTGCCACTTGCCGAACATCCCCGTCGCATAACCCGCCTTCTTCAGCTGGTCCGCGAACGTGTCGCGGTCGAGCGGCAGGCTGGTGACATTGTCGACCGGACGCAGCGGGCGCTTGCCCCAGTCGAACCGGTCGATGCCGCCCACCGTGTAGACGCCGGTGCGGGCGCCATACTGTCCGCTGAGCAGCGCCGCGCGCGTCGGCGTGCAGTTCTGGCAGTGGTGATGGTTCGTGAGGCGCATCCCTTCGGCGGCGAGCCGGTCGATGGCGGGCGTCTCATAATATTTCGAGCCGAAGCAGCCGAGGTCGGTCCAGCCGAGGTCGTCGGCCATGATGAGCACGATGTTGGGCTGGCGCGCGCAGAGGGGCAGGGCGGCCAGGAGCAGGAGCAGGAGTCTCATGGGGCGGCGTCAGTCAAGCAGGGGGGCGGCGCCTCCGCACCCGCAAAACGACGGCCCGTTCAGATTTCCCAGTCGGCCCCCTCGCCGTCGGCGGCGAGCTGCGCGACCGTGAAGCCCGTCAGCGACTTCTCGAAACGTCGGGAGACCTCGCGCCAGAGCGTGGCGACCGCGGGCCCCGAGTCGCCCTTGAGCGTGATCTTCGTCTGCACCAGGTCCGGCTCCACCACCGCGAGCACCTGCCGGAGGGTGATCTCGTCGGCCGGCCGGGCGAGGCGGTAGCCGCCGGTCTTACCCCGCTTGGAGTCGACCAGCCCGCCCTCGCGGAGCTCGTTGAGCAGCTGCACGAGGTAGTTGGAGGGGATCGTCTCCGCCTTGGCCAGCTCCTCGATGCGCGTGACCGCCGCGCCCTTGCTGCGTCTCGCCAGCTGGGCGAGCACCCGGAGTGAGTATTCGAGCTTGAGGGAGGCTTTCATCGGGAGTGCGGGAAGATCATTCGGGCTTCGGCCCGCCGTCGACATGGATGAACGTCCGTCCCGCGGCCTCATCCGGCAGGATGGGCGCCTTGGGGCGGGCGAAGACGGACGTGCCGAGGAAGCAGATGCCGGAATTCTGGACGACCTGGATCGCGCGGTCGTCCCAGAGTTCGATCATCCCGAAGTCCTTGCGGTCCGTCACCTCGAGGTCGGGCAGTCCGTTGGCCTTGAGCCAGGCCTGGGCGGCCTTGAGGCCTTCGGGGTCGCCGGCGCGGGCGGTGACGATCTTGACCCGTGCGCCCTTCTCGATCCAGAGCTGCACGCGCCGCATCATGAGCGGCACCGGCGGCCCGATGTGGGACATCCCCTTCCAGTCCGTCGCCTCGGCGAGCGTGCCGTCGAGGTCGACGCCGATCCAGGGCCGGGCGTCCGGGGGCTGCGTGTCGGGCTGCCGTTCCTCGGGCACGGGCTCCGGCGGCGCCTTGGAGAGGTCCGGGGCGCCGGTGGCGAACAGCCTGCGAAGCCAGGAGAGCACCTCGCAACCTTGTCGCGCCCGCGCCTTGGTGACAAGCGGCTAAGGCGTCCGGACGGACAGGACCGGTCATCCTAAAGCGACGAATGGCCCTTTCGATCGGGGTGCGCAAAGAAGACGCCAAATCGCCGGGTGCTCGGGGCGGGGGTCGAACCCGCACACCTTGCGGCGCCAGAACCTAAATCTGGTGTGTCTGCCATTCCACCACCCGAGCCGCGGCGAGCTCATACGCTCGCCGAACGTCGCGCGGCAGGCAAGCGATTAGGCGAGACGGCCGAGGGGCGAGCCGACCTTGGCGTACAGTTCGACGGCGGTCTCGCCGGCCTCGACGAGGTCGGGCTCGAGCCGGATGCGACCGGGCTCGAAGAGGGTCGCGAGGAAGGAACCGCCGAAACGGAAGTAGCCGTTCTCCTCGCCCTTCGCGACGGTGCGCCCGGGCTCGTAGGTATCGACAATCGAGCCCACGTTGGTCGCGCCGACGGCCATGATGGTCACGAGACCGAACGGCCCCGCGTCGACGCTCACGCGCCGCCGCTTGTTCTCCCAGAGGTAGGAGACGCGGCGGCGCAGGGCGATCGGGTTGACCGAAAACAGTGGCCCATCGGTGAGGACGGGCGCGCCGGGCGTCCCGCCGACGGGAAAGTGGAAGCGATGGTAGTCGACCGGGCATAGCCGTGAGCACACGACCGTCCCGCGCGCATACTTCTCGCCGAGCGCCCGGTCGGCCACCAGCGACGGGATGTCGAAGGACTGCCCTTTGGCGAAGATGCCCTTCACCGCGCCCGCGTCCTGGAAGCCGAGATGCCGTCCATCGGCCGGTAGCACGGCCATGTCGGGCCGCGGATCCACCGGCCGGGCCGAGGGTTTGAGCCGGCGGTAGAAGAACTCGTTGAAAGTCCGGTAGGATGCCAGGTCCTCCTCGGCGAACTCCCGCACATCCAGCCCGTACGCCTTCACGAAGGGGGCGACGCGACCTGAACTGGAGGGACGGTCCATCGCCCGGCCGTAAAAGGAGGAGAAGACCGCCCGTTTCACCAGCAGGTGCAGGGCGGCCAGCCCCAAGGGGTTGCCGTAGATGCGCCGGAGCCAGGCCTCGCCGTAGACCTTTTCGACCTCCGTGCCGCCCGTGTGGCGGTTGCGGAGGGTGATGGGGGCGTCGGCGGACATGTGGGTAAATTTGCCAAGATTGGGCTTCTTTGGAACCATTTATCTGACAGAAAGAAACACCCCCCGATGCGACGCCCGGTCCTGCCCGTCCTGCTTCTTCTTTCCATGGGCCTGAGCGCCCAGCAGTCCCCCCGTCCGCCCGAGGTCGTCAAGGCCGAGCTGGAGACTGAGGCCATCCGCGCGCGGCTCGACCTCGCCGCGGCCAAGCGCCGTCTCGAGTCGCTGCCCGGTTCGCTTGAACTGCGCGGTCTCGAGGCCGAGGCGCTCCTGCGCAAGGCCCGTGCCGACGCCGTCGCCACCGGCGACGACGCCGAGAAGGATCGCATCAAGCTCGAGCTCGGCGCCTCCGCCGCCCGCGCCGCCGCAGCCTCCGTGGACAAGGACCGGGCCCGGGCTGAACTCGAGGTCGAGGCCCGTCTGGCGGCCGCCGAGGCCTCCGTCGAACTCGCCAAGGTCGCCTCCGCGGCGCAGATCGTCATGCTCGAGAAGAAGGTCGCGGAGGTCGCGGCCGGCGCCCGTACCGAGCATCCGGAGGAGCCCTTCGTCGACGGCGTCCTCCGTGTGAGCGACCGCCGCATCCCCTTCAACGGACGCGTGACCTCCCAGCTGGCCGAATACGTCTGCGCGCGCATCGCGTTCTACAACGCCGTCGACCCCAAGGCGCCCATCTTCCTCATCATCGACCGCAATCCCGGCGGCTCCGTCATGTCCGGCTACCAGATCCTGCAGGCCATGGAGGCGTCCAAGGCGCCCGTGTACGTCGTCGTGAAGGGCTACGCCGCCTCGATGGCCGCCATCATCACCACCCTCGCCAAGCGCTCCTTCGTGTACCCCCAGGCCATCGTCCTGCACCACCAGGCCTCGTCCGGCCTCGGCGGCAACCTCACCCAGCTCAACGAGCAGCTCAAGTGGAGCAAGCTCTGGGTCGAACGCATCTTCGTCAAGGTGGCCGACCGCGTCGGCGTGCCGCTCGACGACTTCGTGAAGCAGATGTACGCCAACGCCTCGACCGGCGACTGGAAGGTGCTGGGCGACGAGGCCGTGCGCCGTCGCTGGGCCACGGACGTCGTCCAGCAGATCAAGGAAGAGTCCTTCAACGTCGCCGGCGTCGTCCCGCCGCCCGCGCCCCTCGACCCCGACGTGTTCGGCAACGCGCGCCCCGCGTCCGACGGGCGTGTCCGCGAGTTCCTTCCCCCCGCCGAGGCCGGCGACGCCTGGTGGATCCACGACCCCTCCGTCGAGTTCGTCCTCCGCTGAACCCCTTCCTCCGTTCCATGAACATGCACCGCATCCTCCCCGCGCTTCTCGCGCTCGCCGTCGCGCCTCTCGTCGCCCAGCAGGCGGCCCCCGCCGCGCCGGCCGCCCCGGCCGTCCCGGCCGCCCAGCGCACCGGCCCCGAGCTCACCCCCGAGCAGAAGGAACTGATGAAGGAGGTCGAACGCATGCGCGGCGAGAAGGCCCGCATCGACGCCCAGGTCGCGCTCGCCGAGGCCCGTCGCGCCGAGGAGCTCGCGCCCCTCGCCGCGGAGACCGCCAAGCTCTCCGCCGAGCGCGCCCTCCGTCTCGCGAAGGCCGCCGCCGAGGCCGCCGCGCTCGAGGACGAGAAGGCCAGGCTCGAACGGCAGACCTCCCTGGAGGCCGCCCGCTCCTCCGCCCGTCTCGCCGACCGCATGAACCGTATCCGCGAGCTCGAGGCCGAGGCCAAGCAACTCCAGCTCGAGGCCGGCAACACCGTCGCCCGCCTGACCAACGAGCTCAACCGTTTCCAGAAGGAGGAGGAGTCGCGCAAGGTGGCCACCCGGGCCAAGCCCCGCTACGTCAAGGACCCGCTCATCGACGGGGTGCTGTACATCAGCGACCGTCGCATCCCCTTCAACGGCGCCGTCACCGACCAGCTCGCCGACTACGTCGTCCAGCGCATCAACTTCTATAACAACCAGTCCACCGAGTTCCCGATCTTCATCGTGGTCGACAGCAGCCCGGGCGGCTCCGTCTCGGCTGGCTACCAGATCCAGAAGGCCATGGCCGCCTCCAAGGCGCCCGTGTACGTCGTCGTGAAGGGCTTCGCCGCCTCGATGACCGCGGTGATCACGACCCTGGCCGAGCGCTCCTTCTGCTACCCCAACAGCATCATCCTGCATCACCAGGTCTCCAACAACCTGCGCGGCAACATGACCGTGCTCAAGGAGCAGATCCGCTTCACCACCGAGTGGTTCGACCGCCTCGGCACGCCGGTCGCCAAGAAGATGGGCATCAGCCTCGAGGAGTTCGTGAAGCAGATGTACGCCAACGACTCGACCGGCGACTGGCAGGCCTTCGGCGAGAAAGCCCGCGAGCTGAAGTGGGTCGACACGACCGTGGAGCGCATCGAGGAGACGGCCATCCTCGACATCATCCCGCCGCCCGCCGCGCCCACGCCCCCGGTCATCCGTCCGCCCCAGACCGAAATCAGCGGCGTGACGGCCAAGGTCGACGACAAGGGCCGTCCCTATTACGAGCTGCCCCCGCTTTCCAACCCGTTCGACGCCTGGTGGATTTACGACCCCCACGGGCTTTATCGGGCCCGCTGAGTAGCGTTCGGCAGGAGGGGTGCCGATGGGGCGGATCCGGAGCAGGGCCGGCCCCACCATGCCTCTTGCCCAATGCCGGTCCGGATGCTTGATTAGGCGGACCCCCATGCGCTCCGCCCCGCTTCTCGCCCTGCTGGCCTCGGCTATCCTCGTCTCCGCCGCGGAGGACGGCGCTCAGGTCTACGGTACCCTCTGCGTCGCCTGCCACGGGCCCGACGGCAAGGGCCTCAACGGTCTGCCGCCTCTGGTCGGCAGCGACTGGCCCAAGGGTCCCGCCGCGCGTTCGATCAAGATCGTCCTCAATGGGATGACCGGTCCGGTCGAAGTCGCCGGCAAGCCCTATAACATCGAGATGCCCCCGCAGGGCGCCGTCCTCAGCGATGAGAAGATCGCCGCCGCCCTGACGTACGTCCGCAGGACCTTCGCCGGCGGCGCCGGCCCCGTCTCCGTCGATGAAGTGAAGGCCGTGCGGGCCGCGACCGCCGGCCGCGCCACCCCGTGGACCGCCGCCGAACTCCTCAAGGATCATCCGTTCCCGCCCGCGCGGACCGCGCTGAAGAGCCTCGTGGGCATGATGTACAAGGGCGAATGGAAGACCCTGCCTGACTTCTCCGCGCTCAAGCCCGCGCTCATGGAGGACTTCAACCTCGGCGTGATCGACCCGGCCCAGTCCGGCCAGAAGGATCATTTCGCGATGGTCTGGACCGGTCAGTTCGAGGTGCCGGAGGATGGCAAGTACACCTTCCTCTTCGACTGCGACGACTTCGGCGCGCTCTACGTCGGCGGCGAGCGCATCGCCGAGGTCAAGGGCATCGGTCCCATCGGCGGCCGCGCCAAGGAGGTGCCCGTCATGCTCAAGAAGGGCCCGACCCCGCTGCGCGTGGAGTACGTCGAGGTCGCCGGCCAGGAGGTCGTCGTGCTCGGCTACAAGGGGCCGAAGGATCGGGATTACAAGTGGCTCTCCAAGGCCAGGGGCGGCAAGGCCGGCAAGCCCGCCCAGGAGAGGGTGTCGATCCCGATCCAGCCGGTCGACGGCGTCGCCGCGATCTACCGCAACTTCATCGACAACACCGCTCCCCGCGCGATCGGCATCGGCTTCCCCAACGGCCTCAACATCGCCTACAGCGCGGACAACCTCGCCGCCGAGCTGATCTGGACCGGTAAGTTCATGGACGGCGGCCGGCACTGGACCAACCGCGGCCAGGGCAACGAGCCGCCCGCCGGCACCAACATCATCAAGCTGTCCGACGGCCAGGGCGTGCTGCTCGAAGGCGCCTCCGGCGAAGTCGTGCGCTACATTCGCGAAAAGGAGGGCAACGAGTGGAAGTTCTCCACGGTCAACGTCGCCGCCGAGTTCAAGGGCTACGACCTCGACAAGGCGGGCAATCCGACCTTCCGCTCCGCCGGCGAAGGCTGCGCGCTCACCGACGCTTGGCTGCCGGAGGAGAGCTCCGGCAAGCCTTCGCTCACCCGCACGCTCAAGGCCGCCGGCGACAAGCCGCTTGTCGTCGTGCTCGCGCGCGGACTCGCCGTGAACGGCCCGTCCGACGGCGTCACCGACCTCCCCGGCGGCCTGCGGGTGCGTTCCCTCGGCGGGCCTTCGCCCAAGGCCGACCCCGAGGCGAAGACCCTCACGGTCACCCTGAAGCCCGGCGAGACCGCCGTCCTCGGCTATTCTTTCCGCTGAACTCCTCGGCCGAACCCCTCCCATGAAGAACCTCGTCCTCCTCGCCCTGCTCGCCTCCGTCGCGGGGGCGTCCGCCGCGCCGGCGGCCAAGACCCCCAAGGCGGCCAAGGCGGCCAAGGCCGGCAAGTTGGCCGCCGCGGACTCCGTCCGCGCCGCCGAAGCCCGCCAGCCTGAGTTCTACGAACGCGTCGAGATCCCCACCCCTGCGGGCGAGGTGACAGAAGTCTCGTCCATCGCCGTCCTGCCCGGCAAGAAGGTCGCCATCGGCACGCGCCGCGGCGACATCTGGGTCGCCGAGGGTGCCTACGGCGACGACCTCTCCAAGATCAAGTGGACCAAGTTCGCCTCCAACCAGCATGAGCCCCTCGGCATGTTCTGGAAGGAGGGCTCGCTTTACGCCATGCAGCGACCGGAACTCTCTCGCCTGACGGACCAGGACGGCGACGGACGGGCCGACAGCTTCGACTCGGTGTGCTCCAAGTGGGGCGTGAGCGGCGACTACCACGAATACGCTTTCGGCTCCGACCCTGACCCGAACGGCGACGTCTGGATGGTGCTCTGCCTGACCGGCTCCTTCCACGCCCACACCCCTTGGCGCGGTTGGTGCGCGCGCATCACCCCGGACGGCAGGTTTGTCCCCACCGCCTCGGGCATCCGTTCGCCGGGCGGCATCGGCGCCAACGCCAAGGGCGACATGTTCTACACCGACAATCAGGGCGTCTGGAACGGATCCTCCTCGCTCAAGTGGCTGCGCCCCGGCTCCTTCCAGGGCAACCCCACCGGCAACAAGTCCTCCGCGCTGGCCGACTTCCCCGCTCCGCCGGAGCCCGCCAGCGGCTCGCGCATCCTGACCGAGCGCCTGAAGTTCCCCGCCTTCGTGCCTCCGGCGGTGATCCTGCCGCACGGCAAAGTGGGCAACTCGCCCTCCGGCATCGCCTGCGACATGACCAAGGGGAAGTTCGGCCCATGGGAGGGGCAGATGCTCGTCGGTGAGCAGACCGCGTCGCAGGTTCAGCGCGTCAACCTCGAGTACGTCAACGGCCTCTACCAGGGCGCCGTGTTCCACTTCCTCGGCGGGTTCGAGGCCGGCCTGATCCCGGTCCGCATGGACCAGGAGGACGGCACGCTCTTCGTCGGCGGCTCCAACCGCGGCTGGGGCTCGCGTGGCTCGAAGCCGTTCACCTTCGAGCGCGTGCGTTTCAAGGGTAAGGTGCCGTTCGAAATGCATGACATCTCCGCGCGGCATGACGGCTTCGAAGTGACCTTCACGCAGCCGGTCGACGCCGCCGCGGCCGCCGACCTCGCGAACTACGCCCTCGATACCTTCACCTACATCTACCAGTCGAGCTACGGCAGCCCCGAGGTCGACCAGACCACGCCGACCGTCAAGTCGGCCACCGTCTCCGCCGACGGCCTCAAGGTGCGTCTCGTCGTCGACGGTCTCGTCCGCGGCCACATCCATCACCTGGCCCTCGGCGACATCAAGTCGAAGGCCGGCGACACCCTCTGGCACAGCGAAGGCTGGTATACGCTGAACGAGATTCCGGCCAAGTAAGCGAGGGCCGCAAATCAAGACAGGGGCGCCATAGGGCGCCCTTTTTTTATTCGGGCAGGGGTGCGAAGACGGCGCATCCGCCTGCGGCCGGGCGGGGCGAGGGCCGCCTTGGCCCAGCATGCCCCCGGTTGTTCGAACAGGGCGGGGGAACGCGGTTGCCACGGAGGCCGGGTCGAAAGAGAAACAAGCAACCCCTTACCCCTGCCATGCATATCACCTGGATTGATTGGGTCATCGTCGCGGCTTCGATCCTGATCTGTTTCGTCCCTGCGCTCTTCCTCGCGAAGCGCTCGGGCGGCAGCACCGCCGAGTTCTTCGCCTCCGGCCGCTCGGTGCCGTGGTGGCTCGCCGGCCTCTCGATGGTGGCGACGACGTTCTCGTCGGACACCCCGAACTGGGTGACCGAGCAGGTGCGCAAATACGGCGTCGCCGGCAACTGGCAGTGGTGGGCTTTCGTGCTCACCGGCGTGGCCACGGTCTTCTTCTTCGCCCGCCTCTGGCGCCGCTCGGGCGTCATGACCGACCTCGAGTTCTACGAGCACCGCTACTCCGGCACCGCCGCCTCGGTCGTGCGCGGCTTCCGCGCCATCTACCTCGGGCTGTTCTTCAACTGCTTCATCATGGGGATGGTGACCCTCGCCGCGTGCAAGATCGCCAACATCCTCTTCGGCATGCCGGCCTGGCAGACGATCGTCGTCTGCGGCATCCTGAACGTCGTCTTCGCCGCCCACTCCGGCCTCTGGGGCGTGCTGGTCATCGATATGGTGCAGTTCTTCATCAAGATGACCGCCGTCTTCGCCGCGGCGTGGTTCTCGCTCGTCGAGGTCGGCGAGCGGCTGGTCGGCAAGGGTGCGGGCGGTTGGGCAGGACTGAAGGCTCTCGTCGCCCAGCTCTCGACGCAGCAGGTCGTGACGACCGCCGGCGTGCCGGCGATGTCGGCCGCCGACGGCAAGGGCCAGCCGCTGTTGGACATGCTGCCGAACTTCTCGATGTCGGAGCTGGCGCTGATGGTCTTCATCCTGCCCATCGCCATCAGCTGGTGGGCCAACTGGTATCCCGGCGCGGAGCCCGGCGGCGGCTCGTACATCGCCCAGCGCATGCTGGCGTCGAAGTCCGAGAAGGACTCCCTCGGCGGCACGCTCTTCTTCAACATCGCCCATTACGTGCTCCGCCCGTGGCCGTGGATCATCACCGCCCTGTGCTCGATCATCGTCTACCCGGACCTGGCTTCCATCCAGAAGGCCTTCCCGAACGCCGAGCCGGCGCTCATCGGCCATGACTCCGCCTTCCCGGCGATGCTCATGTTCCTGCCGGTCGGGTTCGTCGGCCTGATGATCGGCGGCCTCGTCGCCGCCAACTCTTCGACGATCCTGACGCACCTCAACTGGGGCTCTTCATACCTCGTCCATGATTTCTACCGCCGCTTCATGAAGAAGGACGCCTCCGAGGCCCACTATGTGAACGTCGGGCGCCTCTCGACCGTGTTCCTTTACGTGGTCGCCGCGGTGCTCAGCCTCTACATGACTTCCGCCCAGCAGGCCTTCCAGGTCCTGCTGTCAATCGGTGCCGGCACCGGCCTGCTCTACATCGCCCGCTGGTTCTGGTGGCGCGTCTCCGCCTGGTGCGAGGTCGTTGCCATGGTCATGTCGCTCGTGACCGCCGTGGGCGTCCCGCTGGCCATGCCGCAGGCCGATTTCGCCACGACGACCCTCTGGCAGGTCGGCCTCACCACCGTCGCTTGGCTCATCACCGCCTACGTGGGCCCGCAGACGGAGCGCGCGACCCTCGTCGCTTTCTGCCGCAAGGTGAAGCCCGCCGGTCCGGGCTGGACGGACATCCGCGCCGAGGCTGGCATCGGCGATGCCGAGACCGCCCGGGAGAACCGTGTCGGTTCCGCCTTCGTGGGCTGGATCGCCGGCTGCGCGCTGATCTGGGGCGCGCTCTTCGCCATCGGCAGTTTCCTCTACGCCGCGGGCGACCCCAGCCGACTGACCGACGCCTGGATCCTCACCGCCGTCACGCTCGTGAGCGGCTATGTGTTGCTGAAGGTGACCCGTCAGCTCTGGACGGACCGTTCGGACGCGTAAAAGAAGGCGCTTGGGGAGCGGCTCTGGCCCTAACACATCACGCCGAACCGGAAGACGAGTTTCTGCGCGTACGGTTCGCCGGGGCGCAGGATGCCCCCGGGGTAGCCGAGGCGATGAAACGCGGGTTGGTTCGGCGAGTCCGGGAAGAGTCCGGGCTCGAGGCAGAAGCCCTGGCGGAAGCCGTAGGGCGCCGGCCAGCGGCCCTGCACCGTGCCGTCCAGGAAATTACCGGTGTAGAGCTGGACGCCCGGCGCATCGGTGAGCAGCTGCATCGTGCGGCCGGATGAAGGTTCGCGCACCTCGACCGCGAGGCGCATGACGCCGCGTGGGCCGAGCACGTAGCAGTGGTCGTAGCCGCGTCCGAGGCGCAGTTGCTCGTGGGGGTCCGAGATCCGGGCGCCGATGGCGGTCTCCCGTCGGAAGTCGAAAGGGGTTCCTTCCACCGAGGCCAGCTCTCCCGTGGGGATGAGGCTGGCGTCGATCGGCACGAAGCGCTCGGCCGCGATGCGCAGACGATGGTCGGTGACCGCTCCGCCGCCGGCGAGGTTCAGGAAGACGTGGTTGGTGAGGTTGCAGGCGGTGGGGGCGTCGCATTCGGCCTCGAACCGGATGGTTAGTTCGTCGCGCTCATCGCTCAGCGAGTAGGTGACCGTGACCCTGAGCTCCCCGGGGTAGCCTCCTTCGCCGGCCGGGCTCGTCACCCTCAACGTCACTTCGCCTGCGCCGTCGCGACGGGCGGACGATGACTCCCAGATTTTGGCGTCAAGGCCGTGCGCGCCTCCGTGCAGGTGGTTCGGTCCGTCGTTGCGGTCCAGCGTGTGGGTCGCGTCGTCCACCTTGAGCCGTCCGCCCGCGAGACGGTTGGCGTAGCGTCCGACCGTGCTGCCCAGGAACGCCCGGTGGCGGCGCAGGGCTTCCGCCGTGTCGAGCCCCAGCGTGACCTCCCCGATCTCGCCGTGGACATCGGGAACCCGGACCGAGGTCAGCGTGGCCCCGAGGGCGCTGACGGAGACGGACATCCCGCGGGCGTTCGTGAGCGTGTGGAGCCGGACCGTGCGTCCGTCCGAGAGAGTCTGCGTGAGCGTCAGGTGGCTGCCGGGGCGGTGTCGACGGAGGAGGGCGACGGCGAGTCCGGCGGCGCAGCACGACAGGAGGCTCAAGACCAGGGCGGAGGCTTCCATGCCGCGGAATGTGCGGCCGTGGCCGTCGCCGCCAAGCCTAACCCCGCGTCACTTGGCCTCGACCGGCTTCTTTCGCGCGTCCGGGGCCGCGGCCACCGTGGCGCCGCCGAGCCGGGTCGTCCAGTCGGTCGCGATGCGGACCGCCTCGTTGAGCTGCACGTCGTAGTCGGGCCATTCCTCGTCGTCCGAGAGCGGGTCGCGGCCCTTGCCCTTGCGGTTCTTGCCGTAGGGCGAGGCGGCGTCCTTCTTCTCCTGCTCGAGGGCGGCCTCGACCTTCACTTCGCTGATCTTGATCGACCGGGAGGCGGCATAAGAGGACAGCTCCTTGCGGACCTGCTCACGGAAGGCCGCGTCATCGGCCTTCTCCCGCTGACGGGCCTCGAGCGAGATGGGCAGCTCCTGCCGTTCCTGCCGGCTGCGCGTCCATTCGATCAGGCGTCCCTGCGTGAGGAACTCCGGCAGCTCCGCACGGCGGCGTTCGCTGGCGGCGGCGAGCTGGGCGATGAGGTCGTCGGATACCTTGGCCTTGAGCCATGGGCCCAGGTCAGGCTCGGTCAGCGAGGGCTTGACCGAATCCCAGGGCAGCGGGCGCTCCAGGTCGGACTCGGCGTTGGGCAGGACCGACCAGACCGAGGGCACCACGATGTCGGCGGGCACGCCCTTGAGCTGGATCGATGAGCCGCTGGGCGCGTACCACTTCTGGATCGTCACCTTGACCGCCGACTTCAGCTTCCGGTCGAAGCGGCTTAGCTCGATGATGTTCTGGACGGAGCCCTTGCCGTGGGTCGTCTGGTCCCCGACCACGATGGCGCGACGGTGGTCGTGCATCGCTCCCGCGAAGATCTCGGAGGCCGAGGCCGATCGCTTGGAGGTGAGGACGATGAGCGGGCCGTCCCAGGCGACCTTCTCGTTCTCGTCGCGGTAGTCCTCCTGCCGCCCCTGGCTGTCGCGGACTTGGAGCACCGAGCCCTTGGGGATGAAGAGTCCGGAGAGGTCGACCGCCTCGGTGAGCAGCCCGCCCCCGTTGCGACGCAGGTCCATGATGAGCGCCTGCATGCCCATCTTCTTGAGCTTACCGATGAGCTCCTCGACGTCGGCGGTGGGGCTCGAGCCCGTGCCGTCGGGGTTCTTGCCGTAGAAGGAGGGGAGGTCGACGACCCCGACCGAGACGAAGTCCTTGCCCGCGGGCATCTCGAAGAATCGGGCGGAGGCGAGCTGGCCCACCAGCTTGATCTGGTCGCGCTTGAGGGCGATCGTCTCGCGGCCGCCGGCGGCCTTGTCGAGCGTCAGCCGGACCGTCGTGCCCTGCTTGCCGCGGATGCGGGTGATGGCGCGGTCGAGGCGCATGCCCACGATGTCCTCGGGGGCTCCGTCGCCCTGGCTGACCGCGATGATCTTGTCGCCCGGCTTGG
The DNA here is from genome assembly GCA_030830965.1 of Verrucomicrobiota bacterium. Taxonomy (GTDB): domain Bacteria; phylum Verrucomicrobiota; class Verrucomicrobiia; order Opitutales; family UBA953; genus UBA953. Next base: position 351,599 of record JAURLX010000004.1, on the reverse strand, counting down.
CCTTGCCCGATTGGTCGAGCGGGCCGCCCGGAAGGATGTCCTTGATGACGCAGTAGCCATCCTCGTCGGAGAGCGTGGCGCCGATGCCGCAGAGCGAGTTGCGCATCGCGATCTCGAACTCCTCGAGCGTCTGGCCCGACATGAAGGTCGAGTGCGGGTCATACTGCTGCGTGTAGGCGTTGAGGAAGGCTTCCTCGACCTCGTGCTGCTCCAGGCGGAGGTAGGAGTGCGCCTTCTCGTAGCGCTTGCGGAGGCGCTCGACGGCTTCGGCAACCTTGGCCGCGGAGAGGTCGGGCCTGCTGTTCTGCTCCTTGGCTGCGGGGTCCTTGGCGCCGGACTTGTCGTCGCCGAGCAGCTCGCCCAGCAGGTCGAACTGCAGCCGCCGCACCCAGAGGTCGTCGGCCTCGACGTCGGACTTGGGCCAGCCCGCCTTGCGTCGGTCGGCGGGGAAGGTGCCCTCACGGGCCAGGTCGATCGGGCGGCTGAGCGCCTCCTTCACCAGGCGGCCGCGTTCCTCGGCCTTGCGGCTGAAGAGGGCGTAGATCTCGAAGGCTGGGGTGAGGTTGCCCCGCTCCATGTAGAGGTCGAGCGACTTGGCATAGCGCTCCACGAATTCATCCACCTCGGCCTGGGTGAAGTACATCTTCATCCGGTCGAGGTTCTCGCAGTAGGTGAGCAGCACCTCGCGCATGTCGATCGTGGACATGGCGCGTCGGGTGATGTGCAGCCGCTCGAGGAGCATGGCGGTGGCGCGCGTCTCCTTTTGGATCGACTCGGTGGTCGTGAAGGCGGGCTGTTCGGCCGCCGCGCAGAGGGCAACGGCGAGGAGTAGCGTCAGGAACGGGCGCATGGTCGGGGTTTCAGCGCAGTCTCGCGCTGAGTTCTTCAAGTCTGCGTTTCTCCTCGGGGGTGAGCGAGCCGAATCCCCGGGCCGAGATCTTGTCGAGGAGGGCGTCCAGCTCGGCCCGAGCCCTGGCTCGGCTGAGCCCTTCCGGGGCCTCCTCCTCGCCCGCGTGGGCGAACTCGGGGTGATCGGAATAGGCTGTGCGTCCGTCCGGCATCTCCCTCTGAGCGTAGCCGGGCGCCGTTTCCGTCTGTCGGCCCCGGCGCCAGGCCAGCAGGCCCACCAGGAGGCCACCGAGGTGGGCCGAATGGGCCACCGAGGATTCCCAGGCGGGCCGCCAGGCCCGCCAGTCGTTGCGCATCGGCAGCTCGGAGAAAATCCAGCCCGCGACGGCGAAGGCCGCCGTGAGCGCGACCACCCAGCGGACCTTCATGTTGACCGGCAGGAAGAAGAAGAGCAGCACCGTGATGCGGTCCTCGAGCCGCCCGAGCAGCGCGACCAGTATCGTCGCATGCGTCGCGGCGGAAGCCCCGATCAGGACGCCGCGTCCAGAGCCGCCGAGGCCCGTGGCCCACCAGGCCAGCGCGCCGACCGCCGTGCCCGCCGTCAGCACGCCGACGAAGACGCGCGTCCCCCGCTCGCGTTCGACGATGGCGCCCGTCCACCAGAGCAGCAGCCCGTTGCCCAGCAGGTGCCAGAAGCCGTCGTGCACGAAGGCGTAGGTGAACCACTGCCAGGGTCGTGCGCCGGGCGTACGCAGCTCGGCCCATCCGAGCAGGTCGGAGCGTGCGGAGTCCCCGACCAGACCGACGATGAAGAAGAGGACCAGCGCGCCCACCGCCCACTGGGCGAGGGGCCGTGGTTCGGCGGCCGGGCGGGGGCCGCGCATGTACGTCCGGTCGCCGACGCCCATGCGCCCGAAAGTCAGAGCTTCTTCACGATCGCGTCGGCGAGGCCGTACTCGATGGCCTCCTCCGCGGTCATGTAGAAGTCGCGGTCCGTGTCCTTGACCACCTTGTCCAGCTTCTGGCCGGAGGCCTTGGCGAGGATCTCGTTGAGTTCGGCGCGGAGACGCTCCATCTCCTGCGCCTGGATGTGGATGTCGACCGCCGGGGCCTGGATGCGGCCCATGATCAGGGGCTGATGGATCATCACGCGGGCGTGGGGGAAGACCAGCCGGCCGCCCTTCTGCTTGGGAGCCTGGAGCAGGATGGAGCCCATCGAGGCGGCCATGCCCGTGACCACGACCTTCACGGGCGAGGAGATGAGGCGGATGGTGTCGTAGACCGCCATGCCGGCCGTGATGGAACCGCCGGGGGTGTTGATGTAGAAGGTGATCTCCTTGCCCGGGGCGTCGGACTCCAGATACAGGAGTTTTTCGACGATGTCCTTGGCGGAGGCGTCGTCGACGCCGCCCCAGAGGAAGATCTTACGCTGCTCCAGGAACTTCTTCTGGATGAGCGCGGCGCTCGGGGACGCTTCCTTGGCGGCCTCCGGGGTCTTCTCGTCCTCTTCTTCGTCGTCGGTGGGCATGGGAGAGCCCAGCGTGCCCCAAAGTCCCGCCGTGGCAAGCGTGCCGAACGTCCGACGTTCGGGTTGTTCACAGCGTCCGGCCTCCAAATAACTTCCAATCCCCCGCGTGGGTGAATAGTCAAAAGGCATGGACCCTCTCGCCCCGCACCCGAGGTCCGCCCAGGAAGCCCCTAGGGGCGCCGGCGGACTCATCGACAACCGCAATCAGGGCTCGATCTCCTCAGGCGCCCACCTGCCCGCCAGCGCCGGCAAGCCCAAGGTGCTCGTGGTCATCGGGGACGCCGCGGAGACGGTCGACACGCTCTATCCGTTCTACCGGCTGATCGAGGCCGGCTTCCAGCCCGTGGTGGCCGCGCCCACTGTGCGTCCCTACAACATGGTGATGCACGAGGTGAAGCCCGGCTGGACAATCACCAAGGAATGGGAGGGCTACTCGATTAACGCCGACGTCGCCTTCAAGGACATCCGGCCCGAGGACTACGCCGGCATCTTCTTCAGCGGCGGCCGGGCGCCGGAATACCTCCGCGAGGACGAGGACCTGCTCCGCGTCACGCGCTGGATGTGGGAGCACGGCCGGCCGATGGCCAGCGTCTGCCACGGCGTCGAGATCCCCGCCCGCGCCGGCATCGTGAAGGGCCTGCGCATGGCCACGGTGCCCAAGTGCAAGTTCGACCTCGAAGTCTGCGGCGGCGTCTTCGTCAATGAGCCCTGCGTGATCGACCGCCACATGGTCAGCGGCCGCACCTTCCACGACAACGGCCACTTCGTCGGCCCCTGGATCAAGATGCTGGAGGCGTCGGTCCGCCGATGAGCGCCCTGACCTCCCGGCGCGACTTCCTGCGCACGGCGGCCCTCGCCGCCGCGGCGGCCGCCTCGCCCGCCGCCTGCGCAGCCGACGACAAGTTCCGCCTGCGCTACGTGCTCTCCTCGGCCATGTACGGCTACGCTCCGCTCGCGGAGGTCTTGCCCGAGGTGGCTAGGACCGGCAGCGAGTCGATCGACATCTGGTGCAAGGTCCACGGCGACCAGCGCGAGCAGGCCGCCGCCCTCGGCGACGAGGCCTTCGCCGCGCTGCTGAAGAAGCACGACGTGCGGCTTGGCGTGAGCACGCGCTACCCGCTCGGTCCGTTCAAGCTCCAGGAAGAGATGGCCTGGGTGAAGAAGCTCGGCGGCAGCACGCTCGTCTGCGGCAGCACCGGCCCCAAGAACCCGTCCGGCGCCGCGGCGCGGGCCGCGATCGCCAAGTTCCTCGAGGAGATGAAGCCGCACGCGGCCAAGGCCGAGGAGCTTGGCCTGCGCATCGCCATCGAGAACCATTCGAACCAGGCGCTGCATCACCCCGACTCCCTGCGCGCCTTCGCCGAACTCAACAAGTCGCCCGCCCTCGGCGTAGCCTTCGCCCCTCACCACCTCCATGAGTGGGCGGACCAGATCCCCGCGCTCCTGCGTGACCTCGGGGCGAAGAACCTGCCGTTCATGTATTTCCAGGAGCACTCCGAGGGCATCTTCAAGAAGGCCTCCAAGGAGGAGGAGCTCCGCCAGATGGCCGGGCGCGGCAAGCTGGACTACCGTCCGATCGTGAAGGCACTGCGCGATATCCGCTTCGACGGCCTCGTCGAGCTCTTCATGCACCCGACCCCGCGCGGCATCCCTGTCCTTCCCACCACGCCCGAGATCACCGCGCTCATCAACGCGTCGCGGGCCTACGTGGAGAAGTGCCTGCGCGAGACGGCCTGAACCGTGCGCGCCGTCGCACTCATCCTGCTCGCCGCCGCTACGGCCGCCGCCGCGCCCGTCGTCACGGGCTTCGAGCGTTTCCACGCGGCGACGCCGACGGCCGAGGGCGGCCGGCTGCTCTACAATGAGCTGGGTTGCGTGAACTGCCACGGCGGCGAGGCGGGCCTGCCCGCGCGGCGCGGGCCGGCACTGGCGACGGTCTCCCAGCGCGTCCAGGGAGAATGGCTGCGCAAGTTCATCGTCGACCCCCAGTCGGTCCATCCCGGCGCCGTCATGCCGCAGGTCCTGGCGAGGACGGACGAGGGGACCCTCGCCGCCATCGAGCACTACCTCGCCTCGCTCGGGTCTAAGGCGAAGGCGAAGCCGGCGGACATCCGGCATGTGAACGCCTCGCGTGGCAGCGGGCTCTACCATGCGCTCGGCTGCGTCGCCTGCCATGCGCCGGACAAGGCCTTCGTGCCCGAAGCCGGCGCCCCGAAGGATTCCGAGTTCACGCACCCCTCGGTGCCTTTCCCCGAGCTCAAGTCCAAGTACTCCCTGGAGTCGCTCAGCGCCTTCCTGCAGGATCCGCTCAAGGCCAGGCCGGACGGGCGTATGCCGCGCATCGTGATGGACAAGCAGGACGCGATCGACATCGCCGGTCATCTGCTGGCCTTCGAGGGCAGTGACGGCCGCGTGGGCTCGCGGGTCGTCCCGGTCTCGGTCGACAGCCAGCTGGCCATGGCCGGGCGCAAGGCGGTCATCGCCGCCCGTTGCGCGGCCTGCCACGAGCTGCCGAAGGACGCCGCCGCCAAGCCCGTGGCCCTAACGAAGAAGGAAGGCGGTTGTCTGGACGCCGACCACGCCAAGGGGCCGCGTTACGCCCTTTCCGAAGCCCAGCGCGCCTCACTGAAGCTGTTCCTCGCCGCCGTTGCCGAGTCCCCTTCGCCCAAGCTCGCCGCCGACCTCTCCCTCCACGCGTTAAACTGCGTCGCCTGTCACGAGCGCGACGGCAAGGGCGGTCCTGACGCCGCCCGCAAGGCGTTCTTCGAGGGTGATCACAACCTCGGCGACACCGGCCGTTATCCACCGCCCCTCACCGGCGCCGGCGGCAAGCTGCGGCCCGAGTGGCTGGCCAAGGTGCTCGCGGGGGAGAACCGTGTCCGCCCCTACCTCCGCACGCGCATGCCCGTCTACGGCAAGGCGACCGACGGCCTCGGGCCTCTGCTTGCGGTCGCCGACGCGCGCCCCGCCTTGAAGTTCGAGGGCGGCGACGACTCCGCCGGAAGGAAGCTGCTGGGAACCGAGGGCGGCGCCGGCTGCATCACCTGCCACCGCTGGGGCGACCGGCCTTCGCTCGGCATCCAAGGTCCGGACATCAGCAACATGGCGGCGCGCCTGCAGGAGGGCTGGCTCCACGACTACCTCATCAATCCCGCCGGATACCGCCCCGGCACGTTGATGCCCTCCTTCTGGCCCGGCGGGAAATCCTTCAACCCCGCCGTCCTCGGCGGCGACACCGACCGACAGATTGCCGCGATCTTCAAGTTCGCGGAGAGCGCCAACGGCGAGCCCGAGGGCTTCCCCAGGAACCGCAACGGCGAGTTCGAGATCGTGCCCAAGGATCGTCCGGTCGTGCAGCGCGCCTTCATGGAGGACGTCGGCGTGCGCGCCATCCTCGTCGGCTTCCCGACCGGCGTGCATCTCGCCTACGACGGCGACAAGGGCGGTCCGGCCCGCGCCTGGAAGGGCCGCTTCTTCGACGCCTACCTCACCTGGTTCTCGCGTTTCCCGATCTTCGAGAAGCCGCTCGGCGAGCAGGTCGTGGACTGGCCGAAGCCCTCGGGTCGCTTCCTTGGCTACCGGCTCGACGCCAAGGGCGCCCCTACTTTCATCAACGAACAGGCCGGCGTCCGCGTCGAGGAGACCTTCGAGGGCGTCGGCGACGGACTGCGCCGGACCGTGGTCTGGAAGCCGACGCCGGACTTCGCCCCGGTCATTCATCATCCCCTCGGCCTCGAGCGGACCGAAGTCTCCGGTTCACCGGAAGGCCGCCGCGTCTTCACCTACCTCTGGAAATGAAAGCCGTCGCCATCGCCCTCCTCGCCGCGGCCGCGCTCGATGCCGGGCCTTCCTATGAGATCGCCGACATCCTGACCGCGAGCACCGTGGCCGATACGCGCGCCAAGGACTGGAAGCCCGGCCAGGGCCTCGCGTTGGAGGTCAGCGGCATGGACTGGACCGCCGACGGCCGTCTCGCGCTCTGCATCCGCAAGGGCGAGGTCTGGCTCCTCGACGGCGTGCTGGCGCCCAAGCCCGACAAGGTCGGCTTCAAGCTGTTCGCCTCCGGTCTGCATGAGCCCCTTGGGCTTCTCCGCGACGGCAGGGACCTCCTTGTCACCCAGCGCACCGAGACCACCCGCCTGCGCGATACCGACGGCGACGGCGTCGCCGACGAGTATCTGACCGCGGGCGCGGGCTGGAACGTCTCCGGTTCCTATCACGGCTACGCCTACGGACCCAAGCGTGACGGCCGGGGCGACCTCTGGGTCACCCTCAACGTCGACATGGGCGACCATGCCGACAACAAGGCGCCCTGGCGCGGCTGGGCCGGCGTGATCGGTCGGGACGGGCGGTTCGTGCCGATGGCGGCCGGCATGCGCTCCCCCTGCGGACTCGGGGCGAACCGCGACGGCGACATGTTCTGCGTCGACCAGCAGGGCACCTGGATCCCCACCACCCCCATCTACCATCTCCGCAAGGGGGCCTTCTTCCTCAACCCCGAGGGCATCGCCTCCGAGAAACTTCCGGAGTCCCCGTTGAGGCTTTCCGCCAAGATTCCGGAGAAGCGCCCGTATCCTGAAGCCGTCCGGGCCCTGCCCGAGATGCGCCCGCCCGCCGTCTGGATGCCCTACAACAAGATGGGGCGGAGCGGCACCGACCTCGCCGTGTGCGATGCCGGAGGCAAGTTCGGCCCCTTCGACGGGCAGATGTTCGTCGCGGAGTTCACGGACGCCAAGATCAGCCGCGTCTTCATGGAGAAGGTCGGCGGCGAGTACCAGGGCGCCTGCTTCCCGTTCGTCGGCGGCTTCGCCTCCGGCATCGTCCGCCTGACGTTCGCGCCGGACGGCTCGTTGATGGTCGGCATGACCAGCCGGGGCTGGTCCTCCCTCGGCACCAAGGCCTACGGACTCCAGCGGCTCCGCTTCAACGGCAACGTCCCCTTCGCGATCAAGGAGATGCGGGCCCGTCCCGACGGCTTCGAACTCGTCTTCACCAAGCCCGTCGACCGTGTGCGCGCCGCCGACCCTGCCTCCTACCGCATGAGTAGCTACACGCTGCTCTACTCCGGCGCCTACGGCAGCGACGAGATCCTGACCGGGCCCAATCCCGTGGCGTCCGCCGTCGTGGCCGCCGACGGGCTGAGCGTACGCCTGAAGGTCGGGGGCCTCCGGGAGCTACACATCCACGAACTGCACGCCGACGGCCTGAGGTCCGCCGCGGGCGAGCCGCTCGACCATGCGGACGCCTACTACACCCTGAACCACATCCCGCAGAACTGACTCGCCACCGCGGGTCGTTCCTCTCCTCTTGGGGGCTTGTCGAGCGCGCCCACCATCCGTTCGGAACTCGGGCCTACCTTCCGCCTGGCCGTCCCGATCATGCTCGGGATGCTCGGCTACGGCCTGATGTTCGTCATCGACGTCGCCATGGCCGGCCGGCTCGGCGAAGTGCCCCTCGCGGCCTCGGCGCTCGCCGCCAACATCACCTACATCCCGTACGTATTCGGCATCGGGCTCGTCGGTGCCGTCACGGTCTACCAGTCCCAGGAGAACGGGGCGGGGCAGGGCGAGTCGGCGCCCGCCGTGCTCCGTCACGGCACCGTGCTTGGACTCTTCGCCGGCGTCGTCCTCGCCCTGCTGACCCACGCCTTCGCGCCCCTCATCCCCTGTCTCGGGTCGGCGCCCGAGGTGGCCGCCGAGGCCCATGACTTCTACGTCATCATGACCTGGGCCATGGTGCCCGGCCTCGCCTTCCACGGGCTACGATCCTACCGGGACACCCAGCACCAGCCCTGGGTCTCCCTCGGTTGGCTGACCTTCGGCCTCGCGCTCAACGTCCTGTTCAACTGGCTCTGGATGTACGGCAACTGGGGTTTCCCCGAGCTCGGCCTGGCCGGGGCCGGATGGGCGACGATGGTCTCCCGCTTGGCGATGTTCGCGGGGCTCTGGCTGCATCCCGGGCGCGGCGAGGTCCGCTGGGCCGAGGGGCTTCAGCGCGCGGTCTTCGCCCGTCTCCTGCGCACGGGCCTGCCCGCCGGCCTGCACAGCATCAGCGAGGTCGGCATCTTCGCCATCGTCCCTATCCTGGCCGGCTGGATCTCGCCGACCGCCCAGGCCGCCCATCAGGTCGCCGTGAGCACGGCGAGCGCGGCGTTCATGCTGCCGCTGGGCCTGGGCATCGCCGCCGGCATCCGCGTGGGCGAGGCTTTCGGCGCGCAGGATGCCGCGCGTGTCCGGGCCGTGGGCTGGGGCGCGCTGCTGGCCGGCGGGGCGATGATGGCCTTTTACGGGGCCGGCATGGTGGCGTTGCGCGTCTGGCTGCTCGGGCTTTATGACGTCGCGGGCACGCCCACCGGCGACCTGGCCTTCGCCCTGCTGGTGTGGGCCGCCGTCTGGGCTCCTTTCGACGGCGTGCAGGTCGTCGCCGCGCACCTCCTGCGCTCCATCAACCAGGCCGCATGGGCCTCCTGGGGCGTCGCCATCGTCTACTGGGCCGTGACGCTGCCCCTCGCCCTCATGCTGGCCTTCCCGTTGGGCCTCGGGGCGGAGGGCATCTGGATCGCCTTGGCCTCGGGCCTCGTGCTTGTCGCGCTCGCCCTCGGATGGAAGTTCTGGCGAGCGACGGGCGTTTTTCCCGCGGCACGGAGGTGAAGGGCTCCCCCGCCTGCGGGCGGCCGGTCTCGGCATGTTCCGTGGGCGCGAGTCCCCCTGGAAAACAAGGAAGCCGGCCTGCGGCCGGCTTCCAAGGGCGGACGGACGGATCCGTTCAGCGGACTGAGCAGGAGGACGACTCGGTCGGGACGACCTCGACCTTGCGGTGCTCGCGGTCCCACTTCACCAGGCCGTCGGCCAGGGCGAAGAGGGTGTGGTCGCGGCCCATGCCGACGTTGCGTCCGGGGCGCACGACGGTGCCGCGCTGGCGGAAGAGGATTGAGCCCGCGGTGGCGAACTCGCCGCCGTAGAGCTTGACGCCGAGGCGCTTCGAGTTGGAGTCGCGGCCGTTCTTGGAAGTGCCGCCGCCTTTCTTTGTTGCCATGGTGGTGAGCGCGCTGGGGTTAAGCGGAGATGGATTCGACCTTGATCACGGACAGCTCCTGGCGGTGTCCGCGGCGGCGGTAGTAGCCCTTACGGCGACGGTGCTTGAAGATGTCGATCTTCTCGCCGCGCTTGTTCTCGAGGATCTTGGCGGTGACCTTGGCGCCGGCGACGGTGGGGGTGCCCACCTTCGCGGACGCGCCTTCGCCGACGAGGAGGACCTGGTCGAAAGTGAGGGTGTCGCCCTTCGTCTTACCGGGGTACTGGTTGACGATGAGGATGTCGCCCTGCTTGACGGTGAACTGGCGACCGGAGGTGATGAACGTGGCCTTCATGGCTGTCGGAAGGTCGGAGCAAAGGCAGGGCAGGGGGGTTGGCAAGGGGATTTTGGGCTTTTTCCCGGACCCTGAGGCGGCGTAAGTGCCGCCCGCCTGGGGTCTTAGGGCTTTTCTGTCCGGGCTTCGGGCCAATAGTGGGGACATGAACCCTTTTCAGCCGCCCGGAGACCAAGGTCTTTCCGATGAGGCGCTTTCGCAGGAGCTCGGTCGCAACCTCGCCCGGGGGCCCTCGGCCCACGCCACGGCCTTCGTCCACTCCCGATCGGTGGTCGTCGGCAACGTCGTCCTGCAGGCCCGGTCGAGCGTCTGGCCGTGCGCCGTGCTCCGCGGCGACATCGCCCCGATCGAGGTCGGAGAGGGCAGCAATGTCCAGGACGGCGCGGTCGTCCACGTGGCCGACGGCATGCCCGCGGTCATCGGCTCCTGGGTGACCGTCGGCCATCTCGCCGTCCTGCACGCTTGCACGGTGGAGGACGAATGCCTCATCGGGATGCATGCCACCGTGCTCGACGGGGCGGTGATCGGCCGGCGCTCGATCGTCGGAGCCGGGGCGCTGGTGACCAAGGACACCGTCATCCCGCCCGGCTCGCTGGTACTCGGCTCGCCCGCCCGGGTCGTGCGCGCTCTCACCTCCGCTGAGCAGCAATCGCTCCGGGGTTGGGCGGAGAAGTACGTGAAGGTCGCGGCTCACCACCGTCGATTCGATTGATGGCGTCCGTGGAGGGGGAGGTGCGGCTTTCCGCCGCGGCGTGGCGGGAGGCGCGTCGCGCCCATGAGGCGCGGGCCGAGGTGCTGACTGCGCCGCGGCGCGGCAGGACGGCCCGCGGCCTGGCCGACCCGGTCGAGGACTTCCTCTTCACCTACTACCCTTTCCGCCCCGCCGCGCTCCGGCGCTGGAGTCCGGGCGCCGGCGTGGCGCTCGAAGGCGCGCAAGAGCTCGCCGGGGACGGGCGATTCTCGCTCCGGCCCGACGGTAGCGCCGTGCTTGCCGCGCCGGACGCCAAGGAGCGCGACCGGCTCGACTTCAGCCTCCGGCTGTGCCGGGCCGTCGCGGGGCGGGAGGCCCGGCACGCCTGCTTTGGTCTCCATGAATGGGCGATGGTTTTCGGTGCCGCCGACGGTCGCCGTCACCGCGCCTGGCCCCTGCGGCTTGGCGCCGAGGGCACGGATGCGGTGGTCCGTGCCCTGCCGCTGCGGTGCACCCACTACGACGCCTACCGGTTCTTCACCCCGTCCGCCCGCCCGCTCAACCAGCAGGAGCCGACCCTCGAGGCACGCGCCGAAAACGAGCAGCCCGGCTGCGTGCACGCCAACATGGACCTTTACAAGTGGGCGATGAAAGCGGCTCCTTGGACGCCTTCCGACCTCGCCGCCGACTGCTTCGAACTCGCCGCCGAGGCGCGCCTGCTCGACATGCGGGCCAGCCCCTATGACTTCAGCGCGGCCGGCGTCGAACCGTTGCGGATCGAGACTGCCGAGGGCCGGGCCGAATACGAGGCCGCGCAGCGCGCGGTCATGAAGAAGGCGGAGCCGCTGCGACTCCGCCTCATCAGGGCCCTCGAGAGGGCCCTCGCCTGAGCGCTCAGCGCAGGCGCGTCACGCGGATGTCCTTGAAGTCCACCCGGCAGCCGGGGTCGTGGGCCTGGATCGCGAAGGTGCCGGAGCCCAAGCGCCGTCCGGGCATGCCCTTGGGCGGGGTCCAGTCGGTGGGCTCGGTGAAGTCGACCGTCTGACGTCCGTTGATCCAGATCTGCACCCGCTTGCCCTCGACGCGGATCCGGTAGTCGAACCACTCGCCGTCCGGCGCGGCGGGCGTGTTCAGCACGTCCTGCACCGCGTAGAGGCCGCCGGTCTTCTTGTTGTCCTTGTGGGTGGCGTTCACCTGGCACTCATAGCCGGCGTAAGGCCAGCCCTTGTCCTCGAACTTCGTGTGGAAATAGAGGCCCGAGTTGGCGCCCTCGTAGGTGCGGACCTTGGCGCTGAAGTCGAAGTTGCGGAAGTCAGCCGCGCCGTCCTTGCCGACGTAGAAGAGGTGCCCCTTGCCTCCGCGCACCTGGAGCACGCCGTCGGCGACCTTGAAGCTGCCGGGGTCCTCGGACGAGGCCTTCCAGCCGGCGAGCGACTTGCCGTCAAAGAGGACTTCGGCGGGGGATGCGTTCTGGGCGCAGGCGACGACGGCGGTCGCGAGCGCCGCGATCAGGGGCAGGCGGAACAGGGCGGGGCGGTTCATGACCGCACCATCCAAGCGCCGCCGGACCCGCTGGCAAAGATTAAGTGAAGACCCTGACGCCTGCCTCGCGCATCTCCCCGAGCCTTTTCTTGAGCGTGGACCGGTTGATGCCGAGGATCAGGGCGGCGCGCAGCTGGTTCCCCCGCGTCTCCTCCATCGCGCGCTTGATCATCTCCGTCTCGATGGTGCCGAGGATGGCCCGCCCGTCGCCGTCGCGGCAGCCGCGGTAGATGGCGTCGTAGGCGCCGGCCAGTCCGGCTTCGGCTGGCGCGCCCGGGCCGGGCGCGGACGCGGAGGCGACCGGCGTGGCCGCGACCGCCGCGGGGGCGAGGCGCCTGGGTGAGAGGACGTCGGAAGGCAGGTCCTTGCTCAGGATCGTCTCGCCCTTGGCGAGCACGTTGGCTCGCTGCACCACGTTCTCCAGCTCACGAACATTGCCGGGCCAGTCGTAGGACAGCATCGCCTCGAGCGCCTCGGCGGACAGGCGCTTCGGGCGCGACTTGCGCACCGCGGCCTGCCGCTGGAGCATGTAGTCCACGAGCAGGGGCACGTCGGACTTGCGATCCCGGAGGGCGGGTAGCCGGATACGGAAGACGTTGAGCCGGTAGTAGAGGTCCTCGCGGAACTGCCGGGCGACCACCATGGCCTCGAGGTCCTTGTTCGTCGCGGCGACCACGCGCACGCTTACCTTCAGCGTCGAGGTGCCCCCCACGCGCTGCACTTCCCCCTCTTGGATGGCGCGCAGCACCTTGGTCTGGGTCGGAAGGGACATGTCCCCAATCTCGTCCAGGAAGATCGTCCCGCCGTCGCAGAGTTCGAACTTGCCGGGCTTCTGGCCGATGGCCCCGGTGAAGGCGCCCTTCTCATGGCCGAAGAGTTCGGACTCGATGAGGTTCTCGGGGATGGCGGCGCAGTTCACCGCGATGAAAGGCCCTTTGGAGCGTAGGGAATGCTGGTGTATGCAGCGCGCGACGAGCTCCTTGCCCGTGCCGCTCTCCCCGGTGATGAGGACGGTGGCGTCGGACGCCGCGACCTGACCGACCGACTTGAGCACGTCCTGCATGGGTTCGGAGTTGCCGATGATGCCTTCCTTGTAATCGGCGGGATTGACGAGCGCCCGGGGTTGCCTGCCGGCGCTGACGAGGTCCCGCCGGGCCGACATGGCCTTCTCGACGAGCGCGATCAGCTTCGCTTGGTCGAAGGGCTTCATGACATAGTCGAAGGCGCCGAACTTCATCGCCTCGATCGCGGTCTGGGTCGTGCCGTAGGCGGTCATCAGGATGACCATGGCCTGGGGCTGGGCGCCGCGGAGCATCTGCAGCGTCTCGATGCCCGTCATTCCGCTCATGCGGTTGTCGAGGAGTATGACGTCCGGCTGCTCGCGCTTGGCGAGGCCGACCCCGGCCTCCCCGCTGTCCGCTTCGATCACAGTGTGACCTAGGCCGGCAAGGGCTCTGCGGAGGGAGTAGCGGAGGTCCTTGTCGTCATCGATCACGAGCACTTTGCTGGTTGCGGGAGCATTCATTTGACTAAAAGTAGGCAGTAGGTGTGCCATTCGGATTCACCTTTGGTTATTGTCTAAAAATAAACACAATCAACCTGCAAGTGCTTATTTTTGCGCAAAATAGAGTCAGACCTATGTTGCATGGCTATTCGTCGGGAGAAAGATGGGACCGTGGCACGCATCGCGAAACGGCTGCTCTGCTGGATGGGATTTCCTCTCCTAGGCTTTGCGGTCCTCAGTAATCTCTGGATCTGGTCCGCTGCCGTGGGGCGGATGGGAGGGGAGGTCCCCGAGGGCTCGGTCATCGTGCTCCTTGGTACCAACGAATTCTTCCGGGACGGCGTCACGCCCACCGCGACCTACCGGCAGCGCATCACGCGCACGGTCGAGGCGGCGCGGGGAGGGCGCGCCGCGCTGGTGATCTCCTCCGGCACCGGCGAGCAGGCCGCGGCGATGGCGAAGGCGCTTAAGTCCCAGGGCTGCCTGACGCCGGTTGAGCTGGATCCTTACGGCTGGCGGACGCTGGACTCCGTGCTGCGCGCCAAGGCCCAGCATTCCGGCCGCACGCTCGTGTTCGTCTCGCAGGGGTGGCATTGCACCCGGGCCCTCTGGTGGGCCGACCGGCTCGGCGTCGCCGCCGTCGCGGCCCCTTGCGAATACGGCGACGGCTTCGACGCCCATGTGTCCGCCGCGCGCGACGTGCTGGCCAAGCCCAAGGCCGTGATCGACTGGGTCCTCGGCTCGCGGCCCAGTTCGCCCCTGCCGGTCGACCAGGGCAACGTGCCGGCCCGCTGAGTCAGGCGCGTTCGTGACGCCCGTCCGGGCGCCGCCGCAGCACGCCGCGGATCTCGAGCAGCGTAAGCATGACCGCGGCTTCGGGGGCGGGGCAGCACGCCGCCTCGGCGAGACTGTCCGCGTCGTGCGCCGTGCCTCCGCCGAAAGGACGCAGCCAGCGCGCGTGCTCGGGCGGGTCTTCGGTCCGCGTGAGCTCCGGCTGCACGCACCGTTCGCCCAGCTCCTCCAGGACCTCGTCCACGGAGGAGACGAGCACCGCGCCGTCGCGGATGAGCGCATGGCAGCCACGGCTCGAGGGGCTGTCGGCGCGGCCAGGCACGGCGCACACCGTCCGACCGAGTTCCACCGCGAACCGCGCGGTGATCATGCTGCCGCCGTCGACGTCGGTCTCGACGACCACCACGGCCTTGCAGAGTCCGGCGACGAGCCGGTTGCGCTGGGGGAAGCTCCGCCGGTCCGCGGGCCGACCGAGCGGGAACTCGGAGAGCACGCAGCCCGTCTCCGCCATCCTCCGTCGCAGCGTCGCGGCCTCGGGCGGATAAGTCAGGTCGAGCCCGTGCCCGAGGACGGCGGCCGTGCGTCCTCCGCCTTCGAGCGCGCCCTCGTGCGCCGCCATGTCGACGCCCCTGGCCAGTCCGCTCACGACCCACCAGCCGGCCTTCGCGAGGTCCCGGGCGAGAATCCTGGCCAGCGCGGCCCCGTAGGGGGTGCAGCGGCGCGAGCCGACGATCGCCACCGACCGCGAAGCTGGGAGCGCGGCTCCCTCCGCGTAGAGCAGCAGCGGCGGATCCCAGAGTCGCGTCAGCTCCCCGGGCCAGTCGTCGTCGTCGGGCGTGACGACGCGGAAACCGCGCGCCGCCGCGTCATCCATCTCCCTGCGCCAGTCGAACGCGCGGTCGGCGATCGCCCCGGCCGCCCCGGCGGAGACGCCGCGCACCTGGCGGAGTCGCTCGACCGGCGATTCGAGGGCCCGGCCGAGGTCGGATCCGAACGCCTCGAGCAGACGGCGCACCGTCGCCGGCCCGACTCCGGTCAGGCCGTTGAGCAGCACGCGCTGCGCGCGAGGGTCCGACGGGAGGGGCGGCACGCCCTCATCGACTTAAACGAAGCGCCGACCGCAACGCGGGGGAGAGCCCAGCCAGGAGCTCGGTGGTTCTCACCGCCTCCTCGCCCCGCGTCTTTCCTAGGTGGTCCGCCGCCAGGGCGTGCCAGGTCACAGCCGCCTCGACGGCCTCGAAGTGGCCGAGGCCGAGCGCGCGCCGCCGCGAAAGCAGCGATACGACCATGCCGGCGAGCAGGTCGCCGGAGCCGCCGCGCGCGAGTACCGGGCCACCGAAGGGCACGAAGGTCGTGCGTCGTCCATCCGTCACCGCGGTCAGCGGCCCTTTGAGCACGATCACCGCGCCGAGCCTGCGCGCCCAGCGACGTCCGGTCTCTGCGCTCGGGGCGGTCCCGGTGAGACGACGGAACTCGCCCGCATGCGGCAGCAGCGTGAGGGTGCCGAAGCCGCGCAGCGCGCGCAGCAGCTCCGGACGTAGCGCGTCGGCGTCGAGCACCAGGTCGCCGCCGAACCCCGCGAGCGCGCGGCGCAACGCGGGCGTCGCGTCCGCGGTCATCCCGGACCCCGCCAGCACGGCGTCCTGGCCTCGGCAGAGCGAGCGCAGACGCGCCGCTTCGCCCGTGGCGAGGGCTCCCGTGCGGGACGTGCGGAAGGCGTCCCACATGGCCTCCGGCGTCGTGGTCGCGGCGGTCGCGCGGACGGAGGCGGGCACGACGGCCGTCACGAGCGCGGCGCCGGCCTGCAGCGCCGCGCGGACGTTCATCAGCGCCGCGCCCGGCATCCCGTCCGAACCGCCGATGACCAGCGCGCGGCCCTGATGACGCTTGTCGGTGCCGGCGGCGCGGGGGCGCCCGAGCGGGCGCAGCAGCGCCGGCTGGGCGGCGGACTCCTCGGTCTCGCCGAGGGGAAGGCCGAGGTCCGCCACCCGCACCCGGCCGGCCGCGCGGCTCGCGCCGCGCGAGAGCAGCGGACGTTTCAGGCATCCGATCGAGACCGTCAGGTCCGCCCGGAAGGCCGCGGCGAGGCCGCCGCCCACGTCGCCGACGCCGCTGGGCAGGTCGACCGCCACGCGCACGGCGCCGGACTTCTCCGCGAGCCGCAGGATACGGGCGTGCTCGCGGCTGAGCGGCGGACGGAAGCCTTGGCCGAACAGCCCGTCGATCACCAGCTCGTGCCCGCCGGCGCAGGCCGCCTCCGGCTTCCTCCGGTTGAACAGCCTGACCTTCACGCCGTCCTTGCGCGAGCGCCATGCCCGCCGCGCCGCCGCGCCGCGCGGAGCCCCCTCGGCGAGCAGGCAGTCGACGATGCCTCCGCGTGGGGCCAGCCGCAGGGCCGCGAGGAAGGCGTCCGCACCATTGCAGCCTTTTCCGGCGACCACGAGCGTCCGGCGCGGCGGACCGGCGAGCAGCCCGCGCGCATGGTCCGCCACCGCCTTCGCCGCGAGCAGCATCAGCCTCCAGGTTGCGCGTGCGTCGCCGCCGAGGTGGGCGGACTCGGCCGCGGCCGCCTCGGCGCAGGAGAGCACGGGAAGCCGACCGCGTCCTTCCATGTCAGCGCACCAGCACGGCGAACGCCTGCGCAAGCTCGTCGGTGTGGGTCAGCGAGACCAGCACGCGCGTCGCTCCACGCCGGGCGAGCAGGGCGCCGGCCGCCGCGTCGAGCCTGGGCACCGGGGCGCCCGCCTCGTCCGCGAGCACGCTGACCCCGCGCAGCGAGAGCTCCTCCCCGAAGCCGGTCCCCAACGCCTTGCTCACCGCCTCCTTGGCGGCGAAGCGGGCCGCCAGCGAAGGGTAGGGGTCGGGCTTCGCGAAGCAGAGCGCCTGCTCCTCCTTCGTGAACACCTTATCGAGGAAGGCGTCGCCGTGGCGCCGGTGGGCCTCACGGATCCGTGCGATCTCGGCGAGGTCCACCCCCACGCCCACCACGTTGCCACCTTCCAGGTTCATGACCGGCGGAGCAGCGACTTCATCTCCGCCACCGCGGCGCGGGCTCCCCGGACGAGGGAGCGGCTCACGATCGCGTGGCCGATGTTGAGCTCATGGAGATGCGGGAGTGTCATGACCGCCGCGACGTTCGCGTAGTTGATCCCGTGCCCCGCGTTGACGACCAGGCCGAGGGCGTGCGCGCGTATGCAGGCCCTCCGCAGGCGTTCCAGCTCCTCTGCGGCCGCGTCGGTGCCCCACGCCTCCGCGAACGCGCCGGTGTGGAGCTCGACGACCGGCGCCCCGGCCGCGCGCGCGGCCTCGACCTGGGTCTCGTCCGGCCCGATGAAGAGCGAGACCTCCACGCCGGCGCCGGCGAGCGCGGCCACCGTGCCGGCCACCTTCGTCAGCTGGCCCGCCACGTCGAGCCCGCCCTCCGTGGTGACCTCCTCGCGGGACTCGGGCACGAGGCACGCGGCGGCGGGGCGTAGCGCCCGGGCGAAGGCGACCATCGCGGGCCCGCAGGCCATCTCGAAGTTGAGCCGCACGCCGGGGAGGGCGGCGATCGCGTGCACGTCCTCCTCCTGGATGTGCCGGCGGTCCTCCCGCAGGTGGACCGTGATGCCATCGGCTCCGGCCGCGAGGGCCTCGCGGGCGAAGGCTGCGGGGGAGGGTTCCGCGTGCGCCGAGCCGTGTCGGCCGCGGTAGCGGGCCTGGCGCAGCGTGGCCGCGTGGTCGACGTTCACGCCGAGCAGGACGTCGGCTCGCGGTTGGTCCGTCATCGGTGGCCGCCCACGCTGAGCGGGTGCGCCCGCGGGGTCAAAAACGAATCCTCAGCCACGGCCCGTCCGGGCGCCCCTTCGCAGCGCGTCCTTGAGCGCCGGCGCGGTCGGCGACCCCCTGCGTTCGGCGAGTGATTCGGGCACGCCCGCGTGGAGCAGCCGCCCGCCTCCCTCTCCGCCCTCGGGCCCGATCTCCACGACCCAGTCGGCCTCCGCGATCACATCCGGGTGGTGCTCGATGACCACGACCGTGTGGCCCTGGTCGACCAATGCGTGCAGCAGTTCGATGAGCCGCCGGCAGTCGGACTGGTGGAGACCGATCGTGGGCTCCTCCAGCACGTAGAGGCAGGGCTTGGCCTCGCCGCGGGCCCGTTCGCGGAAGGTGGGCAGCCCGCGCGCCAGCTCGCTGACGAGCTTGAGCCGCTGCGCCTCCCCTCCCGAGAGCGTCGGGCTGCTCTGTCCGAGCGTGAGGTAGCCGAGGCCCGTGCTCACCATCAGCCCGCAGAGATCCTTCAGCTTGGCGTCGAACGCGAGGAAGCCGGCCGCTTCCTCGAAGGTCATGGCAAGGATGTCGGCGGCGGACTTCCCGTTCCAGAGCACGGCTCGCGCGGCGGGTCCGAAGCGGGAGCCGCCGCATTCCTCGCACGGTACGTAGGTGTCGGGCAGGAAGCTCATCTCGAGCCGCACGCGTCCGGCGCCCGAGCAGGCCTCGCAGCGTCCGCCGGAGGTGTTGAAGGAGAAGAACCCCGGCCCGTGCCCGCGCACGCCGGACTCGGGCAGCGCCGCAAGACGGGCGCGCACGAGGTCCCATGCGCCAACGTAGGTCGCCGGCGTCGAGCGAGGCGTCTTGCCGATCGGTTCCTGGTCCACCACGACGACCTGGCGGAAGCCCGCGAGACCGGCCAGCGAGGTGAAGGCCGGCCCGCCGGCCTCCGACACCGTGCGGAGCGCCTCGCGTCCCGTCACGGAGCCTTTCCGCGAGGCGGCGGCGAGGCGGGCGGCCGGCGCGAGCAGGTCGCAAACCAAAGTGCTTTTGCCTGCGCCGGAGACCCCGCACACCACCGTCAGCCGCCCGGCGGGGATGCCGAGGTCGAACTTCTTCAGGTTGCGGAGTGCGGCGCCCTTCAGCGCGATCCATCCGGCCGGACCATCCGCGCCTCCCACCGGCCGGCGCCGGCCGCGGAGCGGATGGGGGATGGCCTCGCGCAGGAAGCGCCCTGTCACCGAGGCGCCGTCGCGCTCGAGCTCCGCCGCCGTCCCCTGCGCGACGATGCGGCCGCCGTGGATTCCTGCCCCCGGCCCCATGTCCACCACCAGGTCGGCCGCCCGCATGGTGTCCTCGTCGTGCTCGACCACCAGCACGGTGTTGCCGCGGTCGCGCAGCCCCCTGAGCGATTCGATCAGGCGGCCGTTGTCGCGCGGGTGCAGGCCGATGCTGGGCTCGTCGAGCACGTAGAGGGCGCCGGAGAGGGTCGAGCCGAGCTGCGAGGCGAGGCGGATGCGCTGCGCTTCGCCGCCCGAGAGCGTGTCGGCTCCGCGATCCAGCGAGAGGTAGCCCAACCCGACCGAGCCGAGGAAGCTCAGCCGGGACTCGATCTCGGGCAGCAGGGCGTCGGCGACCGCGCGGCCGCGCGCGTCGACGCGGAGCCCGCGCAGGAAGCGGAGCGCGTCCCCGGGCTGGAGTCGCAGGAGATCGGGGAGCGACAGCCTCCGGCCCCCGGGCCCGGCCAGCAGCACCGACCTTCCGATCGGGCCGAGCCGGCGGCCCTCGCAGGCCGGGCAGGGCTTGTCGCCGACCCGGTCGGCGATGGCGTCCTCGTGGAGCGTCTCGTTCTCGTCCGAGGCGAATGTCTCCACCTCCAGACCGTGGCCGCGGCAGTCGGGGCACCATCCGCGCGGCGAGTTCCAGGAGAGATGCTTCGGGTCCACCTCCGGGTAGGACTCTCCCGTGGCGGGATCGCAACGCGAGGTCGAGAGGAACGCCGTCTGCGCGCCGTCCGGGGAGAGCAGCGCCGTCGAGCCCCGGCCGGTCGCGAGCGCCTCGCGTATCAGCGCGCGCACCGCCTTCTCGCCGGAGGCCTCGGTCCCGTCCGGCCGGACCGTGCGCATGCCCGGACGGATCTCGCCGACGACGGCGTCGACGTCGTGCTCCGCGTAGCGATCAAGGCCGGCGAAGCCGCGCGCATCGACCAGCCTGCCGTCGCAGCGGAGCCGACGGAAGCCGCGGCCCTCGGCCCATTCGGCCAGTGGGCGGTGGTGGCCCTTGCGGGCCCGCACGAGCGGGGCCGCGACGAGCAGGGAGCCCTTGCGCAGGGCCCGCGCGCGGACGATGGCGGCGCGCGTGACCGCGTCGGCCGTGAGCTCCTCCAGCGGGTCGCCCGTCACGGGCGAGTGCAGCGTGCCGGCGCGTGCGAAGAGCACGCGGAGGTACTGCGCGACCTCCGTCACCGTGGCCACGGTCGACTTCGCGGAGCCGCGCGTCACCCGTTGCTCGATGGCCACCGTGGGCGGCAGGCCCGTGAGCGCGTCGACGTCGGGCTTGGGCAGCTGCTCGACGAACTGGCGGGCGTACGCGGAGACGCACTCCAGGAAGCGCCGCTGGCCCTCGGAGAACAGGATGTCGAAGGCGAGGGAGGATTTACCGGAGCCGGACACTCCGGTCATCACCGTGAGCGAGCCGTGCGGCAGCTCCAGGTCCACGCCTTTCAGGTTGTGCTCGCGGGCGCCGCGCAGCGTGACCGCGCGCGGGGCCGGGCGGCGGGGCGTCCGCGCGCGGGCGTCGAAGACAGGGTCGCCGTCGGCGAGGAAGGATCCGGTCGCCGTGCCGGCCCGTGCCACCTCCGCGGGCGGCCCTTCGGCGACCAGCAGGCCGCCGCCCGGCCCGGCCTCCGGTCCGAGCTCGAGCAGCCAGTCGCAGGCGCGGAGCACGTCGAGGTGGTGCTCGACTACGAGCAGGGAGTGGCCGGCGTCGACCAGCCGGCGCAGGAGGCCGAGCAGACGCGCGACGTCCTCCCGATGGAGGCCCGTGGTCGGCTCATCGAGGAGCAGGAGCGCCCCGCCGCCGGTCGAGTCGACCTTGGACAGGTAGCGCACGAGCTTGAGCCGCTGCGCCTCGCCGCCCGAGAGCGTCGTCAGCGGCTGGCCCATCGCGAGGTAGCCGAGGCCGACCTCCTCGAGGCAGGCCAGCTGGCCGGTGGCCGGCGTACGTCCGCCCAGGAACTCGCGGGCCTCCGAGACCGTCATGCGCAGCAGGTCGCCGACGCTCTTCCCTTCGTATTTGAAGGCCAGCACCTCGTCGCGGAACCGTCGGCCCTGGCAGGAGGGGCAGGGGAGCGCGACGTCGGAGACGAACTGCATCTCGACCGTCTCCCAGCCCGCGCCGCCGCAGCGTTCGCAGCGACCCTCGCCGGAGTTGAAGGAGAAGTGGGATGGTGTGAGCCCGGCGGCGGCGGCCTCGGGCGAGCCTCCGAGCAGGTTGCGCACCGCGTCCCACGCGCCGACGTAGAGCGCGGGGTTCGAGCGCGGCGTGCGCACCGCGGGCGACTGGTCCACGAGCGCGACCTCGGATGGCTCCCGATCGAACTTGATCCAGCGCCGCCCGCCCCGCACGTCGCCCGACTCCGGATCGCGTCCGCCGATGACCTGGTGGAGCAGCGTCGACTTGCCCGAACCCGAGACGCCGCAGAGCCCGACGAGCCTGCCGAGCGGTAGCGAGGCGGTGAAGCCGCGCAGGTTGTTGGCCGTCGCCCCCTCGACGCGCAGCCTCGGCGTGGACCCGTCGACCTTGAGCGGAGGCCTCTCCTCCGGCCGGCGACGTCCCGCCAGCCAGGCGCCCGTTACGGACCCGGCCGACTTGAGCACGCCCGCGGGCGGGCCCTCGTAGACCAGCTTCCCACCCCCGGCCCCCGGGCGCGGACCGATCTCCACCAGCCAGTCCGCCGCGCGCATGACCGATTCGTCATGCTCGACCACCACGACCGTGTTCCCCTGCGCCACCAGCCCGCGCAGGATCTCCGTCATGCGGGCGAGGTCGCGCGCGTGCATGCCCACGCTGGGCTCGTCGAGCACGAAGACCGTGTCCGCCAGGCTGGCCCCGAGGCAGGAGGTGAGGTTCACCCGCTGGACTTCCCCGCCGGACAGCGTGCGGGAAAGCCGGTCCAGCGTCAGGTAGCCCAGCCCTACGGCCTCGAGGTAGCCGAGGCGCGCGAGCATTGAGCCGAGCGCGTGGTCCGCCGGGTGGGCGGAGTCCGCCGGCTTCTCCGGCGCGAGCAGCGCGCGCAGCGCCGTGACCGGAAGCGCGTAGAGCTCGGGGAGCGTGCGTCCGCGCCAGCGCCACCAGAGGGACTCCTCGCGGAAGCGCCGCCCGTGGCAGGCGGGGCACTCCTCGTAGGCTCGCCAGCGCGACAGGAAGACGCGCACGTGCATCTTGTAGGTCGTGCCCTCCAGCCAGCGGAAGAACCCGCGGATCCCATACCACTTGGATTCCCACTGGCCTGGTTCGTAGCCGGGTTCGCCGTCCTCGACGAACTTGCGGTGTGTCTTGGACAGACGCCGCCAAGGCACGTCCATCGGCACGCCGGCCCTGCGGCAGGCGCGTGCGAGGTCCTTCTGGCTCTCGCCGTAGACCGTCCCCTGGAACGGGGCGACCGCGCCCTCGGCCAGCGTCAGTTCGGGGTTCGGCACGATCTTGCCCCAGTCGAGCCCGATGACGCGGCCGAACCCGCGGCACGAGGGGCAGGCGCCCACGGGCGAGTTGAAGGAGAACAGCGCGGGCGTGGCGGGGCGGAAGCGCCGTCCGTCGACGGGTGATTCGAGCGCTTCGCTGTAGCGCGCGAGCTCCGCGCCCGCGTCGTCCAGCAGCCGCATCCGGCCGCCGCCGAGCCGGAAGGCGGCGAGCGCCGCCTCATGGAAGCGCGCGGACTGCGCCGGCGCCGTCTCCACCCGGTCCTGCGCGACGACCATCTCGTCACCTCGGGGCTCATCCTCGCCCAGCCGGATGCGGGCGCCGTCGCAGAACGCGCGCGTGAAGCCCGCCTTGACGAATTCCGCCGAGACGGCCTCCCAGTGCAATCCCTGCGGCCGCGTGACTGCGAAGCCCAGCGTGACCGCGCGGCCGGGAAAGCGGGCGAGCGCATCCCGCCAGGCCACGTCCGGACCCTGCGGCGTCACCGGGCTGCCCGAGGCCGGGTCGATCAACTCCGCCCGGTGGGCGAACCAGACTTTGAACCAATCGCACAGCTCCGTCATCGTGCCGACCGTGGAGCGCGAGGTGCGCACCGAGTTCCCCTGCCGGATGGCGACCGACGGGCGGACGTTCTCGGCCGACTTCAGGTCGGGCGCGGGCAGCAGCTCCAGGAACTGGCGGACGTAGGGGCTGAAAGTCTCGACGTAGCGCCGCTGGCCCTCGGCGTGCAGCGTGTCGAAGACGAGTGAGGACTTGCCCGCGCCGCTGAGGCCCGTGACCACCGTCAGCCGGCCCACCGGGATGTCGATGTCGAACCCCTGCAGGTTGTTTTGCCGGACTCCGCGGAGCCGGATGGCCTCTGGTCGGTCGGCGGACATCGGACCTTCCAGCGGAGCCAGAACCCCGCGATTGGCAAATCCGATCAGCGCAGCCGGCAGCGTATCGTCCCCTGCGGCGTGACCACGGCCCGCATCCGCACGTCGTGCTCCTCGGAGGGGACCGCCCCCGTCAGCTGGAAGCCGTGGGCGTGTCCGAGAAGGAAGGCCTTGCGGGGCAGTCCGCGGAGGAGCCGGTCGTAGAAGCCCGCCCCACGTCCAAGCCGGCGGCCGCGTCGGTCGAAGGCGAGCCCCGGCACGAGGAACAGGTCGGCGTCCCGGGCCGCGGCGACGGGTGCATCGTCGGCCGGTTCCCGGATGCCGAAGCGCGAGACCTGGAGCGACTCCAGCGCCGCGACCTTGCGCACCGAGGCGGACCGGTCGGGGGCCATCCGGGGCAGCAGCAGCGTCTTGCCCTGGTCGAGCGCCAGTCGCAGCAGGCCGTCCGTGACAGGTTCCTGTCCGAAGGAGGCGTAGAGGCACACCGTGCGCGCCTGCTTCCATTCCGGAAGCTGCGCGACGAGCGCCTCGGCGGCGCGTCCCGCGGCCTCGAGCTCCCGCCGGGTGAGGACCGCGGCGCGGGCGGACATCGCCTCGCGCATCCTTTCCTTGTCGAGCCGGGTCGCCATCTCCGTCCTCAGAAAAGCCTGCAGAGCGTGAGCGTCAGGATCACCGCAGGCAGGTACAGTATCGACGCGATGAAGTAGGGCCGGGCGGCCGCCTCCCGGCTGTCGGGACGGACGAAGTCGATCGTCAGCTTGATGAACCAGGTTCCGGCCGCGGCGGCGACCCAGGTGAACGGACTGCTCCAGACCGGGGTGAAACGGACGGCGATGAGCGCCGACGTGGCGACCATGGGGACCGTGAAGACCGCGGCCCAGCGTGCGGCGGAGCCGCCGGCAGGGTCCTCGACCGTGGCCATCTTGAAGCCGCCGCGGGCGTAGTCGGCGCGCCACAGCATCGCCAGCGCCATGAAGTGCGGCACTTGCCAGAAGAAGAGCAGGGCGAAGAGCAGCCAGCCCATCTCGTCGATGCGTCCGCCGAGCTTGGCGGCCGTGCCGATGAGCGGGGGCAGTGCGCCCGGGAGCGACCCCACGAGCGTGCACCAGGAGGTGCGCGACTTGAGAGGCGTGTAGAGGAGCAGGTAGGAGGCGGCCGTGGCGGCGGTGAGCAGGCCTGCCAGCGGATCCGCGCCGGACCAGACCAGCGCGACCCCGGCGACGAGCAGCGCGAGCCCGAAGGCCAGGGCCGTCCCGGGCGTGACCGTGCCGGCGGGGATCGGGCGCTCGCGCGTGCGTTCCATGCGCGCGTCGGCTGCGCGGTCCCACCACATGTTGAGCGCGCCGCAGGCGCCGGCGGCGAGCGCCGTGCCGAGCGCGAGGGAGACCAGCGTGCGCGCGTCGGCCCGGCTCTCCGGCTCGCTGCAGAAGTAGCCCGCCAGCGCGGTCAGTGCGGAGAGCGCCGACAGCCGGGGCTTGGTCAACTCCCAGAGGGCGGCGGGCAGACTACCGGCTCGATCGCTCACGTCCCTGTGCTGGAGTCTTTATGACCTCTGTCCAAGGCAAAACGCCTCAGGCTTCCCGCAGCGGGCCCTCGTGCCGATGGGCGAGCAGCACCCCGACGGTCAGCAGCGAGAGCAACGCCGCGGCCGTCACCACGTGCACCGTGCGCACGTGCGGGTTGAGCGGCAGCGTCAGGCCCAGCGCGCCCAAGGCCGTCTGGAGTCCCAAGAGCACTGCGATCGAGGCCGCGAGCCCGCGCCGCCCTTCTCGGGCGAGCCCGTAGGCGAAGCGCAGGACGAGGAGTCCGGCCAGGACCGCGCCCGAGCGATGGAGCAGGTTGAGCCACCAGGCGGCCCCCTCGCCGGCGGAGGGCACGAAGAGTCCCGTGACTGTCGGCTCCGCGACCCACAAGGTGCTACGGCTCTGGCGCATCAGGGCGCCGGCGATGATGACGGCGAGGATGGCGACGAACGCGACGCGTCCGGCCGAGCGTAGCGCGGGCGTGCATGACCGCGCTACGCGCCAGACCGCGAGGTGGCAGACGGCGAGGCCCGACAGCAGCGCGATCGTCAGCTGGGCGTTCACGCCGTGCATGACCGCGAACGTCAGCGCCTTGGCGTTCCCCTCGCCGCCGATGTTGAGCTGGTCGAGCAGCACTCGGAGGCCTCCGAGCATGCCTTGGGCCGCCACCAGACCCAGCAGCGCGTAGGCGGCGAGGCGCGGCGTTCGCCGCTGTTCGCGCGCCGCGTGCGCCCAGGCGATCGCGACGCAGAGCAGGCCGAGCCCGGCGGCCGCCAGCCGGTGCGAGTGCTCGGCGAACTTGTCGATCTCGGTGAGCCATCCGGGCGGATTGACCGAGCCGTTCGAGAGCGGCCAGTCGAGGAAGGCCATCCCCGCGTGGATGCTGGTGGTGAAGCCGCCCGCCTGCAGGACGAGGGCCGCCCAGGCCAGCGTGCCGAGGCACAGCCAGCGCAGCAGGGCGTCTCCGCGGTCCGCGTTCATGACGAGGGCCCCAGGGCGGCCCGTCCGAATCCGCGGATGCGTCCGACGAGGTTGGACAGCCCGTTGCGGCGGTTGGGCGAGAGATGCTGGGTGATGCCGGCCTTGGAGAGGAAGTCGGCGTCCGTCCCGGCGACCTCGCCCGGGCTTGCGCCGTCGTACAGCTCGCAGACCAGCGTGGCCACGCCCTTGGTGATGAGCGAGTCGGCGTCGCAGCGGAAGCGGCAGACGCCGTCCTCGAGCGAGGGCACCAGCCAGAGGTTGGAGGTGCAGCCTTCCACGAGGAACTGGTCCAGGCGCAGTTCGGCGGGGAGCGAGGGCGCCCCCCTGGCCCGGTCGATCACGTACTGGAAGCGCTCGTGATGGTCGGCGAATGGCTCCAGCTCGGAGAGCAGCGCCGCGCGGCGCGAAGCAAGGTCCATGGTTCAGCGGCCGGCGAGCGCCTGCTGGTCGAGGTTGGGCCTGGTGAGCGGGGCGATCTCGCGCTCCAGCTTGCGTCGGCGCTCATCCGGAATCTTCGCCTCGGCGCGGAGCCAGCCCAGGCACTCCTGCCAGACGAGCGGGGAGGGGCGGCGCATCGCGAGCAGCGCCTCGATGTCGTCGGCGAGCGGCCGGCGGTCACCGTATCCGTCCGTCAGTCCCGCCAGGATCCGGGCGCCGATCAGTTCGGCGCGAAGCTGGGAGTAGCGCGGATGGGCCCTGCAGCCGGCCTCGAGCACGCGCACCGCGGCCTCCGAGGCCCGCACCGTGCGGAGGTGCCGGCCCACGGAGCGGTAGGCCTCGGGCCCCAGGTCGGGCGCCTTCAGGAACTCCTGGAGGTAGCGGTCGCCCACGTCGCGGTCGCGCTTCGCGGCCACCTCGTCCTTCTTCATCCGGGCGTGGTGGGCGATGCCGAGCAGGGCCTGGACCAGCGGCTCGTTCGACTTGAAGAAGGCGCGGTCGGCGGCCGTGACCTGCCGATGCTGGTTGATGACCTCGTCGTAGCCCTTGGCGTTGATGAGCGCTTCCAGGTGCAGGGCCGCGAACATGGCCTTCTCGAAGCCGCGGGCGGCGGACTGGTTGGCGACGGTGAGCGTGAGCCCGTCGTACCCGCGTTCTGCGGCGAAGTTGGCGAGCGCGATCATCGCGGGGGCGCTGTCGGCGAATTTCTCGAGAATGGTGCGCAGCTCCTTCTCGTATTCCTCGCGCAGGCCGAGCCGGTCGAGGGCGTGCAGCCGTTGCAGGCGGGGGAAGGGGGCCCGGGGTTCGTCCGAGACGCGTTCCTCGGCGATGGTGAGCGCCACCTTGGGCTGGCCGAGCAGCAGGTGGAAGCGTCCGAGCTGGGCGAGGATGGCGTCCTTGGCCGCGCCGCTAAAGGATGCCGTGCGTCCCTCGAGCAGGGTGATGGCGTCGCGCGTGCGGCCTCCGTCGAACAGCGAGCGTGCCTTCAGGAGCAGTCCGCCGATCTGGCGGTCGAGTGAACTGGCGTCGATGGTGGCGACCGCCTCGGGGTACTGGCCGGTCCAGTAGAGGGAGGTCGCGACCCCCAGCGCAGTGGCCTCACGGACGGGCAGGGGCAGGGTCTTGCCGGACTGCATGAGCTTGAACCCCTGGGCGACCACCTCTCCGTCCCTCTCTTGGATCTGGAGCAGCTGGAAGTAGCGCTCCAGGTAATCCCTCGCCAGCGGGTCATCCACCGCAAGGAATTCCAAACCGTGCTGAAGTGTCAGAATGGCATCGTCTGTACGCCCAAGATTTGAATGTAAAACGTTTGAATAGAACAACTTAGCCTTTGCATTCGAGGGCTGGCAACGGACCGCGATCTGGGCCAGATTGAGGACGTCGGCCAGTCCCATGTTCCGAGCCTGTCCCTCGAAGGCTTGGTTGAGGAAATGATTCGAGACCAGACCTAGGTGATCCGCCTTGATTTGCTCTGAATTCTTGGGGTTTTCCTCGATTTTGGTGAGCGCCATGCGGGTCATCTGCTGTAGACCCGGATCCACTATCAAATCGGTGAAGAGGTAGCTACGGCGGGCGTAACTGATCAACTCGCTTTCGGGCTTACCTAAGGGAAGCCCGGCAAGGAGGATAATCTCAGCATCAGCTTGCTCAATCCGACCAGAATCCAGGGGTTTTTCAGGGCTTTTAGGTGCTAGAACGGGGGTCGCCGGTGCCGCGCCCGTCTGTGCGGCCGACGAGGAGGCCCAAATCAGTCCTATCAGGACCATTAGGATACCAGAATACGGCCCTTTTAGCATGGGGGCCACATCTTGCCTCAGCCCCAGTGCTTGTCTCGCCCAAAATGGTAACCTGGGGCGCGCAGGCGGACGGACGTAAAGAAACCTTAAAAAGCCCCAAGATTCCTCTTGCATGAGGAACCTCGGTTTGTATGCCCAAACGCTCTTTTCCCTACTTAACCGAGGCCCATGCCCACCATCAACCAGCTCGTGCGCAACCCGCGCATCCAGCCGAAGACCAAGTCCAAGTCTCCGGCCCTCAACAATTCTCCGTTCCGCCGCGGGGTCTGCGTGCAGGTGATGATCCGTACTCCCAAGAAGCCCAACTCGGCCCAGCGCAAGGTCGCTAAGGTGCGGCTCACGAACGGCGAGGAAGTCATCTCCTACATCCCCGACGAGGGTCACAAGCTTCAGGAGCACTCGGTGGTGCTCGTACGTGGCGGCCGCGTGAAGGACCTTCCCGGCGTCCGTTACCACATCGTCCGCGGGCCCCTCGATTGCTCCGGCGTCGAGAAGCGCCGCCGCTCACGCTCCAAGTACGGGGTCAAGCGCCCGAAGGAGAAGAAGGCCTGATCACCGACCCCTTTACGTCCCGCCATGTCCCGTCGTCGCAAAGCAGCCAAGCGCGCCCATCTCCCTGACGCCCGTTACGGCAGCGCCCTCGTCAGCCAGCTCATCAACATCGTGATGAAGTCCGGCAAGAAGTCCGTCGCCCAATCCATCGTCTATGGGGCGATCGAGAAGGTCAGCGAGAAGCTCATGAAGGGTAACCCCGTCGAGCTCCTTCTCGGGGCCCTTGAGAACTGCCGTCCCAAGCTTGAGGTGAAGAGCCGCCGCGTCGGCGGCGCCACCTACCAGGTGCCTGTCGAGGTGAGCCACGAACGTCAGAACAGCATCGCGCTCCGCTGGGTCGTCGCCGCCGCTGCGGGCCGCAAGGGCTCACCCATGTCCGAGGCGCTGGCCGCCGAGGTCGTCGACGCCTACAACAACACCGGCAACGTGGTGAAGAAGCGCGAGGAGACCCACAAGATGGCCCAGGCGAACCGCGCCTTCGCCCACCTTCGCTGGTAAGCGTCCGCTCCGTAAGCTCGCACCGAGGCCCCGACAATGTCCGCCACCCTTTCCACGCTCAATTCGCCGAACCGCAAGTTCCCCCTGGAACACACGCGCAACATCGGCATCGCTGCGCACATCGACGCCGGCAAGACCACCACCACCGAGCGCATCCTCTTCTACACCGGCGTGGTCCACAAGATGGGCGAGGTCCATGACGGCAACGCCACCACCGACTGGATGGAGCAGGAGCGTGAGCGCGGCATCACCATCACCGCCGCCGCGATCTCGGCCGGCTGGAAGACCAAGGAGGGGCATTTCGCGGGTATCGATCACCGCATCAACATCATCGACACCCCCGGTCACGTGGACTTCACGGCTGAGGTGGAGCGCTCGCTTCGCGTGCTTGACGGCGCCGTGGCCGTCTTCTGCGCCGTCGCCGGCGTCCAGCCCCAGTCGGAGACCGTCTGGCGCCAGATGAACAAGTACAGCGTGCCCCGCGTCGCCTTCGTCAACAAGATGGACCGCACGGGCGCCGACTTCTTCGGGGCCGTCGACGACATCCGCCAGAAGCTCAAGGGCAACGCCCACCCGCTCTACATCCCCATCGGTCAGGGAGAGGCCTTCCGCGGCCTCATCGACCTCGTGAAGAACGTGGCCTACGTCTACGACGAGGCCGACCCGAAGGGGATGAAGTTCAACCAGGTCGACATCCCCGCCGATCAGAAGGACGAGGCGAAGAAGTGGCGCGATGGGCTCATCGAGGCCCTCGCCGACTTCGACGACGCCCTCGCCGCCAAGTATCTCGAAGGCCAGGAGGTCACCGTCGACGAGATCCGCACCGGCGTCCGCAAGGCCACTCTCTCCATGAACTTCGTCGGCGTGATCCCCGGATCCGCCTTCAAGAACAAGGGCGTGCAGATGCTCCTGGACTGCGTCGTGGACTACCTACCCGCGCCCGTCGACGAGACCTCCGCCATCCGTGCCTTCAAGGACGACGGCGCCAGCGAGATTAAGATCGCCGCGGACGACGGCGCCAAGGTCACGGGGCTCTGCTTCAAGCTTTGGTCCGACCCGTTCGTCGGGCAGCTCGTCTTCTTCCGCGTCTACCGCGGCCAGCTCAAGAAGGGCGACTCCCTTTACAATCCCCGCACCCGCCGCAACGAGCGCATCTCCCGGCTCCTGCTCCTCCGGGCGATGGATCGCGAGGAGATCGACGTCGCCTTCTCGGGCGACATCTGCGCCGTCGTCGGCCCGAAGGACGTCGTGACCGGCGACACCCTGACCCTCGAGGACGACCTCGTGCTCGAGCCGCCGACCTTCGCCGACCCCGTGATCTCGATGTCCATCGAGCCCAACTCCAAGGCCGACCAGGAACGCCTCGGCATCGGTCTCCAGCGGCTCGCGCAGGAGGACCCCACCTTCCGCCTCTCCACCAATCCCGAGACCGGGCAGACCATCATCTCGGGCATGGGCGAGCTCCACCTCGAGATCATCGTCGACCGTCTCAAGCGGGAGTTCAAGGTCGAGGCCAAGTCGGGCAAGCCCCAGATCTCCTACCGCGAGACCATCACCATCCCCTCCGAGGGCGTGGGCAAGTTCATCCGCCAGTCGGGTGGCCGCGGCCAGTACGGCCACGCCGAGATCAAGCTCGAGCCCAGCCCCGGCAAGGGCCAGGAAGTCGTCAACGAGATCGTGGGCGGCGTGATCCCCAAGGAGTACATCAAGCCGACCACCGAGGGCATCCTCGAGGCCGCCAACAACGGCGTCGTGGCTGGCTACCCCGTGATCGACTTCACCGCGCGCATCGTCTTCGGGTCGTTCCATGAGGTCGA
Source organism: Verrucomicrobiota bacterium (assembly GCA_030830965.1). Taxonomy (GTDB): domain Bacteria; phylum Verrucomicrobiota; class Verrucomicrobiia; order Opitutales; family UBA953; genus UBA953. Next base: position 320,393 of record JAURLX010000004.1, on the reverse strand, counting down.
CTCGAACGAGATGGCCTTCAAGATGGCCGGAATCTTCGCCTTCAAGGAGGCCATGAAGGAGGCCAAGCCCATCCTTCTCGAGCCCATCATGAAGGTCGAGGTCGTGACCCCCGAGGAGTACCAAGGGGACATCATGGGTGACCTCAACCGCCGCCGCGGGCAGATCCAGGGCATGGAGACCAAGGCCGGGGCCTGCAACATCAACGCCCTCGTCCCTCTCGCCGAGATGTTCGGCTATGCCACCGACGTCCGCTCCCTCTCCAAGGGGCGCGCCTCCTACACGATGGAGCCGAGCAACTTCGCCCAGGTTCCGGCCAACATCCTCAAGCAGGTCGTGGAGACCTCCTCCCGCGCCCCCGCCCGCACCTGAACCCCGCCCCTTCCCGATGGCCCGCATCCCCAAAATCCGCATCAAGCTCAAGGGCTTCGACTATCGCATGATCGATCAGTCGGCCAACGAGATCGTCGACACCGCCAAGCGCACCGGCGCCCAGGTCTCCGGCCCCGTGCCGCTGCCCGTCGTCATCCAGCGCCTAACCGTCAACCGCTCCCCCCACGTCGACAAGAAGTCCATGGACCAGTTCGAGATCCGCACCCACAAGCGGCTCATCGAGATCCGCGAACCCAACGCGCAGACCGTGGACGAGCTCAAGAAGCTGAACATGCCCTCCGGCGTCGACATCAGCATCACCGTCTAACCCTCAACCCTCCGACCAACCTCCAACCCAACGCAGGCCTCGCGCCACGTACAGGACCAAGTTTCCGCAAGGAATACCAAAGCCTAACGCAGGTCAGCGATGACCAAACGGCCCTCACCGGCCACCTGCCTCTTAGAAAATGAAGCACCAGCTACTCGGAAAGAAAATCGGCATGACCCAGGTCTACGACGGGGACAACGTCCTCGTGCCCGTGACGGTCATCCAGGCGGGTCCCTGCCCCGTGACCCAGGTCAAGACGCAGGAGAAGGACGGCTATCATGCCGTCCAGATCGCCTTCGGCGCCCAGAAGGAGAGCCGTCTCTCCGCCGGGGAGATGGGCCATCTCCGCAAGGCCGGCGTCCCGGCCCACAGCCATCTCCATGAGATCCGGCAGAGCGTGGCGGTTGAAGCCAAGGTAGGCGACGTCATCACCGTCGAGAAATTCTCCCCCGGACAGCTCGTGGACGTCATCGGCACGGTGAAGGGCCGGGGCTTCCAGGGCGTGATGAAGCGTCATAACATGTCCGGCCAGCCGGATTCCCACGGGCACATGATGCACCGACGGATCGGCTCGATCGGCATGCGCCAGACCCCTGGTCACGTCTTCAAGGGAAAGCGCATGCCCGGTCACATGGGCGACGTGCGCCGCACCGCGCAGAACCTCCGGGTCGTCCAAGTCCTAGCCGAAAAGAACCTCCTGCTCATCAAGGGCAGCTTCCCCGGCGCCAACGGCGAAGTCGTCGTCGTCCGTCCGGCCAAGAAGGCCGTCGCTAAGTGATCACCCCGCCATCTGAAGTAAAATGAAGCTCAAAGTCTACAAGCCCGACGGCTCCGCCTTCACCGAGAAGGAGTTTGAAATCCCCTCCTTCGAGGGAAGCCGCGGCGTCGCCCTGCTCAAGCAGGTCGTCGTCTCCTACCAGGCCAACAAGCGCCAGGGAACCTCCAAGACCAAGGACTACGGCGAAGTCGCCGGCTCCGGTAAGAAAATCCTGCCCCAGAAGGGTTCTGGTGGCTCCCGCCACGGCGACAAGCGCGCCCCCCAGCTCTATAAGGGCGGCGTCGTCTTCGGCCCCCGCCCCCGCGACTGGTCCAAGACCATCACGGCCAAGGCGCGCCGCGTGGCTCTCGCCCGCGCCCTCTTCGAGCTCGCCAAGGACGGCGGCCTGTCGGTCATCGAGAAGTTCGAGGTCGCCCAGCCCAAGACCCGTCTGTTCGCCAAGGTCCTCAGCAACGTGAGCCCCGAGGGGCGCAGGCTGCTCGTCGTCGACAGCGCCTGGTCCGAGCCCGTCCTGCGCGCCAGCCGCAACATCGGCCGCGCCGTCTTCTCCAACTCCTCCAACCTCAACGCCCTCGACCTCGTCCGCACCCCCCGTGTGCTGATCTCCGAGTCCGGACTCCAGAAGGTCCTCGAGCGCGCCAAGAACTGAAGCCGCACCCATGAAGCCCGCCTCTGAAATCATCAGCCGCCCGGTACTCACCGAGAAGGCGTCAGGCCTCGCCGAGGCCAACAAGTACGTCTTCGAGGTGCTCCCCGGAGCCGACCGCAGGCAGATCAAGGCCGCCGTCGAGGCGTCCTTCAAGGTGACCGTCGAGAAGGTCAACGTCCTCGTCCGCAAGGGCAAGGTGCGCCGCAGCCGCCTCGGAGGAGGCGCGATCTACACCGAGACTTCCTCCCGCCGCGCCATCGTCACCCTGAAGAAGGGCGACGTCATCTCCCTCGCCTGATTCAAGCGGAAACCAATCCCATGCCTCTCATCACCCATCGTCCCGTCACCCCCGGCCAGCGCTTCCTGGTCCGCGTGAAGACCGAGGGCCTCCATGCGGGCCGCCCCGAGCGCTCGCTCACGGAGAGCAATCATCGCGCCCGCGGTCGCAACTGCTACGGACGCATCACTTCCCGCCGCCGTGGCGGGGGCCACAAGAAGCTCTACCGCAAGGTCGACTTCCGCCGTGAGCGCATCGACGAGGTGGCGACCGTCACCCGTCTCGAGTACGACCCGAACCGCACCGCGCACCTCGCCCTCATCGAGTACGCCGACAAGTCCATCGCCTACATCCTGGCTCCGGATGGTCTCAAGGTCGGCGACAAGCTCGTCAGCACCAACACCGCCCAAGAGCAGCTCACCCCGGGGCTCTCCCTGCCCCTGCGGCTGATCCCTCCCTCGACCTTCATTCACTGCATCGAGATCGAGCCCGGCAAGGGCGGCCAGCTGGCCCGTTCCGCCGGCGGCTACGCCCAGCTCCTCGGCATCGAGGCTGACCGGGCCATCCTCCGCATGCCTTCCGGCGAACAGCGTTATCTCAACGCCGACTGCCGCGCCACCGTGGGCGTGGTGGGCAACGTCGACCACCACAACGCGAGCATGGGCAAGGCCGGCCGTAACCGCTGGAAGGGGCTGCGTCCCCGTCAGCGCGGCATGACCATGAATCCCGTCGACCACCCCAACGGTGGCGGCGGCGGCAAGAAGAAGGGCGGCGGCGGACGCCAGCAGCTCAAGTCCCCCTGGGGGCAGCTCGCGAAGGGCTTCCCGACGCGCATCAAGGCCAAGCCCTCCAACAACCAGATCATCGTCCGCCGCAACGGCCGGAAGGTGAAGCAGGTCTAACCCCTCCAGCCACCTCGCAACATGGCACGCTCCCGCAAGAAAGGCTTCTTCGTCGACCCTCACCTGCTCGACAAGGTGCAGGCCGCCCAGAAGGCGAACAGCCGCAAGCCCATCAAGACCTGGTCCCGTCGTTCGACCGTCACGCCTGAGTTCATCGGCGTCAACCTTGAGGTCCACAACGGCAAGGCCTTCGTCCCCGTCTACGTCACCGAGAACATGGTCGGGCACAAGCTCGGCGAGTTCTCGCCCACCCGCACCTTCCGTCAGCACACCCAGCCCTCCCGCAAGGAGGCCAAGTGATCCCCGTGCGCCGCGCCCTCGCCACCGCCCTCCTCCTCGCCGCCGTCTTCGCGTCCGGCGCGGAGACGCGCGTGGCCGCGCCGGCGGAGTCCGACGGGCGCGCCGCGGTGCTCTCGGTCGTCGCCGGCCGGACCGCCGACCTGCTCGTCCTCGAGGGAGGCTATGAGCGCGGCCTGCGTCCGGGCTCGGTCTGCACCGTCTCCCGCGCGGGCGCCCCGCTCGGCGCCGTCGTCGTCGCCGAATCCTCCCGGTCCCGCGCCGTCGCACTGGTCTTGGAGCTTGCGCCCGCCGTCTCCATCGCCGTCGGGGACGTCGTCTCCGTGCGCGCCAACCCCCGTCTCTGACCAACACTTTCACACAAGTCATGTCCGCCCAAGTCCACGCCACCACCCGTTTCGCCCGCATGTCGCCCCAGAAGGTCCGCGAAGTCGCGCGCCAGATCCAGGGCCTGCCCGCCGAGGAGGCCGTGCAGCTCCTGCGTTTCATCCCGCGCAAGTCCGCGCGCATCCTGGGCAAGACCCTTGCCAGCGCCATCGCCAACGCGGAGAACAACCACAACCTCTCGAGCAGCGAGCTCGTCGTGGTCTCCGCCACCGTCAACCAGGGCCCGGTCATCAAGCGTTCGATGCCGGCCGCCCGCGGCTCGGCGCACCCCATCCACAAGTCGCTGAGCCACGTGCGCGTGGCTCTCGGCTCCGCCACCAAGTGACCCCCCGCCGCCTTTCCACATGGGACAGAAAGTAAATCCGACCGGCTTCCGCCTCGCCGTCCGCCGCAACTGGGAATCCCGCTGGTTCGCCACCAAGCGAGACTTCCCCGCCAACATCCTCGAGGACTACCGCATCCGCGAGTTCCTCAAGGAGAAGCTCCGCCAGGCGGCGGTCCCCCGCATCTTCATCGAACGCGCCGGCCAGAAGGTCCGTGTGCGCATCTGGACGGCCCGTCCCGGCGTGGTCATCGGCCGCAAGGGCGATGAGCTCAAGAAGCTCCGTGAGGAAATCCAGAAGGTCGCCGGCAAGGCCCGCATCGACGACGTCATCCTCGAGGTCAACGAAGTGAAGCGCCCCGACCTCGTCGCCCAGCTCGTGGCCGAGAACGTGGCCCTCCAGCTCGAACGCCGCATCTCCTTCCGCCGCGCCATGAAGAAGGCCGTGCAGACTACCATGACCAACGGCGCCGACGGCATCCGTCTGCGACTCGGCGGCCGTCTCGGCGGCGCCGAAATCGCCCGCGTCGAGTCCGCCCGGGTGGGCCGCGTCCCCCTCCACACCCTCCGCGAGAGCATCGACTACGGTTTCGCCGAGGCCCGCACCCTCTACGGCAAGCTGGGCGTCAAGTGCTGGATCTGCGCCAAGGACTCCGAGTTCTGATCACCGCCGCCCGCTCATCCACCCACCTGAACCGACACCATGGCCAATCTCCAGCCAGCCCGCACGAAGTGGCGCAAACACCGCAAGGGCAAGATCCGCGGCAACGCCACGGTCTGCAACACCCTCGCCTTCGGCGACTTCGGCATCCAGTCCCTGGATCGCGCCCGCGTCCCCGCCAACCAGATCGAGGCCGCGCGCATCGCGATCTCCCGCTCCCTCAAGCGCAAGGGCAAGATGTGGATGCGCATCTTCCCCCACACCCCGGTGACCAAGAAGCCGGCCGAGGTCCGCATGGGTTCCGGAAAGGGCAGCGTCGAGCTCTACGTCTCCGTCATTAAGCCCGGCACCATGCTCTTCGAGGTGGCCGGCGTCCCCCTCAGCACCGCCCGGGAGGCCATGCGCCTCGCCGACACCAAGCTCCAGGTCCGCTGCCGGTTCGTGGCCCGCGAAGAACTCGAAAAGTATTGATGTACGCTGCGCCCGAAGCCCATAACTGACCCCTTTTCCCGATGTCCAACTACCGGAAAGACAAGCCCTCCGCCGCCTCCTCCCTCCGTCCGCTCGCGGCCGCCGAGCTCGAGAAGCGGGTGCGCGAAGCCCGCGAGGAGCTGCTCGCCCTCCGCCTCAAGAAGGCCACCGGCGCGGTGGAGAACCCCGCCCGTTTCCGCGCCCTCCGCCGCGAGGTGGCCCGTTGCCTGACCGTCCTCGGCCAGAACGCCAAGAAGTGAACCTGTCCTGATTTTCCCGATGTCCGAGAACCGCTCCAACCGAAAGGCCCTCCAGGGGGTCGTCGCCTCCCGCTCCGGCGACAAGACCGTCAAGGTCTCCTACCAGTATACCGTGCCCCATCCCATGTACGGCAAGGAGGTCAAGCGCCGCACCGTGCTTCACGCCCACGACGAGAAGAACGAGTGCAAGCCGGGCGACCGTGTCGAAATCATGGAGACCCGCCCCCTCTCGAAGCTGAAGCGCTGGCGCGTCATCCGCGTCGTCGAGGCCGCCAAAATCGCCGCCCAGTCGGTTGACGAATGAACCAAGACTAGGAGACCAACGTCATGATCCAGATGCTTTCACGGCTCGAAGTAGCCGACAACACCGGGGCCCGCAAGGTGCGGATGATCCGCCGCCTTGGACAGATGACCGACACCGCCGGCATCGGCGACGTCATCATCTGCTCCGTCAAGGACTCCACGCCCGACGCCCAGGTCAAGAAGGGGTCCGTTTGCCGGGCGGTCATCGTGCGCACCGTCGCTCCCATCCGCCGGAGCGACGGCAGCTACCTCCGTTTCGACACCAACGCCGTGGTCATCCTCGACGAGAACGGCAACCCCAAGGGCACCCGCATCTTCGGCCCCGTCGCCCGCGAGCTCCGCGGCAAGAACTTCATGAAGATCATCTCCCTCGCCCCCGAGGTCCTCTGAACATGGCCAAGACCGACATTAAGAAAGGCGACGAGGTCGTCGTCATCGCCGGCGCCTCCAAGGGCCGTCGTGGCAAGGTGTCCAGCTACGATCGCTCCGCGGAGCGCGTCGTCGTCGAGGGGCTCAACCTCGTGAAGCGCCACCTCAAGCGCACCCAGGACGGGCAGGGCGGCATCACCGAGCGCGAGGCCCCCATCCACCGCTCCAACGTCATGCTCGCGTCGCTCTTCGACGCTCGTCGCGCCAAGAAGCCGGCGCGCAAGTGATCCAGACGAAACCACCCGAGAGAACTTCCCAGATGTCCCAGAACGTCCCCTACCTCAAGAAGCACTACCTCGAGAAGGTCGTCCCCGAGCTCCGCAAGAGCCGCGGCTACAAGAACGTGCATGAAGTGCCCGGTCTTAAGAAGATCGTGCTCAACTCCGCCTTCAAGGCCGAGGCCGACAAGGGCCACATGGCCGAGGTCGTCAAGGAGCTCACCAAGCTCTCGGGCCAGAAGCCCGTGATCACCAAGGCCACCAAGTCCGTCGCGAACTTCAAGGTCCGCCAGGGCATGCCCCTCGGCTGCATGGTGACCTTGCGCGGGGCTCGCATGTGGGAGTTCCTCCTCCGCCTCACCGCGGTGGCCCTCCCGATGATCCGCGACTTCCGCGGCACCTCCAACCGTCTCGACGGACGCGGCAACTATTCCCTCGGCATCACGGACCACACCATCTTCCCCGAGACCCAGGCCGACGGCTCTCAGCGGTCCAACATCGGGCTCGACGTCGTCATCGTGACCTCCGCCGAGACCGATGACGAGGGGCGTGAGCTGCTCCGTCTGCTCGGAATGCCTTTCCGCCGTTCCACCGCCGCGGCCGCCACGGCCACGGCCGAGCCCGCCGCCAAGGCCTGAACCCAGCACCTTCACACCAGCATGGCCAAGAAGTCCGTCATCCAGCGCGCCCTCAAGCGCGGTCGCCTCGTCAAGAAGTACGCCGCCAAGCGCGCCGAACTGAAGAAGGTCCTCTCCGACCCCAACGTGTCGGAGGAGGCGTTCTACGACGCCCAGCGCCGCCTCTCCAAACTGCCGCGCAACTCCTCGCGCGTCCGCCACAAGAACCGCTGCTCCATCTCCGGCCGTCCCCGCGCGTTCATCCGCAAGTTCGGCCTCTCCCGCATCACCTTCCGCGAGCTCGCCCTCAGCGGCCAGATCCCCGGAGTCACCAAGGCCTCCTGGTAACCCTCCCCGACCCTATACTGACATGTCCGCATCCACCGACACCATCGGGGACTTCCTCACCTCCCTCCGCAACGCATCCCAGGCTTCCAAGCCTGCGGTGACCGTGCAGTGGTCCCGCATCCGCGAGGGCGTCGCGGGGATCCTCAAGCAGTCCGGCTTCATCGCCGACTTCCGCAAAGCCGAACGCGACGGGCTCCCTGTGCTCGAGCTCACCCTCAAGTACGTGGCCGGCGTCCCTGCCATCACCAGCATCGAGCGTGTCTCGAAGCCCGGCCGGCGCGTCTACGCCGGCTACTCCTCCGTGCCCAAGGTCATCGGCGGCATGGGCATCTCCATCCTCACCACTTCTCACGGCGTCATGACCGACGCCGAGGCCCGCCAGAAGAAGGTGGGCGGCGAACTCCTCGCCAAGGTCTGGTAAACCCTCGCGCAAGCACCCGCACCATGAGTCGCATCGGCAAGCAGCCCGTCACCATCCTCTCCGGCGTCAAGGTCTCCGTGGCCGGCAACGTCGTCCATGTGGAGGGTCCCAAGGGCAAGCTGAGCAAGCCCTTCCCCCCGCAGATCGGCGTCGTCGTCGAGGGGGCCGTCGTTAACGTCTCCGACCTCACTCCCGACAAGTCCGCCGGAGCCCTTCACGGAACCGTGCGCGCCATCGTCCGGAACATGGTCGAAGGCGTCGCCTCCGGCTACTCCAAGACCCTCCTGATCGAGGGCGTCGGCTTCAAGGCCGCGCTAAAGGGCAAGGTCCTTGACCTTGCGCTCGGCTATTCTCACCCCATCCAGTACACCATCCCCGAGGGCGTGAAGGTCGAGGTCACCGACGGCACCAAGCTGGTCATCTCCGGTCCGGACCGCCACATGGTCGGTCAAGTGGCCTCCTCCATCAAGCTCTACAAGCCGGTCGAGCCCTACAAGGGCAAGGGCGTGCGCGTCGAGGGCGAGTACGTCCGCCGCAAGGAGGGCAAGAAGACGGCCTAAGCCCCGTCCCCTTATTCCGATGAAACTGCAGAAGAAGAATCTCCTGGCCCAGAAGCGCCGCTGGCGCATCCGCAAGGCCGTCCGCGGCACCGCGGAGCGCCCCCGTCTGGCCCTCAAGCTGACCCATCTCCACCTCTACGCCCAGGCCATCGACGACGACCGCCGCGTGACTGTGGCATCCCTCGCCACCACGTCCAAGGATCTCCGCGCCAAGAAGCTCCGTCCCAACGTGGCCGGCGCCGCCGCCTTCGGCGAGGCCTTCGGGGCGAAGGCCAAGGCCGCCGGCGTGACCGCCGTCGTCTTCGACCGGGCCGGCCGGCGTTATCACGGGGCCGTCAAGTCCTTCGCCGACGCCGCCCGCAAGGCCGGACTCAACTTCTGACAACTTCATGAGCGAAGCAGCCTCCAGCGCCGCCCCCGCGGCCCCCGCCCCCTCCGATCGTCCTTCCGGTGAACGCCGCGGCCCGCGCCGCAGCGGTCCTGGCGGCCCCCGTGGCCCGCGCCGCGACAACCGCGACGCCACCCCCTCCGAGTACAACGACAAGGTCGTCCACATCAACCGCTGCTCCAAGGTCGTGAAGGGCGGACGACGCTTCAACTTCGCCGCCCTCGTCGTGGCGGGCGATGGTAAGGGCCGCGTCGGGGTCGGCTACGGCAAGGCCAAGGAGGTCCCTGATGCGATCCGCAAGGGCACCGACCGGGCCCATCGCGCGCTCGTCCGCGTCAACCTTCGCGGAAACACCATCCCTCACGAGGTCGTCGGCCATGCCGACGGCGGCGTGGTGATGCTTCGTCCGGCCGCTCCCGGCACCGGGCTTATCGCCGGCGGCGGCGTGCGCGCCGTGCTTGAGGTCGCCGGTTACAAGGACGTCCTTTCCAAGTCCATGGGATCGAACAATCCGCAGGCCGTCGTCAAGGCGACCCTCGACGGGCTCTCCCGGCTCCGCACCCTCGAACAGATCAAGAACCTCCGCTCCTGAGCGGCATACCAGTCATGAAGCTCCACGCACTGCCCGCCATCAAGGGCTCCACTCACCGTCACAAGGTCCTCGGCCGCGGCCGCGGCTCCGGACATGGCAAGACCTCCGGACGCGGACACAAGGGCATGAAGGCCCGGTCCGGCGGCGGGCACCGTCCCGGCTTCGAAGGCGGCCAGATGCCCCTCTATCGCCGTCTTCCGCACCGCGGCTTCCGCAACGTCAACCGCGTGGCTTTCACGGTCGTCAACGTCCGTGACTTCCAGGAGCTGGAGGGCAAGGCCTTCGGACCGGCCGAGCTCGTGGCCGCCGGTGTGATTCGCGACGACGGCCGGCCCCTCAAGGTGCTCGCCGCCGGCGACATCGCCCGCGCCGTCACCGTCTCCGCCCACGCCTTTTCCGCTTCCGCCAAGTCCAAGATCGAGGCGGCCGGCGGCAAGGCCGTCCTGCTCGGCGGCGAGGCCGAGTCCAAGTGACCTGACGGAGCACCGATGCTCTCGGCCTTCGCCAACTGCTGGAGAATCCCCGAGCTCCGGGGCAGGCTCCTCGCGACCGTGGCCCTGGTGTTCGTGGCCCGCATCGGGGCGAACATCCCCCTTCCCGGGATAGACCCCAAGGACATCCTGGAGTACTACGCCTCCATGGCCGACAAGGCCACGGGCGGCGTGGTCGCCATGTACAACATGTTCACCGGGGGGGCGCTCCTCAAGGGAGCGATCTTCTCCCTGGGCATCATGCCCTACATCAGCGCGTCGATCATCATGCAGCTGATGTCCGCCGTCGTGCCCTCCATCGCCCGTCTCCAGCAGGAGGGGGAGGTCGGACGGCAGAAGGTGGCGCAGTACTCCCGCTATCTTACCATCCTCATCGCGGTCATTCAGTCCGCCCTTCTGCTCGGGGCGTTCAGCAATCCGCAGCAGGTGGGCCAGGCCCTCGGGCTCGGAGATTTCCGCGGCACCATCGTCGTGATGGAGAACAAGACGCTTTTCGTCAGCCTCGGCGTATGCCTGCTGACCTCCGGCGCCATCGTCATGCTCTGGCTCGGAGAGCAGATCACTCAGCGAGGCGTCGGCAACGGGACCTCGCTGCTCATCACAGTCGGCATCCTCGCCGACCTTCCCGGCGCCATCGCCTCCTTCTCCAGCCTCGCCTTCGGGGGGAAGGTCGGCGCCGCCGCCTCCGCCTCCAACGGATGGGAGAAGGCCGCCGGCATGCTGCTCCTCTTCGTGGTCGTCACCGCGGCGATGGTCGCCATCAACCAGGCGGTCCGTAAGATCCCCATCCAGTACGCGCAGCGGATGGTCGGGCGCAAGATGTACGGCGCCCAGACGAACTACCTGCCCCTCAAGGTGAACTACGCAGGGGTCATGCCGGTCATCTTCGCGGGTGCGATCATGAGCTTCCCGCCCATGCTGCTCAACCCGCTGAGCACGCTCTCGCCCACCCTCGACTTCCTGCACGGATGGGCCGACCTCTTCAGCCGTAGCAACGCCTTCTACTACACGGTCTACTCGGTGCTGATCTTCGGATTCAGCTACTTCTGGATCTCGATCATGTTCCGTCCGGTCCAGATCGCCGACGACCTGAAGAAGAACAACGGGTACATCCTGGGCGTCCGGCCAGGCGAGCACACCGCGCAGTTCCTGGATTTTGTGATGACGCGGCTGACCCTCGCCGGCTCGCTCTTCCTCCTGGTCATCGCGCTGATGCCCGACTTCTTCATCGTCAACCTCGGGTTCCCCATGCGTCTGGCCACCTTCCTCGGCGGTACCGGAGGCCTCATCACTGTCGGAGTCATGCTCGACACGATGCGCCAGGTGGAGACCTACCTTCTGCAGCGCAACTACGAGGGCTTCCTCAAGAAGGGGCGCATCGGAGGCGTGGCGGTGCCCGCGCCCGGCGTACGTCCCGAAGGAGAATCTTCCGCGCTCGGTTCCCTCGAGAGGGTCTGCCTCGTGCTCTTCATTCTCGGCGCTGTCGCCTGGGCGCTGAATCACTGGGGTCCCTTCGTCCGCTGACGGAGGCAGGGGGATGATCGACCTGAAGTCGGCCGATGAGCTGGGTCGCATGCGCGCAGCCTGCGCCGCCGCGGCTCGGGTGCTTCGCGATCTTTGTGCACTCGTCGTGCCAGGCGTGACCACTGCCGGGCTCGATCAGGCGGCTAGGGGCCTCATGCTGCGACATGGCTGCGAGAGCGCCTGCCATGGCTACATCGTCAACCGGCTCTCCTACCCCGGACACATCTGCGTCTCGGTCAACGAGGAGGTCGTCCATGGCATCGGCTCGCCCGCTCGCGTCATCCGCGAGGGGGATTTGGTCTCCCTCGACGTCGTGGTGCGGCGGGACGGTTTCATCGGGGACAACGCCCGTACAGTGATGGTCGGCGAGGTCGATCCAGCGGCCCGCCGCCTCTGTCTGGACACTGAAAAAGCCCTTATGGCGGGCATTGCTTCCGTCCGGCCTGGCGGCAGGGTGGGGGACATCTCCGCCGCGATCCAGGCCGTTCTCGCCCCCGGGGGGTACGGAATCGTTCGAGACTTTGTCGGTCATGGGGTTGGTCGAAAAATGCACGAAGAGCCGCAGATACCCAATTTTGGCAAAGCGGGATTAGGAGCTAAGTTGTTGCCTGGCATGGCTTTGGCTATAGAGCCTATGGTGAACTTGGGCACCCATAAGATCGTTATGGGCTCGGATGGATGGACGGCCCGGACGGCTGATGGCAGGCCCTCCGCCCATTTTGAGCACACCGTTCTCGTGACAGAAGATGGGGTCGAAATAATGACCCTGCCTTAACCCTATTTTTTGCTTCCAAATCCCCTAGGAACCTTCACGTTTCGACCCCTTTCCCACCTTCCAAACTGCCCGTAGCCCATGCCACGAATCCTCGGCGTCGACATCCCCAATAACAAGAAAGTGGAGATTTCCCTCCGCTACATCTACGGCATCGGCCCCCGCCGCGCCACCGAGATCTGCGAGGCCCTCGGCTTCGACCCCGCCATGCGGGCCCAGAACCTCTCCGAGGAGCAGCTCAACAAGATCGTGGAGTACATCGTCCGCATGGGGTACATGTGCGAGGGCGACCTGCGGCGCGACATCGGCCAGAATCTCAAGCGGCTCCAGGCGATCAAATGCTACCGCGGCCTCCGTCATTTCCGCGGCCTTCCGGTCCGCGGCCAGCGTACCCGGACCAACGCCCGCACCCGCAAGGGCAAGCGTAAGACCGTCGGCGTGGCCGCGCCCGCCGCCAAGTAAGCCACTGACCCTCTAGCAAGATGAGCGAAGAAGCCCCCAAGACCCCCAAGACGCGCAAGCCCAAGGCCGAAGCCGAAGCCGCCGCGCCCGCCCCGGCCGTCGCCGAGACCTCCGCCGCCCCGGCCGCCGCCGAGGCCGCCCCCGAACGCAAGGAGATCACCGCCAAGGAGCTCCTCGGCGAGGAGGTCGGAGAAATCAAGATCCGCCGGGCCAAGGGCTCCAAGAACATCACCACCGGCGTGTGCCACATCCTGGCCACCTTCAACAACACGAAGGTCACGATCACCGACTCCAGCGGCAACGTGATCTCCTGGGGCAGCGCCGGACGTCACCAGTTCCGCGGCTCCCGCAAGTCCACCGCTTACGCGGCCCAGGTCGTCTGCCAGGAGGCCGCCAAGCAGGCCATGGCCCACGGGCTCAAGGACGTCTCCGTCCGCGTCAAGGGTCCCGGCATGGGCCGTGACAGCGCCATCCGCGCCCTCCAGGTCCTCGGGTTGAACGTCACCTCGATCGTCGACGCCACCCCGATTCCTCACAACGGCTGCCGCCCGCCCAAGCGTCGCCGCGTCTGAGGCCTTTCTGACTTCCGCATCACCGTCCGGCCATGGCAAACCGGGCGGGAACTCCCAATCCGCCACCTCCAAGAAACCAATAAACTACAGACGCCATGTCGCGCTATACCGGTCCCACCACGAAGCTCAACCGACGCTTCGGTCAGAACATCTTCAACACCTCCAAGGGGGAGGAACGCCGTCCGTATCCTCCCGGCATCCACGGCAAGACCACCCGTCGCAAGGTCTCCGAATACGGCGTGGGCCTCAATGAGAAGCAGAAGCTCCGCATGATGTACGGCCTCACCGAGAAGCAGTTCCGCCTCTCCTTCGCCCGCGCTAAGCGCATGGGCGGCGTCGCCGGCGATAATTTCCTCCGCATCCTCGAGACCCGTCTCGACAATGTCGTCTTCCGCCTCGGCTTCGCCAATTCACGCGCGGCCGCGCGGCAGCTGGTCTCCCATGGGCACATCCGCATCGACGGACACAAGGTGGACGTTCCCAGCTTCTCCGTCCGTCCGGGCATGAAGGTCGAGGTGCGCGACCGCACCTCCTCCAAGCAGCTCGCCACGCGGGCCGTCGAAGAGGGCCAGGGGCGCACCCCGCCCGCCTGGCTCGTCGTCCTCCCCGAGCAGCTTAGCGGACAGTCGGTCCGCGAGCCCGCCAAGGAGGAGCTCCCCGCGGACGTGAACGTCCAGATCATCGTCGAGTTCTACAGCCGCTGATAACCGACCAACCCCTCAACCGGACAAAGACCATGCCCAAGCGCCTCGGACAGTTCCAGAAACCCAAGAGCCTCATCAAGGACAAGTCCTCGGAGTCTCCCACCTACGCACGATTCGTCGCCGAGCCCTTCGAGACCGGCTTCGGACACACCATCGGCAACTCCCTCCGCCGGATCCTCCTGAGCTCCATCGAGGGCGCTGCGATCTCTTCGGTGACCATCGAGGGCGTCCAGCACGAATTCCAGCCCATCGACGGCGTCCTCGAGGACGTCACCGAGATCGTCCTCAACCTCAAGAAGGTCCTCATCCGCACCGAGGCCTCGAAGAAGGAGCCCTTCAAGGGCACGATTGACGTCAACAAGTCCGGCGTCGTGAAGGCCTCGGACATCAAGTTCGAGACCAAGGGAGCCACCGTCAGCCTGGTCAACCCCGACCTGGTCATCTGCACCCTCGACAAGAAGCGCCGCTTCTACGCCGACCTCGAGGTGACCGTCGGCCGCAGCTGGTCCTCCGCCGAGGAGAACAAGAAGCCGGACCACGCCATCGGCACCATCCCCGTAGACTCCCTCTTCTCGCCCGTCACCCTGGCCAAGTACTCCGTCGAGAGCAGCCGCTCGGGCGACAAGACCGACTACGACAAGCTCGTGCTCGAGGTCTCCACCGACGGACGCATCACCCCGGACGAGGCCCTCAAGGAGGCGTCCGCCATCATGCGCCACCACCTCAACGTCTTCGACACGATCTCCTCCGACGTCGTCGAGTTCGAAAGCGGCCAGGCCGCGGTCAGCGAGGAGGCGAACCGTCTCCGCAAGCTCCTCAACATGTCGGTCAACGAGATCGAGCTCTCCGTCCGCGCCGCCAACTGCCTCAACAACGCCAACATCAACACCGTCGGCGAGCTGGCGATGAAGACCGAACAGGAGATGCTCAAGTACCGCAACTTCGGCAAGAAGTCGCTCAACGAAATCAAGCAGAAGCTCGAACAGCTTGGGCTTTCACTCGGACAGAAGGTCAACGAGAGCCTGCTGGACAAGGGCCTGAACTCCTGATTCCCGAGACCAGCGTCCCATGCGTCACCGCTCCCACCGTCACGTCCTCGGCGTCAAGACCGCCCATCGCCGCTCGCTCGTCGCCAGCCTCGCCTCCGCGCTGTTCATCAACGCGCGCGTGAAGACGACCCTGCCGCGCGCCCGCGCCCTGCGCCCGTTCGCCGAGAAGGTCATCACCCTCGCGAAGAAGGCGGCCCAGTCCTCGGACAAGGCCGTCAAGTTGCACTACTACAGGCTGGCCCTTTCGCGCGTCCGCAACGAGGAGGCCTGCCGCCTTCTCTTCAAGGACGAGCGCGTCAGCCAGTTCCTTTCCCGCAGCGGAGGCTATACCCGCATCTACAAGATCGGGGCCCGCAAGGGAGACGCCGCCGAGACCGCGCTCATCGAGCTCGTGGGCAAGGACGACAAGGCCCCGCCGATGACCCCCCGGGCCCGGGCCGCCCGCAAGCCCAAGGCCGAGAAGTCCGAGGCCGCTCCGGCCCAGGCCTGACCCCGTCGCCCAGGCCGTCCACCGAGACGCGCCCGCCGGCAGGCGGCGCGTCTTGTCTTTTACCAGACCCCATGCTCCAGCACGTAGACCTTGACGCCTTCCTGGCCTTCCTGGCGGGGCTCGCGGCCATCGTGCTCATCGGATTGCAGGCCTGGTATGACCGCCGGGACGCGCTACTTGCCGACCACCGCCGCCTCAATTCGGCCTTCTCCTGCGCCCGCTGCGGCCTCACCTACGTCCGGCCCCGCCGTCGCGAGGAGGCCGCCTGCCCCCGGTGCGGCTGGAACAATGTTCGCCTCAGATTCTGAAACCCCCAAACTGCCCGTTTCCATGGCCGCCCCCCAGTCCATCGCCATCCTCGACTTCGGTTCGCAACTCACGAAGGTGATCGCCCGGCGGGTGCGCGAATGCAGCGTGCATTCTCGGATCTATCCTTTCACGGTCACCCCCGCCCAGCTGCGTGCGGACGGTGTGGTTGGCATCATCCTTTCCGGCGGTCCTGACAGCGTGAAGGCCAAGGGCTCGCCTCACCCCCATCACGGCGTGTTCGAGATGGGCCTGCCGGTCCTCGGCATCTGCTACGGCGTGCAGCTCATGGGCCAGATGCTCGGCGGCAGGGTGGCCAGCAGCTCCCATCGTGAGTACGGGCACGGTACGCTCTCCTTCCGCTCGGGCTCGCTGCTCCTGCAGGGCCTGAAGTCCCCGCTCCGTGTCTGGAACTCCCACGGTGACAAGGTCACCCGCCTTCCGCGCGGCTTCCGGGCCGTGGCCCGCACCGAGAACTCCGAGTGCGCGGTGATCGAAGACCGGCGCCGCCGGTTCTTCGGCATCCAGTTCCATCCCGAGGTGGTCCATTCCGAGCGGGGCATCGACATTCTCCGCAACTTCCTTTTCCGCATCTGCCGCTGCCGTCCGGACTGGGTCATGGAGGACTACCTCGAGACCGCCGTCCGCGAGATCCGCGAGAAGGTCGGCCGTTCGCAGGTGATCCTCGGCCTCTCGGGCGGGGTCGACTCCTCCGTCGCCGCGGCACTAATCCAGCGCGCCATTGGCCGCCGTCTCACCTGCGTCTTCGTCGACAACGGGCTGCTCCGGCTCGACGAGCGCGCCCAGGTGGAGCGCATGTTCCGCGGCAAGTTCAAGGTGGACCTAAGGGTCGTCGACGCCTCGGCCGCATTCCTCCGCAAGCTCCGCGGCGTCACCGATCCCGAGCGCAAGCGCAAGGTCATCGGCCACGAGTTCATCAAGGTCTTCGAGCGTTCGGTGGCCGAGGTGCAGCGGCGGAAGAAGGGCAAGGTCGAGTTCCTCGCGCAGGGCACGCTCTACCCCGACGTGATTGAGTCCCTCTCCCCGCACGGCGGCCCCGCCGTCACCATCAAGAGCCACCATAACGTGGGCGGCCTGCCCAAGCGCATGAAGCTGCGCCTGCTCGAGCCCCTCCGCGAGCTGTTCAAGGACGAGGTCCGCGCGCTGGGCGAAGCCCTCGGCCTGCCGCGCGAGATGGTCTGGCGCCACCCGTTCCCCGGCCCCGGCCTGGCCGTCCGCGTATGCGGCGAGATCACCCGGGAACGTCTCGACGTGCTCCGCCAGGCCGACGACATCTTCATCCGCGAGCTCCGTGAGTCCGGCCAGTACGACAAGGTCTGGCAGGCGTTCGCTGTCTTCCTTCCGGTGCGTAGCGTCGGCGTCATGGGCGACGGGCGCACCTACGACAACGTCTGCGCCCTCCGGGCGGTCACCTCCTCCGACGCGATGACCGCGGATTGGGCTCGTCTCCCCTACGACGTGCTGCAGCGCGCATCGACCCGGATCATCAACCAGGTCAAGGGAATCAACCGGGTGGTCTACGACGTGTCGTCGAAGCCGCCCGCCACCATCGAGTGGGAATGAGCGCGATGGCCCGTTGACACCCCCCGTCGCGGCCGCAACCTCGTCTCCGCTTGTCCGACAAGGCATTCCAGGTCATCGCCCGCCGCTGGCGGCCACGCCGCTTCGAGGAGCTGGTCGGGCAGGATCATATCGTGCGCACGTTGCGCAACGCCCTCGACGGCGGACGCCTGCCGCACGCCTGGCTGTTCGTCGGCCCCCGCGGCACGGGGAAGACGACCACGGCCCGCATCCTCGCCAAGGCCCTGAATTGCGCCGGCGGCCCGAAGTCCGACTTCAAGGCCGACGACCCCGCGGCCCTCGCGATCGAGCAGGGCAGCTGCCTCGACGTGGTCGAGATCGACGCCGCCTCCAACCGGTCCATCGAGGATGCCAAGCGGATACGTGACGAGTGCCAGTTCGCCCCGGGCTCCTGCCAGTTCAAGGTGTTCATCATCGACGAGGTCCATCAGCTTACCAAGGACGCCTTCAACGCGCTGCTCAAGACGCTCGAGGAGCCGCCTGCCTGGGTGAAGTTCATCCTCGCCACCACCGAGTCGGACAAGGTGCTCCCCACCATCACCTCGCGCTGCCAGCGGCTCGAGTTCCACCCGATCGAGGAGGACGTCATCGCCGACCAGCTGGAGCGCATCGTGAAGGCGGACGGCGTCACGGCCGACCGGGCCGCGCTCAAGGCCATCGCCCGCCTCGCGGCCGGAGGGATGCGCGACTCCCAGTCCATCCTGGACCAGGTCATCTCATTCTCGGGTCGCAAGGTCTCCGAGGAGGACGTGCTCTCCATCTACGGTCTCGCCTCCGCCCGGCAGGTCGAGGATCTCGCCAAGGCTCTTGCGCTCGGCGACGGGCCCGCCGCGCTCGGCCTCTGCGACGCCTTCCACGAGGAGGGCAGGGACCTGCTGCGGGTTCTGGCCGACCTTCAGGCCCGCGTGCGTTTCGCGACGCTCGACTCCGTGCGCAAGGGAGGCTCGTCCGTCCTGCTTGGCGGCCCCCTCCCCACCGAGCAGCTGGTCCGGCTGCTCGAGTGCCTTCAGCAGGGCGAGCAGGGCATCCGGCATGGACTCTCCCCACGGGCCAATTTCGAGGTCACCATGCTTCAGGCCATCGAAAGCGCGCGAGCCCGGCCGATAGACGCGCTCATCAAGGACATCGCCGCCGCCGCAGCCGGACTCCCCAGGGAGCCCGGCCAAAAAAAAATAGGGCCCCCGCCGGCCGCGCCGGCTGCCCTTGCACGGCCGTCGCCGCCCGAAGTTCCGGCCCCGTCCTCCGTGGAAGATGAGGCGGCGCCGCCTCTCGACGTCGCCGCCGCCGAGGAGGCGGCCGACCTCGCCGGCCGGCGGGAGGAATTCGTATTCCCCGATCTCGGCGATGAAGTCCGCTCCGTCTCCGAGCAGGGCCGTACGGCGTTCCCGGGAGACAAGGACTTCCAGTCGGCGGTCGACGCGCTCCCGGCCGCGCTCCGTGAGAAGCTGAAGGAGACCCTGGGCGCGGAGTTCACGGCGCTCCGTCCCGTCCCCGCGGGCCGCCTCCGTCGTCCGTCCTGAACATGGGGAAGGCGGTGGAGATCGGCGTCATCTCTGACACCCACGGCCGGCTCCGACCCGAGGCGGTCAGGGCCCTCGAAGGCTGCGAACTGGTGCTCCATGCGGGCGACGTTTGCGGACCGCATGTCGTCGAGGAGCTGGCTTCGCTGGTCGCGCCCTGCTTCGCCGTCCGAGGCAACTGCGACGACGATCCACGCCTTCCGGAAGTCCTCCTCCGCGTGGAGGCCGGCGTCCGGGTACTGGTCCATCACGGCCATCTGCCGGTCGATGAAGCTGCGCAGGCGCCCGCGGTCGTGATCACGGGACACACCCACGTCCCGCTGATCGAGCAACGGGACGGGGTGCTGAGGCTCAATCCCGGAAGCGCGGGTCCGCGGCGCTTCCGCCTTCCGGTCACGCTTGCGAGGCTGACGCTGGGGGACGGAGAACCGCGCGCACGCATCATCGACCTGCCGGTCGCATGAGCCAGCCCCTGCCCATCGACGCCCTCCGTCCGGCACTCGCCGAGGCCTGCGGGCGCACACGCCGGATCGTCCTCCGGGCGCCGACAGGTTCGGGCAAGTCGACGCGCCTGCCGCAGATGCTGGTCGACCTGGGTCTGGTCGACGGCCAGGTGCTCGTGCTTCAGCCCCGGCGCATCGCGGCCCGCATGCTCGCTGCGCGCATCGCGCAGGAGCGCGGGTCGAGGCTCGGCGGAGAGGTCGGCTACCAGGTGCGCTTCGAACGCGTCGAGTCGGCCGGGACGCGCATCAAGTTCATCACGGAGGCGCTCCTACTCCGGCAGGTGGCCGCCGATCCCTCGCTTTCCGGCATCGGTGCGGTGGTCTTCGACGAGTTCCATGAGCGGAGCCTGCATTCGGACGTCGGCCTGGCGCTAGCTCGCAGGATCCAGGAGTCGGGCCGTCCGGACCTGCTCATCGTCGTCATGTCCGCCACGCTAGACACCGAGGGCGTGGCCCGCTGGCTCGAGGGCGCGGAGACGCTGGCGGCCGACGGGCGTGCCCATCCTGTCGAGGTGGAGCATCTCCATGTTCCCAGGGACTCCCGGCGGCCGGTCTGGGAGCTTGCGGCCGAGCAGGTTCGGCGGGTGCTCCGTGAGGAGACCGAGGGTGACGTGCTCGTCTTCATGCCCGGCGCCTACGAGATCATGCGGACCATTGGCGCCGTGCGCGCGCTTCCGGAATCCGGCGGCGTCGAGGTGCTGCCGCTGCACGGCGAGCTTCCGCCCGAGGAGCAGGACCGCGCGGTGCTGCCCGGCCCGCGGCGCAAGGTGATCGTGGCCACCAACGTGGCCGAGACCTCGCTGACCATTCCCGGTATTCGTGCGGTGGTCGACGCCGGGCTGGCCCGGGTCGCCCGTTTCGATCCCCATCGCGGCATCGACACGCTGATGGTCGAGCCGATCTCCCGGGCGTCCGCGGAGCAGCGCGCCGGACGGGCCGGCCGCACGGGCCCCGGGCGTTGCGTGCGCCTCTGGTCGCGCACGGATCACGAGTCGCGCCCTTTGCGCGACACCCCCGAGGTCGGCCGGGTGGACCTGGCCGAGACCGCGCTGCTGCTCCTCGCCTCCGGCTGGGGAGCGCCCGAATCCTTCCCGTGGTATGAGCTTCCCGAAGCCGGCGCCTTGCGGCGCGCCCGTGAACTGCTCCGTGACCTCGGCGCGCTCGACGCCGCGGGCGAGGTGACACCGGTCGGTCGCCGCATGGCGGTCTTCCCCGCCCATCCGCGTTACGCGCGGATGCTGCTGGCCGCCGGCGAGCTCGGCTGCGTCGCCGAAGTCGCCCGCATCGTGGGGCTTGCGCAGGGGCGCGACATCCTGTTCCGCAGGGTCGACGGACGCACGGAAGAGGCGCGTGACGCCGTCGCGCAGGAGGAGGGGTCCGATTTCTTCGTGCGCCTCGCCCTCCTGCGCCGTGCGGCCGAGCTGCGCTTCGATCCCGACGCGTGTGAGTCGCTCGGCGTGCACGGGCTTTCCGCCCGCCAGGCCGACCAAGCCGCCCGTCAGTTCCTGCGCATCGCCGAGGGCCAGCGTCTGCCGGTCGATCTTAGGCCCGCCGACCCCGTTGAGGTCCGCCGCTGCCTGCTGCTCGGCTTCTCCGACCGGCTCGCTGTCCGGCTCGACGCGGGCACCCTGCGTTGTGCGGTGGTCCACGGCCGCAAGGGGGAGCTCCGTCGCGAGTCCGCCGTGCGCTCCGCGCGGCTGATCGTGGCCGCCGAGATCGACGAGATCCAGGCCCGGGGCGAGGTGACCACCTACCTGTCGCTCTGCACCGCGGTCGAGGAGGCCTGGCTTCGCGAGCTCTGGCCGGCGGACTTCTCCGACGCGACCTCGGTCCGCTACGACGGCACGCAGCGCCGGGTCATGGCGCGGACGGAAAGGAAGTTCCGCGACCTCGTGCTCGCGCACGCCGAACGCGACGCCGCCCCCTCCGACGACGCCAGCCGGCTCCTCGCCGACGAGGTCCTCGCCGGCCGCATCGTGCTCGAGAAATGGGACGACCAGGTCGACAGCTGGATCCGCCGCGTCAATTTCCTCGCCCGGCACTGCCCCGAACTGGCCGTGCCCCTCTTCGACGAGGCGGCCCGGCGCATGGTCGTCGAGGAGCTCTGCTCCGGGGCGGTCTGCGCCCGCGACGTCCGCGACCGGCCCGTGTTTCCCGTCGTGCGCGGTTGGATCACGCACGAGCAGGCACTTGCGCTGGAGTCGTATTGCCCCGAACGCATCGTCCTGCCCCGCAAGAAGCATCCTGCGCGCATCGAGTACTCCGAGGACGGCGAGGCGGTCGTCGAGGCGACCGTGCAGGAGCTGTATGACGTCCCCGGCTCGCGCCTGCGCGTCTGCCAGGGCAGGGTACCCGTCGTGGTCTGCGTGCAGTCGCCTGCCCGCCGCACGCAGCAGCGCACCACCGACCTCGACGCCTTCTGGAAGGGCTCCTACGAGGCCGTGAAGAAGGAACTCCGCGGCCGCTACCCCAGGCACGAGTGGCGATGAGCGCCTTGTCCTGGAGCCAGGTGCCGCTGCACGTCGTCGACTTCGAGGGAGGGGCCCGCACCGGCGTGGTGGAATCAGGGGTCGTCACCCTGCTCGGCGGCGAGGTCGTCTCCGCGTTCACCGGCCTGCACGCGCCATCCGCCGCCGTGCCCGCGGTCGACACGCAATGCCACGGCCTCACGGACCGTGACCTCGCCGCCGAGACGCCGTTCTCGGCGGAGTGGGACCGATGGGCGGGCCTGCGCCGCACCGGGCTCTTCGCCGCTCACAACGCGGCCGTGGAGGCCGGCCTTCTGCGCGCGACCTGGCCTCGCCCCCCCGCCGTCCCTTCCTTCGTCGGTCCCGAGGCGGTGGCCGAGTGGGGTCCCTTCATTGATACCTGCCGGCTGGCCCGGCTATGGATGCCCAGCCTGGGCGACCATCGTCTTTCCTCGCTCGTGTCCGCGCTCCGTCTCGGCCCCCGTCTGGAGGCGCTCGCGCAGGCCTACTGTCCGACCTCGCGCCGCCGTTATCACTGCGCCCTGTTCGACGCTCTCGCCGCCGCGCTCGTGCTCCGCGCCCTATGCGCGGTGGAGGGCCGGTCCTCCGCCTCTCTGGCCCAGCTCGTCAGGGACGGCCTGCCTGCGGCGGCCGCGGGCGAGATGCACCAGGGCGAGCTGGGACTGTAGTTTTCCCTTCCCTCCCGCTCTCGCACGTAACTAGATAGCCGTTCCCATGGCTTCCAAGACTCCCATCCGCGTGGCGGTGACCGGCGCAGCCGGCAACATCGGCTACGCCGCCATCTTCCGCCTGGCCTCCGGCGCCGTCTTCGGCCCCGACCAGCCCGTCGCCCTCAACCTGATCGAGGTGGGGCCGGGACTCAACGCCCTCACCGGCGTCGTGATGGAGCTGCAGGACTGCGCCTTCCCTCTGCTCACCGACGTCGTCGCCACCGGCGACCTCGACGCGGGCTTCAAGGACGCCGACTGGTGCCTGCTGATCGGCGCGGTGCCCCGCAAGGATGGCATGGAGCGCAAGGACCTGCTGGGCATCAACGGCAAGATCTTCATCGGCCAGGGTCAGGCCATCGCCCGTAGCGCCAAGAAGTCCGCCAAGGTCCTCGTCGTCGGCAACCCCTGCAACACGAACTGCCTCATCGCCCTGCGCTCGGCCTCGGGCCTGCCCGCGGAAAACTTCTTCGCGATGACCCGTCTCGACGAGAACCGCGCCAAGTCACAGCTCGCGGGCAAGGCCGGCGCCCACAACTCCGTGGTCAAGAACGTGGCCATCTGGGGCAACCATTCTTCGACGCAGTACCCGGACTTCACCAACGCCACGATCGGCGGCAGGCCGGCGACTCAGGTCATCACCGACCATGCCTGGCTCAGGGAGACCTTCGTCTCCGACGTCCAGAAGCGCGGAGCGGCCGTCATCAAGGCCCGCGGCGCCTCCTCCGCCGCCTCCGCCGCCAACGCCGCGCTCGACACCCTGCGCAGCCTCCATTTCCCGACCCCCGCGGGGGAATGGCATTCCGTGGCCGTACTGTCCAAGGGCGATTACGGCATCACTCCGGGCATCGTCTTCGGCTACCCCCTGCGCACCAAGGCCGACGGCTCCTGGGAGATCGTCCAAGGCCTTCCGCTCGACGCCTTCTCCAAGGAGAAGATCGCGATCACCGAGAAGGAACTGATCGAAGAGCGCGCCACCGCCTCCGAGGCCTTGGGCGTCAGCCTCTGAAACGATCCAGTTGAAAGGTGGGGCGGGAGGGGCCTCCCCGTCGCTGTGTCGGCACCTGACCGCGCCGTACTGGGCAGGAAGCGAAGCGCGAAGGAGAAGCAATGGTCCTCGCCGTCTCCTGTCAGGTGCGTCCCGGCCGGTGGTTCGTCTGGTGCGGCCAGCTGGTCTACCGGCGCCGAAAACCTGCGCCGGCTGGCCGCCTCAAGGAGCGGACAGGCGGACCAGGGTGATGTCGGCGGGCTTGCAGCTGCCCAGACGGATCTCGCCTGAATTGGCCGCGGCAAAGATCGGCGGTTCCGGATGAATCGGGTCGACGTTGCCCTGCCTGCGGCCCGCGTTGATCTTCTGGAGCCCGATGAAGTCGATGATCACCGGGTTGGCGCTGGCCAGCACGGTCTTCTCCGAGCGCACCCAGCCGGCATCGTAGGTCGGTCCGCCGAGCACCTGGTAGCGTTCGAGCGAAAGGAACGTGAGCGCGTTGCCCTTGGCCAGCCCCGGGATCGCGCAAACCTCCACCGCGACCTTGGAGGCGTTGAAAGGATTGTCCATGAAGCGTTCCGCATTGGCCATATTGCCCAGCGAGGCGGCGGCGATGGCGCCGTGCACCCCCAGCGCCCGGCTGTCGCTCAGCACGGGGAGGTTGATCCAGAAGTCCACGTCGTCGAAGAGCGTCTTGGGGAGCACGCTGACGCGCGCGTCGCCCCATGCCACCGCGGCGGAGCCGGGACGCGGCAGCACCTGGTTCTCGTAGCGCAGTCTTCCGTCGGAGGCCCAGGCGGGCGCCAGCTTCTCCCAGGCGAGCACCGGCGAGCCTTCGAAGTCCTGGGGCCCGTCAGCGACCGGCGGCAGGAATCCCGCCTGCCGCAGCGCATGGTCGCGCGCGTCGCAGATGACGAGCCCTTCGCGCCTGAATCCGCGGCGGACGAGGGCCGCCGAGACCGCCCGGACCAACGGCTTGGGCGTCGAGAGTCCCACGCCCGAATCCGAGCTCACTTTGAGCCCGCAGCGGCCGGCGGCGGCGGGCGTCAGGCGCCTGCCCGTGCGTCGCTCGAATTCCTCGACCGAACGTTCGATGGCCGGGCCGTAGTCCGCGTCGGAGAAACCAGCTAGCCGTTGCTCGATGAGCAGCGATCTCGGTTCCATGGACGCGGCCAGGAGGGGCCCCGCGGTCAGCATCGTCAGCAGTCGGAAGGCCTTCACGACGCCATTCTCCCCTCTGCGCCGCCGGGAGCAAGCCGCTGTTTTGTTTGCACGGACAGCCGCCCGTCCCATCGTGTGGCGCATGTCCGCCACCCCGCGCCGCACCCTCGGCCTCATCTTCCTGACGGTGTTCATGGACATCGTGGGGTTCAGCGTGATCATCCCGCTCTTCCCCCATCTCCTCGACCATTACGTTCGGGCCGAAGGGACTTCCGGGACGCTGGTAGGCTGGCTGTGCTCCGCGGCCGAGGCGATGGGCGGGGACACCGTCTTCAAGAAGACGGTGCTCTTTGGCGGGATGCTCAGCGCCCTCTACTCCCTCCTGCAGTTCGTCTTCTCCCCCGTCTGGGGATCGCTCTCGGACCGTGTCGGCCGCCGCCGCGTGCTCACCTTCACCCTTGGCGGGGCCGCACTCGCCTATGTGCTCTGGATCTTCGCGGCGCAGTTCTGGGTCGTTGTGCTCACCCGGGTCATCTGCGGGCTGCTCGCCGGCAACATCGCCGTGGCGAGCGCCGCCGCGGCCGACGTGACGGAGGAGAAGGACCGCACCAGGGGCATGGCGGTCGTGGGCGTGGCCATCGGGCTAGGGTTCGTGCTGGGCCCCGTGATCGGCGCCGTCGGGTCGGATGTGCGGCTCGCCCATGGTCCGGCCGACGGGCCCTTCGGGCTGAACCCCTTTTCCGTGCCCGCGATGATCTCCGCGGGCCTCGCCACGCTCAACTTCCTGCTGGCCCTGTTCCTGCTCCCCGAGACCCTTCCGCCCGGCCGTCGCTCGGGCGAAGGGCGGCCCTCGGTCCTCGACCTCGTGCGCGTGCGCTCCGCGCCGGTCCGGCGCGCTTCCTGGGCCAATCTCGTCTACCAGGTGGCCTTCACCGGCATGGAGAACACGATCGTTTTCCTGACCTTCGCCCTGTTCGCCTACAGCCCCCGCGACAACGCCGGGCTCTTCCTCTTCAACGGCGCGGCCATGATCATCGCGCAGGGCCTGGCGCGTCGTCTCGTGGCCAAGCTCGGCCATCGCAGGGTCCTCATGGGTGCGATGACGCTGTCCGCCGCCGCCTTCGCGCTCGTCTCCTTCATCCCGCACGACAAGGCCGGGCCCGGGGACGGCTCCGTCGCCCTCTTCTACGCCGGCCTCGGGCTGATCTCCTTCGCCACGGGGCTCGTTCTTCCGAGCATTTCCGCGCTCGTCTCGCTGTATTCCGACCCGACGGAGCAGGGGCGCAACCTCGGCATCCTGCGTTCGGCCGGCGCCCTGGCCCGCGTGGTCGGTCCCGTGGTCGCGGCCCTCGCCTACTTCCATTTCGGGACGCACATTTGGGTCTATCTCGGCGGCGCGCTTCTCATGATTCCCGCGGCCCTCATCGTACGCTCCCTTCCCGATCCGCAGCCGCGGGGCTGAGCCGGCGTTCAGGATCGCGCGAGGGAGCGTCCCAGCGCGTCGCCTCCGCGGATCGTCTGCATCAGCGAGATTCCACCCCGGAAAGAGCCGTGGAAGCGGAGGCCGGGCGCCTCCTGTTCGGCCTGCACGAGCCGCGCTTCTCGACGGCGCTGGTCGTGGTCGTACTGGGGGATGGCCCGCTCCCACCGTTGGATCCATTCACGCTCCGGACGTCCGGATGCGCCGACCGTCTCCGCCAGCTCCCGGTCGACGACCCCGCGCAGCTCGTCATCGTCCAGCCTCGCCATCGAGGGCTGACGCGCCCCGCCGAGGAAGCAGCAGAGCAGCGCCCGCCCGGTCGGCGCGCGTCCTTCGAGCACGCTCGAGGGGAACAGGCAGCCCAGCACGCGCCGTTTCTCCTCGCCCGGCGTGAGGTAGCCGAACCCGTCCAGAGGATGGGAGACCTGTGAGCGCTCGTATCCCCGGGCGACCACCGTGACGGGTGGCGCCTCGCAGCGCGCCCAGGACGCGAGCGTCTCGCCGACCACGCCAGCGAAAGGCGTATCCCTCCATCTCCAGGGCGGCGAGGTGACGACGACGTGCCGGGATTCCACCGGCTCCTCGGCGCCGGTGTCGTCCGAGCGGACCACGGCCGACCAGCCCTCGCCCGTGCGGGAGAGGCGCATGAGGTTCCAGCCCAGGCGAAGGTCGCCGGCCCGGGCCGCCATCGCGTCGGCGAGCTGTTGCATGCCGAGCTTGAAGCCCACGATGCGCCTGCCGCCGCGCCCCCTGCGTGTCAGGCCGAGGATGACCGACCCGTGGCTTTCCTCGAGGCCGTGCACCGAAGGAAAGCAGGCCGCCATGTCGAGCCGGTCGGGGTCGCCCGCATGGACTCCGGAGACCACCGGGTCCATCAGTCGGGCGGCGGCCTGGGCCCCGAACCGTCGGCGCGCGAACGCCGCGACGGTCTCGCCGGCATGGCCGCCGCGCGGAATCAGCGGCTCCGCGAGCAGGCGCATCCGTCCGATCGGGCTCAGCAGCCCGGAAGTGAGCAGCGAGAGCGGGCTCGGGCGCAGCCCATGAAGCCTGCCTCGGGAGAGGATGAAGCGCTTCGCGGAGGCTGTCGCCGCCTCGAGCATCTCCCCGCCCAGTCCGTAGGCGCAGAGCAGGTCGTGGTCGGCGGCGTGCTCCAGTTGCAGCGTGCTGGGTCCCGTCTCCACCAGCCATCCGTCCTCGCGCACCGTGCGGATGGATCCGCCGGCCCGACGTGCCGGGTCGATGACCACGCAGCTCCGGCCGGCGGCCGTGAGTGCGGCGGCCACGGCGAGTCCCGCCGGCCCCGCGCCCACGATCAAGGCGTCAGCCTTCATTCATGAGGAGATAACCCCCGAAACTCCCTATGGCAATCTAACGCGGAATGCCCAAGCATCCACGCATGCGGTCGCTTTGCGCCTTCCTGCTGCCCCTCGTCCTCTGGGCCGACACCGCCAGCCTCAAAGACGGGACTTTCCTGCGCGGCCGAATCGAGCGGATCGTCGATGGGCGCATGGAGATGGTCGTGCCGGCGCTCGGATCCGCCCTCCACCGCATCCCCCTTTCCGCCGTCGAATCCTTCCTCGTCGAAGACGACGTGCGGCTGAGCGACGGCGGCTCCGTGCGACGCGGCAGCGTCTCCGCGACCGGCGGCCGGGCCGTCGCCTCGGGCTCGGCCGAGAGCGTGGCGTTGGACGCCCGGACCGAGCTTTGGCGCGAAGCCTCGCCTAGGCCGCGCGTGGCCGCGGCTGAACGCAGATGGACCACGCAGGCGGACCTGGACGTTTCGGGACGATCCGGCGCCACGACGGGCGGGGGCTTCTCCGCCGGCTTCATGATGCGCGGCGAATCCGCCGAGAACGTCCTCTCCGCCGGCGTGCGCACCGTGCGCACCACCGCCGGCACGCAGGTCGCGGCCGACGAGTTGCACGCCCAGCTGTCCTTTGAGACCAATCCCAGCAAGGTCGCCTTCTGGTATGCCCGGACCGACACCGGCTATGACCATGCGCGGCGCGTGGATTTCCTCACGTTGAACACCGTCGGCATGGGATTCCGTATTTTTCATGACGTTCGGGGCAAGCTGGACCTGCGCACCGGTCTCGGCCACCGCTACGAGACCTATGCGTCGGGGCTCAAGCCCACCCTGTCCGCGCCATCGGCCGACCTGGGCCTCATCTTCGTTCGCGAGCTCGGGTGGGCCGAGCTGAGCGCACAGATTCTCGCCGTCCCCTCTCTGGAGAGGTGGGACGACTATTACATTAGGCATGAAAGCTCCCTTAATTTTCTCAGGGGCGAGGGACCATTTTCGATCCGCCTTGGTCTTGCTCATGATCTGCGGGGAAACCCCGTACCCCCTCAGGTCAGGCTCGGCACCGCCTACTTCCTGAGATTGGTGTATGCATGGAAATAGGCAGGTCGGATGTGATTAAAAAGAGTCACATCTGACTAAAAATAGGCATTTTGCCTATGAGTAACTATCGGTGGACGGCGTGGCATAGGCGGTGCTTTGTAGCCTTTGCATAAGCGATTTCATCCATGAGCACTAATCCCGCCCGCAGTGATGCCATCAAGGCCATCGCCTCACAGCCCTCTCTCCGGGGGACTTTCGACTTCCGCAACGACAAGATCGACCTGATCTACGGGCAGAACGTCTTCTCCCTCGAAAAGATGGAGAAGCGCCTTCCCAAGGAAGTCTTCAAGTCCCTCAAGGCCTCGATCGAGACCGGCACCAAGCTCGACGGAGCCGTGGCCGACACCGTCGCCTCCGCCATCAAGGACTGGGCGCTCGAGCGCGGCGCTTCGCACTATGCGCACGTCTTCTATCCGCTGACCGGCCTCACCGCCGAGAAGCATGACACCTTCTTCGAACCGCACGGGACCGGCACCCTCGCCCAGTTCGCCGGCAAGGCGCTGATCCAGGCCGAACCCGACGCATCCTCGTTCCCCAACGGCGGCCTGCGCTCCACCTTCGAGGCCCGCGGCTACACTGCCTGGGATGTGACCTCGCCCGCGTTCATCCTCGACGGAGTGAACGGCTCGACCCTCTGCATCCCGACCGCATTCGTCTCCTGGAAGGGCGAGGCCCTCGACAAGAAGACGCCGCTGCTGCGCTCGATGCACGCCGTGAACAAGGCCGCCCAGCGCGTCCTCGCCCACTTCGGCAAGAAGTCCTCCTTCATCAGCGCCTCGTGCGGCCCCGAGCAGGAATACTTCCTCATCGACGCTCGCCTCTTCTACCTCCGCCCCGACCTCTATACCTGCGGCCGCTCGCTCTTCGGCGCCAAGCCCGCCAAGGGTCAGGAGTTCGAGGACCAGTACTTCGGCACCATCCCCGACCGCGTCCTCGCGTGCATGATGGAGACCGAACGCGAGTGCTTCAAGCTGGGCATCCCGATCAAGACCCGGCACAACGAGGTCGCACCCGCCCAGTACGAGGTCGCGCCCATCTACGAGTCCGCCAACGTGGCGCATGACCACCAGATGCTGACGATGACGCTCCTCAAGCGCGTCGCCGCCCAGCACGGATTCGTGTGCCTCCTGGCCGAGAAGCCTTTCGCCGGCGTCAACGGATCCGGCAAGCATGTCAACTGGTCCGTCGGCGGACCCGGCGTCGGCAACCTCCTCGAGCCCGGCACCGACCCGCACGCCAACGCCCAGTTCCTCGCCTTCTGCACCGCCGTCATCCGCGCCGTCGACAAGCACCAGGGCCTCCTGCGCGCCTCCGTCGCCTCGGCCGGCAACGACCACCGACTCGGCGCCAATGAGGCTCCGCCCGCCATCATCTCCATCTACCTCGGCGACATGCTCAACGACGTCATCGAGCAGGTGAAGAAGAGCGGCTCGGCCTCCTCCTCCAAGAAGGGCGGCACCATGCACATCGGCGTCGACACGCTCCCGGTCCTCCCGAAGGACGCCGGCGACCGCAACCGCACCAGCCCGTTCGCCTTCACCGGGAACAAGTTCGAGTTCCGCGCCGTCGGCTCCGCGTTCTCCGTCGCCGGTCCTCTGACCGTGCTCAACACGATCCTGGCCGACTCGCTCTGCGAGCTCGACGAGGAGCTGACCGCCGCGAAGAAGAAGCAGTCCGACTTCAACAAGGCCCTCGAGTCTGTCCTCAAGGGCATCCTCACGAAGCACGGCCGGATCATCTTCAACGGCAACGGCTACTCCGAAGAGTGGCACAGGGAGGCCGCCAAGCGCGGACTCAAGAACCTCCGCACCACCCCCGACGCGCTGCCCGAATTGGTCGCCAAGTCCACCGTCGAGGTGTTCGAGCGCCAGGGCGTCCTCTCCCGGGCCGAGCTCGAGTCCCGCGAGGAGATCTACACCCACTCCTACGTGCTCTCCGTCAACACCGAGTCCAAGCTGGTGCATGACATCGGCCGCACGATGCTGCTGCCCGCCGCGCTGAAGTTCGCCGGCGAGCTGACCGCCGTCGAGAAGAGCAAGTCCGGCGGCAGGCTGCGCAAGGACGTCCTCGCGCTGGCCGACAAGCTGGCCGCCTCGCTCGACGAGCTCGACGACCTCCGCGCCGTGACCAAGGCGAACACCCATGCGCAGGCCCGTCACGCCTGCGACAAGGTGCTGCCCGCCATGCTCAAGGTGCGAGGCTTCGCCGACGCGCTCGAGGACATCGTTTCCGACGAGCACTGGCCGCTGCCCTCCTACCAGGAGATGCTGTTCCTGCGCTGAGCGCGCGGGGGCTGCCGACCAGGGGCCGGACGCAAGTCCGGCCCCTTCTGTTTGCCGGCGACCCCGTCAAAGCAGAAGGCCCGTCGACGACGGGCCTTCGGTCTCGGTGCGGAGCGGTTGACGCCTCAGGCGTTCTCCCACTTCTTGCGCAGGTAGGCGTTGAAGTTCTTGACCTTCTTCTTGCGGCGACGGCGCTCGGCGGGCTTCTCAAAGCCGCGCTTGGCGCGGGCGTCCTTGATGATGCCTTCCCGGTCGACCTTCTTCTTGAGGCGGCGGAGGGCCTTGTCGACCGTCTCACCCTTGCGGATCTTGATTTCTACGGGCATGTTCGTTTAAGGGGTCGAAGCAACAGGGCGCAGGGGGGTGCGTCAACCCCGAAACACCCTTCGCCGGGCCGTGAATAAATGGCCTCGGCGGCCCGGTTTAGACGCTTGCGGGAGGGGTGCGGCGGGGCAATCGTGCCCGTCGCCCCCTCGATGTACCTCAAGGAAATCGTCGTCAACGGATTCAAGAGCTTCGCCGACCGCACCCGCATCGAGCTCCGACCCGGAATCACGGCGGTTGTCGGTCCCAACGGCTGCGGCAAGTCCAACATCGTCGACGCGATCCGCTGGGTGCTGGGCGAGCAGAGCGCCAAGTCGCTCCGCGCGCCTGCGATGCAGGACGTCATCTTCTCGGGCACCGACCGGCGGAAGCCGCTCCCCCAGTGCGAGGTGGAGCTGATCTTCGCGGACTGCGAGAAGGAGCTCGGCACCGCGTTCGCCGAGGTCTCGGTTTCACGCCGTCTCCAGCGCGAGGGCACCAGCGACTACTTCATCAACGGCAAGCCCTCCCGGCTGAAGGACATCCACCGCCTCTTCATGGACACCGGCGTGGGCCGGATGTCCTACTCCTTCCTCGTCCAGGGCCAGATCGACCAGATTCTCTCCGCCAATCCCGCCGAGCGCCGCTACCTCTTCGAGGAGGCCGCTGGCATCACCCGCTACAAGACCCAGCGTCGCGAGGCATTAAACAAGTTGGCGGGAGTCGACGCTAACCTCGCCCGGGTGACGGATGTCATCGGCGAGGTCGGTCGTCAGATCGGCGTGCTGCGCCGCCAGGCCGCGAAGGCGATGCGTTACCGGCGCCTGCGTCATCGCTTCATGCACCTCGACCTCGCCTGGCAATCCCGCCAGTTCGGCGAGCGTCGGGAGCAGGTGGCCGGCCTGGAGGCGCAGGTCGCGGCGTTCACCAAGGAGTCCGCGGACATCTCGGAGACCCTCCGCCTGCGCGAGGACGCCCTCGCTGGCTCCCGCTCCCGTCGTTCCGAGCTCTCGCTCGCGGTTGAGGAGGAGGCCCAGGCGCTCTTCAACCTTCGCGCGGCCCGTGACGCCGCCGAGGGGCAGGCCCGCACGGCCGACCTCCGCGCCGACGACCTCAGCCTCCGCCTGGACACTATCCGGGGGGAGGCCGCCGAGGCCGACCAGTTCGTGGCCGAAATCGCCGAGCGCCTCCGCGGCCGCACCGACGACCGTTCCGACGCCCAGGGCTCGTTCAGCTCGACCGACGCGGCTTACCGCGAGAAGACGCTCGAGGTGGAGAGCGCCGCCCAGCGGCTCGTCGAGGGCGAGACCCGGCTCCGTCGCGCGCGTCAGGACGTGTTGATGGCCGAGGGCGAGATGACCCGTGCCCGCGGCGACTTGACCAGCCTCGAGGTCGATCTTCGCGGATTCCAAGCCCGGCATCAGGACCTCAACGCCTCCCTTGCGCAGGGTTCCGCGGAGAGGGAGTCCGTCGGTCGTCACGCCGCCGAGTCGGCCGCCGTGGTGTCCGCCCGTCATGGCGAGCTCACTGCGGCCCGCGCGGCCGAGCAGCAGTCGGTCGAGCAGGGTAGGGCGCTGCTGGCGGACTTCCGCACCCTTCAGCAGACGATCTCGGAGCAGGACCGCACGGTGGCCAAGCTTTCCGCTCAGCTCGGGCTCCTCGAGCAGATGCAGTCGCGGCTGGAAGGCTTCTCCGAGGCGGCCAAGGCCGTGCTCAAGGGCGAGTTCTCCGGCACCGTGCCCGCCGGCCGGGCCGCCGCCCTCGCCGACCTCGTCACCGTCTCCGACACGTCCGTCGCCGCCGCGCTCGAAGCCATGCTCGGCGCGGCCTCCGAGGCCGTGGCGCTCGATTCGGCGGAGGTGTTGCCCGACCTCGTCGCGCGCATCGGCGAACGGGACCTGGGACGGGCGGTGTTCCAAGTCGAGGCGCCGCCTGCCGCGCGCCCGGCGCAGTCCGCCCCCGCCTGGCTACGTCCGGCGGCCTCGGCCGTGAAGGCCAAGTCGCCGGCCGCCGGCCGCCTCGTCGGCAACCTTTTCGACGGTTGCTACATCAGCCCTTCGCTCGGCGAGTTCGTGCGCTGGTGGAGGTCCAACGCGTCCTTCGATTTCTTCCTCGTCGCCACGCCCGCCGGAGACCTCGTCGACCGCCGCGGCCTCGTCTTCGCCGGCCGTCCCGGCAAGTCGTCCGGCGCCGGCGCCGGCGTTTTCTCCCGCGAGTCCGAGATCCGCGCCGCCCGTGCCTCCCTTGAGACCGAGAACGACCGCCTGACCGCCCTGAACGAGAGGGCCCTCGGCCTTCAACGGGACATCGAGGCGGCCGACGCCGAGTCCGCCGCCCGCCGCGCCGCCGTCGAAGCCGTCGCTCAGGAACTTTCGGTCGCCCAGGCCGACGAACGCACCGCCCGGGGCACGCTTTCCTCCGTCGAGGACCGCATCGCCCGCGAGCAGCGCCAGGTCGCCGAACTGGAAGCCAGCAAGGCCGACGCGCTGGTCCGCCGCGACCGGGCCCAGGAGACGCTCTCCGCCAAGGACGCGCAGCTCGCGGCCCTTCGCGCCGAGATCGCCCGCGCCGAGTCCGACATCGAGGCCGCCCGCGGCGAGGTCGAGGTACGACGCAACGCCCTCGGCGACGTGAAGCTTTCCCTCGCCGAGCAGCGCCAGCGTCTCGAGTCCGTGGGCAAGGAGCTCGCCGATCTTGAGGCCCGCCGCGCCGAGGCCGCGGCCCGGGCCGCGGCCCGCCGCAACGAAGCGGCGCAGAACGAGAGGCTGATCGCCGACCTTCGCGCCGAGTCCGTGGCCGCTCGCGGACGTGCCGAGGGCCTGCGTGTCGAGGCCGAATCCGCCGCCGCCGAGCTCTCCGAGCACCGGGCCGAACTCTCGCGCCTGGACGCCGAACTCGAGGCCGAGGACAGGGTGTTGGCGGGGTTCCGCGACCGTCTACGTGAAGCCGAGTCCCGGCTCAAGTCCGTGGAGGTCGCCTTCGCCGAGCAGAGCTCGCAGTGCGGCTTCATCGCCGAGAAGGTGCGCACCGAGCATCAGTTGGAAGTTTCGGGGGTGGACTGGCGTCTGCAGCTCTGGCTCGCCGACGGCGAACCGGAGGGGCTGTCCGCGCTGGAGGACCTCGATGAGACCGAGGATGGCGAGGACGCCCCGGCTACGCCGCACGCTCCGGCCCGCCGGCCCGACCCGGCGCCCGCGGACCTCGCCGCCATGGAGGCCGTCGACTGGCCGCCCCTGGTGCGCGAGATCTCCGACCTCCGCGACCGCATCTCGGGCATGGGATCGGTCAACCTCGTGGCCGTCGAGGAGTATGCGTCCCTGCGGGAGCGCCACGGGTTCCTCACCGCTCAGAGCGACGACCTCTGGAAGTCGAAGGAGGAGCTCACCAAGGCCATCGAGGAGCTCAACCAGACCTCCCTCCAGCTCTTCACCGAGACCTTCGAGCAGGTGCGCAAGAACTTCAAGTTCACCTTCGAGCGACTCTTCGTGGGAGGCAGCGCGGACCTCGAGCTGGTGCAGTCGGACGACCCTCTCGAGAGCGGCATCGACATCATCGCCCGCCCGCCCGGCACCAAGCTCCGGACCATCACCCTGCTCTCCGGCGGCCAGAGGGCCATGACCGCCGTGGCGCTGCTCTTCGCGATCTACATGGTGAAGCCGTCGCCGCTGTGCGTCTTGGACGAGCTGGACGCCCCGCTCGACGACACCAACGTCGGCCGCTTCACGGACATCGTCCGCGACTTCACCCGGTTCTCGCAGTTCATCGTGATCACCCATAACAAGCGCACCGTCTCCGCCGCGGACGCCATCTTCGGCGCCACCATGCAGGAGAAGGGCGTGACCCGTCTGTTCTCGATGCGGTTCAATCGGGACCGGGACGAGGCCGAGCCCTCCTCCCCCGGGGGTGACTTCACGATGGCCCGCTGAGGTCGCTTGCCTACCGCCCCGTCCCGCCTAGGATGGGGCGATGCTCCGTTTTCTAGCCATTCTTCTGCTGGGGCCGGCCCTGGCGCTCGGCGCCGTCAAGTTCGAGAACGACGCGCGGCCCCTTGACCGGACCCGCCCGGGCGCCAGCTACGCGGACATGCTGGAGCGGATCATGCCTGCGGTCGTGAGCGTCCGCACGGCCGAGGTCGTGCCGGAATCTGTGCTCCGCCGATTCCGGGGTCGCATCGACCCCAGCAAGGTCATCACCGACAGCAAGACCGGCGAGACGCTCGTGCCCCGTGGCCTCGGATCGGGCACCATCGTCCATCCGGACGGCTACGTGATCACCAACCGCCACGTCGTCATGCTCGATGACGAGCGGGTCGCGCAGGTCGCCTTCGTGCAGCTTTCCGACGGACGTCAGCTCCGGGCCCGTGTGCTCGGGGTCGATGACGGCACGGATGTGGCGGTGCTCAAGGTCGCCGAACGCAACCTGCCGTTCGCCCGATTCGCCGACAGCGACAGGGCCCGCGTGGGCGACGTCGTCTTCGCCATCGGCAACCCCCTCGGCGTAGGGATGACCGTGACGTCGGGCATCGTCTCGGCCACCGGACGTTCGACCCAGGCCGACCTCGCCTTCCAGGACTTCATCCAGACCGACGCCGCCATCAATCAGGGCAATTCCGGCGGCCCGCTCATCGATACCGAAGGCCGCATCCTGGGCATGAACACGATGATTCGCACCGACGGCGCCGGCGGCGGCAACATCGGCATCGGGTTCTCCATTCCGGCCAACCTCATGCTCAGCGTGGCCCATGACTTGGCCAACGGCGGCAAGGTCGTCCGTGGCATGATCGGCGTCCAGGGCGAGGACCTGCCTCCCGATGAAATCGCCCGTCTTTCCCTCAGCCGTGGCGCCGCCCGCATCACCTCTGCCCAGTCCTCCGGTCCTGCCGCCAAGGCGGGGCTGCGGGCGGGGGATGTGATTGTCGCGGTTGACGGGCGCCCGTTCCAGAGCTGGAACGACCTTCGTCTGGCCATCGCCCGGCGTAAGCCGGGCGAGACGGTGGTGCTCTCCTTCCTGCGCGAGGGAAGGGGGTCCTTGGCCAAGGTCACCATAGCGGAGCGTCCTTCGGGCAACTGAGCCGTGCGGGCTCTCCGCATCATGCGTAATCTTGGGGGTGGCCGGGTGCCTCCGCTGACGCGCACCGCCCTTCTTTCCGGTCTGGGCGTCTTCCTTCTGGCGTTGCTGCTCTTCAAGCCTGGTTCAGCCGCCCGCAGCCAGGCGCCGCTGTCCGCCAGCCAGACGCTGCTTCTCGCCCCGGAAAACCCCCTGGTCCAGCGCATCATCCTTCTGGATGAATCTACCGCCTACCTGCCCTCATTCGCGGGAGGAAGGCACAATGCTTCTGAAATACCCATCAGACCGGAGGACACCCCCTTCCCATTTTTCTCCCCCACTATTCGCTTCGTCCCCGGCGGCCGGGCGGATCTCCTTCCTGAGACCGATTTCACCAAGACTTTTGAGCCCCTTGACTCGATCAATCTTACATCCGGGGAGCCTTTCCAGGGTTTTGGAACCACGAAGCCCCCCGTCGAAAGGATTTCCATGCGTTCTTTTTCCTGCTTCTTGGTGCCCATGGATTCGCCGGATGGTAAAAAAATAAACATAGAAGTGGGTGATTTTCCCAAAATAAATGCAAAAAAGGCATTCAAAAATGATTTTATTGGTTACTTAGGGGTTGATTCATTGGGAATATTAGGAAAACCAGGCGTTATTAGATCGACTGGAGACGCCCTTTTAGATCAAGAGGTGTTGGCCTGGATTTCAAGGCAGCCGTGGGGGGGCAAGATTGCCCCGGGAGTGTACCAGGTGTGGGTCGGTCCTTGAGCCGCAATTAGAGTGTAAAAAGCCCGCAAAAATCCGCTTGACGGTGGGTTTGGCGGTGCTCATTCAAACCCTTCCCATCGTGTCTCAGCGCACGAGACGGAACGCCCCTGTAGCTCAGTCGGCAGAGCGCGTCCTTGGTAAGGACGAGGTCGGCGGTTCAAATCCGCTCGGGGGCTCCACCACTTTCCACGCAACACCAACCACCTCCCACCACCCAAAACCATGGCCAAAGAGAAGTTCAACCGCACCAAGCCGCACGTCAACGTCGGCACCATCGGTCACATCGACCATGGCAAGTCCACCACCACCGCCGCGATCGTCGCGGTGCAGGCGCGCAAGGGCCTGGCCGAGAACAAGTCCTACTCGGAGATCACCAAGGGAGGCACCGTGCGTGACGCCACCAAGACCGTGACCATCGCCGCCTCGCACGTCGAGTACGAGTCCGACAAGCGCCACTACGCCCACGTCGACTGCCCCGGCCACGCCGACTTCGTCAAGAACATGATCACCGGCGCGGCCCAGATGGACGGCGCCATCTTGGTCGTCTCCGCCGCCGACGGCGTCATGCCCCAGACCAAGGAGCACATCCTCCTCGCCCGCCAGGTCGGCGTGCCCAAGATCGTCGTCTGGCTCAACAAAGTCGACCTTTCCGAGCCCGACCTCATCGACCTCGTCGAGATGGAGGTCCGCGACCTCCTCAACAAGTACCAGTACGAGGGCGACAAGGCCCTCATCGTGCGCGGTTCCGCCACCGCCGCCCTCGAGGCCAAGCCCGAAGGCGAGCAGGCCATCCAGCAGCTCCTCGAGGCGCTTGACGCCGAGATTCCCGAGCCCAAGCGCGAGGTCGACAAGCCCTTCATGATGTCCGTCGAAGACGTCTTCTCGATCACCGGTCGCGGCACCGTCGCCACCGGGCGCATCGAGCGCGGCGTCGTCAAGGTCGGCGAGGAAATCGAGATCGTCGGACTCCGCGACACCCAGAAGACCACCGTCACCGGAGTCGAGATGTTCCGCAAGGAGCTCGACCAGGGGCAGGCCGGCGACAACGTCGGACTCCTCCTCCGCGGCGTCGAGAAGAACCAGGTCGAGCGCGGCCAGGTCCTCGCCAAGGTGGGCAGCATCAAGCCGCACACCGTCGCCAAGGCCCAGATCTACGTCCTCAAGGCAGACGAAGGCGGCCGCCACACCTCCTTCACCAACAACTACCGCCCGCAGTTCTTCTTCGGAACCTGCGACGCCACCGGAACCGTCGTCCTCCCCGAGGGCGTCGAGATGGTGATGCCCGGAGACAACGTCACCATCACCATCGAGCTGCAGAAGCCCGTGGCGATGGAGAAGGGCCAGCGCTTCGCCCTTCGTGAGGGCGGCAAGACCATCGGCGCCGGCCAGATCCTGGAAATCACCAAGTGATCCTCCAGCCCTAGGGTCCCGAAGGGTGCCGAGGCCTCCACCGGGGTCCGGCACCCGTCCCTTTGAAACACAGCACAGGACGGTAGCTCAACTGGCAGAGTAGCGGTCTCCAAAACCGTTGGTTGTGGGTTCGATTCCCACCCGTCCTGCCATCTTCCAGCCAACAAAACGCACAACATGACCGGAATCCTCGGACGCATTCGCGCCTTCTGGAACGAGACCATCACCGAGGTCTTCGTCAAGGCGTCGTGGCCGTCCTTCAAGGAGCTGGTCGACTCGACCTTCGTCGTCATCGCCGTGACGGCGATCCTCGGCTCGGTCGTCTTCCTGTGCGACTTCTCACTCTCCAACCTCGTCCAGTTCGCCACGCGCCTTCTGCGCTGACCACCATGGCCGCCCCTTCCTCCGATTTCCGCTGGTACACGCTCCAGACCCTTTCCAACAACGAGGGCAAGGTTAAGCGCCTGCTCGACAAGGCCGTCAAGGACGACGAGATGGGCGACTACGTCGCCGAAATCCTGATGCCGGTGAAGACCGTCAAGGACTTCCGCAACGGCAAGAAGAGGGAGAGCGAGATGAAGCTCTACCCCTCCTATCTGTTCGTCCGCGCGCGCCTCTTCGACGACGAAGGCTCGCTGCTCGAGGGCCCCTGGAACTTCCTCCGCAACGTCGACGGCGCGATCGGGCTCATTGGAGGCATGAACCCCGTCCCCCTCAAGGCGGAGGAGATCAGCACCATCCTCCAGCAGGTCGCCGACGCCGCCGACAAGGTCGTGCCCAAGGTGACCTTCCTGGCCGGCGAGCGGGTCAAGATCACGGACGGGCCCTTCGCCAACCTCTCCGGCAACATCGACAAGATCGACGCCGACCGCGGCAAGCTTGAGGTCTCCGTGGACATCTTCGGGCGATCCACACCCGTCGAACTTGAATTCTGGCAGGTCGAACGCGACGACCGCGACTGACCCGCGACCACAAAACCAACCTTCACCACAAACACATGGCCAAGAAAGTAGTAGGCGAAATTAGGCTCCAGCTTCCCGCCGGCGCCGCCAACCCTGCGCCCCCCGTGGGCCCTGCCCTCGGCGCCAAGGGCGTCAACATCATGGCGTTCTGCAAGGAGTTCAACGCCAAGACCAAGGACCAGGCCGGCCTAATCCTCCCGGTCATCATCTCCGTCTATCAGGACAAGTCCTTCACCTTCATCCTCAAGTCCCCGCCCGCTTCCGTGCTTCTCAAGAAGGCCGCCAAGATCGAGTCCGGCTCCAAGGTGCCGAACCGCGACAAGGTGGGCAAGGTGACCAAGAAGCAGCTCCTGGAGATCGTCGAGCTGAAGAAGAAGGACCTCAACGCCGCCAACCCCGAGCACGCTGCGCGCATGATCGCGGGCACCGCCAGGTCCATGGGCATCGAGGTCGTCGGCTGAGCCCCTTTTTTCCCAAACCCAACCGCCAACCACTGCACGAAGCAGGAGACCAAAAGTCGCCATGAGCAAGAACCCCAGCAAGCGCTATCGCGCCGCCCTACAGGTCGCCGACCTGAAGTCCAAGTACGAGGTCGGACAGGCCGTCGACATCCTCAAGAAGATGCCGTCCGCCAAGTTCGACGAGACCGTGGAGATCTCCGCCTTCCTCGGCGTGGACCCCAAGCAGTCGGACCAGATGGTCCGCGGCACCGTCTCCCTGCCCAATGGCTCGGGCAAGAAGATCAAGGTCCTCGCCTTCACCGAGAACCCCGCCGAGGCCCTGGCCGCCGGCGCCGACATCGCCGGCCTCGCCGACCTCATCGCCAAGGTCAACGGCGGCTTCCTCGACTTCGACGTCGCCATTTCCACCACCACCGCGATGAAGGACGTCCGCCAGGTCGCCCGTGTCCTCGGCCCCAAGGGACTGATGCCGAACCCTAAGTCCGGCACCGTGTCCGACGACATCCCGAAGACCATCAAGGAGGTCAAGGCCGGTCGCGTTGAGTTCAAAATGGACAAGACCGGAAGCGTCGTGATCGTCATCGGCAAGAAGTCGTTCTCCGAGCAGCAGCTGGTCGAGAACGCCCAGGCCGCCCTTTCAGCCCTCGTCAAGGCGCAGCCCGCCGGGTTCGCCGGAGGCCGCTTCATCCGTTCAATCACGATCAGCGCCAGCATGAGCCCGGGCGTCGGCGTCGACCTCAGGGCCTACTCCGCCGTCGTGGCCGCCTGAACCCGCCTGACCCGCACACCCTCATACCCATGCGCGCTGAAAAACAGTACCTTGTCGATGAAGTGGCCGCCCAGCTGGCCGCCTCGAACTACCTCCTCCTCGCCAACTTCACCGGCGTCACCGTCCAGGATTCCTCCTCCGTCCGCACCCAGCTCCGTGCCCACGGGGCCGAGTATCACGTCGTGAAGAACAGCATCCTGAACATCGCGGCGAAGCAGGCCAACCTGCCCGACCTCTCCTCCCACCTCAAGGGCCACACCGCCCTCGTGACCGGCGGCAACAATCCGAGCGGCGTGGCCAAGGTCCTCGTCGGCTTCTTCAAGGATTTCTCCAAGCTCGACGTGAAGGCCGGCGTGCTTGACGCCAAGCTTCTCACCAAGGCCGAGATCGAGGCCCTCTCCAAGCTGCCGTCGCTCGATGGCATCCGCGCCCAGCTGCTTTCGCTGCTGACCCAGCCCTCCGCCTCGTTCGTCCGCGTCCTCGACGCCAAGGCCAAGCAGGAGGCTCCCGCGGCCTGACCCCTTTCTCCGCCGGAGGCCGGCCGTGTGGCCGGTGCCCGAGGCGGAGGGAACCCAAAACCAAAAAACCAAACACATCCAAAGAACTCCGGTTAGGGGCCCCGCGCCCTCAAATGTCCTCGCCGGACGCTAACCGTTCAAGGAACACACCGACATGAGCAACATCACCAAAGAACAGGTCGTCGAATGGCTGAGCGCGCAGAGCGTCCTCGACATCGCCGCCCTCGTCAAGGACCTCGAGGCCAAGTGGGGCGTTTCCGCCGCCGCTCCGGTCGCCGTGGTCGCCGCAGGCGGTGCCGCCGCCGGCGGAGCCCCCGCGGAGGAGAAGACGACGTTCGACGTCATCCTCAAGGCCAAGGGCGCCAGCCCGATCAACGTCATCAAGGAGGTCCGCGCCATCACCGGCCTGGGTCTCAAGGAGGCGAAGGACCTCGTCGACGGCGCGCCGAAGCCCGTCAAGGAGGGCGTCTCCAAGGACGAAGCCAAGGATATCGAGGCCAAGCTCAAGGCCGCCGGCGCCGAGGTCGAGGTCAAGTAACCTCCCGCGTCCCCGCTTTCAGGCGGGGAGGCGCCGCGCCCTCTGCGCAGCCCTCCCCGCCTTTCTTCCCTCCGCGGCGCCCCGCCGCACAACAAACCGGGGCAAACCAGCCAGCCACTTCCACCAGCCTTTCCGAGCCCACCCTCCTACGTCATGCCTCAAGAGCGCAAAAACTTCGGCCGTCTCCGTGAAGTGATCCCGCCGCCCAACCTGATCGAGAACCAGATCCTCTCGTTCAACGAGTTCCTGCAGCTCGACGCCCCCTCGGCGTCCGCCCGCAAGAACCTCGGTCTCGAGGCCGTCTTCCGTGAGGCCTTCCCGGTCGAGAGCAACAACGGCAACTTCCGTTTGGAGTACCTGGAGTACGGGCTGCAGATGCCCAAGTCCAGCGAGCTCGAAAGCATCCGTGAGGGCACCACTTACGCCATCTCCGTGATGCTCAAGCTGCGCCTGCGCGAGAAGCAGGCCTTCAAGGACGAGGAGATCCTCATGGGCGAGGTCCCGATGATCACCGACCGCGGATCGTTCATCGTCAACGGCGCCGAACGCGTCGTCGTCTCCCAGCTCCACCGCAGCCCCGGCATCTGCTTCGAGGACTCCACCCACACGAGCGGCCGGACCTTGCACGCCTTCCGCATCATCCCCGACCGGGGCACCTGGATCGAGGTCCAGTTCGACCAGAACGACCTGCTTTGGGTCTATCTCGACCGTCGCCGCCGTCGCCGGAAGTTCCTCGTCACCACGCTGCTCCGCGCCTTCGGATACAAGGATGACAAGGACATCCTCGCCCTCTTCTACCAGCATCGCGAGCTCACCGCGAAGGCCGCGCTCGAGCTCGAGCCGGAGCAGCTGGCCAAGCTCGTCTACGCCGACCCCATCGTCGACGTCGAGACCGGCAAGGTCGTCGCCAAGCAGTACGACAAGCTCGGACGCGACTCGCTCAAGGAGATCCACCGGCAGCTGCCCAAGCAGAAGTTCGGCGTCTTTGACACCGCCTTCGACGAGGGCGCGATCATCCTCTCCCTTCGCAAGGACATCGGGGCCGTGCGCAACGAGGAGGAGGCGTTGAAGGAGATTTTCCGCAAGCTACGCCCGGGCGAACCCGTCAACGTCAAGGGCGCCCGTGCGCACATGCAGCGCCTCTTCCAGGATCCGCTGCGCTACGACCTCGGGCGCGTCGGTCGCTACAAGCTCAACCAGCGCCTCGGGCTGAACGTCGGCCTGGACACCCGCACGATCACGCCGGAGGACATCGTCGAGGCCACCAAGCTGCTCTGCAAGCTTCGCTCCAAGGACGGAACCATCGACGACATCGACCACCTCGGGTCTCGTCGCGTCCGCAACGTCGGTGAACTGCTGGCCAACCAGTGCCGCGCCGGCCTCAAGAACGTCATCAAGACCGTCAAGGCCCGCATCAACGAGTACGACCAGAGCGTCGACTCGATCACGCCGCAGAAGCTCGTCAATCCCAAGCCTTTCGGCAACTCCATCCGTGAGTTCTTCGCCCGAAGCCAGCTGTCCCAGCTGATGGACCAGATCAACCCGCTGGCCGAGCTCACGCACAAGCGAAGGCTCTCCGCCCTCGGGCCCGGTGGTCTCAACCGCGACCGCGCCGGCTTCGAGGTGCGCGACGTCCATCCCTCCCACTACGGGCGCATCTGCCCGATCGAGACCCCTGAAGGCCCTAACATCGGCCTCATCAACTCTCTTTCCACCTACTCCCGAATCAACGAGTTCGGATTCATCGAGGCGCCCTACCGCAAGGTCGTGCGCGGCAAGGTCTCGAGCCAGGTCGAGTTCATGACCGCGGACCAGGAGGAGAAGTTCAAGGTCGCGCAGGCCAATTCCGACATCGATGAGGGCG
This sequence comes from Verrucomicrobiota bacterium, assembly GCA_030830965.1. Classification (GTDB taxonomy): domain Bacteria; phylum Verrucomicrobiota; class Verrucomicrobiia; order Opitutales; family UBA953; genus UBA953. The sequence continues at coordinate 276,667 of JAURLX010000004.1, read as the reverse complement.
GCCGCCTCAAGGGCAAGGTCACCGTGCGGTTCCGCGACGACATCCTCGAGGTCGACCCTGAAGACGTCGACTACATGGACGTCTCCCCGCAGCAGGTCGTCTCGGTCGCCGCGGCGCTCATCCCCTTCCTCGAGCATGACGATGCGAACCGTGCGCTCATGGGCTCGAACATGCAGCGTCAGGGCGTGCCCCTCGTGGTCACCGAGGCCCCGTTCGTGGGCACCGGGCTCGAGCGCCGGGTAGCCATCGACTCCAAGACGGTCATCGTCGCGGAAGGGGCCGGCATCGTGGCCGCCGCCGACTCCCGCCGCATCGTCGTCACCAAGGACGGCGAGATCTCGTCCGCCCAGTTCGAGAGCAAGAAGTTCAAGGGCGACCCCTCCAAGGGGGTCTACGTCTACGACCTGCGCAAGTTCCTCAAGACCAACTCCTCGACCTGCTTCAACCAGCGTCCGCTAGTCCGCCGCGGCGACAAGGTGAAGGCCGGCGACGTCATCGCGGACGGAGCCGCCACCGACAAGGGAGAACTCGCCCTCGGGCGCAACGTCCTGGTCGGCTTCATGCCCTGGAACGGCTACAACTTCGAGGACGCCATCCTCCTCTCGGAGCGCCTGCTCAAGGACGACGTGTTCACCTCCGTCCACATCGAGGAGTTCGAGGTCACCGCCCGTGACACCAAGCTCGGACCTGAGCAGATCACCCGCGACATCCCGAACCTGGGCGAGGAGGCCCTCCGTAACCTGAACCGCGACGGCGTCATCCGCATCGGCGCCGAGGTGGCCGCGGACGACATCCTCGTCGGCAAGATCACCCCGAAGAGCGAGGGCGACCTCGCCCCCGAAGAGAAGCTTCTCCGCGCGATCTTCGGCGAGAAGGCCCGTGATGTGAAGGACACGTCGCTCCGCGTGCCCTCGGGCATCTCCGGCATCATCATGGACGTGAAGGTCTCCTCCCGGACCGACAAGGACGACGGGCGCCTCTCGCCCAACGACCAGCGCCGAGCCCTCAAGAAGGTCAACGAGGAGTATCGCACCGCCGACTCCCGCCTGCGCGAGGAGATGACCGAGTCGCTCTCCAACATCCTGCTCGGCGAGAAGATCCCGCTCGACGTCAAGAACTCCGAGACCGGCGAGGCCATCATCCCCGCCAATCGCAAGATCACCAAGACCCTCCTCCGCCGTCTCGCCGCCGTCTCCCGCAGCATCGAGATGAACGATTCGCCGGTGAAGCAGAAGATTCGCCAGATCGTCGACGGCTACCACCGCAAGTTCGACGAGCTCGAGCAGGAGCGCGCCCGCAAGGTCGAGGCCATCGAGCAGGGCATCGACGAGGGCGGGGCCATCAAGAACGTCAAGGTCTACGTCGCCACCAAGCGCAAGATCCAGGTCGGCGACAAGATGGCCGGACGCCACGGCAACAAGGGCGTGGTCGCCCGCATCGTGCCGGTGGAAGACATGCCCTACCTCGCCGACGGAACGCCCGTCGACATCTGCCTGAACCCCCTCGGCGTGCCTTCGCGCATGAACGTGGGCCAGGTGCTTGAGACCCATCTTGGCTGGGCGTGCTCGAAGCTGGGCGTCAAGGTCGCCACCCCGATCTTCGACGGCATCCCCGAGAAGCAGATCCGTGATTATCTCAAGGAGGCCGGCCTGCCCGAGACCGGCAAGGCCATGCTCATCAACGGCCACAACGGCGAGGCCTTCGACCAGGACGTCGTCGTCGGCTACATCTACATGATGAAGCTCAACCACCTCGTCGCCGACAAGATCCACGCCCGCGCGACCGGCCCGTACAGCCTCATCACCCAGCAGCCGCTCGGCGGCAAGGCCCAGTACGGCGGCCAGCGCTTCGGCGAGATGGAGGTCTGGGCCCTCGAGGCCTATGGCGCCGCCTACACCCTGCAGGAATTGCTCACCGTCAAGTCCGACGACGTCGCCGGACGGACCAAGATCTACGAGCAGCTCGTGAAGGGCGACAACACCCTGACCAGCGGCACCCCGCAGTCCTTCAACGTCCTGATGAAGGAGATGCAGGCCCTCTGCCTCGACGTCCGTCTCGGCAGCGGCGCCGCCGAACGCAACTGAACCCGCGATCCCACTTACCGACATGATCCATCCGGAGCACACCCCCGAGTTCACCCAGAACGAGGCCAAGGAGCAGTCCTTCGACTTCGTATCTATCTCGATCGCCTCCCCTGAGGAGATCGTCACCTGGACCGGCGAGCAGTTCCTCGAGGAGCTCGACGAGCACGGCAACCGCAAGGTCAAGGGCCTCAAGGAGGTCAAGAGCCCCGAGACGATCAACTACCGTTCGTTCAAGCCCGAGCCCAACGGACTCTTCTGCCAGCGCATCTTCGGCCCGGTCCGGGACTACGAGTGCTACTGCGGAAAGTACAAGAAGGTTAAGTACAAGGACGTGGTGTGCGACAAGTGCGGCGTCGAGGTCACCGTCTCCCGCGTGCGCCGCGAGCGCATGGGCTACATCCGTCTGGCCATCCCCGTCTCCCACATCTGGTTCCTCAAGAGCATGCCGAGCCGGCTGTCGCTCATGCTCGACATGACGACGCGTCAGCTCGAGCAGGTCATCTACTACCAGAAGTACCTCGTGATTGACCCCGGTCAGACGGGACTCGAGGAGAAGCAGCTCCTCGACGAGGAGGCCTACCGTCAGGCGGTCGAGCTTCACGGCCCCGACGCCTTCAAGGCCCGCATGGGGGCCGAGGCGCTCCAGCAGCTCCTCCGCAAGATGGACCTCGCCACCACCGTGGCGAACCTGCGCGACCAGCTCCGCTCCACCCGATCGAAGCAGATCAAGAAGAAGATCGCCCGGAGGATGAAGATCATCCAGGGCTTCCTGGAGTCCGGCAAGCGCCCCGAGCACATGGTGCTCACCGTGCTCCCGGTCATCCCGCCCGACCTGCGGCCCCTGGTCCCCCTCGAGGGTGGACGCTTCGCGACGTCGGACCTCAACGACCTCTACCGGCGCGTCATCAACCGCAACAACCGCCTCAAGCAGCTCATCCAGATGAAGACGCCTGACGTCATCATCCATAACGAGATGCGGATGCTCCAGGAAGCGGTCGACGCGCTCCTCGACAACGGCCGCCACGGCAAGCCGGTCAAGGATCGCGACCGCCAGCTCAAGTCCATCTCGGACATGCTCAAGGGCAAGCACGGGCGCTTCCGTCAGAACCTGCTCGGCAAGCGCGTCGACTACTCCGGTCGCTCCGTCATCGTCATCGGCCCCGAGCTCAAGCTCAACCAGTGCGGCCTGCCCAAGAAGATGGCGCTCGTGCTCTTCGAGCCCTTCATCATCCGGCGTCTCAAGGAGCTGGGCTTCGCGCACACCGTCCGCGGCGCCCGTAAGCACATCGAGCAGAAGAAGCCCGAGGTCTGGGACATCCTCGAGGAGGTGACCAAGGGTCACCCGGTCTTCCTGAACCGCGCCCCGACCCTGCACCGTCTCTCCATCCAGGCCTTCGAGCCCGTCCTCATCGAGGGCGACGCGATTCGCCTGCACCCCCTCGTCTGCACCGCTTACAACGCGGACTTCGACGGCGACCAGATGGCGGTCCACGTCCCGCTGTCCCTCGAGGCCATCATGGAGTGCAAGCTGCTCATGATGTCCACGAACAACATCTTCTCGCCCTCGAGCGGGAAGCCGATCCTGACGCCCTCCCAGGACATCGTACTGGGCGCCTACTACCTGACCCTTGAGCCCGCGGGACGGCCTGCCGCCGACTCCCGCCTGCCCGCCTTGTCGTCCGTGGCCGAGGCCGTCTACGCCGAGGCCGAGGGCGTCCTCCACTTCCATGACTGGGTGCGCTTCAACAACCCTGACCTCGGTCGCGAGACGGTCTACGGGGACAAGGACGCCCGCACCATCGTGACCACGGTCGGTCGCATCATCTTCAGCACCGTCTGGCCTGCGGAGCTCGGCTTCGTCAACTCCACGGTCAAGAAGGGGCAGCTCGGCGACCTCATCCTCAACACCTACAAGCACTGCGGCCGCGAGGCCTCGATCCCCGTGCTCGACGCCCTCAAGGAGATCGGCTTCCGCGTCGCCACGCAGGCGGGCATCTCCATCGGTGTGAGCGACATGATTTATCCCGACGAGAAGGCGAAGATCGTGAAGGAGGCCCAGTCCAGCGTCCGCGAATACCAGCGGCAGAACGAGGAGGGCACCATCACCGAGCAGGAGCGCCGCGGCAAGGTCACGGAGACCTGGTCCAAGGCCACCGACGCCGTCGCTCAGTCCGTCTACAAGACCCTGTCCGAATCGTCCAAGGTGGCCGGTGTCCGCAAAGGCGACCCCCGTCACCCCCGCCGGATGCTCATCAATCCGGTCCACGTGCTGATGGATTCCGGCGCCCGCGGCAACAAGGCCCAGGTCAAGCAGCTCTGCGGTGCCCGCGGCCTCATGGCCAAGCCCAACGGCGACATCATCGAGCGCCCGATCCTCTCCTCCTTCCGCGAGGGCCTCTCCGTGCTGGAGTATTTCATCTCGACCCACGGCGCCCGCAAGGGCCTCTCCGACACGGCCCTCAAGACCGCGGATGCTGGCTACATGACCCGCAAGCTCTGCGACGTGGCCATGGACGTGATCGTGACCGAGGCGGCCGACCAGGCGCCCGTATCCGAGGTCGTCGTCCTCGACGAGGCCGCGCTCGGCCGCCATCTGGCCGAAGATGTCGTCCCCTCCGGCGGCGCCCGTGCCATCGCCAAGGCGGAAGCCACCCTCTCCGAGGAGCTCATCTCCCGTCTTCGGGACGCCGGCATCGACCGGGTCGCCGTCCGCCTGCCCAACGGCGTGTTCAAGTCCGCCATCTACGAGGGCGACGAGCTGCTCGTCTCCCTCGCGGAACGCATCGTCGGGCGCTGTCCCTCCGAGGATGTCACCAATCCCAACAACCCTTCCGAGGTGCTGGCCGCCGCCGGTGAGCTTATCACCGAGGAGGTCGCAAAGCGAATCGAGTCCGTCGGTGGAATCGAGCGGGTGAAGGTGCTATCCCCCCTCACGCACATGAACGTGAACTCGATCCCGCCCGCGGCCTATGGTCTCGATCCCTCCACCGGGCGCATGGTCGAGCGCGGGACCGCGGTCGGCATCATCGCCGCCCAGTCCATCGGCGAGCCAGGCACCCAGCTGACGATGCGCACCTTCCACATCGGTGGCGTGGCCTCGACGCAGAAGGAATCCAAATACACCTCCCGTTCAGCGGGCAAGGTGGCGTACGTGGACGTGACCTCCATCGCCCTCAAGGACGGATGGTCGGCCGTCAACAACACGGGCCTCATCCAGGTGCTCGGCGAAAGCGGGCAGAAGCTCGAGGAGTATCCCATCAAGGCCGGCTCCATCATCCTTGTGCGGGATGGAAAGAAGATCGAGAAGGGGGCCGTCATCGCGATGTGGGAAAAGAACCATCTCGACATCATCTCTCCCAGCGAGGGCCGGGTGAGGCTGCAGGACATGACCCTCGGCGTCACCTACACCGAGGAGCGTGACGCGTCCAGCGGCGCCTTCTTCAAGTACGTCACCGAGCATTCGGACGAGCAGGATCCCAAGATCCTCATCGTCGACGACAAGGGAGCCGTGCTCAGCACGCATTCCATTCCCGCCGGCGCCCGCGTCACCGTGGATGAAGGGGACATCGTGTCAACGGGCTCCCCGCTCGCGCGCATCCCTCGCCAGGCCACCAAGACCAACGACATCACCGCCGGCCTGCCCCGCATCTCCGAACTCTTCGAGGCTCGTCCGCCCAAGGACGCCGCCGAGATCGCCAAGATCGACGGGGCCATCGAGATCGGCACGTCCGTCCGGGGCAAGAAGCGGCTCATCATCAAGGACACCGTCGGCCGCGAGGAGGAGCATCTCATCCCCCATGGAAAGCACATCATCGTCGGCGCCGGCGAGAAGGTGAAGCAGGGCCAGGTCCTCACCGAAGGCGCCGTGGATCCTCACGACATCCTCGACATCCTCGGCCAGTCCAGGGTGCAGGACTACCTCATCAACGAGATCCAGAAGGTCTACCGTACCCAGGGAGTCGTCATCAATGACAAGCACATCGAAAGCATCGTGGCCCGCATGCTCCGCAAGGTGCGCATCATCGAGCCCGGCGACTCCGACTACCTCTGGGGCGAGCAGGTCGACCGCACGCTCCTGACCCGCGTCAACCGTTCCATCAGCGAGCGCGGAGGACAGATCGCCGAGTCGGAGCCGATCCTGCTCGGCATCACCAAGGCCTCCCTTGAGACGGAGTCCTTCATCTCAGCGGCTTCCTTCCAGGAGACCACCCGGGTCCTCACCGACGCGGCAACCATGGCCAAGCGGGACCAGCTCAAGGGCTTCAAGGAGAACGTCATCATGGGGCATCTGGTGCCGGCCGGCACTGGCCTGCCCGCCTACCGGCGCATCCGGGTGTTCCCTGCCGAGCAGAAGGCCTGAGCCAACGCAGCCCTCAGCCCCCGCCTTCCTTCCCGGAGGGCGGGGCTTTTTTTTAGCAGGGTCTTTTGGGGGTTGATGCCCGAAGGGGGAGGGGGTAGTTTTTTCTCCCCCAACCCCGTACCAAGCCATGTCCCGATTCCTGATTGCGGCCTCCGCGCTCTCCTTCGCCGCCACTGTCCAGGCCGCCACCTCCTGGATCCCTACCTCCCCCCTGATTCAGATCGGGGACGACTTGGACATCTTCACCGACTCATCCTTGGCGGTGGAGGCCACGGATAACCTCTACTCCCAGGCCAGTGGGCGGTCCGCCACGTTCTTCACGATCAGTCCGGGCATCACGCTTGAGTACGGACGCGAGACCGGCTTCGAGGTGACGCTGCTCGCCCGCCGCGGCTTCGTGCAGTTCACCGATTCTGGACTTCGGGGCCTCAACGACACGCGTGACATCCTGAGCGGCAAAATCCGTCTTTCCACCGGCGGCCCCCTGACGCTCTCCCTCGACACCTCCTACCGGGAGACCGCGCGGAACGATGACCTCGCCCAGCAGGGGATCACCGGTTCCACCATCGGCACGAACCTCCTCCGCCAGACGAACTACAACCACGCCCTCGACGCAGACTATCGTCTCACCGAACGCGTCCAGCTCGGCCTCGGAGTCAACCGTTCTTATAATCATTACAACAACCCCACCATCCTAGTCGACGCAGGCACGGGGACCCAGACCTACAATACCAATGCCCTAACCGAGATTGACACGGTTTCCATTCCCGTCGAAATCGAGTACCAGGCCTTCGAGAAGGTCTGGTTCGGCTTCCGCTACCAGCGTGATCAGGCCGACTACGAGGCGGCGCCGTATTTCGACTCGACCGGGGCTGCCCGGGCCGCCCTTCCCGGTCGGCTGACCAAGGACTTCTACGGCCTGACCACGCGCGGCCAGCTCACCTCGTCCGGCAAGCTCACCGGCACCGCCCGCATCGGGCTTCTGGACTACGCCAACGAGGGCTCGCCCTCGGACAACACCGTCTCCTGGTCGGTCTCCCTCAACCACGCCCTGACCGAGATTTTGTCCCATAACCTCACGCTTTCGCGCGACGTCACGGCCTCCTCCACCGGCGGCCAGAACGACTCGATCGCCTATACCTACGGCCTGAGCATGAACGTGGCCGAGGGCCTCGGCCTCAGCCTCTCCGTCTCTCGCAACGAGACCGAGGCGACCAACGGCGGGACCGTCACGCCGGTGAACACGATGGTCTACACGCTGGGGGCGGACTTCAAGTACAACGAACATCTCACGCTCAACGCCGGCTATAACTTCACCGATTCACGCATCACCAGCAACCCCGCGGGCAATTTCAACTCCAACACCTTCACGCTCTCGGCGGCCTTCCGCTACTGAGAGGGCGTGCAGGCGTGCCCGTCGCCCAACTGATCACCATGCGGTCGTTTCACCGGGAGGTTGCCGTCCTGCTTCTCGTCCTTGGGTTGTCGGCGTGCGCACCGACCCGTGCGTCGGACTTCGATTTTCCGGACCCTGATTCCGAGGACGTGCTCCGCATCGGCGGCGGACCTGCGGTCGTCCCGCCCCCCTCCGCAGGCCCCGTCGGGGTCCCGGCCTCCGCCCGTCCGACCGAAGGCAAGGACACCTACCGCCTCCGCCCCAGGGATTCGGTGCGCATCCAGGTCATCAACGAGGCCGATACGCTCATCGAACGCCGCATCAACCCCGACGGCACGGTCGACATTCCTTTCCTCAAGCAGCTCGTGCCGATCGCCGGACGCACGGTGACCGAATCCCAGGAAGAGCTGGCCCGCATGTTCCGCCGCTATTTCAAGGAACCGCAGGTCGTCCTCTCCATCGTCAGCTATGCCGAAAGACGCGTCTATGTCTCCGGCTACGTCGGCAAGCCCGGCCCCATCACCATTCCGCCCGAGGAGAGCATCACCCTCGGACGCGCCCTCTCCATGGCCGGCGGCATCCTTCCGCGGGGCCGGCGCTCCGATGTCGCGGTCAAGCGCATCCGCGACGGCGTCATGAAGGTCATCAGCAAGGACATGCGTAAGATCGACTCTGGCGAGGAGCCCGACTTCGTCCTGGAGGACGAGGACCAGATCTACGTCGACGACAGCCGAATCTGAGCCATGGAGAAGCCCGAACAGCCCCCCGAACAGCCGCGGTTCGAGCCGGATCCAAGGGCGGCCGGCGGTTATCGCGGCTATGGCAACGGCTATGGTCCGGGCTACGGTGCTGGCTACGGTGCTGGCTACGGGCAAGGGTACGGCCAGGGGTATGGATCATCGGGCGCCCAGGGCAGGGCGGGCAGCCCCATTTCCTCCTACCTGCTCATGCTGCGGGAGCGGTTCTGGTGGATCCTTCTCGTCGCCCTCGTGGGCACCACCGCATCACTGCTCAACACCTATGGGACGATGCCGGAATACCGGGCCACGGGCAGGCTGCGCGTCTTCCGTCTCGCGCCCACCATCGCGGGCCAGAATTCCACGGTGGACGACGGTCTCAAGATTCTTTCCAGCGACGACTTCTTCACCGCCGTGGAGTCGATGCGTAGCTCCGCCATCATCGAAGGCGTCTCGCGTCGACTGACCGCGGCCGAACGGAAGCAGGTGCTCGAGCCCTACCAGGCCGGCAACATCTTCACCGGGCCTCTCACCGACCAAGAGGTGTACGCCCGCCAGCGCGTCATCACCCCCCAGCGACAGACGCTGGTCGTCAATGTAGAGTTCACCCACCGCGATCGTGACCTTTCGCGCCATGTCGCCAAGCTGTTCTGCGAGGCGATCCAGAAGAACAGCGAGGACGAGCGGCTGAACATCGCCAACCCGCTCGTGGAGCGGGCGCGCATCGAGATCGAATCGCTCGAGGACAAGGTGCGCCGCCTCTACGAGCAGAAGAACGAGCTGATCCGCAGCCAGAAGCTGCTGGCCATCGCCAAGGACACCGGGACGCTCAACGCCGAGCGCTCCGTTCTGGTCAAGGACCGCGAGGACGTCCGCAAGCAGATCGACGAGAGCGACATCGTGGTGCGCAGCGTCGCCGCGGCCCGTCTCGCCGGCAAGGACGTCGCCGAGATCCCCCAGGTCCGCGCCGACGAAAGGGTGGGGGCGCTCTGGTCCAAGCTGACCGACCTCAAGGTCGCCGTGGCGGCCATGGAGAAGAAGTACACCGACCAGCACCCTTCGCTCGTCCTCAGCCGCACGCAGCTCGAACAGACCCGCAAGCAACTCGACGAAGCCGTGATCCTCTCGGTGGCGCGTCTCGACGCATCCCTCCAGAACGCCCGCGCCCGCCACGAGGCCATCGTCAAGAACCTCGCGGCGAAGGAGGACGAGATTTCCCGTCTCCAGTCCGCCAGCGTGGAACTTGAACGCGTCGACAAGGACATCCGCGGCGCCGAGGAATTCCTCGCCAAGCTCAAGCTGAGCTACGAGGAGGCCAAACTGCGATCGGGAGCCAGCGGCGCCTCCACGTCGATCCGCATCCTCGACCTTCCCTCGGTGGGCGACAAGCCCATCAACAAGAACTACCTTGCGGCGGGGTTCATCGGTCTTGGCGTGGGCGTGGGCCTCGGCCTCGGCCTCGCGCTCCTCCTCGGTACGCTCGACGACCGGATCAAGTCCGCCCGAGACGTCGAGGGCGGCCTCGGCCTGCCTCTGCTCGGCACGATACCCAAGGTCACCCAGACCGCCGGGCCCGACCGGGCGCTGCTGGCCCGCCAGGACAAGGATCGCATGGCCACGGAGTCGGTGCGAGCCCTCTACTCCTCGATGAAGATCGGGCCCGCCAGTTCCGGCAGCAGGATCTTCCTAGTCACCTCCACGCGGCCCAGCGAGGGCAAGACCTTCGTCGCCACGAACCTGGCGCTGCTCTTCGCGCAGCACGCCGAGCGGGTGCTTGTCATCGACGCCGACCTCCGCCTGCCCAACGTCGGCCCCTCGCTCGGCTTCGCCGGCGACGGCGGGCTTAGCCGCTGGTTCAACGGCGAGCTGAAGCTGGAGGAGGCCATCGTGCGCGACGTCGCCCCCGGACTCGACGTCCTGCCTGTCGGCGTCAGTTGCCGGAATCCCACGCAGGTCATCAACCACCCCCGTTTTTCCGAGCTCATCGACGAGCTGCGATCCAAGTACGACCGGGTCTTCATCGACTCTCCGCCCGTCGGCGCCGTCTCGGACGCGCTCCATCTCATCCCCAAGGTGGACGGCGTCCTCTACGTGGTCCGGTTCAACCTCGTGAGCCTGCGCAACGCCGTCGCCTGCCTGGCGCGCCTGCGGGAGGCCGGCGCCCCGCTGCTCGGCGTCGTGCTCAACCGCATGTCGATCCGCATGGCGTCCGTCTACACCGACACCTACGACTCCTCCTATCGTAAGTATTACGTGGACGCGGGGGGACAGGACGCGGCCCCTCCCCGCCGACCCTCCGCATGAGCCGACTGACCGCCCCCTTGCTCGCCGTCGCGGCCCTCCTCCTGGCCGGCTGCGAAACCGTGCCGGTCTCCGGCCGGTCCCAGCTGATCCTGATCGACGACTCGGACATCTCCGCCCTCGCCGCCGGCGAGTTCGCCAAGATGAAGAAGGTGCCCAACGACCCGCGCCTCGCCAAGGTGCGGGAGATCGGGCTCAAGATCATCGCGGCCGCCCGGCCCGACGACTCCGCCCGCGTGCTGCCGACCCCGGGTCGCTGGGAGTTCGCGATCATCGATGACAAGACGCCCAACGCCTTCGCCATGCCCGGCGGCAAGATCGGCTTCAACAGCGGTATGTTCGCCTTCACGCCCACTGACGACGACATCGCCGTCATCCTGGGCCACGAGGTCGCCCACGTGCTCTGCCGTCACGGTGCCGAACGCGTCTCCCAGGGACTCGTCATGGCGGCCTCCGTCGCCGTCGCCGACCAAGCCACCCGCAACAAATCCGAGAGCACACGGCGCGCTTGGATGGTCGCCCTCCCCGCGGTCGCCCAGATCGGCGTCATGCTCCCCTACAGCCGCGCGCACGAATCTGAGTCGGACAAGCTCGGGCTCTTCTTCATGGCCCGTGCGGGCTACAACCCTGAGGCCGCGCCGGCCTTCTGGTCGCGTTTCGCCGCCAAAGGGGGCAGCAAGACCCCCGAGTTCCTCTCGACCCATCCCGCGGACACGACACGCATCAGGAATCTCCGCGCCTGGATGCCCGAGGCCAAGGCGCAGGCGCCCGCCAAGCGCTGACCGGCCTCAGCGGGCCTCGATCTTTCCCGGACCCCTTAGGTAGACGCCCTTGGGGTCGTTCAGGCTGCGGACGGACCTGAGCAGGCCTGCGTTGGCCTTGAGCAGGCCGCGCAGGGGGTCGGCGTCGCCGCTCCGGGTGAACACCGGGTCCTCGTCGTCCCCGGAGAGGAGCTGTTCGAGCAGGTTCTGGCGGCCTTCATGCAGGCTCGGCACCTGCACGACGGCCGCACGATCAAGCTTCGCCAGTTTCTGGGCTTCGGCGACCGCGGCCCGCAGTCCGCCGAAGGCGTCGACCAGGCCCGCCTGACGGGCGTCCGGCGAGAGCCACACGCGACCCTGCGCCACCGCATGGACGGCGTCGCGCTTCATCTTGCGGCCGTCGGCCACGACCTTCAGGAAGTCTTCGTAGACCTCGTCCACCAGCGTCTGCACCACCGCCATCTCCTTGGGCGTGGCCGCCCGGTGCGAGGAGAACAGGTCGGCATAGGCGCCCACTTTCACCCCGTCGGTGGCCAGCCCCACCTTTTTAGCCAGTTGTTCATAGTTGAAATGCAGCCCGAAGACGCCGATCGACCCCGTGATCGTGATCCGGTCCGCGATGATTTTGTCCGCGCCGGCTGCGATGTAGTACCCGCCGCTCGCGGCGACGTCGCCGAAGGAGGCCACCACCGGGACCCCCTTGGCGCGTAGCAACGAGACCTCGCGGGCCACCACGTCGCTTGCGAACGCCGAGCCGCCGGGGCTGTTGACCCGCAGCACGACGGCCTTCAGGTCCTCGTCCCCGCGCAGTTGCCGGAGATGATGGGCCAGGCGGTCCCCGCCGACATTGGCGGGGTCGCCCCAGCCGTCGACGATTTCGCCCTCGGCGTAGACCACCGCAATCTTGCCGCCCTGCGTGGGCAACCTGACCTTGCGGGCGTAGCGCCCCAGCGAGATCTGGCGGAAGGCGGTTCCTCCATCGGCCGTGGCGGCGCCCAACTCGACGAGCTTGGCAACCGCTTCATCCCGATGCAGGGCCTCGTCCGCCAGCTTGAGCTCCACCGCCCGCTCGGCCCCGAAGACGCCCCCCTGGTCCACCGTCCGCACCAGCGAGGCCGCTGCGATGCCGCGCGAGGACGAGACCTCGGCGAGGATGCGCGCCCAGGCCCCGCGGAGCAGGGCCGTCTCCTGCTCCTTCGAAGCGTCGCTCATGCCGGCCGTGATGAAGGGCTCGACGGCCGACTTGTACTTGCCCACGCGTGTCACCTGCACCCCGATGCCGGCCCGCTGCAGGGTCTCCCCGAAGTAGGGCCCGAAGGAGGCGAGGCCTTTCAACTCGATTTCGCCAGCCCGATGAACGTAGACCGGTTTGGCCACGCTCGCGAGGTAGTACTGTCCCTGGGAGCAGTTCTCCACCCAGGCGACGACCGGCTTGCCGGACTTCGCGAACGCCGTCAGGGCGCCCCGGATCTCCGAAGCCTGCGCCATCCCCACGTCCAGCTCGCCGGCGAGGAGGATCCCGACGATGTTCCTGTCCTTGGCGGCGAGGTCGATCGCCTCGAGCGCCCGCAGCAGGTCCACCCGGGGGCCTTCGCCACCGGAGAGCAGGTCGCCAAGGGAGGGTTCGCCGAACTCGGGTGTGTCGGTGATCCGCAGCCCGCCGCCGATCACCAGCATGGTCTTCGGCCTCACATGCACGGGCATCTCGGCCGGGTCGCCCGCCGAGCCCACCATGGCGACCAGCAGTACCGTGGCTCCGAAAGACAGGGCCAGCCCTGCGAGCACGGTTCCTAGGGTCGATGCGGCTAGTTGGCGTAGGAATTCCTTCATGGCGGTTTGGTTTATCGTGTTGCTGAGCAGGGTGTCAGGGCGGCCCGTTTCCGCCAGCATGAAGCGACTTTTCTCGCCTGCTTCCGCTTGTTTCCCGGTGCTTCCCGTCTACCTTCCCACGCATGGACCAGCCATCCGAAGACTTGTCCGCGGCGGTGGCCCGCAAGGCGCTCGCGATCAACCTGGACCGCACGGCCTACGGGGCGTTCGCCGAGATTGGGGCGGGGCAGGAGGTCGTCAGGCATTTCTTCAAGGCGGGCGGGGCCTCGGGCACGGTGGCTAAGAGCATGTCGGCTTACGACATGCGGATCAGCGACGCCATCTACGGGCATCCCAGCCGGTACGTCTCCCGCGAGCGTCTCGAGCAGATGCTCGGGCATGAGTATCAGCTGCTCGTGGACCGACTGGCCGCGGAGCGCGGCGCCGCCACCCGATTCTTCGCCTTCGCCGACACCGTCGCGACGACGCCCCACGACGGAAAGGGGCAGGGGCACTCCTGGATCGGCGTCCGCTTCCAGGACCGGCCCGGCGCCGAGCCCAGCGAGGTCATCCTCCACCTCCGTCTCTGGGACAAGGATGCCGGCCGGCAGCAGGACGCGCTCGGCGCGGTGGGGGTCAACCTGCTGCACTCGGCGCTGCACGCCCGCGCCGACCTCGACGCCTTCCTGGGCTCGCTCATCGAGGCCGTTGGCGCCGGCCGCGTGGAGGTCGAGTACGTGCGTTTTTCCGGGCCGGCCTTCGCGCAGTTCGACAACCGTGTCGCCGCGCTCCGGCTGGTGCGGCTCGGCCTGACGGACGCGGCGCTGTTCGGCCCCGAGGGACAGCCGCAGGTGCCTAGCGAGGTGCTTTACAAGCGGTCCGTCGTCGTCGCGCGTGGCACTTTCCGGCCCGTGTCGCTGGTCAACGTGGACATGCTCGACTGCGCCGTCCGTCGCGCGGCCCCCGACGGCGGCTCGCTCCCGATCTTCGAGATGTGCATCGGGGCCGATCCCAACCCCGAATCCGAGATCATCGACCGCATCCGGCTGGTGGGGCTCGCCGGCCGACACCTGCTCGTGACCCGTCACCGGGGCTGGTACCGCCTGCCCGCCTACTTCCGTCTGCATACGGCCGGTGCGATCACCCTCGTCGCAGGGATGAACAACCTCGTGGACCTCTTCGACCCCGAGCATTACCAGCACCTGCAGGGCGGTGTGCTGGAGGCCTGCGGCCGCCTGTTCAAGGACGGGGTCTGCATCCTCGTCTATCCCATGCGCGGCGACCAGCTGCGCCGACTCATCAGCGACCCTGTCGCCTGCCGGGTCTGCTTCGCGGAGAGCTACAGCGTCGCCGAGGATTCGGTGGTCACGGCCGGCGACCTGCAGATGCGGCCCGCCGTCGGGGGCCTCTATCAGCATCTGCTCAACAACGGCTTCCTCGTCCCGTTGGATGGCGCCGACCCCGCCGCCATGGCCTGCCAGCCCCGGACGCTCGCCGACCGCATTCGCAGGGACGAACCGGGTTGGGAGCTCGAGGTGCCGCCCAAGGTGGCCGACGCCATCCGTAGCCTGCGGCTCTGGATCGCCTGACGCCATGGCCAGGTCGTTTGCTTCACTCCCCCCGGGAGGCGGGTCTGAGCTCGCGCTCTCCGTGGAAAGGGCCTTCCGGGAGGCCGTCGTTCTGGACCGCCTCGGCGCCCTCTGGTCCCTCATCCTGGCCAAGTGCCTGCTGGCCCAGTGGGCCATCGCGACCTACGCCATCCCCGTTTCGGGCCTGCTCTACGTCTGGTCGCTCACCCTGGTGATGGCCGCCCTCGCCACGGCCCTCTATCTCCGGGCCAGCCGTATCCCGCTCTCGGTGATACCGGCCACGCGCCGGGTCAGCGGCGCGGTGCTACTCGCGCTGCTGATCGCGGCCGGGTTCGTCCTTTACGCACGGTTCGCGCTGGATGCCTTCGGTCCGGCCGTCGCGTCATGCCTGTGCGCCGCGCTGGCCGGCGCGTGGTCGCTCTCGCGCGCGGCGATCAGGCGTGCCTGGGAACCCCTGGCGGGCGCGCTGCTCTGGTGGGGGCTCGCCGGCACCGCGCTGCGCGCCCCGGACGCCGACGCGGCCCTCTGGAATGGCCTCGGGTGGCTCCTCGCCTCCGCGCTGCCATCGTTCGCGCTCTCGATGCGGCCCATGCGGGCCCGGGCCGAGCAGGACTAAGCCTTGCCGCCCGCCTTGTTGAGCAGGTGCGCCATGAATCGCTTCATGGCGGGCGTCAGGACGCGGCCCTTGCGGTGCATGATGGCGAGCGGGCGCGCTACGCGCCGGTCGCGCAGGCGCAGCATCACGAGCGTGCCCTGGTCGACCTCCTGGCGGATCGTGCCCTCGGGCACGAGCGCCACGCCGGCGTCGACCTCGACGGCCCGCTTGAGGGTCTCGATGTTGTCGAACTCCATGGAGGGCTCGAGTTCGATGCGCTGCTCGCGGAAGAACTGGTCGAGGGCCTTGCGCGTGGGGATGTCCTGGTCGAATCCGATGAACCTGGAGCCCTGCAGCTCGGCCAGCTCTATCTCCCGCTTGCCCGCAAGCTTGTGCCGGGGCGAGCAGATCGCCACCAGCTGGTCCTCCATGAGCGGAATGATCTCCACCTGCCGGGTCTTCTGGGGAAAGGCGACGAGCCCGAAGTCCACGGCGTTCGAGACGACGTCCTCGTAGACGAGGTTGGACCGCCGGTACTCGACCCGGACGTTCACGTGGGGGAACTCCTGCATGAAGCTCTTCACGTGGGGCGGCAGCTCGTGGAGGCCGATGGAGACGATGGTCGACACGTGCACGTTGCCGCTGACGACCTTCCGCATCTCCTGCATCTCGCTCAGCACCTGCTCGTAGCGGTTCAGGATCTCCTTCGCCGCCTCGTACAGGCTGCGCCCCTCGCGCGTGAGCCGGAACTGCTTCTGGCTGCGGTCGACGATCAGCACGTTGAAGTGCTTCTCCATGGAGCGCAGCTGCTGGCTGACGGCCGACTGGGTGATGTCGTTCAGCTTGGCCGCCTTCGAGAAACTCTCGTTGTCCACCAGGTCCCGGAAGATTTTCAGGTTCTCGATGTGCATGGGCGTACGTGGGGGGTCTGATTAATTAAACTAATGGGATAGGGTTTCAAGTGTAGCTTTCCTTATCCCGAGTGCGCCGGCTTCCCCCGCCGCGTTGACTCCGGGCGGGTTCTGCTCCCCTCTGTCCGCAGGATGCCGTCCTACGATGAGCTGAAGGCCCGCCAGGAGGCGCTTCTGGGGCGGGTCCAGGTAGCCTGCGTCAAGGCCGGCCGAAACCCGGTCGAGGTGCGAATCCTGCCCGTGACGAAGACCCATCCTGCCGAGGCCGCGGCTCGGGCGCACGCCTTGGGCTTCCCCGCGGTCGGGGAAAACCGGGTCCAAGAGGCCGCCCTTAAGCGCCCTAACTGTCCGCCGGGCCTCCGGTGGGAACTGATCGGACATCTTCAGTCTAACAAGGCCAGGACGGCGCTGCAGACGTTCGAGGTCATCCAGTCGGTGGATTCGGCCGAACTCGCCTCCCGGCTCGGGCGTCTCGCGGGCGAGATGGGGCTGATCCGAGAGGTGCTCATCCAGGTCAACTCGGGTGACGACCCCGCCAAGTTCGGGTGCGACCTCGCCGACGCCCCGGCGGTGCTCGAGGCGGCCTTGGCCTGGCCTTCGCTCCGCGTGGGGGGGCTCATGGCGGTGGCCCCGCTCTCGGACGACCCTGCGGTCGCCGAGCGCGCCTTCGCCAATCTCCGGCTCTGCCGGGACCGGCTCGCCGAGCGATCCGGCCTGCCGCTGCGGGAACTTTCCATGGGCATGAGCGGCGACCTTGAGTCCGCGGTCGCGGCCGGTTCAACTTGCCTGCGTGTCGGCTCCGCCCTGTTCGGCGCCCGTCCGTCCGCATGATCCGAAGACTTCTCATCCGTGACCTCGCCCTGATGGATCGGGCCGACCTCGATCTGGGCGCGGGATTCACCGTGGTCACCGGCGAGACGGGCGCGGGCAAGTCCGTGCTGCTCGGCGCGCTGTCGCTCCTCGCTGGGCACCGGGCGGCGAAGACGGTCGTCCGCAAGGGCGCCGAGGAGGCCTCCGTCGAGGCCGAGCTCGAGTGCGGCGAGGACCCGCGGTTCGCCGTCCTCGTCGAGGAGCTCGACCTGCCGGCGTGCGAGGATGGCTTGCTCATCCTCAAGCGCACCGTCCATGTCTCCAAGGCCGGACGTATCTCGGTCAACGGCGGGTCCGCGACGCTGGCGCAGCTCCAGCGTCTGGGTGAACTGTGGATCGATTTCCACGGGCCAGGCGAGCCCCAGAAGCTGATGCGCGCGGGGACGCAGCGCGACATGCTCGACCTGCACGCCGGGCTCGGCCGCGCCCTCGAGGATTACGGCGCGGACTGGCGCCGTCGGCAGGCCCTGCTGCGCGAGGCCGACGAAGCCGCCGCCGCCGAACGTCTCTCGGACGACGAGGAGGCCTTCCTCCGGGCGCAGCTCGAACGCATGGACTCCCTCGATCTCTCCGAGGAGGCCGTCGCCCGCCTTGAACGCGAGCACGCCCGTCTGTCCCGGGCTCAGGAGCTCGCCGCGCTCCTCGCCCAACTCGATGCCGGGCTCGGATCCGAAGGGCTCGGCGTCATCCTGCCGCGCTTGCTCAAGGCCGCCGACGACGCGGCCCGCATCGACCCGGAGGCCGTCCCGCTCAGCGAGCGCCTCCGCGCCCTCGCGGCCGAGGCCGACGACGTGCGCGCCGACTTCGGAAGGCTCGGCCGCGGACTGGGCGGCGACGAGGACGGCGCGGCGGGGCTCGAGGAGCGCATGAATCTCTGGCTTGAGCTACGCCGCAAACACGGGCCCGACGCCGAGTCCGTGCGGGAGCGCCGCGAGGCCCTCCGTCGCCGCCTCGCCTCGCAGGGCGACGTGGAGGCACGCGTGGCCGCCGCCCGCGCGGAGGCCGCTAAGGTCGAGCAGTCCCTGCGTGCCCAGGCCGCCAGGCTTCACGACGCGCGCTCGAAGGCGGCGGTGAAGCTCGCCGCGTCCGTGCGCAAGATGCTCGGCTCACTCGGTTTCAAGAAGGCGGACCTGCGGGTCGACGTCGCCCCCGCCGAACTCGGTCCCGACGGCGCCGACGCGGTCCGCTTCCTCTTCTGCCCGAACGCGGGGCAGGACCTGCTGCCGCTCGACCAGATCGCTTCCAGTGGGGAGGCCGCCCGGGTGATGCTCGCGCTCAAGACGGTGCTGGCCGCCGTGGATCGCACCCCGGTGCTGGTCTTCGACGAGGTCGACGCCAACGTCGGCGGCGAGATCGGCGCGCAGGTCGGTCGTGAGCTGGCCGCGCTCGGAGGCGGGCATCAGGTCTTCTGCGTCACGCACCTCCCGCAGGTGGCCGCCCTCGGTCACGCACATCTGGTGGTCAACAAGACCCAGGACGCGCGGTCGACCACGGTCACGATCGACCCCGTTCATGCGCGGCGCAAGGAGCGTGAATCCGAACTCGCGCGGATGCTCGGCGATCGCGCCAGCAAGGTCGCTCTCGCGCACGCCCGGGAGCTCCTCGACGGCGCCGCCTAGGTGTCGCGCCGGAGCAGTCGGTCGAGGCGCAGGCGGCGGATCATGCGCAGCCCCACGGCCGCCGCCCAGGCTTTGGGCAGCCGGGCCGAGATCACGCTCAAGAGACGGTTGCGCAGGCCTGTGACACGTTCGATCGCCTCGCCTTCCATGGCGTCCAGGATCTCGTCGGCGCAGGCCTCCGCAGTCTGGCCGCCCAGCCCGGTGGAGGTGGCGAAACCAGCCGCCCGTGAGAAGTTGGTCGACACCGGACCGGGGCAGACGGCCAGGCAGCGCAGGCCGTGAGGGCGGGCCTCGGCGTCGAGGGCCACGCTCCAGTTCAGGACAAAAGCCTTTGTCGCCGCATAGGTCGACATCAGCGGGGTCGGTTGGTAGCCCGCCAGCGAGGCCACGTTCACGATGACGCCGCCGCGGGCCTGCAGTTCCGGCCAGAGCAGGCCGGTGAGGTGCACGATGGCGCGCACATTCAGGTCGATCATCTCGAGATTCCTCCCGACGCCCGGGTCCGGGAACGCGCCATAGGAGCCGAACCCGCTGTTATTAACGAGAAGCATCCGCCCTTCGCGCGGCATTAGCGTCCTTAATCGGACGGCAACCTCCTCGATGGCAGTCGCTTGTGTTAGGTCGCACGCAAGATGGGTCAGGCGAGGGTGGATCGGAGGCCCCGCGGCCATCGTGCGGGACAGGTTGAACACGGGGACGTCCGGTGCATACTGGGCCATGCGTGAGATCACCGCGCGACCGATGCCGGACGAACCCCCAGTCACCACTGCGCAGCAGAAGCCCCTGAGCATGGCGGCGACGGATTCGTTTCCGGACATGGAAGCAGGTTGCACCGCCACGCCCAACAACACAACCCGCATGAACAACGCCCAGATACTGGTGTCCGGGGTCCATCTGGACCTCACGGACGCCCTGAAGGAGACCGTGTGCGCGAAGGTCGAAAGGCTGCTGCGCCACAACCCGCGGATCATCCGCGTGCATGTCGAGCTGATCCGTTCACGTAGTCGCGACCACAGCCGCGAGTTCGGCGCCCAGATCAGGCTCGAAGTGCCCGGCCCTGACATCGTCGTGCGCGAAGAGTCCGACGACCTCTACAAGTCCATCGACATCCTCGTCGACAAGGTCGACCGCCAGCTCCGCCGCCGGCACCGGCTCGACAAGGAGAAGCGCAACCACCCTCACCCGACCGACCTGGGCGACCTGGGCCGGGTGGCCTGAGGCCGGCGGGTCCGCATGTCGAGGGCCGGCGTAAGCCGGCCCTCTGCACGCCCGGATTTGTCTGCTCGCCCGGGCGGGCCGGACGCTCTATCTGAACCGGCATGCGCATCTACTTCATGGGCGTCTGCGGCACCGCGATGGGCAACGCCGCCCTGCTGATGCGCGCCCTGGGCCATGAGGTCTGCGGTTCGGACTCGGGCGTCTATCCCCCCATGTCGGACCATCTTCGCGCGGCGGGAGTCGACATCCTAGAGGGCTGGGACGCCGGGCGGTTGGAACGGCTGAAGCCGGACCTCGTCGTCGTGGGGAACGTCGTCTCCCGCGGGCATCCGGAGGCGGAGTGGCTCCTCGAAGCCCGCTCCCAGCCTTACGTCTCGCTGCCCGAGCTCCTACGCACGCGTCTCCTGAACGAGCGACGCAACCTCGTCGTCGCCGGCACGCACGGCAAGACCACCACGACCTGCATGGCGGCGGTCCTGCTCAAGGCCAACGGCGCCGACCCCGGCTGGCTTGTCGGCGGCATCCCCCGCGATCTTCCGGACTCCTCGCATCCCGGCGCGCAGGGCGGCCCCTTCGTCATCGAGGGCGACGAATACGACACGGCCTTCTTCGACAAGCGCAGCAAGTTCATCCAGTACCTGCCGCACGTGCTCGCGGTCAACAACTGCGAATTCGACCACGCGGACATCTTCCGCGATCTCGACGACGTGTTGCGCACGTTCTCCCACGTGCTCCGCGTCGTCCCCCGCGACGGCGCGGTCGTCGCCAACGGCGACGACGCGCATGTCGTCGGTCTGGTCAAGGATGTCAGCTGGGCTCCGGTGGCGCGCGTGGGCGTCGGCGCAGCGAACGACGCCGTCATCGCCGACTTCCAGGAATCCCCGACGGGTTCGTCCTTCACGTTGAATTGGAAGGGCAAGGTTTGGGGCAGGGTGAAGTGGGCGCTCCCGGGTCTCTTCAACGCCCGCAACGCCGCCATGGCCGCCGTCTCCGCCGGCCTCCTGCTCGACGCCAAGGACCCGACGAAACTGAAGCTCGAGGCGCTCAACTCCTTCCAAGGGGTGCAGCGCCGCCAGCAGGTGCTCGTCGACCGACCCGACCTGACGGTCATCGAGGACTTCGGCCACCATCCGACCGCGCTCGACCTCACGTTGGACTCCCTGCGCGCCCGCTATCCGAAGCATCGTCTCGTCGCCTGCTTCGAGCCGCGGAGCAACACCGCCGCCCGCAAGGTGATGCAGGAAGCCTTCCGCGAGGCGCTCAAGAAGGCTGACGAGGTCTTCCTGGCTCCGCCGCACCGCGCCGACAAGCTTGGCGAAGAACGCTTCGACAGCGCCGGCGTCGCCGCCGCGATCGCCGCCGTCGGGAAGAAGGGGTTCGCCCCGGCTTCGAACGACGCCTTGCTCGCCGAACTCACCGCCCTCGTGAAATCGGACGGATCGCCACGTTGCGTCGTCTTCTTCTCGAACGGCGCGTTCGGCGGCATCATCAGCAAGTTCGCCCGTTCGCAGTCCTGAAGCCGATGCGCCGCGTCATGCTCTGCATGCTGGTTGTGACGCAGCCTTCCATCGCCCGTGATATCCGCGTCGGCGAGGACGTGAAGACCATCGCCGCGGCCATCAGGTTAGCGCAGCCGGGCGACACGATACATCTCCAGCCGATCGTCTACCGCGATTACGTCGGCTTCTATTCCAAGAAGGGCGAGGCGGGCAGGCCGGTCACGCTCGACGGACACGGCGCGACGCTGGAGGGTTCCGATCCGCTGGATCCGAAGCAATGGGCGGAGATTTCCCCGGGCCTTTTCGAAGCGAAGGAGCTGCTGCCGCGGCTGGATGAAGCGATGCTCATGCGTTGGTTCTTCCTCTGGGACGGCCGGATGAACCGCATGGGCCGGACTTCGAAGGGCAGGAAGGCCGCCTTCCTGAAGCCGCTCGAGCTGAAGCCCGGCGAGTGGACGTTCGTCCGCGACGGCTCCCGCGACAAGACGGGTTCCAGCCAGGTCTTCGGATCATTCTTCATCCGGCTGCCCCAAGGACAGAAATTGACCGATGCCCGCATCTTTGTGCCTGTGCGTTCCGCTGGCGTCCAGCTTAGCGGCGCCAACGCCCATCTGGTCGTCCGCAACCTCACCGCGACCCACCCGTACAACGATGGATTCAACATCCATGGGGACTGCCGTGACGTCGTCTTCGAGAACATCCGCGCCATCGAGTGCGGGGATGACGGCATCAGCGCGCACGAGTCGGCCGAATACCGTGTCGACGGGTTCGTCGGCGTCGGCAACAGCACCGGCATCACTGATACGGTGGCGGCCAAGACCAGCTATCGGCATGTCTTCCTTGCCGACAACCTGGCCTTCGACCTCTATTTCCTGAACGACGGCCGGTATGCCCTCGCCGATGCCGTGGTGCTGTCGACGGGCGAGCACGCCTTGCAGGTCGCGGGCGGGAAGGAGCAGCGCAGCGAACTGCGCGTCGATAACGTCCTGATCCTCCGCGAAGGACCGAAGGGGTCGGCGGCCGTGGCCCAGGGCTCTGCGATCTTCGCCCGACGGTTCACCCTCGAGGGGGACACGCTGAAGGCAAACGGAGTCCTCGAGTACGATGGCTCGCCCGCCGACCGGCGGGCGCTCGTCGAGTCCGTCGTCCCCCCGCAATACCGTCCCAGGCTAGCCCAGTAGTCCCAGCGCCTGCTTGGCCTGGGCGGAGTCCTTGGCGATCTGCGCCTGCAGGGCGGCGAGGTCGGCGAACTTCTGTTCGGCGCGGAGGCGACGGACCCAGCGGACGCGGACTGCGTCACCGGTGGTCGGGGCGTCGCCGCGGAGCACGTGGGCCTCGAGCAGCGGCGCGACGGGGGCGCTTTCCACCGTTGGACGGAGCCCGTAGTTCGCCACCGCAGGCAGGGCCTCGCCGCCGAGGACCACCTCGACCGCGTAGACGCCGAAGGCGGGCCGGAGCTCAGGCTCCCAGGCGATGTTGGCCGTCGGGAAGCCGATGGTGCGCCCGAGCCCTCTTCCGGCCACGACCTGGCCCTCGGCCTCGTAAGGCCGGAGCAGCATCGCGTTGGCCAGCTCCAGCTCGCCGGCCGCGAGGGCCTGGCGGATGCGCGAGCTGCTCACCGTGTCGTCCGCCAGCCGCACCGCGGGCACTGTCCGCACCTCGAAGCCCGCGAGCCTGCCATGCTCGGCCAGCATGCGGTCGTCGCCGGCCCGGCCGCGTCCGTAACGAAAGTTCTCGCCCACATGGAGGGAGCTGAGGGCGGGGAAGGCGCGGCGGAGCCAGGCGGGGAAGTCGGCCGCCTCGATCGCCGCGTGCGCCGCGTCGAAGGCCTGGCGATGGACGTATGCGGCGCCGGCCTCGAGCAGCCGTTCCTCGTTCTGACGCGGCGAAAGGATCCTCGGCACCGGGCTGTCCGGGCGAAGGAACCTGCTGGGATGGGGCTCGTAGGTCATCGCGGCCGCCGTCCCGCCGTCCCTTTCAGCGCAGGCGCGCGCGGAGCGCAGTACGGCCCGGTGCCCTAGGTGGACCCCGTCGAACGCCCCGAGCGCGATGTGAAGGGGAGCCGTCATGAGGCAGGCGCGGCCTCGTCGACCGCGAGGAGGGCGGCGGCGAGCCCGCCGTCGTCCATGGCCCCCAGCTGTTCCAGCGTGTGCCCGCGGGCGACGTCGAGCCGACCCGACCGGGTGCGTCGGAGCATCGAGAGGTGGGCCCCGGGGCCCAGTCTGCGGCCGAGGTCGTGGGCCAGCGTGCGCACATAGGTGCCCTTGGTGCAGCGGACGCGGAAATTGATCTTCGGGCTCTGCCAGGAAAGCAGTTCGAACTCCGAGATGCGGATCGCGCGGGGTTCGCGGACGACCTCGATGCCCTTGCGTGCGAGGTCGTAGAGCTTCTGGCCGCCGATCTTCTTGGCCGAATGCATCGGCGGGACCTGCAGCTGGTCGCCCAGCATGGAAGCCAAGGCCGAGCGGACCTGGGCTTCGGTGATCTCGGGGACGGGGTTCGTCTCCAGCGTCTCGCCTTCGGCGTCCTGGGTGTCGGTGACGACGCCCAGCGTGGCCTCGCCGAGGTATTCCTTGTCCTGGGCCATCAGCCGGTCGGAGGCCTTCGTGGCCCTGCCCACGAGCACGACCAGGAGGCCGGTCGCCATGGGGTCGAGCGTCCCCGCGTGGCCGACGCGCCGCGTGCGGTAGAGCCGTCGCACGCTGTCCACGACGTCGTGCGAGGTGCAGCCCCCGGGCTTGTCCACGAGGAGCACGCCCTCGGGGCCGTTCTCCTCGGAGCTCATCTTCCTGAGCGTTCGCGCACGTGTTCGACCACCGCGGCGATGATGCGGTCGCGGTCGCGGTCGAGCCGGCAGCCCAGCATGTTGAATCCTGCGGCCAGCACATGGCCGCCGCCGTTGAGTTTCGCGGCCAGCAGGTCCAGTCGCAGGCGCGGGTCGCGTCCGCGGAGGCTGCCACGGACGCCGTCCGCCCCCTCCTCCATCAGCACGGCGACGTCCACGCCCTCCACCGACCGGGGGAATTCGACCAGCCCTTCCTTGTCCTCCTTGGTCGTGCCTGTGGCGGCATAGTCCGCCTGCCTGATCTCGCCGGAGCAGATTCGTCCGTCGTCGTGGAAGCGCAGCGATGCCAGGAAGCGCTGCGTGAGCGCCAGTTTGCCGCGCGACTCCTGCTCGAACACGCGGAAGTTGGCTTCCGCGGGGTCGGCCCCCTTGCGCAGCAACCCGGCCGTGAGCTCGAGGAGCTCGGGGGTGACGCTGGCGTAGCTGAAGCGGCCCGTGTCGGTGAGGATGCCGAGATGCAGCGCCTTGGCCGTGGCCGCGTCCACCGGGAGTCCCAGCGACTGGGCGCAGGCTGCGAGGACGTGGCAGGTGGCGGCCGCGGAGGTCACCACGGCGTTATGCCTGGCGTAGCCCGGGTTGGAGGCATGGTGGTCGACATTGCCCAGGATGCCGTCGGGGAACCTGGCGAGCAGTTCCGTCCCGATGCGTGACGCATCGGCACAGTCGACCGCCACCGCCAGCCGGTCCTTCTCGGCATAATCTTCTCCACGGACGAAGATCACGCCCTCGGCGTAGGCGGCCAGGCCGGGCGGGACCCGGTCGCGGTTGACGCAGAGGGCGTCCACCCCGGAGGCTTGCAGCATCCGGCACAGGGCCACCTGGGATCCGATGCAGTCGCCGTCCGGCCGCATGTGCCCCAGCACCGCGGCTTTGCGGCCCTGGAGGGCGCCCACGACTGACTTTAGGGCCTCTGCGGCCTCCTGCATGCTGTTGCCCATCGGGTTGTCCCCCAACAAACAACGCGCGCGCGGGGCTGGCAAAGGGAAAAGCCGGTCGCCCGCGTCTTAACAGGGGTCGCGCTTGAACCGGCCGGGACCCCGGGCATAGTCCCTGCTAACAACCCCCTTAAGCCATGGACAAGGACAACAACAAGAACTTCACGCCCCGGGCTCGGAAGGTCGTCGAACTGGCCCGCGCCGAGGCGCGCAAGTTCAACCACAACTACGTGGGCACCGAGCATATCCTGCTCGGCCTCATCAAGCTGGGCGAAGGCGTCGCCGTCAACGTGCTCGGCCGCATGGGCCTCGACCTCAAGATCGTGAGGGCCGAGGTCGAGCGCCAGGTCGGTCAGGGGCCGGTCGACGACAAGGGCAACGACGCCATCCCCGTGACTCCCCGTGTCAACAAGGTCTTCGCGCACGCCGCCACCGAGGCCCGCAGCCTCGGCCATGCCTACGTGGGCACCGAGCACATCCTGCTCGGACTTCTCAAGGAAGGGGAGGGCGTCGCCGCCCGCGTGCTCCAGAAGCTGGACGTCGACCTCGAGCGCTGCCGCAAGGAGATTCTGACCGACATCGAGCCGTCCGCGTCCGGCGACGCCGACGCCAAGCCCTCCGAGTCCGAGTCCTCGGGCGAGGCCGAGTCCGGCGAGGAGCCGCCGACCCGGAAGTCCGAAGAGGGCGGGCGGCCTGGCAGGGGCGAGCGCCTGTCGCTGCTCAAGACGTTCGGGCGCGACCTCACCGAGCTCGCCCGTGCGGGCGAGCTCGACCCCGTCATCGGCCGCAAGGACGAGATCCGCCGCGTCGTGCAGATCCTCTGCCGTCGCACCAAGAACAACCCCGTCCTCATCGGCGAGGCCGGCGTCGGCAAGACCGCCATCGTCGAGGGTCTCGCCCAGGAGATCGCCTCGGGCGTCGTCCCCGAGATCCTCCTCGACCGCAAGGTCATCACCCTCGACCTAGCCCTGATGGTCGCCGGCACCAAGTATCGCGGCCAGTTCGAGGAGCGCATCAAGGGCGTGATGGACGAGATCCGCCGGGCCAAGAACGTCATCCTCTTCATCGACGAGATGCACACCATCGTCGGCGCGGGCGCCGCCGAGGGCGCGATGGACGCCTCCAACATACTCAAGCCCGCGCTTTCCCGCGGCGAAATCCAGTGCGTCGGCGCCACCACGCTCGCCGAGTATCGCAAGCACATCGAGAAGGACGCAGCCCTGGAGCGCCGCTTCCAGTCCGTCAAGGTCGACGACCCGACCCCCGATGACGCCATCCTCATCCTCAAGGGCATCCGGCAGAAGTACGAGGATCACCACAAGTGCGAGTACAGCGACGCCGCCATCGAGGCCGCCGTCCGCCTCTCGCACCGTTACGTCACCTCCCGGCACCTGCCCGACAAGGCCATCGACGTGATGGACGAGGCCGGCGCCCGCGCCCGCATCCGCTCCCTCAACCTGCCGCCGGAGCTCGACGCCGCCCAGTCCGAGATTGACCGCGTGATCCGCGAGAAGGAGGAGGCCTCCCGCAACCAGAAGTTCGAGGATGCCGCCGGCCTCCGCGACCAGGAGAAGAAGCTCCGCGCGCGCCGCGAGAAGATGCTCGAGGAGTGGCGCAAGAAGCGCGACGAGAAGCGCGTCAAGGTAGGCGAGGACGAGATGCTGCACATCGTGGCCGACTGGACCGGCGTGCCGGTGGGCCGGATGGAGAAGAAGGAGTCCCAGAAGCTGCTCGAGCTCGAGAAGGACCTCCAGGGGTCCGTCATCGGTCAGGACCGTGCCTGCGAGGTCGTGGCCCGCGCCCTCCGCCGCTCGCGCGCCGACCTCAAGGATCCTCGGCGGCCGATCGGCTCATTCCTCTTCCTCGGCCCGACCGGCGTGGGCAAGACCCTGCTCGCCCGCTCGCTCGCCCAGCTCATGTTCGGCGAGCAGGACGCGGTCATCCAGATCGACATGTCCGAGTACATGGAGAAGTTCACCGTCTCCCGCCTGATCGGATCGCCTCCCGGCTACGTCGGGCACGACGAGGGCGGACAGCTCACGGAGGCCGTGCGCCGCAAGCCCTACTCCGTGGTGCTTTTCGATGAAATCGAGAAGGCCCACCCGGACGTCGTCCAGCTCCTCCTCCAGGCGCTGGAGGACGGGCGTCTCACGGACTCCCTCGGCCGTACGGTCGACTTCCGCAACACCATCATCATCCTCACTTCCAACGTGGGAGCCGACGTGCTCCAGCGCAACGGTTCGCTCGGATTCGGCAATCCCGACGCCACCCGCGACTACGAGAAGCTCAAGGAGAGGATCATGGACGAGACCAAACGCGCCTTCAAACCGGAGTTCCTCAACCGTCTCACCGACATCGTCATCTTCCAGCAGCTCGGCAAGGAGCACATGTCCAAGATTGTCGACATCGAGGTGGCCAAGGTGGCCAAGCGCCTGTTGGACCTTGGCGTCAAGCTTGTCGTGACCGAGCCCGCCCGCGGCTATCTGGTGGAGAACGGATGGGACGAGAAGTACGGCGCGCGGCCTCTCCGGCGCGCGGTCGAGCGTCATCTCGAGGACCCTCTGGCCGAGGCGATGCTTCGCGGCGACTTCCACAAGGAGGACCCGGTCGTCGTCGCGGTGGGCGAGAAGGGCCTGACTTTCACGCAGAAGAAGCCGGCCGCCGACGCCTGACATGGCGCCCCGCGCCCCGCTCGCCGCCGTCATGGGCGCGACAGCCGTGGGGCTGGGCGCGTTCGGGGCGCACGGCCTGAAGGAGCGATTCGCCGCCGACCCGTCCGCCGCGGGCTGGTGGGAGACGGCCACGTTCTACCTGCTGGTGCACGCGGTCGCGGTCGTCGCGGTTGGACCTGCGTCTCTCTGGCCGTCCAGGCTCTGGGCCGCGGGCGCCGCGATCTTCGCCGGCACGCTGTACGCGATGGCCCTCGGCGGGCCCCGCTGGCTGGGCGCGGTCACGCCCGTGGGCGGCACGCTGCTTCTCGCCGGCTGGATCGCGGTCGCCTTCTCCGGGCGCCGATCCTCGCCGGGCTCTTGATTCAGGCCCCTTCGTCCTTATCTGTCGCTCATGCGTCTTCTCGCCCTGCTTCTCGCCATGTCCCCGCTCGCCGCCGCCCCCGACTTGCTTCGCATCCCCGTAAAGGACATCGAGGGCAAGGAGACCACGCTGGGTGCGGGCAAGCCCAAGGCCGTGCTGGTCGTGAATGTCGCCAGCGAATGCGGCTACACGCGGCAGTATGCGGGCCTGCAGGCGCTGCACGAGGCCATGAAGGGCAGGGGTCTGGTGGTGGCGGGCTTCCCCTGCAACGATTTCGGCGGCCAAGAGCCCGGCGACGAGAAGGAGATCCGCCGTTTCTGCTCGGCCAACTTCAAGGTCACCTTCCCGCTGTTCAGCAAGGTCCGCATCAAGGGGGATGCCCATCCGCTCTTCGCTGCGCTCACTTCCAAGGAGGGCGGTCATCCCGGCCCCGTCGGCTGGAATTTCAGCAAGTTCCTCATCGGGGCCGACGGCCGTTTGATCGCCCGTTACGACGCGGGCGTGGAGCCCGACGACGCCGGGTTGCTAGCCGACATCGAAAAAGCCCTCAAGTGAGGGTCCGGAAGTCCCGTCAAGACGGGGCCTCATTCCGGGGGCGGGCAGGCGGGTGGCGTTGACAATCCTCGTCCGTGTTCATCTTGGCTGTTGCATGAACCTTCGTAAAGACCTCCCGGCCTCGATCGTGGTGTTCCTCGTCGCGGTGCCCCTCTCGCTGGGCATCGCCCTGGCTTCCGGCGCCCCCATCATCGCCGGCCTCATCGGCGCCGCCGTTGGCGGCATCGTCACCGGCCTGCTCGCCGGGTCGCCCCTCCAGGTTTCGGGCCCTGCGGCCGGCCTCACCGTCGTCGTCTTCGGCATGGTGCAGCAGCTCGGCTGGGAAGTGATGTGCCTGGCGACCGCCTGCGCCGGCGCCGTCCAGCTGCTGATGGGGTGGTTCAAGGTGGCCCGCGGAGCGCTACTGATCGCGCCCTCGGTCGTGCACGGCATGCTGGCGGGAATCGGTATCTCCATCGCGCTCGCCCAACTCCACGTCATGTTGGGTGGTTCGCCGGACAGCTCCCCCGTCCGCAACCTCGTCGCGTTGCCCGCCAAGCTCGGCGTGATGAACTTGCAGGCCGCCCTCCTCGGCGCCCTGACCATCGCCATCCTCGTGCTCTGGAAGCGCCTCCCCTGGGCATCCGTCCGCGCCGTGCCCGGCGCGCTCGTCGCCGTGCTGTCGGGCACGCTGGTCTCGCTCGTCGCCCGGATGGACGTGAAGCGCGTTGACTTGCCGGAGGTGCTGGAGTTCGTGCAGCTGAGGCTCCCCTTGGACTGGGGCGTCTTCCTCATGGCCGTGCTCACCCTGGCCGTCGTCGCCAGTGTCGAGTCGCTCTTGTGCGCCGTGGCGACCGACAAGCTGCATTCGGGGCCCCGCAGTGACCTCGACAAGGAGCTTACCGCGCAGGGCGCAGGCAACTTGGCCTCCGGCCTGCTGGGCGGGCTTCCCGTCACCGGCGTAATCGTGCGCTCCTCCGCCAACATCGCCGCCGCCGCCGCGTCGCGCTGGTCCGCGGTGTTCCACGGAGTCTGGGTGCTCCTAAGCGTGCTCTTCCTCTCTGCGTACATCGAGACCATCCCCTTGGCCGTGCTGGCGGGGCTCCTCGTGCACGTTGGCGTGAACCTGGTCAACCTCCGCCACGTCCGGGACCTCGCCGTCCACAACGAGGCGCGCGCCTACTGGGTCACCGTGGCCGGCGTGACCTGCATCAACCTCCTCGCCGGCGTCGGCCTCGGCGTCGCGGTCTCCGTCCTCTCCTCTATCCGCAGGCTGTCGCAGTGCCGGATCTCGGTGACCGACCGCGGCGACGTCAAGGACGTGAAGATCCGCGGCACGCTCACCTTCGCGGCCGTGCCCACGCTGAGCGCCGAGCTCTCCCGGCTGCCCGCCGGCTCCGTCGTGGAGGTCGACCTCGATGTCGACTACCTCGACCATGCCGCCTTCGATGCCCTCCGGAGCTGGTCGCAGAATCACGGCCTCACCGGCGGCCGGGCCGCCATCAGGGAATCCGACGCGGGGTGGTACGCCTGCGCCGCCGAAGGGCGTCCCAGGTCCCGCTAGTCCGGGTCCGTGCCGGAGGGCGTGCCCGCGTCGCGCCCGCTCAGCCGAAACGCGGGATCAGGCCGTCTTTCTCCAGCTTGAGGAAGAGCTCGCGGCTGAACCATGCGTCGTTGGCGGCGTAGTGGATCTGCCGTTCGTCGAGCGGCCGGGCCCAGTTGGAAGTCTGCACCTTCTTGGACTTCTTCATCTGCAGCCCGAGGTAATGGGCCGCGAGCGCGCGTAGGCCCGTGTTCTCGACCCCGGCCCGCTTGGTGTGGTCGGAGATGTCGATGAAGGCCCGATCGTCGAAGGGCGCGCGGGCGCGAAGGTTGCGCACGTCGTCGCGGACCGCCACGCCGACCTTCGCCTGCCGCTCGTTGCAGAGCAGGGGGAAGGCGAGCGGGATGCCGCCGCAGTGGTCTAGGCGGAAGATGAAGATCCGTTTCTCGCCGGCCAGCTGCAGGATCGAGGGCAGGTTGTACTCTCCGCGGGTGTGCGAGGGCTTCGTCTCGGTGTCGAACCCCAGGACCCTCTCTCCGCGCAGCGCAGCGACCGCCTTCTCGGCGTCATTCTCGTTCTCGACAAGGTCGATCGGGCCGTCCCAAGCCCCGACGGGAAGGGTCTCGATGAACTCCTTCTCGATCCGCAGACCTCCCTTCCTTTCGGGGGGCCGGACCTCTTCCTGCTCCTGGTTATCTTCCACGCCCGAAGGGCAATGCCGCCGGCCCGGGTTGGCAACGCGAGACTTGGAAAACAGGGAAAAAAGCGTTGACCGTGCCCTGCGCCGCACCTTTGTTCCATGTCCCCTTTGAGGGGCCATAGCTCAGTTGGTAGAGCGCTTGCATGGCATGCAAGAGGTCGTCGGTTCAAGCCCGATTGGCTCCACCATTAAAGAACCGGCCGCACGTCTCACTGATGTGCGGCCGGCCCGTTTCTGGAGGTCTTCAGCGGGGGAGGCGTGCGACGACGGCCTGCGCCTCGTTGATTAGGCCGGACTCCATGGTCGTGGCCTCGCGTGTCACTTTCTCCAGGCTGTCGGCGAGGGTGGCCACGGATTTTCGGAAGACGGAGATCTCGCTCTTGGCGGCCTTGTCGGCGGTCCGTTCAGAGAGTTCTGCCGCCGCGGCGTCCTGGCGCCGAAGCGCCGCCACGATCTGCCGGCGGTCTTCGGAGGCGCGACGCAGCACCGTCCAGGCGAACCGGGCCTTGTTCGTGTCCGCGAGCATCTTCACGTAGCCGGCCCCGCTGAAGGGCCTGACGTCGTTCTCGAAGTCGGCGCGCGCTTTCGCCGTGTGGGCCGCGATCTCCGCCTGCTGCGCCGGCGACCGCGGGGCCGTCTTGGTCTTGGCGGCCTTGGAAGCCTTGCCGGCCTGGGGGTTCCCCGGAGTGGATTTCGCGTTGGCGGGGTCGGGGTCGTCGTCGGACGGTTTTGTCGCCTCCATGTCGGGGCCGGCCGGCCGGCCGCTGAGCTTGCGCAGCTCGTCGTAGGTCCGCCAGAAGACGAGGGTGTCGATGTTGGCCTCCTGGCAGAGGAAGGCCGCGGAGTTGACGGAAATTCCCTTGAGCCCTTCGGCCAGCTCGCCGGCCAGATTACGCGAAAGGTCCTGGGGGGAGTTGGGGCGGGCGGCGACGGCGAAAGGATCGTCGTTCGCCGCGGCGTCCTTCTTCTTCATGGAGGCCTCCTCGGTGGACTGGAGCAGGAGCTTCCTCTCCTCCCAGACGCGCGGATTGCTGGCTTGGGCGTGCTCTTGGTCGAGCTCCTCCCAGCGGTAGACCAGGACGGTGTCCCGGCCGGGCAGTCGCACCGTGATGGATTCCTCGTCCTGGGTGATGTACTCGAAAGTGACCACGGCGGGGTTGCCGGTCTTCCGAAGGACGACCGGTTCGGCCCCGAGGGGGCAGGCCGCAAGAAGGGCGGTCAGGCAGAGCAACCGTCTCATGCCGGACAGGATGGGGGTGCAGGCGGCGGCAGTAAAGCCCCCGATGCCCTTGAATCTCACTTCCCGGCCTTGGCCTGGAACTTCGGCAGGAGGTACTCGGCGCAGGAATCAAGGGAGGAGAGCCGCACGTAGTCGGCCTCGGGCACCTCGATGCCGTGCTTTTTGCGCAGTTCCATCACGATGTCCAAGAAGTC
Source organism: Verrucomicrobiota bacterium (assembly GCA_030830965.1). Classification (GTDB taxonomy): domain Bacteria; phylum Verrucomicrobiota; class Verrucomicrobiia; order Opitutales; family UBA953; genus UBA953. Next base: position 243,894 of record JAURLX010000004.1, on the reverse strand, counting down.
CATCGAATCGAGGGAGAGCTGGTCGCGCAGCCTTACCTCTGGCTTGACGGCGGTCAGGTCCTCGTCCGGGGCGATGTCCGCGATGATGTCTAGCACCACCTTCTTGATGTCCTCGTTGGTCATGGGCTGCGGACCCTCTTTGAAGCCCACCCGACCCCCTCAGGCAACCCCATATTTCTTGATGATAAGGGCGGAATTGATGCCTAGCATCCCAAAGGAGTTGTTCAGGATGGCCTCGATCCTTGGGGGCCTGGCGGGCCGGTTGAGGACTAGGCCGGGGAGCTCGCATTCGGGGTCGAGGTCGTCGACATTGATGGTCGGGTGGACCCAGCCGTCCTCGAAGGAGGGGAGGTTGCCGGCCAGTTCCAGGGCGCCCGCGGCCCCCATGCAGTGGCCGATGTAGCTCTTCGTGTTGTTGATGAAGGTGCCCGGGCAGCCCGTGAAGACTTCGCGCAGGGCCTTGCATTCCTGGATATCCCCCAGCGCCGTGGCGGTGGCGTGAGTCGAAACCACATGGACGTCCGAAGGCGCCATGCGGGCCCGGCCGAGGGCCAGCCGCACGCATTCGGCCTGACGGTCTGGATTGGGCAGGACGGCGTCGGTCGCGTCGGAGTTGATGCACCATCCGGCGATCTCGCCCAGGATCCGGGCGCCGCGGGCAAGCGCGTCCTCCAGCCGTTCCAGCACGTAGATGGCGCCCCCTTCCGAGATCACGATGCCGTTACGGCCACGGTCGAAGGGGCGCGAGGCCTTGGCGGGGTCGGCGTGGGCGGCGAGGGCCCCCTGGTTCTTGAACCCCGCGAAGATCCCGAAGGTGTGGATGGACTCCGAGACGCCGCCGGCGAACGCCACGTCGACTTCCCGCAGCTGGAGCATCTGCGCGGCCTGGATCAGCCCCGCGTTGCCGGCGGCGCAGGCGGCGCCGATGGTGTAGTGCGGGCCGGTGATGCCCATGTTCATCGTCACCTCGCCCGCGGGATTGTTGGCGACCGTCCGGGGGTTGTGGTGATGGGTCCAGTACTTGGTGTCGTTCCCGAACTGGGATATGTTGTGGATCTCGTTCTCGGTCTCGACGTTGCCGTGCTCGGTGATGCCGAGGTAGACGCCCACGCGGGAACGGTCCAGCGTGTCCCACGCCAGGCCCGCGTCGGCCAGCGCCTCGCGGGCGCACCAGATCGAGATGGAACCGGCGCGGGTCCCGTTGCGCACCTCTTTGCGTTTCTGCCAGCGCGTGGCGTCGAAGTCGCACACGCCCGCGGGCTGGCGACCCATGTGACGCACCTCGATCTCGGCGATCCGGGCGCGCCCTTCCAGCAGGTTGGCGCGGAACTCCTGTATGCTGTTCCCGTTCGGGGCGGTGAGGCCGACGCCGGTGATGACGATGCGCGGTAGGGGGGACATCGGACGGTCAGCCATCAAGCCGTCGGCGGCCGCGGAAGTCAAACCCCGCCCCCGCTTGCCCTTGCCATCGGACGCCCCCGTCGTTTGCTCGTCTGGCGATGGGCGACTCCTCTCGATGCTCCATTTGCGGCCAGCCCGCCACCGTCGACCTCACCCAGATCGACGCCGGTAAGTTCACCAAGGTGCATCTCTGCGACGCCTGCGCCCAGAAGGGCGGCGCGACCGACCCCTCCGTGTTCAAGCTCGCGGACGCGCTCGCCGCCCCTTCGGCGCCCGCCGCCATCGTCTGCCCCGCCTGCGGCTTCACCGACGTCGACTTCCGCAAGCGCGGACGGCTCGGCTGCCCCGCCTGCTGGACCGTCTTCGCCGATGCCCTCGGCGGGCTGCTCTCCAAGGTCCAGCACGACGCCGCGCATCAGGGCCGTGCGCCCGCCGGCTCGTCCGGGGCCGCCGGCCCGGCACGCGTCCGTCTCGAGTCGGCCCGGCGCGAGCTCGAGGCCGCCGTCAAGGCCGAGGCGTTCGAGACGGCCGCCCGGCTGCGGGACGAGATCCTGCGCCTCGAGGCCGTCGTCAAGAGCTCCTGACCATGTCCGTCCGCGACATCCTCCAGGCCGAGAACGAGCTCACCCACATGCTCGGCGCCCAGCAGCCCGTGGTGCTGAGCACGCGCATCCGGCTCGCCCGCAATCTGTCCGGGCTCCCCTTCCCAGGTTGGTCCAAGCCAGCCCAGCGTGAAGAAGTCGCGGAGCGTTGCCTGCGTTCGCTCGTCGCGCTCCCCCGGTTCCGCCGCGGCCATGTCCTGCGCATGGCGGAGCTGGCCGACCTCGACCGTACCGTGCTGGTGGAGCGTCACCTCGTCTCGAAGGAGCTCGCCGCCGGCAAGGCCGGGGCGGCGGTCATCAGCCGCGACCAGACCTGCTCCGTGATGGTCAACGAGGAGGACCATCTGCGCATCCAGGTCGTGAAGGCAGGCTGGCATCTCGCCAGCGCCTGGCAGATCGCGGAGCAGCTGGACGACGCGCTCGCCCCGCGGCTCGGGTTCGCCTTCTCCGAGCGCCTCGGGTACCTGACCGCCTGCCCGACCAACGTCGGCACCGGCCTGCGCGCCTCCGCCATGCTCCATCTGCCGGGGCTCTGTCTGTCCGGCCACATGGACAAGGTCGCGCGCGGTCTCGGCCAGGACGGCCTCGCCGTGCGGGGCTGGCTGGGGGAGGGTACCGAGGCCGTCGGCAACGTGTTCCAGATCTCCAACCAGCAGACGCTCGGTCGTTCGGAGGAGGAGATCCGCAGGCATCTTGCGGGCTGGATCAAGCATGTCGTGGAGCAGGAGTGGAACGCCCGTCGCCGGCTTGCCGCGGACGAGGGCGAGAAGTTCGTCGACCGCGCCGCGCGCGCCCTCGGACTGCTGCGCCATGCCCGTCTGCTCACCAGCGCGGAGTCGATGAACATGCTCTCGCTCCTCCGGCTCGCCTGCGACATGGGATGCCTCCCCGAGGAGCGACGCTCCACGGTCGATCGCCTGATGATCGAGGGCCAGCCCGCCCATGTGCAGGCGCTCGTCGGAGCCGAACTTGACAGCGACGCCCGCGACGTGCGCCGGGCCGCCGCGGTGCGCGAGGCCCTGCGGGACTTCCCCGAGGCCGGGCCGCCGACGGCGTGAGGGCGCGTCCCCTCAGGGGCCTTCGCCCTTGAGGTCGTCCGGCCGCCGGGGCTTCCTGGGATGCGAGCCCGCGGGCGGGCCCTTCTTCTGGAAAGTGATGTCCGCGGTCCCCTTCCAGAATCTCGACACGTAGGGGAAGGACGCGGTCGCGTAGTAGTGGTAGGTTCCGCGCGGGAACTCCGGGGTGAGGCCGAAGCGCCCGTTGCACTCATCGAGGTCTCCCAGACCGGGCACGTACTCGTAGTCCTCCGTGAAGTTCCCGTCATGCCTGCCGCCCGGCCCCTTCGGCTCCCCAGGCCTGAGCCCGGCCCTGAGCCTGTAACTTGGGCGCATCTCCTTGAGTCCGCTCTTCGGGTCCATGGGGTCGCGGTAGCCGCGGCCGGCGTAAAGCGGGAAGCCGTCGGCGGCCCAGCCGACGAGGACCATGTCCTTGCCCGCGTCGCCGAGGAGGGGGAGCAGGGCTTTCGGCGAGCCGTGGTAGTGGTAGGCGCCGTTGGGCTGCACATGGGCCAGGCTCAGGTCGATGCCGAGGTCGGAGGCCCCGCCCATCGCCTCATAGTTCCAGCCGGACTCCCGGTCCTCCTTCCAGAACTCCTGGGTGCCGGGTTCGAAAGGGACGCCGTTTAGGGCCACGCCGAACCATGCGAAGCCGGTCGGAGTCGGCCGCGGTGCCACCTGGGGTCGTAGCGGCATCCGGAAGATGTAGTTCATCTCCGCGATCGGATTGGGGTTGTTGCGGTTGGGGAACCGACCGGTCTCGTGGTTGGGCAGTCCGTTGGAAAGCAGCAGGCGGTATTCAGCCTGCGTCCTGATCTCCACACGGGGAGGCGACGCGCCCAGCAGCGCCGACAGGCTGAAGGCCGAGGCCAGCAGGGCGGTCAGGGGATGGGCCGGCATGCCTTTGGAACCCCCTCTTGTCGTTCGGGTTTCACCCGGCCGGTCAGGCTCCATCCCCGTCGCGGTCGGTCGGCTTCTTGCGGGACATCTCGTCCAGCAGCGCCTGCACGCGCGCCACGCCGCCCGTGACGTCGTCTTCGGCGAAGGTCAGTTCGGGCGTGCTCTTCAGGCCCAGCGTCCGGCCCACGGTCGAGCGGATCTCCCCGCGGATGCGGCGGAGGAGGGCGCGCGCCGCCTTGCCCGCGGCGGCGTCGCCTGAGACCGCGTAGCCTACGCGCACCTGCCGCAGGTCCGGGGAGACCGAGGCGCGGGTCACGGTGATGAGCGCCGCCTCGGCCGTCCATCCCCGCCGCAGCGCGAGGGATACCTCGCGCTGGACGAGCTCGGCGACGCGCAGCTGCCGCTGGGACATGGGTCAGAGCGTGGGGCGGATCTGCAGCATCTCGACGGCCTCGATGACGTCGCCCGCGGCGTAGTCGTCGTATCCGCCCAGCTTGATGCCGCACTCGAAGCCCGCCTTGACCTCGGACGCGTCGTCCTTGAAACGGCGGAGCGTCTCGACCGGACCCTGGTGCACGACCTGGCCCTTGCGGACGAGGCGCGCCCTCGCGCCGCGCCGGATGAGCCCCTCGGTGACCATGCAGCCTGCGACCTGGTGGTCCTTGCCGAGCGGGAACACCGCCCTCACTTCGGCCGCGCCGAGACGGTTCTCCCGCACCTCGGGGTCGAGAAGCTCCGCCATGGCCTCCTTCACGAGCGTGATGAGCTCGTAGATGATGTCGTGGGAGACGACCCGCACGCCGCCGCGCTTCAACTGCGCCTGCACGCCGTTCTCCAGCTTCGTATCAAAGGCCACGATGGAGGCCCTGGCGGCCTCCGCGAGGGCGACGTCGCCCTGGGTGACCGGCCCGACCGAGCCGCCGACGATCTCGAGGCGGACCTTGTCCGACTTGATCTCGCGGAGACACCCGTCGAGCGCCTCGAGCGTGCCGTTCACGTCGGCCTTGAGCAGCACCCGGAGGATCTTCTCCTTGTCCTTCTCCAGCGCGGCCATGAGGCGGTCGAGGTCCGACATGCCCGCCGGCCCGGAGGGCGCGGGGGCGGAGCCGCGTGCCTCGGCGGCCTTGCGGGCCTCCTGCACGGCTTCCTCCGCGAGCTCGCGGGCCGCGCGGTCGTTCTTGACGCATTGGAAGCGGCTGCCCGGGGCCGGCACGGCGTCCCAGCCGAGCACGAGCGCCGGCGCGCCCGGGGCGGCCGCGTTCAGGCGGCCTCCGCGGTCGTCCATGAGCGCGCGCACCTTGCACCAGGTCTCGCCGCACACGAAGGCATCCCCGGGCTTGAGTGTGCCCTTCTGGACGATGACCGTCGCGGTCGGGCCGCGGCCGGTCTCCATCTGGGATTCGATGACCACGCCCTGGGCGGGGCACTTGGGGTTGGCCTTGAGGTCCAGGACTTCGGCCTGAAGGAGGATGGACTCGATCAGCTCGTTCATCCCGCTGCCCTTCAGCGCCGAGACGGCGTTCGTGATCGTCTCGCCGCCCCAGTCCTCGGGGGTGATGCCGCGCTGCTGCATCTGCTGCTTCACGCGGTCCAAGTTGGCCCCCTTGGCGTCGACCTTGTTGATGGCGCAGACGATGGCCCCCGCGTGCTTCTGGGCGAACTTGAGGGCCTCCTCCGTCTGCGGCATGAAGCCGTCGTCGGCCGCCACGACAAGGACCGCGACGTCGGTGACGCTGGCGCCTCGTTCGCGCATCTTGGCGAAGGCGGCGTGGCCGGGCGTGTCGAGGAAGGTCACGGTGCGCCCCTTGTACTCGGGCTTCTCGCCCTGGTAGCCCACGGCGTAGGCGCCGATGTGCTGCGTGATGCCGCCCGCCTCGCCGGCGACGACGTTGGACTTGCGGAAGAAGTCGAGCAGGGTGGTCTTGCCGTGGTCCACATGGCCGAGGACGCAGACGACCGGCGGGCGGGGCGTCATCAGCGCCGGGTCGTCCTCGTTGGGCTTCTCCTCCTTCTTGACCGGCTGCACGCCCTCGCCGCGGTGACGGATCTCGAGGATGTAGCCGTGGCGCTCGGCGACTTTCCGCGCGTCGGCCTCTTCGATGACCGAGGTCGTGCTCACGACCTTGCCGAACTCCATCAGGGATCCGATGACCTGGAAGGGCTTCAGGTTGAGGGCGATGGCGAAGTCGCGGACGACGATCGGCGGGCGTACCGTGAGGCTGCCCTTGCTGCCAGGCGCCACGGCTCCCGTGGCGGCGGGCCGGCCGATGACCGGGGTCACGGGCGCCCGCACCACCGGAGGCGGCGAGGCGGGCCGTGAGGCCGGCGTGCTGGGAGTGACCAGCACCGGGGGTAGGTCGGCGCGCGGCGTCGCCGGACGGGGCGGCATCGGAGGGGGCGAGGGCGGCCGGGAGGGCTGGGCAGTCGTCGTCGGGCGCAGGGTCGGGGAAGGGGCGGGCGCGGGCTTCGCGGGCACGGGGGCCGTGGCGGCCGGCTCAGGCTTGGCCGGCTCAGGCTTGACCGGCTCGGGCTTGACCGGCTCGGGCTCCGGCTCGGAGGCCTTCTGCGGCAGCTTGTCTCCGGCGAACTTCATGAAGTCGTCACGGATGAACTTCGGGAAGTTGTTGGACGCTGCCGGCTTCTTGCCGTCGTTGTAGACGTAGTCCTTGAAGTCCGGATGCGCGTCAACGAACTGCTCGACAAGTGCGAGCAGCGCCTTGACCTCGACGCCGAGCTCCTTGGCCACGTCGTTGTAACGGGCCGTCGTCGCCTTCTTGGCGCCGCCTTCGGGCTTCTTCTTCTTTTCGGTCATGCGTCGTCTGTTCGGAGGATGGGAGGGTCCGGGCTCAGGCCTGGGTCGCCTTGGCCACGGCGGCCAGGAAGGATTCGGCCTCCTCCGGCGTGATGTCCGTTCCCTCGAAGTCGGCGAGGCTGGCGCCGGCGACGGCGCCGAGGTCGGAGATCCCCAGGGCGACGAACTTGGCCACCAGCTCGAAGGGCAGGCCGAGCTGCTCGCTCATGCGGGTCGCGCGTTCGCCGAGCTGCTGCTCCTGGGACTCGGGCGCGTTGCTGGCCTTGGAGATGTCCAGGCCCCAGCCCATGAGCTTGCTCGTCAGGCGGGCGTTGCGCCCCTTGCTGCCGATGGCGATGCGCATGTCCTCGTCCTCGACCTCGAAATGGATGATGTGCCTGGATTCGTCTACGCGCACGTTGCGCGGACGGGCGGGCCGGATGGCCTCCTCGAGCAGCTTGAGGGGCTCGTCGTGCCAGCGGATGATGTCGATCTTCTCGCCGCCGAGCTCCTTGACGATGTTGCGGACGCGGGCGCCACGGGCGCCGACGCAGGCGCCTACAGGGTCGACCTTGGGGTCCTTGGAATGGACGGCCACCTTGGTGCGGTAGCCGGCGTCCCGCGCGAGCTTGCGCACCTCGACGGTCCCGTCGGCGATCTCGGCCACCTCGAGCTGGAGCAGGCGGCGGACGAAATCGTCGGCGGAGCGTGAGAGCACGAACTCACGGCCGCGCTGCGGGTCGTCCTTGATCTCCTTGAGCAGGCAGCGGATGCGGTCTCCGGTGCGGAACTCGTCGCCGTAGCAGCGCTCGCGTTGGGTGAGCACGGCCTCGGCGGAGCCGAGTTCGATCACCACGTTGCCGCGCTCGGTGCGGCGCACGGTGCCGGTGACGATGTCGCCGACCTTGTCCTTGTACTCGGCGAAGACCTGGTCCTTCTCGATCTTGCGGAGCTTCTGGTTGATGAGCTGCTGGGTGGTCTTGGCGGCGATGCGGCCGAGGTCGGAGACCGGGATGGGCTTGCGGATGAACTCGCCGACCGCGGCGTCCTCCTTGATTTCGCGCGCCAGGACGGTGTTGATCTCGGTCTTCTCGTTGGAGACGGAGTCGGTCACGCGGAGCTGGATGAAGGCCTCGAGCTTGCCGGAGGCGGGGTCGGCCTCGACCTCCACGTTGTGGCCGGCCATGATGGACTTCTCGACGGAGCTGCGGATGGCCTCTTTGATCATTTCGCAGGCCTCCTCGCGGGAGATGCGCTTCTCCTTCTCGAGGTACTGTAGGAAGGGCTTGATGTCTACGCTGCTGCTCATGGTGGGTGCGGTGGGATGGAAGTGGGGACAAAAAAGGCGGGTCCTGGCAGGACCCACCTCTGTGAAAAGGTGACTGTTTCCGAATCTGGCGGCGACGGGGGCGATGTCAAGGCCGCACCTAGGTCGACCCCGGGTTCCGCTTGCCCCCGGGCGCCGGCTCGGGACGCTGTGCGCATGGCCGACGAAAAGGTGATCTTCACGATGACCGGGGTGACGAAGCACTTCGAGCGCAAGCCGGTCTTCCGCGACATCTCCCTCTCCTACTACTACGGCGCCAAGATCGGGGTGCTCGGGCTCAACGGCTCGGGCAAGTCGACCCTGCTGCGCATCATGGCCGGCGAAGACAAGGAGTTCGACGGCGAGATCAGCCAGGTGCCCGGCTACGCGCTCGGTTACCTCGCCCAGGAGCCGCGTCTCGACGAGCGGCTCACGGTGCAGGCGTGCGTGATGCAGGCCGCGGGCCCGATGAAGGCGCTGCTGGACGAGTATGATGACACGTTCGTGAAGGTCTCGGAGACGGACGACGCAAAGGAGCAGGAGCGCATCCTGGCCCGCCAGGCCGAGATCCAGGCGATCCTGGACACGAAGGGCGGCTGGGACCTCGACTCACGCATCGAGATGGCGATGGACGCCCTGCGCTGCCCTCCGGGCGACGCCTTGGTGTCCTCGCTCTCCGGCGGCGAGAAGCGTCGCGTGGCGCTCTGCCGCCTCCTGCTGATGGAGCCGGACATCCTTCTGCTCGATGAGCCCACCAACCACCTCGACGCCGACACGGTCGCCTGGCTGGAACGCCATCTCCAGGGCTACAAGGGGACGGTCATCGCCATCACGCACGACCGTTACTTCCTCGACAACGTCGCCGGCTGGATCCTGGAGCTGGACCGCGGACGCGGCATCCCCTGGAAGGGCAACTACTCCTCCTGGCTCGAGCAGAAGCGCAAGCGGCTCGAGGCCGAGGAGAAGCAGTCCGCCGCGCGCTCCCGCTCGATGGAGCGTGAGCGGGAATGGGCCGCCTCGTCGCCCAAGGCGCGCGTGGCCAAGAACAAGGCCCGCCTTCGCGCGTATGAGCAGATGCTCGCGCAGGACCAGGGCCAGCTTGAAAAGGCCGCCGAGATCTGGATCCCGCCCGGCCCCCGGCTCGGCGGCGCGGTCATCGAGGCCCGCGGGCTGGCGAAGGGCTACGGCGAACGGCTCCTCATGGAGGATGTGAACTTCTCGCTGCCCGCCGGCGGCATCGTCGGCGTCATCGGGCCTAACGGCGTGGGCAAGACGACGCTCTTCCGCATGATCACCGGGCAGGAGCGGCCCGACGCCGGCACGCTCACGCTCGGCGACACGGTGAAGATCGCCTACGTGGACCAGACCCGTGATGCGCTGCCCGCGGAGGCTCCGCTCTGGTCGGCCATTTCCGACGGCCAGGAGATGGTGCACCTCGGCAAGGTGACGGTGCCGGCCCGCGCCTACGCGGCGCGCTTCGGTTTCACGGGCGACGTCCAGCAGCGCAAGGTCGGGGTGATGTCGGGCGGCGAGCGCAACCGCATCCATCTGGCCCGCCTCATCAAGTCCGGCGCCAACGTGCTGCTGCTCGACGAACCGACCAACGACCTCGACGTGAACACGATCCGCGCCCTGGAGGATGCGCTCGAAGGGTTCGCGGGCTGCGCGGTCATCGTGACGCACGACCGCTGGTTCCTGGACCGCGTCGCCACCCATATCATGGCCTTCGAGGGCGACAGTCGCGTGGTCTGGCACGAGGGGAATTACGCCGACTACCTGGAGGACCGGCGACGGCGGCTCGGGCTCGAGTCCGACACGCCGCGCCGCCCGAAGTACCGCCGCTTCACGCGCTGAGCCGGCGCGCCTCCCGCAGGCGCGCACGCAGCGCCGGCGCGGCGGACTCGAGGCGTCCGCGGTCGGCGGCGGTCATGCGCCAGCGCCAGTTGCCGTCCGGCCGGCCGGGCGCGTTGAAGCGCGCCGCCCCGTCCAGGCCGAGCAGGTCCTGTGCAGGGAGGAAGGCCGCCACGGCCGGCGAGCTCAGCACGGAGCCGGTCAGGTCCGCCGCCCCTGGGTCTTCGCCGCCGAAGGCCTCACGGAGGGCCTCTCGTTCGCCCTCCGTTAGCGTCGCGAGCCATCCGACGAGGGTGTCATTGTCGTGCGTGCCCGTGTAGGCGACGCGATCCTCGGCGACGTTCTCCGGATGATGCGGGTTGCCCGCCTTGGGGCCGCCGAACCCGAACTGTAGCACGGACATTCCCGGCAGCCCCGCCTCCTTCCGTAGCGCCTCGACGCCTGGTGAGAGCATGCCCAGGTCTTCGGCGACCAGGGGCGCGTCGCCCAGCGCGCGGAGGAAGGCCATGCCCGGGCCGTCCAGCCACTCGCCTCCGCGGGCGTCCTGCGCGCCCGCGGGCACGCTCCAGTAGTCGTGCAACCCGCGGAAATGGTCGATGCGCACGGCGTCGAAGCGTCCGAGGTCGTGCCGCACGCGCGAGCCCCACCAGGCGAAGCCGTCCGCCGCATGCCGCTCCCACCGGTAGAGCGGGTTGCCCCAGAGCTGGCCGTCGGCGCAGAAGTAGTCCGGCGGGACCCCCGCCACGGCCCGCGGCCGTCCGTCCGCGTCGAGGTCGAAGAGTTCGGGCCGCGACCATGCGTCGCAGCCGTCGGCCGAGACGTAGATCGGCTGGTCGCCGAAGATGCGCACGCCCTTGGCTGCGGCGTGCGCGCGCAACCGGTCGAGCTGGCGGGCGAAGAGGAACTGGAGGACCGAGGCGCGCTCGGCCGCGGCCGGGTCGGGCCGCGCGGCGCGGTCCCATTCTGCGGGAGGGCGGAAGCCGTGCGTCTCGCGCAGCGCCATGAAGCGGCACCACGCCCCGAGCCACGGCTCGGCGCGTTCGCGGAAGGAGGCGAAGCCGCGGTCGGCGAGCAGGGCCGTGGCGGCGCGGCCGGCCGCCTTGTCGAGCGCGGGGCGCAATCGCGACCAGAGCCCGCCGTAGTCGGTGTCGCCCTCGCCGCCGCGTTTCAGATCAGCGACCTCGGTGGCGGTCAGCAGCCCGTCCGCGGCGAGCTCCTCAAGGTCGAGCAGGTAGGGGTTGCCGGCGAAGACCGAGAGCGTCTGGTAGGGCGAGTCGCCGTAGCCTGTCGGCCCGAGCGGGCATACCTGCCACCAGCCGAACCCCGCCTCGGCGAGCAGGTCCACGAACGCCCGGGCCTCGGCGCCCAGCGAGCCGACGGGGCCCGCGCCCGCCAGCGAGGTCGGGTGCAGCAGCACGCCCGCCGAACGGCTTGCGAAGGCCCTGCAGCGGTAGGGGCTCCGGCCGCCCGCCGCGCCGGAGGGCGGAGGCAGGGCGTGGCTCATCTCAGCGGAACTCGACGTGATGCCTGGCGCGGAGCTCCTCGATCCACTCCTGCACGGCCTTCTGCAGGTTGATCGCCCGCACCTTGTCCTCGATCTGCGCCAGGACCTCGGGGTCCTTCAGTGAGGCGAAGCCCTGCGGTCGGTAGCCGTCGCGACGGAGGATGAACCATACGGCACGGCCGCCGGGCAGGTCGAACTGCAGCGGCTGCGAAATCTCCCCGTCTTTCATGCCGCGCAGCGAGGCGGCCACGCGTTCATTGAGGTCGGCCAGATTGCGCCAGCCGGCGTCCCCGCCCTTGGCGGCATAGTCGTCCGTGCTGACCGCCTTGGCGACGTCCTCGAAGGAGGGTTGCGAGGCCGGCTGGCGCAGGCCGGCCTTCGCGAAGGCGTCCTTGAGCGTCGCGGGGGCGAGCAAGGCGGCGGACCAGCCGGCTGCGCGTCCTTTAGCCTCGTCCAGGCTCTCGGCCGCGCCCTGGGCGACGGTGATCTGGCTGAGCCGCACCTGCTCCTTCCGCTCGAATTCCGCTTTGTGGGCTTCGTAGTAGGCGGCGAGCTTGCCGGGCGGGACGACCGCGGCCGTGCGGCGCACCTGGCCGACCATGTAGTCGAAGATAATGCGGTCCTCGATGAACTTCCGGTAGGCGAGGGGGGTCATGCCGGCCGCGCGCAGGGAGCTGATGAAGCGGGAGCGATCCCCGGCGAAATCGCGCCGGACCGTCTCCTCGATGTCGGTGTCCACGTAGCTGGCGGGCAGCTGGCCGGTGCCGCTGCGGAACTCGGCCAGCACGATCTGGCGGTCGGCCATGTTGCGCAGGATCTCGTCCGCGGCCTTCTTCAGGGCCTCCGTGAACTCGTTCTCGCCGCGGACTGAGGCGCGGATCTGTCCGATGACCGGTTCGATCTGGCGGCGAACATCCGACATCGTGATGCCCTGGCCGTCCGCCGTGCCGGCGATGCGGTCGGTGTTGAGTTCGGTCCAGCGTCCGGCGGCCGTCTCCTCCAGGGTCGGCGGCCGGAGCTGGGCCGAGGACGTGGCGGCCAGGGCGACCAGGACCGGGAGGAGGAGTGGCTTCATCTTGCTTGGTGATCGGGCAGTCTCGAGAGGAAGCCTCTGATCTCCTTGAGTTTCCGCAGGGGCTCCCGCACGGTCAAGCGGGGAAACCGCGTCCCCAGCCGTACGGTCTCGGGCGCCGTTCCGGGCAGGGCCCGCACGCATCGGATCACCTCCTCCTCGGTGGCCAGGGCGACGACATGCTTGGTCTCGGCCAGGCAGCGCAGGGAGGCCATGCCGAGCAGGGCTTCGGCTTCCGGCGGCAGACGGCCGTAGCGGTCGCGGAGGCCGCGGCGGACCTCGTCTACCTCGGCTTCGTCCCGGGCGAGGGCGAGCTTGCGGAACGACTCGATGCGCAGGCGGGTCTCGGGGATCCAGTCGGAGGGCAGGGTGGCCGTCAGCCGCGCCCCCGCGCCGTCGCCCGAGCGCACCTCCTCCACGCCGGTGACGGCGGTGGAGTGGTCGACGAAGTCGAGCGAGAGCTCGCAGCGGTCCGGACCTCCGGCGGCCGCTCCGTTGAGCCTGGCCACGCTCCGGCGCAGCAGCTGGCAGTAGAGGTCGAAACCCACGCTGGCCACGTGCCCGCTCTGCTCGGCCCCGAGGATGTTCCCGGCGCCGCGCAGCTCGAGGTCGCGCATGGCCACGCGGAAGCCGGCCCCCAGCTGGTTGTGCTGGCGGATCGCGGTCAGGCGGCGCATCGCCGTGCCCACGAGCGCGGCGTGCCGGTGCAGGAAGAGGTAGGCGTAGGCCTGCCGGTTGAAGCGGCCGACCCGGCCGCGCAGCTGGTAGAGCTGGGCCAGCCCGAAGCGGTCGGCGCCCTCGATGATCAGCGTGTTGCAGTTGGGGATGTCGAGGCCCGTCTCGATGATGGTGGTGCAGACGAGGACGTCGTGCTCGCCCGCGACGAAGGCCGACATCACCTCCTCGAGCTCGCCCGTCGCCATCTGTCCGTGGCCCACCGCGATGCGCGCCTCCGGGAGCGCCGCACGCAGGCGGTCCGCCACGGCGCGGATGGTCTCGACGCGGTTGTGCAGGTAGAACACCTGTCCGCCGCGCGCGATCTCCGCCCGCACGGCGTCGCGCACCAGCCGCTCGTCGTAGGCCCTCACGATCGTGCGGATGGGGAGGCGTTCGCGCGGGGGGCTCTCGATCACGCTCAGGTCGCGGGCCCCGACGAGCGCCAGGTAGAGCGTGCGCGGGATCGGGGTCGCGCTCATCGCGAGGACGTCGACCTCGGCGCGCAGGCGCTTGAGGCGCTCCTTGTGCCGTACGCCGAAGCGGTGCTCCTCGTCGATCACCACCAACCCGAGTCTCGCGAAGGAGGTGCCTTCCGAGAGCAGCGCGTGCGTGCCCACGACGACGTCCACCGAGCCGGCGGCCGCCCGGGCCCGCACGGCGGCCTTCTGTGCGGGCGTGCGGTACCCGCTGAGCAGCTCGACGGAGACGGGCCAGCGCGACAGGCGCTCGCGGAAGGTCTCGAAGTGCTGCTGGGCCAGGACCGTGGTCGGCGCGAGCACCGCCACCTGGCGCCCTCCGACGACGCACTTGAAGGCGGCCCTCAGCGCGACCTCGGTCTTGCCGAAGCCGACGTCGCCGCACACCAGACGGTCCATGGGCGCGGGCCGTTCCATGTCGGCCTTCACCTCGCCGATGGCCCGGGTCTGGTCCGGGGTCTCGCGGTGCGGGAACGAGCGCTCGAACTCGCCCATCCACGGGCTCTCCTCATCCTTCGGGTGCGAGTCGCCGGGCCGAGCCGAGCGCTGCGCCTGCATGGCCAGCAGCTGCGCCGCCAGGTCGTCGGCCGACTTCTCCGCCGCCTTGCGCGAGCGCTCCCAGCCGCCCCCGCCGAGCCTGGATAGCTTCGGCTGCGCCCGCCCGACGCCCACGTAGCGGGTGAGCAGGTGGGACTCGCGGACCGGCAGGTGCAGCGTCGAGCCGCCCGCGAACTCGAGGCCGATGAAGTCCTCCGTGCGTCCGTCATGCTCATGAGGCCTGATGCCGCGGAAGAGGCAGATGCCCTGCGTCGCGTGGACCAAGGGATCGCCCTCGGCCACTTCGCCGAAGTCGAGTGCGCGGCCGATCTCCGTCCGCACGGCGGTGCGTCGCCGCGGCAGGGAGGCCAGCGGACGGCGTCGCCGGCCGAAGAGCTCACGCTCGGTCAGCAGCACGAGACCTCCCGCGAGGGGCCCGCGCAGCGCGCCCGGCGGGATGAGCACGCCCGCGCCGAAGCGCGCCTGCGCGATCGCGGGGGAGAACCCGTGCACGGCCGCCGCTTTCAGGTCCGTCTCGAGCCGCTCGACGGCGCCTTCGGTGTCGCCCGCGAGGACGCAGAGCCGTCCGTCCCGGCAGACGGAGGCCGCGGCTCTCAGCAGACCGGCGCGCGCGGCGCCCGCGTCGGCCGGCGCGCCGATGAGCAGCGACTCCGCCGGGGCGCACTCGAGCGACCGCGCGGCGAAGCCGGCGGGAGGCTCGTCGGTCTCCTCCAGGGCCAGCAGGTCGACCGACGAAGCGCCGAGCCCGGCGCAGCGGGGGTCCTCTAGGCAGCGGTCGCAGGCGACCACCAGTGCCCCCGCCGGCAGGTGCGTCCAGAAAGGGGCCGCGTCCGCGTCGTCCCCTCCGGGCGCACAGATGACGAGCCCGTCCGTCTCGCCCTCGCTGAGCTGGGTGGCGGGGTCGAACGGTCGCAGCGACTCGACGCGGTCGCCGAAGAGGTCGATGCGCACGGGTGCCTGCGCGTTGAGCGGATAGACGTCGATGACGCCGCCGCGCACGGAGAACTCGCCGGGCTGCTCGCACAGGGCCTCGTGCCCGTAGCCGAACTCCTCGGCGAGGCGTCGGACCAGTTCCCGCGGCGAGACCACCGCGCCCTTGCGTATGACGATTTCGCCCGCGCCCGCGGCGCCGGCCGTTGGCGAGCCTCGCGCGAGCGCGCCCGGCGTGCAGGCGATGAGCAGCGGCCGGCCCGGGACGTGCCCTCCGTGCCGCAGGAGGGCAAGCACGCCCAGGAGGTCGCATTCCGCCTCGAAGGCCGGCACGGCCGCGTCGGGCTCGGTCAGGGTTCGCGCGGAGGGCTGCGCGGCGGCGGCGAGCCGGAGCAGCTGGGCGGCCTCCTCCGCGAGGGATTCGGCCGAGCCCAGATTGCCAGCCAGCAGCACGATGACCGAGCGGTCCGCGCCCTCGGCGCAGGCCGCCGCCGGGCGCGCCCAGGTCGGCACGCCGGTCAGCGCCTCTCGTCTCGGCCCGGTCATGGCTCCATCGAGGGCGTAAGGGGCGGCGGGTCAAACGCTCTCGTCCCGCTTGCCGTGCGCGGGGCGCAAGCCATCCTGCCCGCATGCGTCTCGCCGTCATGCTCCTCCCGGCCCTGCTCCTTCCGGGCGCGCGGGCGGAGGATCTTCTCGGTCACGGAGCCCTGCGTTACCGTCTCGACTTCGGCTGGGCCAAGGCGGATCCGACGGTCGCGCCGATCGTCAACGCGCACGCGCTGGCGGAGGCCTCCGACGGGCGCATCTACCTCGTCACCGACCATCCGAGGAACGACTTCATCGTCTTCGAGAAGGACGGCCGTTACCTACGGTCGATCAGCGCCGGGCTCGGCGGAGGTCATGGCTTGGAAATCTTCACGAAGGACGGCGTCGAATACCTGGCGCACGTCGACTCCGGATGGCACATGGCGGCCGAAGGCTGGAATCCGACGCCGGTCGAGGGTCGGGTCACGATCCTGACCCTCGACGGCAAGGTGGTCCGCAGGCTGCCCACGCCCGCGGAGCTGGGCCAGAAGGACGGCAAGTTCATGCCCTGCGACGTGGCCTGGACGCCCTCGGGCACGCTGCTCATCGCCGACGGCTACGGCTCGAACCTCGTCTATGAACTGACCCTCGAGGGCAAGCTGGTGCGCAAGTGGGGCGGACCTACCAAGGACGCCGCCAATCTCAGCAACGCCCACGGCGTCTCCATCGACGTCACCGACCCCCGCGGTCCGCTGGTCTGGGTTCCCTCCCGCGGTCAGAACCAGATCAAGGCCTTCACCCTCGAGGGTAGGCATGTCGACACCCTCGACCTCCCCGGCGCCTTCGCCGGCCAGCTCTTCTTCCGCGGCGACAAGATCTACACGGCCGTCTGCTGGAGCAAGGATGCGCAGGGCAAGC
The DNA here is from genome assembly GCA_030830965.1 of Verrucomicrobiota bacterium. Taxonomy (GTDB): domain Bacteria; phylum Verrucomicrobiota; class Verrucomicrobiia; order Opitutales; family UBA953; genus UBA953. Next base: position 227,288 of record JAURLX010000004.1, on the reverse strand, counting down.
GTCCCGCCAAATCAGGCTTCCTCCTCGTGCTCGACCGCGCGACGAAGAAGGTGCTCAGCGCGCCCGGTGGCGAGGAGCCTAGGTACGTCGCCGGCAAGTTGCAGCCGCTCAGGCAGGCGAAGCCCGTGTTCCTTCACGGGCACGACCTCTACGTGGATTCCGCCGGCGACATCTACCTCGGCGAATGGAACGCTGAACGGCGCTATCCCTCGAAGCTGACGCTGGCGAGGTGAACGCCGTTCACCGGAGGCCGAACTTGGCCGCGAACTCCTTCGCGAGGGCGGCGTAGGCCTTCGCCCCGGGCGACTGCGCGTCGTACTGGAAGATCGTCTTGCCGTGGCTCGGTGCCTCCGAGAGGCGCACTGTGCGCGGAATCACCGCATCCATGACCTTGTCGGGGAAGTGCGTGCGGACCTCCTCCACCACCTGGCGGGAGAGGTTGGTACGTCCGTCGAACATCGTCATGATGATTGCTCCGAGCGTCAGGCGGTCCCCCGCGCCGGCGGCCTTGAGCTGCTCGACCACGCCGACGATCTGGCCGAGGCCCTCCATCGCAAGGTACTCCGTCTGGAGCGCGACCACCAGGTGGTCGGACGCGGCCAGCGCGTTCATCGAGAGCATGCCGAGCGCGGGCGGGCAGTCGATGAGCACGGCCTTGTAGGTGCCTCCTTCGATGACCGGGGCCAGGGCCGCGCGCAGCCGGCCGAGGTAGTTGTCGCCCTGCGCCAGCTCGGACTCGATCGCCGCGAGGTCGACCTCGGAGGGAATCAGGAAGAGGCCCTTGGTCGAGGTCGCGACGATCATGTCGGCCGCGGCCGCCTCGCCGTGCAGCACCGGATAGAGCGAGCGGCCGGGCGTCTTCTCGACGCCGAGCGCGCTGGTCGCGTTGGCCTGCGCGTCGAGGTCGACGACGAGCGTCGGCACCCCCGCGCGGGCGAGGCCGGCGCCGAGGTTGATCGTGGTGGTCGTCTTGCCGACCCCGCCCTTTTGGTTCGCGATGGCGAAGACCTTGGTCATGTCAGGCGTCCGTGATGGGGCGTTCGACCTCCGTCGGCGCGTCGTAGTCGACGCCGGCGCAGCCGAAGCCGAAGTTGCCGAGGAAGTCCTTCTGGTAGCCGGCGAAGTCGGCCAGCGCGTCCAGCGTCTCGGTCGTGACGTCGGGCCAGACGCGGAAGACCTCGCGCTGGACGTCCTCCGCCATCTCCCAGTCGTCGATGCGGACGCGTCCCTTGTCGTCGAAGTCGAGGGCGTTGCCCCCGTACATCTGCTTTTCGAAGAGACGTTGGATCTGCTCGATGCAGCCTTCGTGCGTGCCCTTCGCCTTCATCACCTTGAACAGGAGGGAGACGTAGAGCGGCACCACGGGGATGGCGGAGCTCGCCTGGGTGACGACGGCCTTGTTGACCGACACGAACGCGCGCCCGCGGCGAAGCTTCATGAGCGCGTCGATCTTCGCCGCGGCCCGGTCGAGGTCCTCCTTGGCCTTGCCGATGGTGCCGTCGCGGTAGATCGGCCAGGTGACCTCCGGGCCGATGTAGGAATAGGCCACCGTCTGGCAGCCTTCGGCGAGCGCGCCGGCGGATTCGAGCGCCTCCATCCAGAGCTCCCAGTCCTCTCCGCCCATGACCTTCACGGTCTGCAGGACGTCGTCGCCCGCGGCGGGCTCGAGGGTGACCTCGTTCACCACCTTCCGGTCGGTGTCGAGGTTCTTGGCCTTGAAGGGTGCGCCAACGGGCTTGAGCACCGACTTGTAGACGGTCCCGTCGGGAGCGGTGCGCCGCGGCGAGGCGAGGGAATAGACGACGAGGTCGACCTTGCCGCCGGGCATCTTGGCCTTCACGGCCTCGATCGCGCGCGCCTTGATGTCCGCCGAGAAGGCATCGCCGTTGATCGAGACCGCCCCGAGTCCGGCTTTGCGGGCCTCGGCGTGGAAGGCGGCCGTGTTGTACCAGCCCGGCGAGCCGGTCTTGTCGCCTTCCCCGTCCCGTTCGAAGAGCACGCCGACGGTCGCGGCGCCCGACCCGAAGGCCGCGGCGATGCGCGAGGCGAGGCCGTAGCCGGTGGAGGCGCCGATCACCAGGACCGACTTGGGGCCGTCCTTCAGCGGCTTGCGCGAGCGCACGTGGGCGATCTGGGTCCTGACTTGGGCGGCGCAGCCTTCGGGGTGCGCGGTCAGGCAGATGAACCCGCGCACACGGGGCTTCACGAGTTGCAGCGACATGGGCCCACCTTTGTTCGGGCGTGGTTCGAGTTCAACGGCATTCGTGCCGTCACCTCCGGCAGGGGACGCAATCGCCCGTTGCGCGCAGGGCCGGGCCCGCTTTGCTTCCGGCATGTTCAGCGGCCGACTGGCTTTCACGGAGGGCGTCAACGCGCTCAGCCTCGCCCGTGACCGACGGCTGCGCGCGGGGCTCCCGTTGACGGACCTCGCCCTGTCCGACCCGGCCGCCGCCGGTTTCACGTGGCCGCCGTCCGAACTCGCCGCCGCGCTGACCAGGCCGGGGGTTGAAAGGCAGGAGCCGGATCCGCGCGGGCTCCCTTCCGCGCGCGGCGCCGTCGCAGCCTACTACGCGGCGCGCGGAGCCTCCGTGGCCGAGGACCGCATCTTCCTCACGGCCAGCACCAGCGAGGGCTACGCCTGGATCTTCAAGCTGCTGTGCGCCCCGGGCGACGAGGTCCTCGTGCCCGAGCCGTCCTATCCGCTGCTCGAGGTGCTCGCCGCGCTGGAGTGCGTGAAGCTCCGCACCTACCGGCTCGTCCCCGAAGGCGACGGCTGGCGCATCGACCGCGCGACGCTGAACGCGGGACCGCGCACGCGTGCGGTCGTCTGCGTGAATCCCTCCAACCCGCTCGGCGCCCTCGTCGGGGAGGCCGACCGCGGCGTGCTGCGCGACTTCGCCCGTCGTCACGGCCTCGCCGTGCTCTGCGACGAGGTCTTCCTGGACTACCCCTCGGCCGGACCGGCCGCCACCTGGGCGGGCGAACAGGAAGTCCCGCTCTTCGTCCTGAGCGGACTCTCCAAGGTCGCCCTCGCCCCCCAGTTGAAGGCGGGCTGGATCGTCGCGGCCGGTCCTGCCGCCTGGGCCCTCGAGGCATGCGCCCGCCTCGAGCACGTCGCCGACGCCTTTCTTTCCGTCAGCACGCCGGCGCAGCTGGCGCTGCCCTGGCTGCTCGAGGCCGCGGGGCCTTTGCGCCTCCGTGTGATCGAGCGTTGCGCCGAATCGGAGCGCGCCCTCTCGCGCTGGGCCGCCGATGGCGGATGCCGGGTGCTTCCGCGGCAGGCCGGATGGACGGCGGTGGTCGCGCTTCCTCCCGGCGTCGACGAGGAGCGGCTGCTCGCCGCGGCGATCGAGGAGGGCGTCTGGGCCCATCCGGGGTTCTTCTACGGAATGCCGGAGGGAGGAGCCCACGTCGTCATCAGTCTCCTTACCCCGCCCGACCGGCTTGAGCGGGGCCTGAAGGGCCTGGAAAAAGCCCTTCGGAGGACCTGAATCCGGCCTAATTACCGCTTGCCAAAGCCGCTTCGCCACCTTTGCTCCGACCTTCCAAAGGAGCTCGAAACACCATGTCCCGCATCTGCAGCGTCACCGGCAAGCGCCCCGTCAAGGGCCGTCGCATCATCCATCGCGGCCAGTCCAAGAAGAGCGGCGGCATCGGCTTCCAGCTCGTGAAGCAGACCAAGCGCACGTTCAAGCCGAACGTCCAGCGGATCCGCGTCCTCCAGCCCAACGGCAGCGTCAAGCGCCAGTGGGTCTCGGTCAAGGCCCTCAAGGCCGGACTCGTCACCAAGGCCTGAGCCCGGTCCCGGCTGCTCCGCAAAGGCCCGCCTCGCGCGGGCCTTTCCGTTGGCAGGGTGTTCAGGCGAGACGCGTCCAGATCACGGCCGCCCACGTGGCTGCCGCGATCAGGATGGCCAAGAAGACCGCCGCGCTGCCCATGTCCTTGGCGCGCTTGGCCAGAGGGTGGCGCTCCAGCGAGATGTGGTCGGTGTTCGCCTCGATGGCCGAGTTGAGGAGCTCCGCGATCAGGATCAGCAGCAACGTTCCGAAGAGCAGGGCCCTCTCCAGGAGGGGGATTCCGGGCAGCAGCCAGGCCGAGACCGCGAGCGGCACGACGACGACGAGCTCCTGCCTGAAGGCCTCCTCGTGCCTGGCCGCAGCGAGCAGCCCCTGCCACGTGTACTTGAGCGCGTTCACGAGCCGTCCCAGTCCGCCTTTGGACTTCATCGTCTCTCCGTACCTGGGGTCGCTCATGCCTTCCTCCTTGATAGCCCCGAAAAGCGGGCAGGGAAGGCGATTTAGCGGCCCAAATACCGCTTGCCAGAGGGGGGAGGCGGCCTAGGGTCGTTGGTTCCCTTCAACGGAAAGCACCATGCGCGACGAATACCTCGAGAAAGCCCGCCGGGTCATCACCGACCCGAACATCCTGATCAACGTCGTCTCCAAGCGCGTGAAGCAGCTCCGCAGCACCGCGGACCACTCCCAGACCCCTCCTGTCTACAGCCACCTGCTCGGCGACGTCTACGAGAAGCTCTCCCCGGAGGACATCGCCCTCCGTGAGATCATCGAGGGCAGGCTCGCCTGGGAGTTCCGCCCGGACGAGAAGTCCAAGGCCTGAGGACGTGGCGCGGCACCGGCGCGCCGCGCCGACGATCGACTGATGGCCGCGCGCCGAGAACAGAAGGACACGCCCGAGGTCGGCAACCCCAAGGCCGGCCGCGACTATTTCATCGGACAGACGTTCGAGGCCGGACTCGTCCTGCTCGGCACGGAGGTCAAGGCGCTCCGCGCCGGCCGGGCCAACATCGCCGACGCCTTCGTGCGCCTTACGCCGCGCGGTCCGGTGCTCTACCACGCCCACATCGCGGAGTACGACTTCGGCAGCCATAACAACCACGCGGCCTACCGTCCGCGCCCGCTGCTGCTGCGCCGGCCGGAAATCGAACGCATCCGCGGCGAGGTGCGATCGGGCGGCAGCGCCATCGTGCCGCTCAGGCTCTACTTCACGCACGGGCTGGCCAAGTGCCTCATCGCCGTCGCCAAGGGCAAGAAGCAGCACGACCGTCGCCAGGACATCAAGGAGCGCGAGGCGAAGCGGGAGATGTCCCGGGCGATGCGTCGCCGCCGGTGAGTCCGCCGCTCCATCTGGTCCTGCTCCGCCCGGAGATCGCCCCCAACACGGGCAACGTCGGCCGCATGTGCGCCGTGACGGGCTGCGTCCTGCACCTCGTCCGGCCGCTCGGGTTCAGGATCGATGACGCCAAGCTGCGCCGGGCGGGGATGGACTACTGGCGGCGGCTTGATGTGCGTGAGCACGACTCCTTCGAGGCGTTCCTCGCCGCCCCCGGGCGCCCGGAGCGCCTGTGGCTGTTCACCACCTCGGCCCCGCGCGCCCACTGGGACGTCCGCTACCTCGTGGGTGACGGGCTGGTGTTCGGCTGCGAATCGGCCGGAGCTTCGCCGGAGGAGCACGCCTGGTTCGGGCCGGACCGCAGCGTCAAGATCCCCCAGTACGACGCGCTCGCCCGGTCGTTGAATCTCTCGACCGCCTGCGGCGTCGGTGCCTACGAGGCCCTGCGTCAGATCCGCGGCCCTGCCTGATCCGTGCCGCGTCCGCGGCGGGGGAGACCCCTTCAGGGCAGAAGCCTGAGCTTCACGTCGCGGAACTCCACCTTCATGGGCGGCCCGACGTGCACCTGCACCCCGATGAGTCCTTCGGCGTGGCGGGCACCGGCGTCGTCGTCGAAGACCACGCTCATCACCCTCCCGTTGACGAGGTGGGTCTGGACGCCGCCCCGCACGATGACGTGATACTCGTTCCAGTCTCCGTCGCGCACCGTCCTGGCGAGCTCGGCCGGATCGCCCGCCGACCCGACCACCTCGGCCTTCGCGCCCGGGCGGACGCGGGTGACCTGTCCGCGCAGCGCGTTGAAGGTGCGCCCTCGCTCCTCGTAGTTCTGCCCCACGTGCCGCTTCTGTCCGTCGATGTCGCACTGCGGTCCGGTCAGGGCGAAGGGCAGCCCCTCCACGGGCGCGCTCCGGTAGTTGATCCCGCTGTTGCCCTTCTCCGAGATGCGGCAGGAGGCCTTGAACTCGAAGTCGCCCGGGGCCGAGCCTTCCCAGATGAGGAAGGTATTGTTCTTGAGCAGGGTCTCCGGCGTGACCTCGCCCACGATGGCGCCGTTCTCGCAGCGCCAGTAACGGGGGTCTCCGCGCCAGCCCTTGAGCGTGGCCCCGTCGAGGAGCGGCCGCCAGCCGAGCGCCGCCTCGTCGTTGGGCACGGGCAGCGTCTGCTTGGGCTTGGGCGGACCGTCCTGCGCGATGAGCGCCGCCGCCAGCAAGGAGAGGAGGACGCGCGTCACCGGGGTTCGAGCAGGATGGCCCCGTCCTTGACGGTCGTGCGGTAACCCATGCTCTGCGAGAGCAGCTTGAGCACGTGGGACAGGGGCGTGTTCCGCAGGTCGATGCTCCAGGCGGGGACGTCGTCCTTGGGCCCGGCGTAGACGATCCTGACGCCCACGCCCCCGGGGTCGGCCTTGGCGGAGAGCTCGCTCAGCCGGGCCGCGACGGCGTCGAGCCGGCCGTCATTGAACTGGAGGACCGGCAGGATGATGCCCTCCGCGCGGACGAGCGGGGAGTCCTCCTTGGCGGTTTTCCGGGAGGGTCTCTGCTGGGCTTCCGCGGCGTCGGGGGCCGCCCCGGCCGCGCCGAGGGCCAACATTGCGAGGATGAGGCGTCTCATGACGGCAGATTGGCGTGCGCCCCGGTCCTTTTCAACCGTCCAGACGCGGTCCGGTCAGCCGAACTTCCCGAGCACGGCGACGCCGGCGGCGTCGGCCCGCAGCCGTCCCTCGTCGGTCAGGCGGAAGCGGTCGCCGGCGAGCTCCATCAGGCCTTCTTCGACCATATCGGCGAAGAGCGCGTTCACGCCGGCGGGCAGCTCGGTGTCGAACCGCTTCGCGAGGGCGAAGGGATTGACCCCCGCGTTCATCCGCAGTCCGAACACCAGCGAGTCCGCGAGGAGGTCGGATGCGTTCAGCCGGCGGACGTGCTCGCGCGCGGGCGCGCCGGCCTCGACGCCGCGCAGCCAGCCGTCGAGGTCGGCGGGGCTGCTCCAGCGCTCGCGCCGCCACTGCGACGCGGCCGACGGACCATAGCCGCGCCACTCGCCCATTTCCCAGGTGATGAGGTTGTGCCGGCACTCCTTTCCTGGGCGGGCGAAGTTCGACACTTCGTATTGCGCGTAGCCGCGCTCGGCCAGCCGCTCCCAGGTCCTCCGGTAGAGGAAGGCCTCGAACTCGGGGTCGAGCTTCACCTTCCCCTGCGAGAGTTTCACGTACATCGCCGTGTCTTCCTCGAAGGTCAGGCAGTAGGTCGAGAGGTGGTCCGGCCCCAGGTCGACCGCCCGCTCCAGGTCATCCATCCAGCGCGACTCGTCCTGTCCGGGGATGGCGAACATCAGGTCCAGGTTGCGGGAGGCGAAGCCGGCGTCCTCGATCAGCGCCCAGGCTTCCTCGACCTGCTTCGGAGAATGGCGCCGGCCGAGCGCTTCGAGCGTCGCAGCATCGAAGCTCTGCACCCCGAGCGAGACACGCGTCACGCCGGCCTCCTTGAGCGCGGCCAGCTTGTCCGCCCGCACCGAGGAGGGCGCGAGTTCGACCGTCCATTCGGCCGGCCGGCCGGCGGCCCCGGTCACCGCGCGGCCGAGTCGGGCGAGGTCCTCGGCGGGGAGCAGGCCGGGCGTGCCGCCGCCCCAGAAGACCGTCTCGACGCGTCCGGGCGGATCCAGCTCGAGCTCGCGTTCGACGCCCGCGAGGTAGCGTTCGAGGTCGGGCCGCTTGGGCTGCTCCTGGTAGAAGGCGCAGAAGTCGCAGCTCGACGCGCAGAAGGGCACGTGGAGGTAGAGCGACGTACCGCGGCTCACGGATGCCTCGTTCACTCCAGTCCCAGCTGCTGCCGGCCTTCTTCGGAGATCATGCGCGGATTCCACACGGGGTCCCATACGATCTCGACCTCGGCCGACTCGACGCCCGGCAGCGCCTCGAGCTTCGCCTTGGCGTCGCCGGCGATGACCGGACCCATCCCGCAGCCCTGGGCGGTGAGGGTCATCTTGACCGCCACGCGCTTGCCTTTCGCGCCGTCGGTGAGCGCGAGATGGTAGATGAGCCCGAGGTCGACGATGTTGACGGGGATCTCGGGGTCGAAGCACCCTTTGAGGGCTTGCCACAGGGCGTCCTCATCCAGCGGTCCGGCGGAGGCCGGGTCGGAGGGCGAGGCGGCGTAGCGGGCCGCGGCCTCGGCGCCGAGGGCGTCGAGGTCCCGGCTGTCGATGCGGAAGAGCCCCATCGGCGTGCGTACGGTGACGTTCCCTCCGAGGGCCTGCGTCACGTGCGCGACCGCGCCTTTCTCCAGCACCACGAGGTCGCCGGAGGGAATCACCGACGCCTGACAATCTCGGATGAGCGTAATTTCCGACATGGCTACAAAGTTGGCGTTCCGCCTGCGGACGCAAGCGTGCTCGCGGCCCCGTGTGCGTTTGAAGGTGGCGGGTCTGCGCACGGAAGGGGAGTCGGAGGTTGAGGCCGTCCGCTCCGCCGCCACGATCGAGCCCATGCCCCTGTCACGTCTGCTGGCGTCGCTGCTCGCCGCCGCCTGTTCCGCCGCCCCCGTCCCCGTCTTCGACGGCCGCAGCCTAGCCGGCTGGGAGGGCGACGCCGCCTGGTGGCGGGTCGAGGCGGGTGAGATCCGCGGCGGGCGTGACGGCGAGAAGGTGCCGAGCAACCTCTTCCTGGCCACCGAGAAGTCCTACCAGAACTTCGAGCTCACGCTGAAGGTCCGGCTGAACGGCACCGGATTCGTGAACGGCGGAATCCAGATCCGCAGCGTCCGGGTGCCCGGCAGCACGGAGATGTCCGGCTACCAGTGCGACTATGGCCCGGGCTGGTACGGCAAGCTTTACGATGAGAGCCGCCGCAACCGCGTCATCTCCGACGTGCTCGACGCGGCCGCGCTCAAGGCCGCGGTCAAGGAGGGCGACTGGAACGAGTACCGCATCCGCGCCGAGGGTCCCCGCATCCGCACTTGGATCAACGGCGTGCAGGCCCAGGACTACGTCGAGAAGGAGCCCGGCATGGCGCAGGACGGACGCATCGGCATCCAGCTCCATTCGGGCGGGGTGGCCGCCGTGCAGGCCAAGGACGTGATGATCGAGGAGCTGCCGCCGACGCCCGGCGCGCCGACCTGGGCCACGCTGCCCCCGGTGAAGCCGGCGGCGCCCAAGCCGAAGGCCGCGCCCAAGGCGGCGTCGCGCGACACCAGCTACAACAACGTGAAGGGGGTGCGGCGTGCCGCGGAGGAGCAGCAGAAGCTCTTCAGGTTGCCCGAGGGATTCACGATCGAGCTGGTCGCCAAGGAGTCCGACGGCTTCGGCAAATTCATCATGCTCGTGTTCGATCAGCGGGGCAGGGCGTGGTCCAGCACCGCACTGGAGTATCCGGTCGACGCCAACGAGAATCCGGCCGCCGCGGAAGCGCTCTACAAGTCGAAGGCGCGCGACAAGGTCGTGGTCTTCGACACGCCGTTCGCCTCCGGCCCGCAGAAGCCGCGCGTCTTCGCCGACGGGCTCGCGATCCCCGAGGGCGTGCTGCCCTACCGGGACGGGGCGGTGGTCCAGCACGGACACGACGTCGTCTTCCTCCGGGACACCGACGGCGACGGCGCCGCCGACCGACGGGAGGTCCTGCTCGCGGGCTTCGGCATCCAGGACAGCCACCTTTTCCCGCACCAGTTCACCCGCGCGCCCTGGGGCTGGTTCTGGCTCGCGCAGGGTGCCTTCAACAGCGGCAAGGTTGTCACGACCAAGGGCGACGTCACGGACTTCCCCAACACGCGCATGGCGCGCTTCCGTCCGGACGGCGGCTACTTCGAGCCGACCAGCACCGGCCCCTGCAACATCTGGGGGCTCGCCATGACGGGCGAGGGCGAGGTCTTCATCCAGGAGGCCAATGACTTCGGCTACCCGGTGATGCCGTTCCACGAGTACGCCTGGTATCCGGGCTGCGCGGATCGTCTGGCGAAGTCCTACCAGCCCCCGTTCCCGGTGCAGGCGCCCGGCTTCAAGATGGGCGGTACGGGCCTGAGCGGGCTGGCGCTTTCCGACGCCGGCGTCTGGCCCGAGGGCTTCGACGGGGTGATGTACGTCGCCAATCCGATCACGTCCAAGGTGAACGCGGTGCGCCAGCATCGCGCGGGTTCGGGCTACCGCCTCGAGAAGCTCGACGACCTGGTAAGCTGCGACGACCCCTTCTTCCGTCCGATCGCCATGACGATGGGTCCTGACGGCTGCCTCTACGTGGTCGACTGGTACAACAAGATCATCAGCCACAACGAGGTCGCACGCAGCCATCCCGACCGCGACAAGCAGTCCGGCCGCATCTGGCGCATCCGCCCCAAGGGCTTCACGCCGGCCGCGGTCCCGGATTACACGCGACTGCCGTCCGCCGAGCTCATCGCCCGCCTGGGCTCGAAGATCGCCGCCGACGCCCACCTCGCCTGGCAGACGCTCGCCGACCGACGCGACGAAGGCGAGGCCCTCGAGGCCGCGCTCTCGGCGATCGCCTCCGATGCCGCCGCGCCCGCCGCACGGCGCATCCAGGCCCTCTGGGTGATGGGCGAGCACGGGCGTAAGATCGGTCCGCTCGCGCAGCGTCTGCTGTCCGATCCGAACCGAAACATCCGACGTGAGGGCGTGAACGGCATCCGGCACGTCGGCGCCTGGGCACCCCATCTCGGCGCCCTGACCGCGTTGGCCGACGACCCCGACGCGGAAGTCCGCGCCGCCGCCATCAAGACGCTGGGCGAGGCCTCGGCCCATTCGTCCGCCGCGCTCGGCGCGTTGATGGCTTTCGCCAGGCCCTCCCTGGACGGTCCGATGGCGCCCGACCGTCGCGGCCAGCCCGCCAAGGCCGGCGTGGCCTACGAACGCGAGTTCGAACGCTTCCTCGTGCGCATGTATCTGGAGCGTCAGCCCGAGGCCGTCGCCGCATTCCTCGCCGACGACGCCGCCAGGTCGCTGCCGGCCGAAGGGCGCATGTTCGCGGCGCTCGCGCTCGACCCCAAGGTCGGCGCACCGCTCGTCGCCCAACTGGTCGGCCAGCTCTCCCGCGCGCCCGGCCCGGACGAGCTTCTCGCCGTCGCGAAGACCCTGGATCAGCCCGAGAGCGCCGCGGTATTGCGCAAGCTCCTGGCCGATGCGTCGGTGCGCGTCCGCGTGGTCGAGCTGCTGCTCGCCTTCCGCACCGACCTCGACGCCGCCAAGGTGGGCCCCGTCGTCGCCGAGGCGGTCCGCACGCTCCTCGCGCAGGATGCGGCCGGCCGCTCGCTGGCCGTGCGGCTGACCGGAGGCTTCCAGCTCTCCGCGTTCGAGGACGACGTCCTGGCCCTCCTCGGCCGCGAGGATGCCCGCAAGGAGGTGCTCGTCGCTCTCCAGCAGCTGCGCACGTCCAAGCCCTCGGTCCTCCTGCCGTTCATCGGCGAGTCCGGAGCCGAGGTGTCACGCCTCGCCCTCGACGCGCTCGTCGCCTCGCGGTCCGACGAGGCGCCTGCGCTCGCCCTGAAGCTCTATCCGGACCTCGCCCTGAACGACCGCAAGGGCGTGCTCGAAGGCCTCAGTGGCACCAAGGCCGGCGCCAAGGCCGTGGCCGCAGCGCTGGCTTCCGGCGTCGTGGCCGCCGCGGAGGTCGACCCTTCCGCCGCGGAGAAGCTCGCCATCGCCCTCGGCGACGGCCCCGAGCTCGCCGATGTCTCGGCCCGGCTCGGCGGCGTCTTCCGCAGCGTGCTCCTGCTCGACGGCTCGGACACGGCGGTCGCCCGGGGCGGGCTCACGCTCAAGGGTCCGTTCACGGTGGAGACCTGGGTGCGGCTGGATGGCAAGGTCGACAACAACGACAGTATCCTCGGCGCTCCGGGCGTGCTGGACCTCAACTTCGCCGGCGGATTCTTCCGCGCCTACCTGGGCGGGAAGATCCATGACGCGGTCATCTCCTCCAAGCCGGTCTCATCCGGCATCTGGACCCACGTCGCCGTCACGCGCGACGCGCAGGGCGTGCTGCGGCTCTTCCAGGACGGCGAGCTCACCGGCACCGCCAAGGCCGCCCACGGGCATGACCTTGCCGGGCTCACCGTCGGCTGGTCGACGCCCAAGGGCGGCACCCAGGGCGCGCTCGCCGAATACCGCATCTGGAACATCGCGCGCCGGCCGGAAGAGGTGCGGTCGCACATGACCCGCACGTTCGCCGGCGAGAAGGTGGCGCCGGCCGGCCTCGTGTTCGTTTCCTCCTCCGGTGACGCCGCCTGGGGCAAGCTGGGCAAGGGAGCCCGCATCGCGCGCACCACCGATGCGCCGCCGCTGCTCAACGCCGCGCAGTTCGCGGCGCTTGAATCGAAGACGGCCCGTTTCACCGCACTGGCCGCGAAGGGCGGCGATGCCGCGAAGGGCAGGGCGCTCGCCGCACTCTGCCAGTCCTGCCACATGATCAACGGGCAGGGCGGTCAGATCGGCCCCAATCTCTCCGGCGCCGGCGCCATGGGGATGGAGGCGGTCATCCGCAACATCATCGACCCCAACGCCGCAATCGAGGCCGCCTACCGCATCTTCCGGATCGAGACCAGGACGGGCGAGGTCATCGAGTCGTTCTATGTCTCGGAGGACGCGACCGCCTACGTCATCCGCCAGCCCGGCGGACCTGACCGACGCGTGCCCAGGGCGGAGGTGCGTTCAGCCAAGTATCTCCGCCGCTCGCTCATGCCCGAGGGCCTGCTCGACGGCCTCGACGACGGCCAGATCGCCGACCTCTTCGCCTACCTGGCCACCCTGAAGTGAGCCTTGGCCGTCGCGCCGCCTTCTTCGCTTGCCGAGGGGGCGGGGCGGCATACGGCTTGGAGGCATGTCCGCCTGGTTCAATCCTGCGCGTGAGCTCGACGCCCTCCTGCGCCAGGCCGCCGCGTCCGTGCCCGCGCTTGGCGCCGGCTTCAACCCCGAGCTGAAGCCCTCCGACCCCCGTCACGCGGACTTCCAGGCCAATGGCGTGCTCGGGGCGGCGAAGCAGGCCAAGGCCAATCCGCGCGCCCTCGCGACCCAGCTGCTGGAGGCCCTGCGCGCGGGCGGCGGGCTCGACGAGAGGCTTGTCCAGGTCGAGGTCGCCGGCCCCGGCTTCATCAACTTCAAGCTCACGCCCGCCGCCCTCGGCGCCTGGCTGCGGGAGTATCGCGACGAGTCGCGCTGGCGCGCCGGCGCCGCCCGCCTGATGGGCGGCCGCAAGGTCGTCATCGACTATCCCTCGCCCAACACCGCCAAGCAGATGCACGTCGGGCACCTCCGCCCCATCGTCATCGGCGAGGCCGTCGCGCGTCTGATCGAGTTCTGTGGCGCCGACCTCGTCCGCGACAACCACATCGGCGACTGGGGCACGAACTTCGGCGTCCTCATCCTCGCCATCCGGCGCGCGGGCTTCCAGCTCGACGCCAAGAGCCCGACGGCCCTCGAGGACTTGGAGCGGCTCTACAAGGAGGGCAGCGCCGCCACCAAGGCCGACCCCGCCCTGATGGACGCCGCGCGGGCCGAACTCGCCAAACTGCAGTCCGGCGACCTCGCGAACTCCGCCCTTTGGAAGCAGATCGTCGAGGTCTCCAACGCGGCCTGCCAGCGCAGCTACGACCAGTTCGGGCTGAAGACCGACGTCATCCTCGGCGAGTCCTTCTACCGCGACAAGGTCGACCAGGTCTACGCCGAGCTGGCGAAGCACGGGCTGGCTGAGGAGAGCGAAGGCGCCCTCGTGGTCTGGCACGACGAGGAGCCACGCTTCTCGCGCGACGCCGAGACGAAGATGCCCTTCATCGTCCGCAAGAAGGACGGCTCCTCCAATTACGCCTCCACCGACCTCGCCACGCTCCTCTACCGCGCCGAGCACCTCAAGGCCGACGAGATCGTCTACGTCACCGACGGCCGCCAGCAGGACCACTTCCACCAGCTCTTCCTGACCGGCGCCAAGTGGTTCAAGGCCTCGGGCCGCCAGCTGCCGCGGCTCCGGCACGTCTGGTTCGGCACGATCCTCGGCGAGGACGGCAAGGCCATCAAGACGAAGTCCGGCGACCCCGTCCGCCTCCAGGAGCTCATCGACGAGGCGGCCGCCAAGGCCTTCGAGGCGGTGTCCGCCAAGAGCCCTGACCTGCCGGAGGCCGAACGTCGCGCCATCGCGCGCGCCGTCGGCGTCGGCGCGCTCCGTTACGCCGACCTCTCCTCGAACCGCACGATGGACTACACCTTCTCGTGGTCCAAGCTGCTCGCCTTCGAGGGCAACACCGCGCCCTACCTCATGTACGCCGGCGTCCGTGTCCGTTCCATCTTCCGCAAGGCCGGCCTGTCGGTCGGGCAGGGAGAGGAGGGCGCCGACGACCCGGTCACGCCCGCCGAGATCGCCCTGGCCCGCAAGCTCGTGGCGTTCACCGCCGCCTTGGACCAGTCCCTCGAGGAGCTGCGCCCGCACCATCTCTGCACCTACCTGCATGAGCTCGCCTCCGCCTACGGCGCCTTCTACGCCGCGGACAGCGTCATCGTCGACGACCCCGCCGTGAAGGCCCGCCGGCTCATGCTCTGCGCCCGCACCTCGGCCGTGCTCGAGTGCGGTCTCCGTCTGCTCGGCATCGAGCCCCTGGAGCGGATGTGAACGGATGCGTCCCGCAAGGGCGTTTCGGATTGGACCTGCGTCCTCGCGCGGATAGTAACACTCATCTCCATGGAGACCTCCGCCCCGAAGGCCCCGCGTCTGCTGTCCCTCGACGCCCTGCGCGGCTTCGACCTCTTCTGGATCGTCGGCGGGCACGCCATCTTCCTCGCCCTGCACGTGCTTACCGGTTGGGAGTGGCTCGGCTGGGCGAACGGCCTGCTCAAGCATGTCGAGTGGCATGGATTCCTGCCGTACGACCTCATCTTCCCGCTGTTCCTGTTCCTCGCCGGTGTCTCGACTCCGTTCTCGCTGTCGTCCCGTCTCGAGGCCGGTGCGCGACGCGAGGCCTGCCGCAAGGTCGTGCTGCGCGGGCTTCTACTCGTGCTGCTCGGGATCATCTACAACAACGGCCTCCAGTGGAAGGGCCTAGAGGCGACGCGGTTTGGCAGCGTGCTCGGCCGGATCGGACTGGCCGGCATGTTCGCCCAGCTGATCTACATCTTCAACCACCACCGGCCCCGCCGCCTCTGGTACTGGTTGGCGGGCGTCCTTGCCGGCTACTTCGTCGTCATGAAGGTCGGGCACGCGCCCGGTTTCGCGGCCGGCGACCTCAGCATGCAGGGCAACTTCGCCTCCTACGTGGACCGTCTGCTGCTGCCCGGCAGGCTCCACAAGGGCGTGCACGACCCCGAGGGTCTGCTCGCGACCGTGCCCGCCATCGGCAACGCCCTGCTTGGCGTCCTCGCGGGCCTTTGGCTCAGGCGTTCCGCCGAGGAGATCTCCGGCGACCGCAAGGCCCGCGGGCTCGTGCTCGCCGGCCTCGGCGCGTTGGCCGTCGGAGCCGTCTGGGACGTTTCCTTCCCGATCAACAAGAACCTCTGGACCAGCAGCTTCGTCCTCTGGACCTCCGGCTGGTCGGCCCTGCTGCTGGCCTTTTCCTACTGGACCGTGGACGTGCGTGGGTGGCTGCGTCGTCCCGGCGAGTTCTTCGCCGTCATCGGCGCGAACTCCGTCTTCATCTACATGGCCGGCGGCTTCATCTCCTTCTCCTTCACCGCCCAGGCGATCTTCGGCGGCGTCGCCCGCGGGCTGCCGGTCCCGGCGCAGGGCCTCGCGCTGGCCGTCGGCGCCTTCGCGGTCAAATGGGCCCTGCTCTGGCTCATGAAGCGCAAGCAGGTCTTCCTTCGCGTTTGACCTCACGCCCCCGCCCCGACCGCAGTCCCCGTCCGATGAGCGAGCCCGCACTCAAGGTCACCCGGTCCGACGTCCTGCTGCGGGGCCTACGCTGCGCCTGCCCCAACTGCGGCGGACGTGGGCTTCTCGCGTCCTGGTTCCGTCTGGCCCCGGCCTGCCGTCACTGCGGCATGGACCTCGCGCGCTCCCACGGCTTCTACTCCGGCACCACCTCGATCGGCTACGTCGCGGCGATCCTCGTCATCCTCCTGCCTCTGTGCTTCCTGGTCGTCCACGACGTCGTCAGCGCCAGGGCGGCCGTCCTCATCGGCATGTTCGGCTCGGCCGCCTTTATCGTCGGCATCTACCCCGTCATGCTCTGCTGGATGGTGGCCGCCTGCCATCTCGCCCTGCCAGGCGACCTGCCCGCCAACGGGGGCTCAGGACGCAGCGGTGAGCATTGACTTTCATCATCGTATCATGATAAGAAGATGGGAATGAGGAACAACCCTCTAGCCGCCGTCTTCCGCCGTCATGGACGCCCGTCCGTCTCGGTGGAGTTCTTCCCGCCCAAGGACGCGGCGGCCGGCGAGCGCATGCTGGAGGCGGCCCGCACCTTGCACGGCGCCGGCGTCGACTTCGCCTCCATCACCTATGGCGCGGGCGGCTCGTCCCGGGACACCACCCTCGCCTACGGCCGTAAGCTCGTGGACATGGGCTACGCCATGGTCGGCCACCTCACCTGCGTCGGCCACTCCCGCGGGGAGCTGGCCGAGCTGGTCGCCCGCTACGACGAAGCCGGGTTCTCGGGCATCCTCGCCCTGCGCGGCGATCCGCCCAAGGGGCAGGGGGCCTTCGTGCGTCATCCCGAAGGCTTCGCCCACGCCCATGAGCTGGTCCGCCTGATCCGTGCCGTGCGCCCCGGACGGTTCGCCGTCTCCGTCGCCGGTTTTCCCGAGCGTCATCCCGACTCGTCCGACGACCTGTCCGACGTGCGTCATCTCGCCGGCAAGGTCGCGGCCGGAGCCGACTTCGTGACGACGCAGCTTTTCCTGGACAACGCCGACTACTTCAGTTTCGTCGCCCGGGTCCGCGCCGCGGGCGTGCGTGTGCCCATTGTGCCCGGCATCATGCCGGTGCTCTCCCTTAAGCAGGCCCGCAGCTTCTGCGGTTTCTGCAAGGCCCGCATCCCCGCCGCTCTCGAGCGAGAGCTTGAAGCCTGCGGCGAGGACGAGGAGGCCCAACGTCGCGCGGGTGTCCGCTGGGCCGTCGCCCAGGCCCGCGGTCTCGTCGCGGGCGGCGCGCCCGGACTGCACGTCTACGTCCTTAACCGGTCGGACTCGGCGCGTGAGCTTTTCGCCGCCCTGCGGGCCTGAGCGTCGCCATTAGGTTTGTCATCCTTTCCCGCCGAGGATGGGATGACGCATGCGCGCGCCCCTGGAAATCGGCGTCCCCGGCTGGCGCCGCGGCTTCTGGTGCCTCATGGCGACCCAGTTCCAGAACGCCTTTAGCGACAACGCGCTCAAGAACCTCGTCATCCTGCTCGTGATGGCGCGTCCGATGTCGGAGGACGACCGGCACGGCCTGGTCGCGCTCGTGGGCGCGCTCTTCGCCGCGCCGTTCATCCTGTTCTCGATGCTGGGCGGCTGGATGGCCGACCGTTTCAGCAAGCCTTCCGTCATGACCGGGGTGAAGGCCGCCGAGGTGGCCATCATGCTGTTCGCGGCGGCGGCGCTCTGGCTGCGCGCGCTCCCGCTGGAGCTTGCAGCGGTCTTCCTCATGGGGACGCACAGCGCGATCTTCGGGCCTTCGAAGTACGGCGTGCTTCCCGAGCTGCTCCCTCACGACCGACTCTCCTGGGGCAACGGGATCCTCGAGCTCCTGACCTTCATGGGCATCATCCTCGGCATCGTGATCGGCGCCGTCTTCGCCGAGCATCTCGCGCCGCAGCCGGGCGCGGCCGGCCTCATCTTGGCCGTGCTGGCGGTCGTCGGATGGGCCTTCAGCCGCGGCGTCCCGCGCCTGCCCGCCGCCGCGCCGGACCGGAGGCTCTCCGCCAACCCCGTGGCGGAGTTCGCCCGGCGGCTCGGAAGCATGCGCCTCGATCGCGACCTGTGGCGCGCCAACTGGGGCAACGCCGGCTTCTTTTTCCTGGCGGCGCTCGTGCAGGCCAACGTGCTCATCTTCGCCCGCGACGTGCTTCGCCTCGGCGAGACCGACAGCGGCCTGCTCAGCGCCGCGCTCGCGCTCGGCATCGGCATCGGCAGCGTGACGGCCGGCTACGCCTCGCGCGGCCGCATCGAGTACCGGCTCGTGCCGCTCGGCGCCGTCGGGCTGTCCTTGAGTTCGGCTCCGCTTGGCTGGCCGGGCGTGGGCGTCACCGGCTTCGCCTGCGGCCTCGTCGCGCTCGGCTTCTCCGCCGGACTTTTCATCGTGCCCATCGCCGCGGTCCTGCAGCATCGGCCTGCGCCCGAGGACAAGGGCGCCGTGCAGGGCGCCGCCAACCTGCTCAGCTTCATCGGCATCCTGGCCGCCTCGGGCGTCCAGTGGCTCGCCTTCCGCTGCGGTCTGGATTCAGGCCAGGTCTTCTGGCTCTGCGGCGTCGCTGCGCTGGGCATCGGCGCCTATTCCGCGGTGACGCGGGGCAGGTTCATCGACGCCGGGACCTGAGCGGGGCTCAGACTTCGGCGAGGATGCGACGCCGGATCTCCTCGACCGGCATCGCCGCCAGCTGCGCCGGCGGGATGCGGTTCGGGTTGAGTCCCGGAAGCCCGGTCACCCGTTCGCTGAGCGTCAGGCTGCGGTTCGCCGCGACCTCGTCGACCCGGTCGACGGGCGTGAACCGCGGGGCCGACTTGAGTACTTCGGGTCTCTCGCGGATGAGGGAGCCGATGGCGATCACGGCCTCGGCGAAGCGGTCGAGCTCGGCCTTGGTGTAAGATTCCGTGGGTTCGATCATCAGGCCGAAGACTTCCGGGAACGCCACCGTCGGGGCATGGAAGCCGAAGTCGAGGAAGAGCTTGCCGACGCGCGCGATGACCGAGGCGCGGGGCACGCCGGCCGACTCGGCCCGCCGGAAATCCTCCTCGGTGAGCGTGAGGATGAACTCGTGCATGCGCGGCACGCCGTCGGCGCCCGCGGGCAGGGAGGGGAAGTGGGCGCCGAGCCGGGAGTGCAGGTAGCGGCTGGAGAGCACCGCCATCGCCGCCATGCGTCGGACGCCCGCCTTGCCGAGTCGGCGGAGGTAGGTCAGCACGCGCACCTTGTGGGCGAAGTTGCCCCAGTGGCGGTGGAAGGAGCCGATGCTGTGCTTCGGCCTGGTCGGGACGTAGGTGTCTCCGCGCCTCTCCACCTGGAAGCCGGGCAGGAAGTCCACGAGCCGCTCGGACACGGCCACGATGCCGTCCCCCGGCCCGCCGCCGCCGTGGGGGACGGTCCAGGTCTTGTGCAGGTTGTTGTGGACGGCGTCCACGCCGAGCGCCCCGAGGTCGACCCAGCCGGCGATCGCGTTCATGTTGGCGCCGTCCATGTAGACCAGCCCGCCGGCCCGGTGCACGGCCTCGGCCATGCGGCGGAAGTCCGTCTCGAAGACGCCCGAGGTGTTCGGGTTGGTGACCATCATGCCGGCCACGCGCGGTCCGAACTCGGCGATCTTGGCGTCGAAGTCGGCCTGGTCGACGCGGCCGTCGGGCAGCGCCTTGAGGATGACGATGCCCGAGGGCGAGCCGTCCGGGCGACGGCCGGTGACATAGCCCGCGGCGGTGGCGGTGGCGAAGTTGGTGCCGTGGGCGGTGGCCGGGATGAGCAGGATGTCCCGCGTCTCGCCCTTGGCGCGATGGTAGGCCTGGAAGAGCTTGAGCCCGACCAGTTCGCCCTGGGCGCCGGCGACGGGCTGCGTGGTCAGGCCGGCGAGCCCGGTGATCTTGCGGAACCATTCCTGGATCTCCCACAGCAGCGCGAGCGAGCCCTGCGCGTCCTCGACGGGGGCCTGGGGGTGCAGGCCGGTGAAGCCCGGGAGCCCCGCGGCCCAGTCGTTGACGTGCGGGTTGTACTTCATCGTGCACGAGCCGAGCGGGAAGCAGCCGGTGTCGGGGGAGACGTTCAGCTCGCCGAGCCGGAGGTAGTAGTCCTTGAGTTCGGCGAGGGTGAAGTTGGGAAGTCCGACCGGTCCTTCGCGGAGAAGCCGGGCGGGGATCGCGGGCAGCGAGGCCGGCGTGCCGGCCTTGCCGTAGAGCCCTTCGAAGAAGGCGACCAGCCGGTCGGCGTCGGCGACCGACTGCACGTCGCTGAAGGAGACCTTGAGCAGATGGCAGCCGCATGGGGTGCGTCCCGTCACGTCGACGCCGACATGCAGTCCGGCGGCCCGGCCTTTGGCGATGACCGCCGCGGCCGACTCAGGAAGCATCAGGCAGAACTCGTTCCAGAAGGCCTCCTTGGCGTAGCAGACCCGCAGGCCTGGCACTGCGTGGAGGCGGGAGGCGGCGCGTTGCGCCAGGTCGCGGCCGGCGGCGCACGACGCGGCCATGCCCTTCTCGCCGCGCGCCAGCACGGCGGCCCCCGCGATGGTCGCGATGAACGCCTGATTCGAGCAGATGTTGGAGGTGGCCTTGTCCTTGCGGATGTGCTGCTCGCGGGTGGACATCACCATCACGATGCAGTCGCGGCCGGAGCCGTCCTTGGCCTTGCCGACGAACCTTCCCGGCGTCTCACGCACCTCGTTCTTCTTCTCCGCGTTGTGGCGGACGGCGAAGAGGCCCAGGCCGGGGCCTCCGAAGTTCGGACCGATCGCCAGATGCTGCCCTTCGCCGACGACGATGTCGGCGCCCTTGCGGCCGTAGGCCGCGGGCGGCTTGAGGCCTCCGGTCGCGAGCAGCATCGGGTCGACGACCGCCACGGCCCTGATGCCGGCGTCGGCGCAGGCGTCGGTGAGCGCGTCGACGTCCTCGAGGAGGCCCAGCGTGTTGACCTGGGGGAAGATGAAGGCGGCGAGCGAGCGTCCAAGCCGACCGGCCGCCTCCTTGAACGCGCCGGCGGCGAGCCGGCCGGTCCCCTCGTCGGGGGGTAGGAATTCGAGCCTCACCGAGGTGCCTTCGACGTGCGTGCGCAGGACTTCCAGGTCGGAGGGGAGCAGGTTGCCCGCCACGAGCACCGTATTGGCGTCGGCGTCGCCCATGCGGACCGCGCACACCGCGGCCTCGAAGAGCGCGCTGGCGCGGTCGTAGAGCGAGGAGTTGACCGCCTCGAAGCCGGTCAGTTGCGCCATGGTCGACTGGTAGAGCCAGTGGCTGATCAGCGTTCCCTGCGAGCGTTCCGGCTGGTAGGGCGTGTAGGAGGTGGTGAGGTTGCGGATCGAGCAGACGTGCCCGACGATTTCGTGCACGCGGTAGGCCTGCAGTCCGTCCCCCAGGAAGGCGGTGCGCACCTCGTTCCGCGCCGAGAGCGCCTCCATCGAGTCCGCGAGGGCCTCGTAGGACAGTTCTTCCGGGAGGTCGGGCGGAGCCTGGAAAAGCACCGCCGGGTCGATGTGGGAGTAGAGCTCGGGGAAGTCCTTGTCGCCGACGGCCGCGAACATCTCGCGGATGTCCTTGTCGCTGGCCGGGACATAGTGCCGGGCGAGCTCGCGAGGCAGCTGGGTCGGGTCAAAGGGCAGCTTGGCCATGGTTGGATGATGGTTTTTGAAAGACGCCCTGAGGCTCGCAACCATCCCTCTGTCCCGGCCGGGGGTATTAGACCGCCGAGCCCATCCCATAAGCCGTCGGCGGCTCCCGTGATT
This sequence comes from Verrucomicrobiota bacterium, assembly GCA_030830965.1. Classification (GTDB taxonomy): domain Bacteria; phylum Verrucomicrobiota; class Verrucomicrobiia; order Opitutales; family UBA953; genus UBA953. The sequence goes on along the minus strand of JAURLX010000004.1, from coordinate 205,620 downwards.
GCCTCGCGGCCCCCGGAGGGGCAGCCTCCGACCCATGACTAAGCAGGAGCGAGCGGATCACGTGGCCAGGGAGCTGGCCCGGCTCTATCCGCGGACGCCGATCCCCCTGGACCACAAGGACCCCTTCACGCTGCTCGTGGCCGTCGTGCTGTCGGCCCAGTGCACGGACAAGAAGGTCAACCAGGTCACGCCGGCCCTTTTCGAGGCAGCCGGCACGCCGGCCAAGATGGCGGCCATGAGCGAGGCCCGGGTGCTGGCCCTCATCCGTCAGCTGGGGCTGGCCCCGCAGAAGTCCAGGGCGCTTGTCGGTCTGGGCAGGATGCTCATGGCCAAGCACGGCGGTCAGGTGCCGCGGACCTTCGAGGAGCTCGAGGCGCTCCCGGGTGTCGGCCACAAGACCGCCTCGGTCGTCATGGCCCAGGCCTTCGGCGTACCGGCCTTCCCGGTGGACACGCACATCCACCGGCTGGCGAGGCGCTGGAAACTCAGTCCCGGCAGGTCGGTCGAGCAGGTCGAGCGCGATCTGAAGCGGCTCTTCCCCGAGGAGCAGTGGAACAGGCTCCACCTCCGGATCATCTTCTACGGCCGCGAGCACTGCACCGCCCGGGGCTGCGACGGACGGATGTGCGGAATCTGCGCGGCCTTGCGCGCAGGCTGATCAGCGCACGAGCGCCTCGTGCCTCGCGCGGAACTCCTCGCTCCAGGCGGCGGGCTGATGGGTCGTGCCGTCCATGCGGCAGACGGTGCGCGAGGCCCTGGCGTGCAGGACGGAGAAGTCGGCGCTGCGGAACTCGAAGTCGACCGTGAGGCCGGCGGCGCGGACCTTGCGGACGCTGAGGACGATCTTCACGTCGCATTCGGGCCGGATTGCCGCATGGTAGCGGAGGTCGATGTCGCGGACGACCACGTAGACGTCGGGGGCGACGGCCGGATCGAGCGTGTCCTTGCCCGTCACCGCCACGAACATCGCCTTCTGGGCGCGCTCCATCAGCAGCAGGTAGTGCGAATGGTGGAGGATGCCGAGGCCGTCGGTCTGGTCGAACCAGGTCCTCATCGTCACGACGAACGACCGGTCAGGCTGGAGTCCGTCGGCGGGCATGGTCAGCAGGGATGGCGTGAAAGCTTCCCGGGGCAAGCGAACGCTTCACTTCACGCGGAGCGTTGCGGCGAGACGGTCGAGTTCGGTCCACGTCTCGACGGCGGGTCGGAGGCCGAGGTCGCGACGCGCGGCCGAGACGTCGTACCAATGGTCCTTGGCGAGTTCGACGGCCACGAAGCGGGTCATGGGCGGCTCCCCCCGAAGGCGGCAGAGCGTCCAGAGGCCTTCGAGCAGGGCGCCGAGCCAGTAGGCGGAGCGCAGGCTGAGGCGTCGCGCGACGGGCCGTTCGCCGGCGCCGACGAGCAGGCGATTGATGAACTCCCAGAGTTTCACGGGCTCGCCCTGCGAGAGGAAGTAGGCCTTGCCGTTGGCGCGTCCGTCGAGGAGCGCGTCGAGCGCGCCGAGGTGCGCGTCCGCCGCGGTGTCGACGTGGGTGACGTCGACCCGGTTCTGGCCGTCGCCGACGATGCGGAGCCTGCCGGCGCGGGCGCGGGCGAGCAGGCGCGGGAAGATGTGCGGGTCGCCCGCGCCCCAGATCAGGTGCGGACGCAGCGCGCAGACCTTCAGGCGCTCCGAGGCGGCCTTGAGCGCGGCTTGTTCGGCGATGGCCTTGGTCTCCGCATAAGCGCAGAGCCAGTTGTCCCCGTAGGGCAGTGATTCGTCGGCGCCTCGGAAGGCTTCGCCGTTGAAGACGACGCTCGGCGTGCTCGTGTGCACCAGGGCGCGGACCCCGTGGGCCTGGCAGGCGGCGACGACGTTCGAGGTCCCGTCGATGTTGATGCGGACGTATTCCTCCCACGGGCCCCAGACGCCGGCCTTGGCCGCCACGTGGAAGACGAAGTCGCAGCCTTTCACGGCCGCATCGACCGTCGCGCGGTCCGCGATGTCGCCGCGGACGAATTCCGTCCCGGCGGCGGGTTCGCCGGCGGGCGGCGTGCGCCCGAGGATGCGCACGCGGTAGCCGCGCGCGAGACAGCGGCGGACCACCGCCTGGCCGAGGAAGCCGACGCCGCCGGTGACGAGGACGAGGGGCGAGCTCATCGGGCGAGGCGCCGGGTCCATTCCTTGGCGAGCTGGAGGCGATGGATCTTGGCGTTATGGCGGACGTCGACCGGCAGGGCGCGCTGGAAGAAGATGTGGCGCACCATCGATGCGCGCGGATTCACCCGGGCGAGGCCGCGCAGCTCTCCTTCGAACCTTTCACGGGCCTCGCGCGTCTCCGGATGGGCGCCCGGGCGGGACTCCACCACGAGGGCGGGGACCTGCCGCGGGGGTTCGCCGAGTCCGATGATCGCGCAGCGGGCGACGTGCGGATGCTGCCGGAAGGCCGGCTCCAGGCTCTCCGTCGGGAGGTCGCCCTCCGCCGTGAGCACCTTCTCGGCGCGGCGGCCCAGGAAGTAGAGGCGGCCGTCGGCGCCGAGCCGCCCTAGGTCGCCCATGCGGTGCCAAGTCCTGTCGCCTTCCTGGATCTTGGCCAGCCTCGTCGCCTCCGGCAGTCCGTCGTACTCCCTCGTGACGCTCGGACCGGTGGCGATGATCTCGCCTACCTCGCCGGGCCCGCATGGCGAGGCCTCGTCGAGCTTGCCGATCGGGGCGGGGGTCTCTCGGATGATCCGGATCTCGACCCCATCGACCGGCCTTCCCACGCAGGTGCCCTCGCCGCGCAGCGCCAGCTGGCGGGCCTCGCCGAGGAGTTCCTCGCCTCGGATGGTCGTGACGGGCAGGCATTCGGTGGCCCCGTAGGGCGTGTGGGTCACGCAGTTCGGGGCGATGCTGCGCAGTCTGGCGACGAGTTCGGCGGACACCGGCGCCCCCGCGATGAGGAGGCGGCGGAGCGAGGGCAGGGTGACGCCCTGCGCCTCGCAGAGGTCGGCGACCTTGCCCCAGATGGCAGGCGAGCCGAAGGAGGTGGTGACTTTCTCCGAGACCAGGGCGGAGACGATCGGGCCAGACTCCGCCGCCATCGGCCGCGAAGGGTCGAGCGCGGGCGTCACGGTGGTGACGCCGAGCGCGGGGTTGAAGAGCGAGAAGAGCGGCAGCATCGCCATGTCGACCTCGCCCGGCGCGATGCCGAAGGTGGACCGGATGAGCCTGATCTGCGCGTCGAACATGCCATGGTCATAGCGGACCCCCTTGGGCGCGCCGGTCGACCCCGAGGTGAAGAGCACCGCCGCCTCGTCCCCGGCCCGTCGGTGGGCGATCGGGCGGCGGGCCTCCGCGGCCCCGTCCGTCGCCCGGCGCCAGCGCCGTCCTCCGCAGGTCAGGCGGATCCGGACGGCGCGGAGCGATCTCAGCGGAAGACGACTGAGCAGCGTGGCGGCGCGGCTGCCGAGCACGGCGATCGGCGCTGAGCTGCGCAGACAGTCCAGGAAGCGGGCCAGGCCCATCCCGGGGTCGATCGCGACGGGCACCGCGCCGACCTTGAGCAGCGCGAACATGCCCACGACGAGGTCATGCCCCGGCCGGACCGCCAGCAGCGCGCGGTCGCCGGGCCGCAGGCCCTCGGTCTCCAGCAACCGGGCCGCCGCGTCGCTCTCGCGGTCCAGTTCAAGAAACGTGCGCGCCTCGTGAATCGGGCGTCCGTTCCGGTCCGCCCCTGCGGGCGTGAGCGTGGCCGTGGCCCCGGGCGTGCGGAGGGCCGCCTCTCTCAGATGTCGGGCGACGTTGGCGCCGGGGTCGTTCATGTCCTCAAATGAAGAAGCCCCGACTCCGGGGCTTCGGCGGGGAGGGACCGCGGCGGCTCAGTAGTCCGAGATGGTGATCGCGCCCCAGAGCAGGGTCACGCGGTCGCCGCTGGTGTTGCGCCGGGCCATGATCTCGGTGGTGCTGAGGTTGACCTTGGTGCCTGAATTGAAGCCGTAGGAGGCGGGCTCGGTCGTGATGATGCCGAAGAAGTTGTGGCTGGGTTCGGCGGCCACCGACTTGGCGTGGTAAGGAGTGTCGTAGGTGGAGCAACCTGCGAGCAGGAGCAGGGAGGCGAGTGTCAGGAGCTTCATTGGCAGGGGTGGGGTCTTTCAAGATGGGGGGAGGGGGTGGCGTGACAAGCCCGAACCTGCCTCAGCCTGAGACCCAGTGGTGCCAGGCCGTCACCAGTTCGGGTCCTCTGACGTACCAGAGGACGCCCGCCACCGCCATGCTGGGGACGAAGGGGACCACCCCGTCGTACTCTTCGCCTTTGACGCGGGCTGAAATGACCCCGGGAAGCGCCGTTATGACGCCGACGACGGATCCCCCGAACAGACAGAAGAGCGCGCCCTGCCAGCCGCACCATGCTCCCACTCCGGCGCAGAGGATGATGTCGGCCTCGCCCATCGCCTCCCGGCCGGCGAGCACCGTGCCCACCGTCCGCACCCACCATACGATCGCCGTGCCGACCGCGATGCCGAAAAGCGAGTCACCGGCGGAGTGGATGCGATTCATCGCGGCGACCGCGTGGCCCGTCTCCCCCTGTAGCTCCGGCGCCAGCATCGAGGCCATCAGGCCGGCGCCCACCAGGGCGAAGTTCGGGGCGTCCGGCACGAGCATCTCCTCGAGGTCGCACCCCGCCAGCAGGATGAGCAGCGGGATGAAGACGAAGGCGCCGACGGCTTTGGCCGGCGGGAGCAGCCACCACGACCCGACGAAGGCCAGCGCGGTCAGCAGCTCCACCGTAGGGTAGCGCGCCGAGATCCGTCCGCCGCAGCAGCGCGCCCGCCCGCGGAGGGAGAGCCAGCCGACGAGCGGAAGGTTGAGCCACCAGGGGATCGGGGCGCCGCAGGCGCAGCGGGAGCCCGGCGTCACGACGGACTCTCCCTTGGGCATGCGATGGATGCAGACGTTGAGGAAGCTGCCCACGCAGGCTCCGAGGAGGCCGAAGCAGGCCAGGGCGGCCCCGGGGTGGAGTTCGGCGAATCGCTGCAAGGCCTCGGTCATGTCAGGGGGCTTCGCCGATGGCTTCACGCATCGGAGCTGCGGGAGGCAGGATGCCGGTCCAAGCCCGGAAGGCGAGCGCTCCTTGCCAGCGCAGCATGGGCCTTCCGTCGCAGCTCCGGGCTCCTGCCTGGGCGGCGTCGCGCAGCAGCTGCGAGTCCGTGTCCGCGTAAGTCGTGTCGAAGACGAAATGGTCCGGAGACAGCGCTTCGCGCGCGACCGGCGAGGGGTCGCCGGGTCGCAGGCCGAGCACGGTGCAGTTGACCACGACCGCGCCAGCGGGGAGACGGAGCGAAGGCGAGAGGGCGCAGGCGCGCACATCGGCCCCGGACAGGCTCGCGGCCAGGGCCTCGGCCTTCGCCGCGTCCCGATTGGCCACCAGCAGGGAGGAGCAGCCATCGTCCAGGCAGGCCGCCGCCACCGCGCGCGCGGCGCCGCCGGCGCCAAGGACGACTGCGGGACGGCCGGCGAGGCCGGCGCCGGAGCGCTCCCTCAGGGCCTCCAGGAAGCCCGGGCCATCCGTGGTCATTCCGCCCCATCCTTCGTCGCGACGGACCAGGGTGTTGACCGATCCTGCCCGGCGGGCCTCGGGTGAAAGCGCGGTCACGAGCCCGAGCGCGGCCACCTTGTGCGGCACGGTGAGGTTGAGTCCGACGAAGCCCGCTGCATGCAGTCGGGCGAGGGCTTCGGCCAGCTCGTCCGCCTTCACGTGCAGCCTCAGGTAGCGCAAGCGTGCGACTTCGGGCGAGGCGGGGGCCAGGGCCGCGATGGCGGCGGCGTGCATCTGCGGGCTGAGGGAGTGCGCGACCGGATCCCCGAGGACGCCAAGCCGCGGCCCGTCCGGCCGCAGGGCGCCGATCGCGCGCGCGTCGAGTGCATCCCGGGCGTTCATGCGTCGCGCTCCAGCGTCTGGGCGAATCCCTGGTACATGCGGCTCAGGCTGTCGTCGCCCGCAGCCTCGCACTGCGAGACCAGATTGCGACAGCAGCGGGCCAGCGTCTGCCGAGCCGACACCGGGCCCAGGAAGGCCTCGTCCGCGGGGAGGTGGTTGTCGAGCAGCATGAGCTGCACTTCCGAACGGGTGCGGAAAGTTCCGCCTTCGAAGCAGTCGAGATAGAACGTCTCGTTGCCCTTGAACACGCCGAGCATGAACCGTCCCGGAAGCCCGACCGGCTCGAGGGGCAGCCCGAGCCTCCGGGCGGTGAAGAGGCAGAGCAGGCAGAGGGAGATCGGGATGCCGCGGCGCGAGGCGATCACGCGGGAGAGCAGGGAGGAGCCCGGCGATGACATGCTCTCGCGGGCCCCGCGGTAGCCTTCTTCCCCGAAGACGACCCGGCAGAGGGTCTTGCAGCGGCTCCTGAGGTCCTGCGGGTCCACGAGGAGCTCCCGGGTCCGTCCGGCGAGCCGGTCGAACTCCGCGGAATGGGCGTCGTCAGGCAGGGAAGGGTCCGCGGCTCGTTCGAGCAGCAGGCAGGCGCGCTCCAGCTCGGCCTTGTCGCTGCCGAGGTAGCGTATGAAGGCGCGGGCTGCGGATTCAGGCGTGCGGAGCGAGTCCAGCAGCAGCTTCGCCTGCTCCGCGTCGGGCCCCGCTTCCAGCCTCTGTTCGAGCCATTCGATCCCGGCGACACCCGCCTCGCGGAGACGTTCGAGCACGGCCTGGCGGACGACCGGGGAAGGGTCGTCAAGCAGTCGCCCCAGGGGGGCCAGCCGCGCGTCCTCTTGCATCCTCTCGGAAATGTCGGAATCCCGGCCTGACCGCAACAAGGGACTCCTTCGCCGCCGCCGCTGCGGCGACATCTCGTCGCAGGAGCGACGCATTGTCGCTCGGCTGTCCCGCCGGCCCCTTGCGGCGACGCGAAAACACCCCGCTGACCCGCGGCAGGGCGGGAACGGTTCCTGCATGGGTCAAGGCATGACTACTCCCTACGGAAACTTCACGGAGAAGGCGGGCGAGGCTCTCGGCCTCGCCCAGGCCGAGGCCCAGCGCCGCCGGAATCCCTCCATCGAGCCCTCGCACCTGCTTCACGCCCTCCTCGTCCAGGAGGGCGGAGTCGCCGCCTCGCTGCTCCGCCGCGCGGGCAAGGACGGACGCGCCCTCGGCGCCGCGATGGCCGCGGCCTTGGGTCGTCAGCCCCGCCTGGCCCAGGCCGCGGGCCAGCCCGGCCTCTCCTCGGAGTCGCATCAGGCCCTTGTGAAGGCCGGCGAGGAGGCCTCCGCGATGAAGGACGACTACGTCTCCGCCGAGCATCTGCTCCTCGCGCTCTCCGAGGCGCCCTCGCTGCGCCCCGCTTTCGCGGAGATCCAGTTCCAGCGCCCCGCGATCCTCGCCGCGCTGCAGGCCGTGCGCGGCAGCCAGCGGGTGACCTCGGCCAATCCCGAGTCGACCTACGAGGCGCTGGCGAAGTACGGCACCGACCTCACCGCCCGGGCCCGGGCCGGCCGGACGGACCCCGTGATCGGACGTGACGAAGAGATCCGGCGCGTGATACGCATCCTGTCCCGCCGCACGAAGAACAACCCGGTGCTGATCGGGGAGCCCGGCGTCGGCAAGACCGCCGTCGTCGAGGGCCTCGCGCAGCGCATCGTCAACGGCGACGTGCCCGAGGGCCTGCGCGACAAGGTCGTCTTTTCCCTCGACCTGGGCGCGCTCCTCGCCGGTGCGAAGTACCGCGGCGAGTTCGAGGAGCGTCTCAAGGCGGTGCTCAACGAGGTGAAGTCGGCCGACGGCGGGGTCCTGCTCTTCATCGACGAGATGCACACGCTGGTCGGCGCCGGCAAGGCGGACGGAGCCATGGACGCCGCCAACCTGCTCAAGCCCATGTTGGCCCGGGGCGAACTCCACTGCATCGGCGCCACGACACTCAAGGAGTACCGCGAGCACGTGGAGAAGGACGCCGCGCTGGAGCGCCGCTTCCAGCAGGTGCTGGTCGAGCCGCCTTCCGTCGCCGACGCCGTCTCCATCCTGCGAGGGCTCAAGGAGCGCTTCGAGGTGCACCACGGGGTGCGCATCGAGGACGCCGCGCTCGTCGAGGCCGCCGCGCTCTCCGACCGCTACATCACCTCGCGCTTTCTTCCGGACAAGGCCATCGACCTCGTCGACGAGGCGTGCGCCCAGATCCGCACGGAGATCGACAGCGTCCCGGCAGAGCTCGACGCGATGAACCGTCGCGTGCTGCAGCTCGAAGTCGAGGAGAGCGCGCTCAAGGGCGAGGCCGACGAGCCCTCGAAGGCCCGGCTCGCGGCCCTTCGCCAGGAGCTGGCCGCGGCGCGCGAGGAGCAGACCGCGTTCCGCGCCCGCTGGACGGCCGACAAGGAGGCCGTCACCCGGGTGCGCGACACCCGGGCCCGGCTCGAGGAGGCCAGGGCGGAGATGACGAAGGCTGAACGCGCTGGTCGGCTCGAGGAGGTGGCCAAGCTCCGCTACGGCGTCATCCCCGAGCTCGAGAAGGAGGCCGCCCGGCTCGAGGGCGCCGCGAAGTCGGCCAGCGGGCTCTTCCGCGAGACCGTCACCCCGGGGGAGGTCGCCGAGGTCGTGGCGCGCTGGACGGGCGTGCCCGTGAGCAAGCTGCTCGAGAGCGAGCGCCAGCGGCTGCTCGGGCTCGAGGTCCGCCTGCGCGCCCGCGTCGTCGGCCAGGACGAGGCCGTCCGCGCCGTCGCCGAGGCCGTGCAGCGCGCCCGCGCCGGCGTGCAGGATCCCCGTCGCCCGGTCGGATCCTTCCTGTTCCTCGGCCCCACCGGCGTCGGCAAGACCGAGCTGGCCAAGGCGCTCGCGGCCGAGCTCTTCGACAGCGAGCAGGCGATGATCCGCCTGGACATGTCCGAGTACATGGAGAAGCACGCCGTCTCCCGCCTCGTCGGCGCCCCTCCCGGCTATGTCGGCCACGAGGAGGGCGGCCAGCTCACCGAGGCGCTCCGTCGCCGTCCATACGCGGTGGTTCTGCTCGACGAGGTCGAGAAGGCCCACCCCGAGGTATTCAACATCCTGCTCCAGGTGCTGGACGACGGTCGCCTCACCGATTCGCAGGGGCGTACCGCCGACTGCCGCAACGCGATCTTCATCATGACCTCCAACATCGGCGGCCGCCATCTCGCGGAGGCCGCGGGCTTCGGCCTGTCGGAGTCCGTCCGCGAATCCGTCATGGCCGACCTCCGCGCGCACTTCCGCCCCGAGTTCCTCAATCGCATCGACGATGTCGCGCTGTTCGGTCCGCTCGGCGAGGAAGAGGTCCGCGCGGTCGCGCGCCTGCTCGTCGAGGGGCTCAACGCCCGGCTCGCGGCCCGCCGCGTGCGACTGGACTTCTCGGTCGAATCCCTCGCGTGGCTGGCGGGCAAGGGCTTCGATCCCGTCTACGGCGCGCGTCCGCTCCGACGCCTCATCCAGCGCGAGGTCGAGACGCCGCTCGCGCGTCTGATGCTCTCCGGCCGGGCGCCCGAGGGCTCCTCGGTCACGGTCTCCCGCGCCAACGAAGGTGGCCTCGCCTTCGACGTCCGTGCGGGAGGGTTTTCGGATTGAAGGTCGCGCCGCGCCGCTGAATCCTTTGGCATGACCGCCAGCCGCATCCGCTGCGGGGTCGCCGGTACGGGTTCGCTCGGCCAGCACCACGCCCGCATCTACGCCTCCCTTCCGGGAGCCGAGCTCGCGGGGATCTTCGAGCCGGACGACGCGCGGGCCGCGGAGATCTGCGGCCGGCACGGCTGCCGCCGGTTCGCCACGCTCGACGAGATGGCGGAGCACTGCGATGCCGTTAGCGTCGTCGTCCCGACCAACCATCACGCCGCCGTGGCGCTTCCGCTCCTCGCCAGGGGGGTCCATCTCCTCATCGAGAAGCCCATCTGCGTGACCCTGGACGAGGCCTCCCGGATCCTGGACGCCGCCGCCAAGGCCGACCGGCTCGTCCAGGTCGGCCACATCGAGCACTACAACCCCGTGATGTCCTACCTCGAGAGGACCGTCACCGACGCCCGTTACATCACCGCCGAGCGTCTGGCCCCCTTCACGCCGCGCGGAACCGAGGTCGGGGTCGTGCTCGACCTGATGATCCATGACATCGGCATCGTCCTCCAGCTGGCGAACTCCCCCGTCGAGCGCATCGACGCGGTCGGCGTGTCCGTCGTGACCAGGACCGAGGACATCGCCAACGCCCGCATCGCCTTCCGCAACGGGTGCGTCGCCAACCTGAGCGCGAGCCGTGTCTCGCTGAAGAAGAACCGCGAGATCCGCGTCTTCCAGACCGGCGGCTACCTCTCCATCGACTTCATGGGGCAGAAGGGGCACACCGTGCGCGTCGATCCCGCGGCCGAGGGCGGCTTCGCCAAGGAGGAGATCCCGATCGAGAAGGGCGAGCCGCTCGCCATCGAGCTCGCCTCCTTCACCGCCTGCGTCCGCGAACGCAAGAGCCCGAAGGTCAGCGGCGAGCTCGGCCGTACCGCCCTGGCCGTCGCGATCCAGATCACCGAGCAGATCCGCGCTGGCATGGCGCGCCGATGACCGCCTTCCCGTCCATCCCCGACGAGTTCCCCCGGCCGCGCGGCGGCGACCTGGACGTCCTCGTGGTCGCGGGCGAGCATTCCGGAGACCAGCATGCGTCCGAGCTGGTCCGCGCGCTCGTCGCCGGCCGGCCCGGACTCCGCGTCGCCGCCTTCGGCGGCCCCCGCCTCCGCGAGGCCGGAGCGCAACTGCTCCTCGACATGACGGCCTTCTCGGCGGTCGGACTCGTTGAGGTCGTCTCCGCCTACCCCTTCTACCGACGTCTCTTCGCCGCCATGCGCGCCTGGATCCTGCGCTGGCGGCCTGCGCTGGTGATCCTGGTCGACTATCCCGGACTGAACCTGCGCCTAGCGGCCGACCTGCGCGCCGCCGGCCTCTCCCGGCAGGGCGGCGGCGAGACGGCCGTGATCCAGTATGTCAGCCCGCAGCTGTGGGCCTGGAAGCCGCGGCGTCGTTTCTCGATGGCCCGCGATCTTGACGCCGTCGGCGTCATCTTCCCCTTCGAGACCGGGTGCTACGCCGACACGACGCTGCCAGCCACGTTCGTCGGGCATCCTTTCGTCAACGAGACGCACGCGCCTCCGGTGCGCTACGACCCCGACGGTCCGGTCCTGCTGCTTCCGGGCAGCCGCCCCAAGCCCGTCCGGAAGATCTTCCCCGCCCTCGTCGAGGCCTTCGCCCGGTACCGGTGCCAGGATCCCCGGAGGCGGGCGCTCGTGCTGCACACCGGCGGATCGGTGCACGCCGAGCTCTACCGTCTGCTCGCCGAATACGGCGACGCCGCCAAGGGCGTCGATCTCCGCCCGGTCGGGGAGGGCCAGGCCGGCGGGTGCGCCGCGCTCGTGAGCTCGGGCACGATGTCCCTTTCGGTGGCGCTAGCCGGCATCCCGGGCGCCGTCGTGTATCGCGCCAATCCGCTGACCTGGGTGATGGGCCGCTACCTCATCGCCGGGCGCGTCGACCATCTCGGGATCGCGAACATTCTACTGAAGCGCCAGGCCTGGCCGGAGTACCTGCAGGGCGCCTGCGAACCCGAAGCCCTCGCCGCCCGGCTGCGCGCCTGCGTCGAGGGGCCCGAGCCTCGCGAGCGGGCGCTCCTTGACGCCGCGGAACTGCGCGAAATGCTCTCCGCCCGGCCCGGTTCCTCCCCCGCCGAGTGGGCGGCCTCCTTCCTGCCATGAGACGTGCCGTCATCTTGGGCTGCGGCTACGTCGGCGCGCGCGTGCTGCGTCTTCTCCGTGACCGTGGCGTCAGCTCGTTCGGCGTGGTCCGCTCGGTCGGTTCCCGCGACGCCCTTGCGGCGGCGGGCCTAGACGCTGTCGCCTTCGACCTCGACGCCGCGGACTGGTCGGCGTTGCCTCGCGACTTCGATTGCGTCGTCTGCGCCGCCAGCGCGGGCGGCGGCGGACCCGAAGCCTATGCGGCCGCCTATGACTTCCGCGTCCGGCGCGCCGTGGAGTGGGCCCGCGCGATCGGCGCGGAGCGCTTCGTCTTCACCAGTTCCACCGGCGTCTATCGGCAGGATGGCGGCGTCACCGTCGACGAGGATTCGCCGGCCGGCGGCGACCTTGCCTCCGATGCCATCCTCGCGGGGGAGGCCGCTGCCGCGGGGTCGGGGATCGCGTTCACGCGCGCCTTGCGCTTCGGCGGGCTCTACGGCCCCGGTAGGCACTACCTGCTCGACGCTTTCAGACGCGGCGAGACTGTCGTCGGCGGGCGATCCGACCATCTCATCAACTATCTGCATGGCGATGACGCGGCTTCGTCGGTGATTGCGGCCCTCGAGGGCGGGCCGCCCGGTCACCGGACCTACAACGTGACCGACGGTCGGCCCGTGACCAAGGCCGAGCTGGCCCGATGGATCGCCTTGCGGCTCGGTCTGCCGCCGCCCGCGTTCGTGCCCGAGGCCGAGGCCGGCCCCCGCATGCGCAAAGGCGGACGCACCCAGCCCAGTCGCCGTGTGGACGCTTCCAAGATCGCTGCTGAACTCGGCTGGAAGCCCCTTTACGCGGACGTGTACGCCGGCCTCGGGCCCTGCCTTCCCGGGGGCGCGGTCACAGGTCCGTAACACGACGGACACCGTTCCGTCCCTGCGGCGTGACGCGTTCTTCACGTCACAGTCCTCATTCCGCCATGGACCTCTGAGAGGATGTCTCCGCACACCCGCACATCCGATCATGAACTACATCCTCAAGACCACGCTGCTCGCGGCCTCCACCCTGGCGGTCATCCCCGCCGGCGCCCAGGAGCGCAACCCCGCCCTCGATCTCCTTGTCAAGAAGGGCATCATCACCGCCGAGGAGCGTGCCCAGGCCCTCGAGCAGGCCGCCATCGCCAAGCTCAACGCTCCCGCCAAGCCGGCTTCCTGGTATGAGAAGCTCAAGATCGACGGCTACACCCAGCTCCGTTTCACGGAACAGCTGAACGACGCGGCGGACTTGCTCGATGTTCCGGCGGACAAATCGACCAAGCCCACCGAGAGCTTCTTGATCCGTCGAGGACGATTCAAGATCAGCGGAGACGTGTCCCCCCGCCTCCATCTCTATTCCCAGCTCGATTTCCAGGCCAGCACGGGCGCTTCCAGCCTTTCTCTGCAGGCCCGCGATCTTTACGCCGACATCGCCTTCGATGACCTGAGGGAGCACCGCGCGCGCGTGGGCCTCAGCAAGGTCCCCTACGGCTGGGTCAATCTCCAGTCCTCCCAGAACCGCATCGTCACCGAGCGTCCGGAGGCCCTCAATTCGGCGGTCGAGGGCGAACGCGACGTCGGCGTCTACTACATGTACGCGTCCAAGGAGTCCCGTGATCTCTTCAAGTCCCTCGTCAAGGACGGCCTCAAGGGATCGGGCGACTACGGCGTCTTCACCATCGGCGGTTACAACGGCCAGGGCCTTAATAAGTCCGACCTGAACGGGGAGCCCCATCTCCTCGCCCGTCTCAGCTATCCTTGGAAGTCCGAAAGCGGCCAGATCTACGAGGCGGGCGTCGGCGCCTACGCCGGCAAATACGTCATCTCCCGCGCGGCCGTCACGCCGGCTGGCGGCGGGGCCGCCGCCGTTCCTTCGGGCGGCACGGAGTTCAATGACCGGCGGACATGCGTCACCTTCATCATGTATCCGCAGCCTTTCGGCATCGAGGCCGAGTGGAACTGGGGCGAGGGTCCGCAGCTCAACGGTGACCGGACCAGCATCGGCGTCGAGAGTCTCAACGGCGGATATGTCATGGCCTCCTACCAGCTCAATCTCGGCGGCTCGGTCTACACGCCGTTCGTCCGCTGGAACTACTTCGACGGCGCGCGCAAGTTCGCGACCAACGCCCCCAAGTTCGTCGTCAACGAGATCGACCTCGGGCTCGAATGGCAGGTTCGTCCGGAATATGAGATCCAGGTGGTCTATTCCTTCACCAAGGAGCGTACCAACACCGCGTCAGCACCTTACAATGTCGTGGAGGACGCGCAGCGGCTTGCGCTCCAGCTTCAGTTCAACTACTGAGTTCCGGTCAGGCTTCATGGCAGGGGGCCCTCTGGGAGGAGGGCTCCCTATTTGCGTCCGGCCGCAAAGCAGGAGGCCCGCGGAAGCGGGCCTCGTTTCATACGCCTAGAGCCGGGCTCAGATCCCGCGGTTGTTGGGCGAGCCCGTGTCCAGTCCCCGGGCGCGGCCCTTAAGGCGGGCGAGCTCCTCTTCCAGCTCCTTGATCCTGGCTTCGGCCTTGGCGGCTCGCGCGTTGGCTTCACGGAGGGCGGCGGAGGCGGCCTCGAGGTCGGATTCGGCCTTCTTGCGGCGTTCGATGGCGTCACGCAGCTCGGCTCCGCTGCGGAGTCCGGCCAGTTCGGTCGAAAGGGCGTTCACCTGCGCGGCCGCGTCGGCGCGGGCTTTCTCAAGCTCCGCGGCGCGGGTGGACGCCTTGGCGAGGGCGTCCTTGGCGTCCTTCGTGGCCGTCCGGGCGGCCTCGAGGTCCTTCCGGGCGGCCTTCGTGGCCTCGCTGGCGGCGGCGAGCTGGGTCTTCACGTCGGCGGCCTCGGCGGCGGCGGCCTTGAGCGACTTTTCGAGGTCGGCGATGCGGGCGCGATGCTCGCCGTCGGCCTTGGTCAGCTGGGCGTTACGGACATTGGCGGCGTTGAGCGAAGTCTGCGCCTTGTCGGCGCGTACGACGGCCTCTGCTTCGCCGTTCCAGGTGACGACGGCGATGCCGGCGAACGTGGCGGCCACGAGGGAGAGGACGATTTCGGAGGTCTTCATGCGGATGAGTCACCGACAGGATGCCCGCGGGCCCCGGTTGGGTCAAGTCCCCGCCCTCAGGACAGCCGGCCCTTGTAGTCGGCGTATCCGAAGCGCCTGACCACGTGGATCCTGCCGTCGGCGGGGTCATAGGAGGCGATGGCGGGAAGCGGGACCCCGTTGAAGGTCGTGTTCTTGACGAAGGTGTAGTGGGACATGTCCAGGAAGACGAGCCGCTGTCCGGGCCTGAGCGGCTCGGCGAAGGAGTAGTCGCCGATCACGTCGCCCGCCAGGCAGGTTGAGCTGCCGAGGCGGTAGGTGTGGGGGAGCCTGCCCGGCGGCTCGCCTCCGACGATGTCAGGCCGGTAGGGCATCTCCAGGGTGTCGGGCATGTGGCAGGTCGCAGAGATGTCGAGGATGGCGATCTCTATCCCGTTGCGGACCACGTCGAGCACCGTGCCCACCAGGACGCCCGTGCCGATGCCGACGGCCTCCCCGGGCTCGAGGTAGACCTGGATGTGCTCGCCCCACTTCCGGCGGAAGTCCGTCACGACCCTGACCAGCAGGTCGAGATCGTAGCCCGGACGCGTGATGTGGTGCCCGCCCCCGAAGTTCACCCACTTCATGCGGGGGATGAACTCGCCGAAGCGCGATTCGAAGGCGGCGACCGTCCGCTGGAGCACGTCGGCGCCCTGCTGGCACATCGTGTGGAAGTGCAGGCCCTCGAGTCCCGCGAGGTCCTCGGCCGAGCGGATCTCCGAGCGTGGCGTGCCGAGCCGCGAGCCGCGCGCGCAGGGGTTGTAGAGCTCGACCTCCACCTCCGCGTGCTCCGGGTTCACGCGGAGCCCGAAGGAGACCCGGCGGGGCGCGGCGAGCCCGCGTTCGCGGAAGCGCCGCCACTGCGACGGCGAGTTGAACGAGACGTGGTCGGCCACCCGCAGCAGCCGCTCGAACTCCTCGTCCTTGAAGGCCGGCGAGTAGGCGTGTACTTCGCCGCCGAATTCCTCGCGTCCGAGCAGCGCCTCGTGGATGCCGCTGGCCGTGGTGCCGGCCAGGTACCGGGCGACCAGTTTCGCCTCGCTGAACTGGGCGAAGCCCTTGAGCGCGAGCAGCACCTTCGCGCCCGAGCGGTCCATCACCGACCGTAGCGTCCGCAGGTTCGACTCGAGCAGCCCACGGTGCAGCACGTGGCACGGGCTCGGGACCTGCGAGAGGTCGAGTCGGGAGAAGGCTTCGGTCAGCGCGTCGGGCACGGCGGCAGGGTTGCCCCCGCGCGAAGGGGGCGCAAATGAAAAGCCCGCCGTGCGGCGGGCGGGGAGGGCCGTCAGACCGGCAGCTCCTTCACGTGCCAGGGAAGGCCGCGGACGTTGAGCTCGGCCATGAACGGATCCGGGTCCATCTCCTCCATGTTCCAGACCCCGGGCCGCAGCCACTTGCCGGAGGCGAGCATGGCCCCGCCGATCGCGGCGGGCACGCCTGTCGTGTAGCTGATGGCCTGCGACTTCACCTCGGCGTAGCATTCCTGGTGGTCGCAGACGTTGTAGATGAAGACCTTGCGCGGCTTTCCGTCCTTCACGCCCGTGATCTCGCAGCCGATGCAGGTCTTGCCCTTGGTGCGGGGGCCGAGCGAGGCGGGGTCGGGCAGCAGGGCCTTGAGGAACTGGATCGGCACGATCTTGTGACCCTGAAAGTCGACCGGGTCGATGCGGGTCATCCCCACGTTCTCCAGCACCCGCAGGTGCGTGAGGTAGCGCTCCGAGAAGGTCATGAAGAAGCGGATCCGCTTCAGCCCGCGGATGTTCTTCGCCAGGGACTCGAGCTCCTCGTGGTAGAGGAGGTAGCTGTCCTTCGGACCGACCACCGGGTAGTCGTACACCCACTTGACCGAGAGGGGGTCGGTTTCCTTCCATTCCCCGGCCTCCCAGAACCGGCCGCGCTGCGTGATCTCGCGGATGTTGATCTCCGGGTTGAAGTTCGTCGCGAAGGGGTAGCCGTGGTCGCCGGCGTTGGCGTCCATGATGTCCACCGTCTCGATGGAGTCGAAGAGGTGCTTCTGAGCGTAGGCGCAGAAGACGTTGGTCACCCCGGGGTCGAAGCCCGAGCCGAGGAGCGCCGTCAGCCCGGCCTTCTCGAAGCGCTCACGGTAGGCCCACTGCCAGGAGTATTCGAACTTCGCGAGATGCGGCGGCTCGTAGTTGGCGGTGTCGACGTAGTGGACGCCGGCGTGAAGGCAGGCGTCCATCAGCGGCAGGTCCTGGTAGGGCAGGGCGACGTTGATCAGGAGGTCCGCCCCGAACGACTTGATGAGCGCGACCGTCGCCTTGACGTCGTCCGCGTCCACGGCGGCGGTGCGGATCGTGCGTCCGGTGGCGGCCTTCACGTCGGCGGCGACCGCCTTGCACTTATTCTCGTTGCGGGAGGCGAGCATCACTTCGGAGAAGGACTCCGGCGCCATCGCGCATTTGTGGGCGACCACGTTGCCGACGCCGCCGGCGCCGATGATGAGGACTTTCTTGCTCATGGGTGGGGCCATCATCCTGCCGCACTCCCTCGGGGAAAGACAAAACCTCGGCCGGAGCGGTGAAGGCGGGGCGGCGGTCGGGCGCCCCTTGCGGGGCCGGGCCCCTTTCGGCTGGCGGGATGGACGGGACTCGAACCCGCGACCTCCTACGTGACAGGCAGGCGCTCTAACCAACTGAGCTACCACCCCGGACAGCCGAAAGGACGTTCAGCAAACGCCCCCTCGGCCCGGGGTGTCAAACGGAAAAGCCGTCAGGCGCGCACCTGCCCGTCGCCGCTGACCTCGAATTTCCAGGTGGTCAGTTCGCGCAGCCCCATCGGGCCGCGCGCGTGGAGTCGTTCGGTGCTGATGCCCACCTCGGCCCCGAAGCCGAACTCGCCGCCGTCGGTGAACCGGGTGCTGGCGTTCCAGTAGACGCAGGCGCTGTCGACCTGGGCGAGGAAGGCCCGGGCGGCCTCGGCGTCCTCGGTCAGGATCGCGTCCGAATGGTGGGAGCCGAGGGACTCCACGTGGTCGACCGCCTCGTCCAGCCCCGCCACGACCTTCACGTTCAGGACGAGGGAGAGGTGCTCGGTGCGAAAATCCTGCTCCGTCGCGGCGGTCGCGCCGGGCATGAGGGCCAGGGCCCGCGGGCAGGCGCGCACCTCCGTCCGTCGGGCGGCGAGCTCGCGGGCGAGGCGGGGCAGCAGGTCGGGCGCGACGGCGGCGTCGACCAGCACGGTCTCCGCGGCGTTGCAGGCGCTCGGGCGCTGGCACTTGGCGTTGACGATGATGGGCAGCGCCTTGGCGAGATCGGCGGCGGCGTGGACGTAGACGTGGCAGACGCCGGCGTCATGCTTGATGACCGGCATGCGTGCCGAGGCGCTCACAGCCTCGATCAGGCCGGGGCCTCCGCGCGGCACGATCACGTCGACCACGCCCCGCAGCGAGCCGAGGGCGGGCACGGCCTCGCGGTCGGTGAAGGGCAGCAGCGTCACGGCCTCGCCGGGCAGTCCCGCCTCGCGCAGGCCCGCGGCGAAGGAGGCGGCGAGGGCGAGGTTGGTGCGCAGGGCCTCGCTGCCGCCGCGCAGGACGCAGCCGTTGCCGGACTTGAGGCACAGCGCGGCGGCGTCGACGGTCACGTTGGGCCGCGACTCGAAGATGATGGCCACGAGCCCGATGGGCACGCGGCGCTTGACGATGCGCAGGCCGTTGGGCCGGCTCCATTGCTCGATCACCTCGCCGACGGGGTCGGGCAGTCCGGCGACCGCTTCGCAGGCCGCGGCCACGGCCTCGAGCCGCCCCGGGTCGAGGCGCAGGCGGTCCACCATCGCTTCGGCCAGCCCTTTGCTCCGCGCGGCGGCCAGGTCTTCGGCGTTGGCCGCGAGGATCGCGGACTCGTCGCGCCGCAGGGCGGCCGCGGCGGCGCGCAGGGCGCGGTCCCGGACGGCCGACGGCGCGAGCGCCACCTTGCGCGCGGCCTTCTTGGCGGCGGCGGCGAGCGCCGTGACTTTGGCGGTGAGCTCGTTCATCGACGGCGGAGGGAGAAGCGTGTGCCTACCCTGCGGCCGGCGGAGAGCTCGAGCAGGACCCCGGGGCGACGCCCGTTGGCGATCACGGTGTCGACGCCGCCCTCGGCGGCGATCTCCGCGGCCTGCAGTTTCGTCACCATGCCGCCGACGTTGCGTTCGGAGCCGGCGCCCCCGGCGAGGGCTCGCACCCCGGCGTCCAGGCGGGTCACCTTGGGCACGAGGCTGCCGGTTCCGTCGGGCCGCGTCATGAGCCCATCGACGCCCGAGAGGATTACGAGCAGGTCGGCCTCGATCAGCGCGGCGACGTGGGCGGACAGGCGGTCGTTGTCGCCGACCTTGATCTCCTCGTCGGCGATGGCGTCGTTCTCGTTGATGATGGGGATGAAGCGTCCGCGGCGCAGGAGCAGGTCCAGCGTGGCGCGGGCGTTGCGGGTGCAGCCGCGGCTGTCGAGGTCCCAGTAGGTCAGGAGCATCTGGGCGGCCAGCAGGCCGTGCCGGCGGAGACGGCGACCATACTCCGACATCAGCTCCGGCTGGCCGACGGTGGCGCAGGCCTGGAGCTCCCGGGCGTCCTTCGGCCGCCGGTCGAGCCCCATGGCGGTCATCCCGGACGCGACCGCCCCGGAAGAGACCAGCACGACCTCGTAGCCCTTGCGGCGAAGCGCGGCGAGCTGGTCGGCGATGCGTCCAATCTGGACGCGGTCGACCTTGCCGTCCTTGCGGGTGAGGAGGCCGGAGCCCAGCTTGATGACCCAGCGTTTGGCCATGGAAGGGCGAGACCCTAACTGCCGCCGACCGCTTTTGTCCAGCGTCAGAGGAGCCCGCCCTGCGCCGGGGGAGGCGTGATTCCCGCGGCTCGCCAGCCCTTTTCCGAGATCACGCGCCCCTGGGGCGTGCGCAGCACGTAGCCCTCCTGCACGAGGAAGGGTTCGTGCACCTCCTCCAGCGTATGCGCGTCCTCTCCCACCGCCGCGGCGACGCTGCCGAGCCCGACGGGGCCGCCCTGGTGCTTCTCGGCGATCGCGCGGAGGATGCGCAGGTCCATCTCGTCCAGGCCCTCCCGGTCGATCTCGAGGAGCTCGAGCGCTTCGGCCGCGACCCTCGCGTCGGCCCGCCCGCCCGCGCGTTCGAGCGCGTAGTCGCGGGTGAACCGCAGCAGGTTGTTCACGATGCGGGGCGTGCCGCGCGCCCGGCGGGCGATCTCGACCGCGCCGCCCTCGTCGATCTCCAGCCGGAGCAGCGTCGCGTTACGGCGCACGATGGTCAGGAGCTGGGCGCGGTCGTAGTAGTCGAGGCGCGTCTGCAGGGTGAAGCGGCTGCGCAGGGGCGCGGTGAGCAGTCCGGTGCGCGTGGTCGCGCCCACGAGGGTGAAGCGGGGCAGGTCGAGGCGGACGCTCCGCGCGTTCGGGCCCTGGTCGATCATGATGTCGATGCGGAAGTCCTCCATCGCGGAGTAGAGGAACTCCTCCACCGACTTGGGGATGCGGTGGATCTCGTCGATGAAGAGCACGTCGCCCTCCTGCAGGCCGGTGAGCAGGCCGGCGAGGTCGGAAGCCTTTTCGACGACGGGGCCGGAGGTCTGCCGGAGCGGCCGCCCCATCTCCTCCGCGAGGATCATGGCGAGCGTCGTCTTGCCGAGTCCGGGCGGGCCGTGGAGCAGCACGTGGTCCAGCGGCCGGCCTTCCCGGCGCGCGGCGCCGACCATCACGCGGAGCCGCTCGACCGTACGCGCCTGGCCGACGAAGTCGTCGAGCTTCGGCGGCCGGAGGGCCGCGTCGAGGACGCGGTCGGCGCGGGCGAGGCCCTGCTTGCCTGATCGGTCGGACGGTTCGGGCGCTCGGGCCATGGACGCAAGGTGCCCGTGCGCGCCGTACTTGGCAAGCAACTCAGTCCTCGGAGCGCAGCGAGGACGGCATCTCCGACTGCGGCAGGCGGAGCACGTCGGCGCCGAGCGACCGGAGCCGTTCTTCGAAGCGTTCGTAGCCGCGGTCCAGATGATAGAGCCGCTGCACCCACGTCTCCCCCCGGGCGGCGAGCCCGGCGAGGATCAAGGCGGCGGAGGCGCGGAGGTCCGACGCCATCACGGGGGCGCCCGAAAGCGGCTTTCCGCCTCGGACTGTCGCGACCGAGCCGTCGAGCCGGATGTCGGCGCCCATCCGCTGGAGCTCGGCGACATGCATGAAACGATGCGGGTAGACTCTCTCCGCGACGGTAGACACGCCCGGAGCCGTCAGCTGCACGGCCATGAACTGGGCCTGGAGGTCGGTCGGAAACCCTGGATAGGCCTCGGTGGCGACGTTCACGCCCCGCGACGGCCGGCCGGCGGCGCGCACGAAGCCCGGGCCGGACTCTATCCGGACGCCGGCGGCCTCCATCCGGCCCAGGAACGCGGCCAGATGGCCGGCTTCGGCGCCGGCGACGGTGACGTCGCCGTCCGTGATCGCCGCGGCGGCCAGGTAGGTGCCGGCCTCGATGCGGTCCGCGATGATGGTGTGGTCGGCCCCGTGCAGGGAGTCGACGCCCTCGACCTCGATGATCGTGGTGCCGTCGCCCGTGATCTTCGCGCCCATCTTGCGCAGCAGGTCGCAGAGGTCCGAGATCTCGGGCTCCCTCGCCGCGTTGAGGACGCGCGTCGTCCCGCGCGTGAGCGAAGCGGCCATGACGAGGTTCGCGGTGCCCAGCACCGTGCTGCCCATCGGCCCGCCCATGTCGACCTCTGCGCCCCGCGCTCCGGCGGCGTCCACCGCGACCGCGCCGGACTCGAGCACGACCCTGCAGCCCAGCGCCTCCAGGCCGCGGAGATGAAGGTCGATCGGTCGCGGCCCGATGACGCAGCCTCCGGGCAGGGCCATTTCCGCCCGGGCGAGCCGGCCGACGAGCGCCCCGAGCAGGCAGACCGAGGCGCGCATCTTGCGCACGAGTTCGTAAGGCGTGCGGTGCGAGACCTGGGCGGCCCGGATGCGCCACGTGCCGGGGGCGAGCTGCGCGGCCTCGGCCCCTAGGTGCCGCAGGATCTCGGCCATGAAGCGAACATCGCTCAGGTCGGGCACTCCGCGTAGCGTGATTTCTCCAGCCGTGAGGAGCGCCGCCGCCATGAGGGGCAAGGCGGCGTTCTTCGCGCCTGTCGCGCGCACCTCCCCGCGGAGCGGGCCGCCGCCGATGATGCGCGCGACTTCAAGCATGGTGCCAAAGAGCGGGGGCGCCGTAGGCGCCCCCGGAGTCGTCAGCCTTCGCGCCGGCCGCCGTGATGGCCGCGTCCGCCGTGGTGGCCGCGTCCGCCGCGGTGGCCGTCACGTCCGCGTCCGCGCCCGCGTCCTCCCTGCCGGTGGCCGCGGTCGTCGCCGCGTCCCTCGCGCGACTCGCGTCCGCGGGCCGCGGGGACGAAGACCGCCTTGTCGGGGATGCCGAAGAGCGTCGCGAGCCTGCGTTTCACCGAGGCCCAGAAGCCGATCGGCTCCTGCACCGGGATGACCACCGGCTCGATCTGCAGGCGGGGCCGGTCCTCGCGGCGGGGCCGGTCTTCGCGGCGGCCATGACGTTCGCCTTCATGACGCGTCTCACGACGGTCGTCGCGGCGTTCGTGGCGTTCGCGGGGTTCGCGGGCCTCGCGGGGTTCGCGGGGTTCGCGTGGTTCCCGACGCTCGCTTCGTTCACCCCGCGGGGCGGCCGGGCGGGCGGCGAGGGAGCCGGAGATGGTCTCCTGCACCTCGGCGGGATTCTCGACGACTCCGATGGAGGGCCGGGCTCCAGGTGTGCCGGAAGCGGCTGATGCGCCGCGGGGCGTGCCGCGCCGTCCGAACTGCTTCGGGGCGCCGATCGTTCCGGGCTTGGCAGCCGGTTCGGCGGAGGCGCCGATCACGGACATGGGGGGGAGGTCGGCGTGTTCGGATTCCAGCTTGGACTCCTGGACGCGGGGGGCTTCGTTGCGGGTTTCCTGGGCGGCGGGCAGTTCGACCGCCGGGTTCTGGGCTGAGACATGCTCGTGCCCGGTGTTTTCTTCGTTGCTCATGGTTTGGTTTGTGGGACGGCGAGGCCGTCCGGGGTTGCGGGCCCCCATCGTGGGGGCGTGCCGCGGAGGGCGGGGTCGGGAGCGACCGTGCCCATTGTCCGGCGTTCGGCCGGAACGTTGTCAATGGGACCGCCCGGGCTTGTTAACAATCCGAAACTCCTTCAGCGGGCCTCTTCAGTGAACCTCTGTTCACGTATGAGGATGATCCGGACCGACCCCTGATAGGAGACCGACTCCTCGACCTTGTTACGGATACGCCTGATCAGCTCCCCCGCCAGGGCGTCGGAGACCTTGCCCGGGTCGACCACCACCCTGAGCTCGCGGCCGGACTGGAAGGCGAAGGCCTCGCGAACGCCCTCGAAGGCGGCCGCCACCTCCTCGAGCGAGCGGATGCGCTGGGCGTAGCTTTCCAAGGTGGAGGACCTGGCTCCGGGGCGGGATCCCGAGGCGGCGTCGGCGATCATCACCAAGGGCGCGTACAGGGACTCGGCGTCCACCTCGCGATGGTGGGCGGCGACCGCGTTGACCACCCGCGGGTCCTCCCCGAGCCGACGGAGAAGGGCGGCGCCGGCGAGCGCGTGGCTGCTGCCCGCCTCCGGTTCGAGCGCCTTGCCGAGGTCGTGGAGGAGCCCGGCGCGTTTGGCCGGAGTCGGGTCGAGGCCGATCTCCGCGGCGAGCATCGCGCAGAGCTGCGCGACCTCGACCGAGTGGGCCAGCGTGTTTTGGTTGGCGGACAGGCGGAAGTGAAGCCGTCCGAGCAGCTCTTCCACCTCGCCGTCCATCGGCGGAAGCCCGAGGTCGCGCACCGCCTCGCGGCCGAGCCGGCGGGCGAGGCTCAGCACCTCGACTTCCGCGGCGCGCACCGCCTCCTCGATGAAGGCCGGCGTGATCCGGCCGTCCTTGACCACGCGTTCGAGCGCGATGCGGGCCGTCTCCCGCCGCACCGGGTCGAAGCAGGAGAGCAGGGCTACGCCCGGCGTCTCGTCGATGAGGAGGGTGGCGCCCGTAGCCTGCTCAAAGGCCCGGATGTTGCGCCCTTCGCGTCCGATCAGGCGGCCCTTCATGTCCTCGTTGGGCAACTGAACCGAGACCGCGGTGGCGTCCTGGGTCGTCCGGGTCGTGAGGCGCTGCATCGCCGCGAGCAGCGTCCTGCGGGCGGCCTCCTCCACCTCGTCCTCGGCCCGCTCAAGCAGTTCGGCGCGCAGTCGCTCGGCCTCCCCCGTGAGCTCCTTCCGCAGCCTCTCGACCAAGAGCTGCCGGGCCTGCTCCGGGCTGATGCCGCCGAGGCGCTGCAGCTCCAGGCCGAGCTGCTCGCCCTGTCGGGCAAGGTCCTTCGCCCGCTCCTCGACCTCCCTTTTTTCGGCATGGGCCCGCTGGCGCAGCGCGTCGGCATCCCTTTTTTCGGCCGCCGCCTCGGCGTGGAGCTCGGCCGCCTCGACCGTCGCCTCACGGCGGGCGAGCTCGACCTCGGCCCGCAGCCGGGCGTCGCGCAGGGTCCCCAGGGTGCTCTCGCGCCACTTGGCCACCGCGTAGGCCACGATGGCGCCGGAGGAGAACGCCACGGCGGCGAGGATGCTCTGGTCGGCGGCCACTGGCATGTCTTGGCTCGGGACCGTAGTCCCGAGCCCCATACCCTTGCGCCGCCCGCCCCGGTCGCAAGCCTCCATTTGGGATGGTTCGCCTTGCCAGTCCCCGTCGTGCGGCGTTCCATCGGGTCCGATGTCCCTTCAGGCAGAGCAGGACGAGGCCGTCTCCGTGTGGTGGGACAAATTCGCCAACTTCGCCTGGCGCACCGACTGGACCCAGGTGGTGATCATCGCCTTCCTGAGCCTCCTCGGCTGGTTCGCCATCCGCTCCGCGGGCGAGGCCCGCGCCTCGCTGCACCATGAGAGCCAGGCCAGGTTCATCGCTGTGGGCTGGATCGTCTACTGGGCCGTCTCCTCCATCGACTACCGACGCCTGCACTTGCATGCGCGCACCGCCTACCTCGCGACCATGGCGCTGCTCCTGCCCGTCTCCGCCTGCGCGCTGCTCAACGTCGAC
Organism: Verrucomicrobiota bacterium; assembly: GCA_030830965.1. GTDB lineage: Bacteria > Verrucomicrobiota > Verrucomicrobiia > Opitutales > UBA953 > UBA953. The sequence continues at coordinate 180,823 of JAURLX010000004.1, read as the reverse complement.
CTCGGCGGCTTCATCCGGAGCGTTTACGGCGCCCGTCGCTGGATGGACTTCGGTCCGTTCTCCCTCCAGCCGTCCGAGCTGGCCAAGGTCGGCACCCTGCTTTTTCTGGCGGCCCTCCTCGCAAGGATGCCCATCGGCGCCCTGGCGGCCAGCTGGCGCACCCTCGGGGCGGTGCTGGCGGTCGCCGGAGCGCCCTTTTTCTTGATTTTCGTGCAGCCTGACCTAGGGTCTGCGCTCATCTACCTCCCGCTGTCATTCGCCCTGTTGCACGTCGCGGGACTCACCTACAAGTTCTTTGCGGCGGCGGGTGCGGCGACCCTGCTGCTGGTCGGGGTCCTGGCGGTTGACCTGTCGGAATACGCACGCGGCGTCTCCGAGTACGCCAAGGCCCATCCGGAGGAGCGTGACCCTGCCCGCAAGGTCCGCGGCCAGCATCAGCAGCGCGCGTGGTTCTTTCTCCTCAAGGACTACCAGCGCGAGCGCATCATGTCGTTCGTGGCTCCCGACGTCATCGACCCGCGGGGGCTCGGCGTCACCTGGAACGTCCGTCAGGCCGTGATCGCCGTCGGCCGGGGCGGACTGTCCGGCCAGGGGCTCAGCAAGGGCACCCAGGCTCGGTCCGGCTACCTGCCCGAGGCTGCGGCGCATAACGACTTCGTTTTCTCCGTGCTGGCCGAGGAGGTGGGATTCGTCGGTGCCTCGGGCGTGGTGGCCGCTTTCGCCTTCCTGCTCTGGCGCGTCGTCCGGACCGCCCTCCGGGCGACGGACCGTTTCGGCTCCTTGGTCGCCGCCGGCGCCGCCGCCGTGCTGGCCACCCATGTCATCATCAACATCGGCATGAACGTCGACCTCATGCCGGTCGCCGGCGTCCCTCTTCCTTTCCTCAGTTACGGAGGATCTTTCGTGCTCAGCTGCTTCCTGCTCCTTGGACTGGTCCAGAGCGTGCACCGGCATTCGGCCGGCGGCGGCGAGCGCGGGGATTCTCCGGCAAACGGCCTGACGGCCTGAACCCGAGATGCCCGAACATAACGAACCCGAAGAAATCCACGAAGAGTCCGAGCCGAAGTCCGGCCAGGAGCTCATCGACCATCGCAGGATCGCCGAGGAGGCCGCCCGACGGCGGAAGGATCTCCCGCTGCTCCAGCGCATCGTCAAGCACTTCTCCAAGGACCGCGCCAACTTCCGCGAGCTCGTCATCAACGGCGAGACCCTTGAGAAACGCGTGGCGCTGCTCACCAACGGCGTCCTCGACAAGTTCGAGATCGAGCACAAGGGCGAGAACCGGATGGTCGGCGCCGTCTTCAAGGGGCGCGTCCAGAACCTGGAGGCCGGCCTGAAGGCCGCCTTCGTCGACATCGGTCAGCCCAAGAACGCATTCCTCCACTACTGGGACATGCTGCCGGCGGCCAACGACTCCCAGGTCGAGTTCATCCGCGACAACGAGTCCGCCGAGCAGAAGCAGCGTAAGGCGCGCTACCAGGCCAAGGACATCCCCCAGCTCTTCCCCGCCGGTTCCGACATCGTGATCCAGGTCGTCAAGGACCAGATCGGCACGAAGGGCCCGCGTTCGACCACCAACATCGCGCTGCCCGGACGCTACGTCGTGCTCATGCCCTTCAGCGGGGCGTGTGGCGTGTCCCGCAAGATCGAGGACGGCTCCGAGCGCGAGCGGCTCAAGGACATCCTCCGCTCCCTGACCATCCCGGAGGGTATGGGCGTGATCATCCGCACCGCCGGCGAGGGCAGGCAGGCCCGCTGGTTCGTGCGCGACCTGCACCTGCTGCTGCTGCGCTGGCAGAAGATTGTCGAGAAGATCAACCAGCCCGACCGGCGTCCGGTGCTCCTGCACAGCGAGCCTGGGCTCATCGAGCGGACCGTGCGCGACTTCTTGACCGAGGAGGTCGACCGCATCCTCGTGGACAACGAGGAGGACTTCCGTCTCGTGCAGGAGCTCGTCGGCGAGGTCTCGCCTAGGTCCAAGGGGCGGGTCGAGCTCTACGCCGACCCCATCCCCGTCTTCGAGCGGTACAACATCGAACGGCAGATCGACCAGCTCTTCCAGCGCCGCGTGCCTCTGGCCAGCGGCGGGGAGATCGTCATCGACGAGACCGAGGCCCTCACGGCCATCGACGTCAACACCGGCTCCCACAAGGGGGCGGGGAAGGACGGCAAGGACTACATCGTGCAGGCCAACCTCGAGGCGGTGGCCGAGGCCGCCCGCCAAATCCAGCTGCGCAACCTCGGCGGACTCATCATGATCGACACGGTCGACATGAAGAACCCGAAGGACCGGAAGAAGGTCTTCGACCGGCTCCGGGAGTCCATGGAGAACGACCGCGCCAAGCACCAGATCCTCCCGATCTCGCAGCTGGGGGTGCTCCAGATGACCCGTCAGCGTCACACGGAGTCCAACACGACCTCGATGTACACCGCCTGCCCCCACTGCCAGGGGCGCGGAATCGTCAAGAACCCCCGCACCGTCTCCGTCGAGGTGCAGCGTAAGCTGCTCAGTGTCATCCGGAAGCTGCGGGAGGTCCAGGGCCCCGACCGGGAGCTGGAGATCAACATCCTCCTGCACCCCGTCAATCTGGAGCGCATCGTCACCGAGGACCGGGACTTCTTCCGGGACCTCATGAAGTCCTGCAAGGTGAAGCTGGGCACCAAGGCCGACCCGACCTACAGCGTCGAGTCGTTCCGCCTCTTCGACGCGGCCTCCGGCCGGGAGCTGCGCTGACCGTCCGCCCGCCGTCGCGGTCTGCTCATGCCGCCTGCCGGCGCATGAGCGGCCCTCGGCATGAGGGTCACGAACGGGAGTGCGCGTCGCCTGGGCCTTCCATCTTCCATGCGCTCGCGCGGCGCTCGACGAGCGCAGGCGTCTTCTTCGTCGCGCGCGTGACGATGCGTCGGCGGCCGCGCGTTCGTATCCGAACCGCGTTTACATTTTCTTCCTCATCCGGTCCCGGACGCGCCTCTCGGGAGGATTGAAAAATTCCTCTTGCGCATCCGCGCGCTTCGCCTAATAAGGATGACAAGAGTTGACCGCGACGTGACGAACCGAACCGAACCCCTGAGCGAAAGTCTCATCACCGTGTCGCTTCCTGCGAAGCTCCACTCCGAGACCGTCGCCTTCCAGCAGAGGTCGGGGTTCGCCACCCTCTCCGAAGTGATCCGGCATGCGCTGGACCGCTTCACCGACTCCCGTCACGACCTGGAATCCCCCAGGTCACGCCAGGTTTCTTTCCGAGTCCCGTCGGAGCTCCGTAGCAGAATCACTCGTCAGGCGCGCAACGCCCGGGTGAGCGTGGGGCGAATCGTCAGGGTGGCGCTTCAGGCGCTGCCCTCTAACCAAACAACGACCCAAAATAAGGAAAAAACTATGGCTAAGAAGAAGAAGGCCGCCAAGAAGGGCGCCAAGAAGGCCAAGAAGTCCAAGAAGAAGTAATTCTTCTTAGACTTTCCGTCCTCCGGGGCGGATGGCGCCGGCTCCGCCGGTCAACAAGGACCCTCGCAAGGGGGTCCTTTTCTTTTTCCGAGGTAATCCCCGAATCGGCTTGAAAACGCCCCTCCGGGCGGGGTTTTCTTGCTGACTTCGACATGAGCACATCTTCCGACGCCGGACGCATCACCATCTCCCAGGGCAAGCTGACCGTGCCCGATCGTCCGATCATCCCCTTCATCGAGGGGGACGGCACAGGTCCTGACATCTGGCGCGCCTCGGTGCGGGTCTTCGACGCCGCCGTGGCCAAGGCCTACGGGGGACGCAGGCAGATCCAGTGGCTCGAGGTCCTCGCCGGCGAGAAGGCCTTCAACAAGACCCAGAACTGGCTGCCCGAGGAGACCCTGACCGCCTTCCGCGATTACCTCGTCGGCATCAAGGGCCCCCTCACCACCCCCACCGGCGGCGGCATCCGCTCGCTCAACGTCGCCCTCCGTCAGCAGCTGGACCTCTATGTCTGCCTGCGTCCTGTGCAGTGGTTCACCGGCGTCCCCTCGCCGGTCAAGAATCCCGGCAAGGTGGACATGGTGATCTTCCGTGAGAACACCGAGGACATTTACGCCGGCATCGATTTCGAGGCCGGTTCCGAGATCGCGACCAAGACCCTCGAGTTTCTGAAGGCCAACTTCCCCAAGGAGTTCAAGAAGATCCGATTCGGCTCCGAGGACCCGGCGTCCGTCGGCGTGGGCATCAAGCCCGTGTCCCGGCCCGGTTCCGAGCGCCTGATCCGTTCCGCCATCCAGTATGCCGTCGAAAACCGGCGCAAGTCGGTGACCCTGGTCCATAAGGGCAACATCATGAAGTACACCGAAGGCGCCTTCATGAAGTGGGGCTATGAGCTCGCCCAGCGGGAGTTCGGCGCCCAGCCCCTGGACGGAGGCCCCTGGTGCAGGATTCCCGAGGGCCGTCCTGGGGCGGGCATCGTCATCAAGGACGCCATCGCCGACATCACCCTCCAGCAGGTGCTGACCCGCCCTTCCGACTTCGATGTCATCGCCACCCTCAACCTCAACGGCGACTACCTATCCGATGCCCTCGCGGCGCAGGTCGGCGGCATCGGCATCGCCCCGGGTGGCAACATCAACTACCTTACCGGACACGCCATTTTCGAGGCCACCCATGGCACCGCTCCCAAGTACGCCAACAAGGACGTCGTGAACCCCGGCTCGGTGGTGCTCTCCGGGGAGATGATGCTGCGCTACCTCGGCTGGACCGAGGCCGCCGACCTCATCCTCAAGGGACTCAACGGCGCGATCGGCTCCGGACGCGTGACTTATGACTTCGCCCGCCAGATGCAGGGCGCGACCGAGATCAAGTGTTCCGAGTTCGGCGACGGCATCATCGCGGCGATGTGACGTCGTCCGCCGGCCCCGCCGCCGGCCCTTGGGACTTGCCAGCCGTCCCGCCTCGGGCAGGATGGCCGTCCTAATCATGAAGAAGTCAGCCATCACCGCCCTAGCGCTCGCTGTCTGCGGCGGCGCCTCCGGTCAGGAGGCCGTCAAGCAGATCGATTCCGCCCAGCTCGCCAAGGATCTCTCCGTCCGCGCGGACATATCCTGGCAGTCCAAGAACGTCTTTCGCGGCAAGGAGCGTTCGGACGTCGACGGCCTGTTCCAGACCAAGGTCGGCTTGGAATATTTCGGCCCCGGCCTCAACGGCATCTCGGCCTACGCCAGCTTCTTCAACGCCGACGGCGTTGAGCGCTCCTACGCCTACGGTTTCCGCAAGTCCGTCGGCGACGCCGTGGTCGACGCGGGCTATGCGCGCATGACCTCCCCGTCGGCCAAGTTCTTCAACGCGGCCGAAGGGTTCACCCAGCTGCGCGTCGAGGATGAGGCCTATCTCGGCGTGATTCTGCCCAAGGGCTTCCTGCAGCCCGCCCTTTACGTGAACTACGGCTTCGCCCTCAATCAGGTCATCGTGGAAGGGTCCTTGCTCCGGGTCTTCCCCGAGGCCGGCCCCTTCAAGCTCGATCTCGCCGTACGGGGTTACGCCGGCAATGTCTCGGCCAAGGACGCGCTGAACGACGCCACCGGAGTCCGGAACGCCTACGCTTACGCCGGGGCCGGCATTGATCTCTCCAAGTCGGTGGGGCAGGGGTCCGTCGTCGGTGTCGGGTTCAACTATGTCGTGAACAACGACGAGCAGCCCGCCACCCGGGATTCCCAGGTCTGGACCAACGTCTACGCCAAGTTCAGGTTCTGAGGGCTGGCCGGACCGGCCGAGGGGGGATTCGAGGGTAAAACCCCCTCTTATTCGGGTATTGACGAGGATGGGGCTGTTCCCATGTTCCCGCTTTCCCTCTTTATGAAGACCACGCTAGCCAAGAACGTCCAGCTGAAGGACAAGACCTGGTACGTCGTTGACGCCAAGGACCAGCACCTCGGCCGTCTGGCGGTCCGCATCGCGAACGTCCTGCGCGGACGTCACAAGCCCACCTACACCCCTCATGTCGACACGGGCGACTACGTCGTCGTGATCAACGCCGACAAGGTGGTCCTCACCGGGGTCAAGGAAACTGACAAGACTTACATGTTCTACACCGGCTGGGTCGGCACCGCCTACCGCCGCTCCGTGGCCGCCATGCGCGCCCGGCGTCCGGAGTTCATCATCACCCATGCGGTCAAGGGCATGCTGCCCAAGAACCGCCTCTCGAGCGCCATGCTTCGCAAGCTCCGGGTCTTCGCCGGGGAGAAGCACGACCACTCCGACAAGAGCCTCCAGCCCTTCCCGACCGTCCCCCGGGGCTGAACCCTCCCTCCTCCTTTAAATGAGCGCCAAGAATTCCGCCATCACCGCCGTCGGCCGTCGCAAGACCGCCTCCGCCCGCGTCCGTCTCACCCGCGGGGCCGGCGCCATCTCGATCAACGGTCGTTCGGCCGAGGAGTACCTTTACACTGAGGCTCTCATGAAGTCGGCCACCCAGCCCATCCGCACCGCCGGACTGGAAGGCCAGGTCGACGTCTCCGTCAATGTCATCGGCGGCGGCCCCAACGGACAGGCTGCGGCGATCTCCCACGGTCTGGCCCGCGCCATCCAGAAGATGGACTCCAGCCTGCGTGCCCCCCTCAAGAAGGAGGGCCTGCTCACCCGCGACGGCCGCATGCGCGAGCGCAAGAAGCCCGGCCGGCCCGGCGCCCGCAAGCGCTTCCAGTTCTCGAAGCGCTGAGCTTCCCGGACAGGAACGAACGAGGCCCCGGCACCCCGGGGCCTTTCTTTTTCCGTGTCCCCGGGGCCACTCCCCCTTAATCCTCCTTCATCAAATCAGCCATGTCACAGCCAGTCATCAAGGTCGGCGTCGTCGGCGCCTCCGGCTATACCGGCGAGGAGCTCGTCCGCACCCTCGCCCGGCATTCCCGGCTGCGGATCGCGGCCGTGTGCTCGCGCACCCTGGCCGGCCGGCCGGTGATCGGCGAGCTGCCGCGGCTGCGGGGGGTGGTGGATCCTTCGCTCAAGTTCTCCTCCTCCTCGCCTGAGGAGTGCGCCGCCTCCGACGTGGACGTCTGGTTTCTGGCGCTGCCCCACGGCGTCGCCGCCGAGTACGCCCGGCCCCTCGTGGCCGCAGGCCGCCGCGTCCTGGACCTTTCCGCCGACTTCCGTCTGCAGGACCTCGCGCTCTACCGCAGGTACTATGGGCATGAACATCCCGCGCCCGAACTGGCCGCGCAGGCCCGTTACGTCATTCCCGAGCTTCAGACCGACGAGGCGTGGAAATCCTCCCGGCTGGTCGCATGTCCGGGCTGCTACCCGACCAGCGTGCAGATTCCCGTCATCCCCCTCCTCCGTGCCGGGCTCGTGCGGCCCGAGCCGGGGCGGCTCGTCATCAACTCCAGCAGCGGTGTATCCGGCGCGGGCAAGAAGGCCGACGTCGCCTACCTCTTCTCCGAGCGGGACGGATCGATGAAGGCCTACGGCGTGCCCGGTCACCGGCACATCGCCGAGATTGAGGAGCAGTTCGCCGTCGCGGCGGGCGCCCCGGTCGTCGTCCAGTTCAGCCCGCACCTCGCCCCGATGCATCGGGGCATCGCCTCCACCATCGTCGTGCCCGGGCCCGGCATCTCGGCCGCGCAGGTCGAGGAGGTCTGGCACAAGGCCTATGCCGGCCGGCCCTTCGTCTCCATCCTCGCCTCCGGAGACTTCCCCGACACCGCCCATGTCGCGGGCACCAATCGCGTCGCGATGTCGGTCGTCGCTGACCCGCGCACTGGCAACCTCGTCATCACCTCCGCGATCGACAACCTGCTCAAGGGCGCCGGCGGCCAGGCCGTCCAATGCCTCAACCTCATCCAGGGCTGGGACGAGACCGAGGGCCTCCGGTGAGCGCTGGAACCGCCATGTCCATCGACTTCATCGACGACTCCCCCGGCCTGACCGACGTGCCTGGCTTCCGGGTGGGCGCGGCGGCCTGCGACATCCGCGGCAAGGCCAACGGCCGCCTGGACCTGGCCCTCGTGGTCGCCGACCGTCCCTGCGCCGCCGCGGGCGTCTTTACGACCAACGACGTCAAGGCCGCCCCCGTGCGCCTCTGCCAGCGGCTCCTCGCCGCGGGCGGCGCTGTGCGCGGCGTCGTCGGCAACAGCGGCAACGCGAACGCCTGCACCTCCGCTCAGGGCGACGCCGACGCGGCCGAGACCGCGCGGCTCGCCGGCGAGGCCGTCCGCTCAGCTGGCGAAGTGTTCCTTGTCTGCTCGACCGGACGTATCGGCGAACTGCTTCCCATGGACCGGATGAAGTCCGGCGTCGCCGAGGCCGCCGCGCGGCTGACCCGTGATCCGGCCGAGGGCCGTCGCGCCGCCGAGGCCATCCTCACCTCCGACACCCGGCCCAAGACCTGCACCGCCCGCTTCACCCACGGCGGACGGACCGTCACCGTCTCTGGCATCGCTAAGGGCGCGGGGATGATAGAGCCCAACATGGCCACCATGCTGGCCTTCGTCTGCACCGACGCCGAAGCCTCCGCCCCCTTCCTCAAGGACGCGCTCAAGGCAGCCGCCGACGACTCCTTCAACTGCGTCAGCGTCGACGGGGACATGTCCACCAACGACACCGTGCTGCTGCTGGCCTCGGGGGCGTCGGGGGTGCGCGTCGGTCCGGACGGCGAGCCTGCCGCGACCGCGCTCTTCCGCGAGGCGCTCGGCCGTGTCTGCTTCGCCCTGGCGGAGAAGATCGTCGGGGACGGCGAGAAGATCACCAAGGTCGTTGCCGTCCAGGTCTCCGGTGCCCGCAGCCGTGCCGACGCCGAAAAGATCGCCCGGGCGGTCGGCAACTCGCTCCTGGTCAAGTCGTCCTGGTTCGGCGAGGACCCCAACTGGGGCCGCCTCGCCGACGCGGCTGGCTACGCCCGGACCGGGCTCGACGAGTCCCGGCTCGACATCCACTACGGGGACGTGCCCGCCGTGCTGGGCGGCCGGCCTCTGCCGGAGAACAAGCCGCGGTGGAAAGAGGTCGTGAAGGCGGCCCGGTTCACCGTGCGCATCTCGCTTGGCCTGGGCGACGGCCGTTTCCGGCTACTTGCCTCCGACCTGACCGACGGGTATGTGAACTACAACAAGAGCGAGTGAAGGCGCCCTTTTTCCGTTTGCTCCCCGTCCTGCCGACGCAACGCTCCGAATCCGTCCGATGACCACGCCCGCAGCGCAGAAGTCCGAGGTCCTCCTTGAGGCGCTTCCCTACATCCAGAAGTTCCGCGGCTCCACCTTCGTAGTGAAGTACGGCGGCAGCTTCATGGACGATCCCAGCCCCGAGGGCCGCGACCGCGTCGCCACCGACATCGCGTTCCTCTCGGCGGTCGGCATCCAGGTCGTGGTCGTCCATGGCGGCGGCAAGGCCATCACCCGCGCGATGGAAAGGGCCGGCATCAAGTCCGAGTTCCGGGGCGGCATGCGCGTCACCGACGCGGCGACCGTGAAGATCGTCGAGGAGACCCTCAACGGGGAGATCAACGGGCGCATCTGCGAGTCCCTCCGCGCGCGTGGCGCCAACCCCCTCGGCATGCCCGGCAACCAGGTGAACCTCTGCCAGCGGCTGATGGGCGCCGATGACCAGGGCAACCCGGTCGACATCGGCTTCGTGGGCGACATCCGGCTGGTCAAGGCCAAGCTCATCAAGAAGGCGCTGGCCGACGGCTTCCTCCCCGTCGTGTCGCCCGTCGCGCTCGACGAGGCCGATCAGCCCCACAACACCAACGCCGACGTGGCCGCCGCCGCCGTGGCCGACGCCCTGCGGGCCCGCCGGCTCATCTTCATGAGCGACGTGCCCGGGCTCCTGGCCGACCCCAAGGACCCGTCGTCCCTCATCACCACGCTCAAGGTCGGCGAAGTCGAGGGGCTTAAGCAGAAGGGCGTGATCGCCGGCGGCATGATCCCGAAGGTGGACAGCGCCGTGAAGGCCCTCCGCGAGGGCGTGCGCCGCGTCCATTTCATCGACGGACGGGTGCCGCACGCGCTGCTGCTGGAGGTCTTCACCGACAAGGGCATCGGCACCGAGATCGTGCACGGCTGATGGCGGCGGAGACTCCAGATCCCGCCGAAGCGCTCTACGCGCGGCATGTCATCCGCAGCTACGCCGCGCCCGCGATCACGCTCGTGCGCGGGGAGGGCTCCCGCGTCTGGGACGCGGCCGGCCGCCGCTACCTTGATTTCGCGACCGGCATCGCCGTGAACGCCCTCGGCCACGCCCACCCCCTCTGGGTGCGGAGGGTGCAGGAGCAGGCCGCGCAGCTCACGCATGTCAGCAACCTCTACCGTAACGAGCGGCAGGGCGAGCTCGCCGCCGCCCTCGTCCGCCGCTGCGGCCCGGGCCGCGTGCTCTTCTGCAACAGCGGGGCGGAGGCCAACGAGGCTCTCCTCAAGCTCTCCCGTCTCCACGGCGTGAGGAAGTCCGGCCGCGAGGGCGCCTGCTTCGGCGTCGTCGTGGCCGAGAAGGCCTTCCATGGCAGGACGTTCGGCGGCCTCTCCGCCACCCCTCAGGAGAAGATCCAGAAGGGCTTCCGTCCGTTGCTGGGCGGCTTCACCGCCGCGCCGCTCAACGACCTCGCCGCCTGGGATCGGGCTCTGGACGCCGGCACCGTCGCCGCCGCGCTGATCGAGACCATCCAGGGCGAGGGCGGCGTGAACCCTGCCACGCCCGAGTTCCTGCGCGGCGTCGAGAAGCTCTGCCGTGAGCGGGACATCCTTCTCATGATCGACGAGATCCAGTGCGGCGTCGGCCGCACGGGCAGGTTCTTCGCCTACGAGCATGCAGGCGTGCGGCCCGATGCGGTCGCCATGGCGAAGGGGCTCGGCGGGGGCTTCCCCATCGGCGCAATCTGGGCGGCCCCCCCGCACGACGAGCTCTTCACCGCCGGCTCGCACGGCACCACCTTCGGCGGAGGCGCCCTCGCCTCGGCCGCCGCGCTCGCGGTCCTCGAGGTCATCGAGAAGGAGGACCTCCTCGCGAAAGTCACGCGGCAGTCCCCGCCGTGGCATGCGCGTCTGCGCGGCCTCGCCGGGCTGCGTCCCGACCTCGTCGCCGAGGTGCGGGGCGCGGGCTACATGGTGGGCGTCGCGCTGCGCTGCGATCCCGTCCCGGTCTGCGTCGCGCTGCGGGAGGCGGGCCTGCTCGCCGCGCCTGCGGGCGGAGTCGCCGTCCGCCTGCTGCCCCCGCTCACCGCCTCCGCCGAAGAGCTCGAGGAGGCGGCGGAGGTCATATCCCGGGTGCTCCGCGACTGGAAGGCCGCCTGAGGCCGGGCCCATTTTCCGCTGTCCAAACCGTGCCGCCGCGGTAGATTCGACCCTTTACCGAGATGCGCCATTTCCTCAAGGAGACGGACCTCACCCCTGCCGAGATCGCCGGGGTCTTCGCCGCCGCCGCCCGGATGAAGTCCGGCCGCGGCTCCGAGGCCGCCGCGCTGGCCAGGCAGTCCTGGGGCCTGCTGTTCTTCAAGAAGAGCACCCGCACCCGCGTGTCCTTCCAGGTCGGCGTGCACGAGCTGGGCGGCCAGCCCGTCATGCTCAACGCCGACGACATGCAGCTCTCCCGCGGCGAGGCCGTCGGCGACACCGCCCGGGTCCTCTCCCGCTACCTGCACGGCATGGTGGTCCGCTGTCATGAGCACGCGTTGCTCGAGGAATTCGCGTCCTCCGGATCGATGCCGGTCGTCAACGCGCTCTCGGACTTCCTGCATCCCTGTCAATTCCTGACCGACATGTTCACGCTTGCCGAGCGCTTCGCGCCCGGACGCCCCGAGCAGTACGCATCCTCGCTGAAGGGCCGCAAGGTCGCCTTCCTCGGGGACACCTCCTGCAACATGGCCAACTCCTTCGTGCTCGGCGGCGCAGCCCTCGGCGTCGAGGTGGCGCTCGCCGGACCGGCCGGCCACGAGCCGGGCGAGGCGATTCGCGCCCAGTTGCGGCGTGACGGACTGGCCGGCACCTTCTCTTTCTCGACGGACCCGGCCGCCGCCGTCCGGGGGGCCGACATGGTCTACACCGACGTCTGGGTCAGCATGGGCATGGAGTCCGAGAAGGCCGAGCGGCTGCGCGCCATGCGGCCCTACCAGGTCGACGCCGGGCTCATGTCCTTGGCCAAGCCCTCCGCCTACTTCATGCACTGCCTTCCCGCCCATCCGGGCGAGGAGGTCTCCGCCGAGGTGCTTTCGGGTGCGCAGAGCATCGTGTTCGACCAGGCGGAGAACCGTCTCCATGTGCAGAAGGCCGTCCTGGCCCACCTCGCCTCCGCCCGCTGAACTTTCCAAGACCCATCATGAGCAAGAAGAAGAAAATCGTCCTGGCCTACTCCGGCGGCCTCGACACCTCCGTGCTGCTTTCCTGGATCAAGCAGCGGCACGACGCCGAGATGATCGCCTTCTGCGCCGACATCGGGCAGGAGGAGGAGCTCAAGGGCCTCCGCCGGAAGGCCCTGCGAACCGGCGCGTCGAAGCTGTATGTCGACGACCTGCAGGCCGAGTTCGCCCGGGACTTCATCTTCCCCATGATGCAGGCTGGCGCCATCTATGAGGGGCAGTATTACCTCGGCACTTCCATCGCCCGCCCGCTCATCGCGAAGCGCATGGTGGAGATTGCCCGCAAGGAGGGTGCGACTGCTATCGCCCATGGAGCCACCGGCAAGGGCAACGACCAGGTCCGCTTCGAGCTCACCTGCGCCGCCCTCGCCCCCGACCTGGAGATCATCGCGCCTTGGCGCAACGAGTCCTTCCGGCGGGATTTCCCCGGCCGTGCCGAGATGATCGCCTACTGCGCCGAAAACCGGATTCCGGTGGAGGCCAGCGCCAAGAAGCCGTATTCCTCCGACCGCAATCTGCTGCACATCTCCTACGAGGCGGGCATCCTGGAGGATCCGTGGATGGACGCCTTCCACCCCTCCAACAAGGCGATGTTCAAACTCTCGGTCTCGCCCGAGGACGCGCCCTCCAAGCCCGAATACGTCGAGCTCGAGTTCCGCCAGGGCGACTGTGTCGCCGTCAACGGCAAGAAGCTCGACCCCCTCGGCGTCATGCTGACCCTCAACCGCCTCGGTGGCCGTCACGGCGTCGGCCGCGTCGACATGGTGGAGAACCGTTTCGTCGGCATGAAGAGCCGCGGCGTTTATGAGACCCCAGGGGGCACGATCCTGCACTTCGCCCACCGCCAGATCGAGTCCCTGACCATGGACCGCGAGGTCATGCACCTCCGCGACTCCCTCGTGCCCCGCTACGCCACGCTGGTCTACAACGGCTTCTGGTACGCCCCCGAGCGCCTTGCGCTCCAGGCTCTCATCACGGAGTCCCAGCGCAACGTCACCGGCACCGTCCGGGTCAAGCTCTACAAGGGCAACGTCTACGTGGCTGGCCGAAAGAGCCCCCGTTCGCTTTACAATCCTCACATCGCCACGATGGAGGCCGACCCGACCAAGGCCTACAATCAGGACGACGCCACCGGCTTCATCCGGCTCAACGGCCTTCGTCTCCGCGTGAACTCAAAGGTAAACGGGGTGGGCAATCTCAGCCGAACCTCCCGCTGAGGCGGCCCCGCCGCGGTCGTGAAGGGCGTCCGGTCGGACGCCCTTTTTTCCGACTGGAGGCGCGGGTCGGAATCGAACCGACGCATGGGGCTTTTGCAGAGCCCGGCCTTACCACTTGGCTACCGCGCCGCTCTTGTCGAAGACCGTCACACTGCCTCCGCTTGGGCGGCTTTCAAGGGTTTTTGTGCCAGGGCTTCCCTTCTTCCTCCACCACGCTTATGGTTCCTGCATGACCCAGCCGCCATTCCGCGTCGGCCTCGGCTTCGACATCCATCCTCTCAAGGAGGGCAGGCCGTGCCTGCTGGGCGGCGTCACGATACCTTCCGACGTCGGGCCGGACGGCCATTCGGACGCCGACGTGCTGTTGCACGCCGCGGCGGACGCCCTTCTGGGCGCGGCGGGCCTGCGGGACATCGGCACGATCTTCCCGAACACCGACCCCGCCTGTCAGGGTATGGATTCGGCCCGTATTCTCCGACGCGCCGCCGAAGAAGCCTCCCAGGCGGGATGGTGCGTGGGCAATCTTGACGTGGTCGTGGTCGCGGAGCGGCCCAGACTCTCCGCCCATGTCCCGGCCATGCAGAAAAGGGTGGCCGAGATCCTTGGAATCGACCCCTCCCGGGTCGGTATCAAGGCCACGACCAACGAGGGGATGGATGCGGTCGGGCAGGGCAGGGCTCTGTCCGTTCACGCCGTTTGCCTCCTTTTTAAGGCCTGAACCCTGGATTTGTGCGGAATAGGCGCGATTATGCCTTGTCAAATCGCCCTAAAACAGGGATATTGAACGACCCTCCGGTTGCTGGAGGACCGTCATGGAAAAGACCCTTATCATCCTCAAGCCCGACTGCATGGAGCGTCGTCTCGCCGGCATCGTCCTGGCCCGATTCGAGGCCGCTGGATTTGACGTCCATGCCTGCAAGATGACCCAGCTGTCCCCTTCGGTGCTTCGTGCGCACTACTCCCACGTCGCCGACAAGCCATTCTACCCCGACATCGAGGCCTTCATGTCCTCCCGTCCGGTGATCGTGGCGGTCCTCACCGGTGAGGGCGTCATCGCCAAGGTGCGCGAGCTCCTCGGCCCGACCAATTCCAAGCTGGCCCCCAAGGGTACCATCCGCGGCGACTATGGCACCGAGATGATGCGCAACGTCTGCCACGCCTCCGACAGCCCGGCCGCCGCCGAGGTCGAAATAGCAAGATTCTTCCGTCCGGACGAAGTGCACGCCCCCGAGGCGAGCCGAGTCTGACACGGACATAGCGCCCGCAGGCCCGTCGTGAGAGCGGCGGGCCTGCCTTTGGCTTTTGCCACCGGCCGCCTTTCCCCGCCAGACTTGGGCATGGACTTGCACTGTCCTGACTGCGGGCTGCCCATCCCGGCCTCCGAGGTGGCGCCTGCGGCCGGTCTTGCCGTGTGCAGGCTGTGCGACCGCGCTTATCCGCTGGCCGTATGCCAGTCCGCGGCACCGATCGAGGATCGGGACGACCTCGCCACCGGTCCTCCGCCCAGGGGCGTGACCGTCGCCGAACGCGTCGACGGGTTCCGGGTGTCCATGTCCATGCGCAGCTGCATGGCCTTCTTCCTCGTGCCCTTCACGCTCGTTTGGTCGGGCGGTTCGCTGGGCGGCATCTACGGCACCCAGATCCACAGGGGTGAATTCAACCTCATGATGTCCCTGTTCGGCCTGCCTTTCCTCGCCGGCTCGGTCCTCCTCGCCGGCTTCACCCTCATGACCGTCGCCGGCGTGCAGGTGCTTGAGCTGAGGGGCGGACGGCTGAGCGCGCGCTTCGGAGTCTTCGGCCTGCTCTGGGGTCGTTCGGTCGACTGGCGCGACGTCGAGTCCGCTCACCTTGTCGAGAAGTCCGTCAAGACCCGGCGTTCCTACGGCGTGAAGCATGAGGTCGAGATCGCCGTGCGCGGCGGCAAGCCCCTGTCCTTCGGTTCCGGCATGGAGCCGGACCGGCTCCGCTGGCTGGTCCGATTCCTTGCCGTACGCATCAGGCCCAGCCGCTGAATTCCCCGTTGCCCTCGGACGGTGGTCTTGGGCAATCTCCGTCCATGCTGGACCCGAAGCTGCTCCGTGAGAACGTCGACCTCGTCCGTCAGGGCGTGGCCCGGAAGAAGTTCCAGGTGGACCTCGACGCGGTCCTCGCCGCCGATGACGCGCGCCGTGCGGCGCTGGCCGAGTTCGAGACCGCTCGTTCAGCCCAGAACGCCGCCAACAAGGAGATGGCCGCGCTACCCAAGGGCTCGGCCGAGTTCGTCGCCAAGGTGGCCGAGATGAAGAGCGCTTCCGCCCGCGTGAAGGAGCTTGAGAAGCGCGTCCAGGACGCCGAGGCCGCGTGGCACGCCGCCGCGCTCGCCGTGCCCAACGTCCCGCACGACTCGGTGCCCCCCGGCCGCACCGAGGCCGACAACCGCGTGGTCTCCGAATGGGGTGACGTCGCCGCGCTCGTCTCCGCCTCGGCCCGTCCGCACTGGGACATCCCGTGGTTCGCCCGGGCCGTCGACTTCGAGCGCGGGGTCAAGGTGACCGGCGCAGGCTTTCCGTTCTATGTGGGCGACATGGCCCGTCTGGTGCGGGCCCTCGTCCAGTTCTTTCTCGAGGAGGCCGGTGCCGCCGGCTACCAGGAGGTGCACGCCCCCCTGCTCGTGAACGCCGCCAGCGCCACGGCGACGGGCCAGCTGCCCGACAAGGAGGGCCAGATGTACCACGCGCAGACGGACGACTTCTACCTCATCCCCACGGCCGAGGTGCCGGTGACCAATTTCTTCCGCGACGAGATCCTCGACGAGTCCGCGTTGCCCGTGAAGCGCTGCGGCTACACGCCCTGCTTCCGCCGCGAGGCCGGCAGCTGGGGCGCGCACGTGCGCGGGCTCAACCGGCTGCACCAGTTCGACAAGGTCGAGCTGGTCAAGTGGGTGCGCCCTTCGGAGTCCTTCGACGAGCTGGAGTCGCTCCGCGGCGACGCCGAGCGCCTGCTTCAGAAGCTGAACCTGCCGTACCGCGTGCTGCTGATCTGCGCCGGCGACATAGGGTTCGCCCACAGCAAGCAGTACGATCTCGAGGTATGGGCCGGCGGCCAGAAACGCTGGCTCGAGGTCTCGAGCTGCTCGAACTTCACCGACTTCCAGGCCCGGCGCGCCGGGATCCGTTTTCGGCCGAAGGATGGCAAGCCCGAGCATGTCCATACGCTCAACGGCTCCGGCCTCGGTCTTCCTCGGGTGCTCGCCGCGATTCTCGAGAACAACCTCGGACCCGACGGGGTCGTGCGCGTCCCGGAGGCCTTGCGCCGCTGGTACGGCAAGGACACCATCGCCCTTTGAGCGGTTGGGTTTGTCACCCGGCATCGGGCCGGTAGGGTGCGGAGGTGCTTCCCGCCCTGCCCAGCCGGGGGACGTTGCTCGCGGCCGCCGCCGCGCTGCCACGTCTCTCCGTCCCGCCCGACGTCCCGGGCGGGCCGCTGCTCGTCGGCGTCTCCGGCGGTGCCGATTCGGTCTACCTGCTGCTCGCGCTGCTGGGGGACCCGGCGCTCGGGGGGCGCGTGACGGCGGTCCATTTCGACCATCGTGCGCGGGGTGCCGAGTCCGCCGTGGACGCCGCGTTCGTCTCCGCGCTCTGCGCCGCGCTGGGCGTGGCCTGTCGTCTCGGCTCCCGTCCGGCCGAAGGTCCGGCCTCCGAGGGCGCGCTCCGCCTGGCGCGCGACGCGTTCTTCTCCGCCGTCCGGACCGAGCTTGGAGCGACGATTGTCGTCACCGCCCATCATGTCGACGACGTCCAGGAGACCCTGCTGCTTCGTCTCGCGCGCGGCGCCGGCCCGGGCGGGCTCGGTTCGCTCCGAGCGACCCGTCGTTTCCGCGACGGCCACGTCCGTTGGCGCCCGCTCGTCGCCGCGGGCCTCCGCAAGCACGACCTCGAGTCGGCCCTGCGGTCCGCGGGCGTGCCATGGCGGGAGGATGCGACCAACGCGCTTCCCGTCGCCGCCCGCAACCGCGTGCGGACATGGCTCGGCGCCGGGGCCGAGGAGGCGCTCGGGCCGGCGCACGCGTCCGGCTTCGCGCTCTCCTCGTCCCTTCTCGCCGGCTGCCATGATGCGCTGCTCGCGTGGGCGGCGGAGCTCGGCTGCTCGCCCGGCGCCGCCGAGCTCGACGTTCGCGCGCTGCGCGGCCGGCCCGCCGCCCTGTGCCACGTGGCGCTGGCGGAGCATTTCCGCGCCTTGACCGGCACCGACCCGTCTTCGCAATCGCTCCTCCCCTTGGCCGAAGCCGTGCGCGAAGGCAGGGACGGCCGCTTCATGCTGCTCGGCCGTCTCTATCGCATCCGCGGCGGATGCCTGGTCTGTGCGGAAGGGCCGCCGCCGCTGGGCTCCCGTGTGCGCACCCTGGCCCTTGGCGTGCCCGATGCCGAGTGCGGCCTGCTGCTGGAGAGCGTCGACGTGGACCCGGCTCTCTGGTCCGACCTCGCTGCCGGAAGAATCTCCAACGCATCCGTGGCCTATCTCAGTCCCGGCTTCGAAGGCCTCGCGTGGAGGGGCAGGGCGGAGGGGGACCGTTACCGCCCTCTCGGGGCGGCCGGCGTCTCAAAGCTCTCCGACCTTTTCATCAACCGGAAGATTCCGGAAGAGTCCAGGGACGCCCTGCCCGTGGTGCTGGACCGGGATGAGATCGTCTGGGTGCCTGGCCTTCCCCCTGCGGAATCAAGACGATTGGCCGGCCCCTGCAAGGGGGCTCTCCGTTTGACTTGCCCGCCCCCCGGGGTAGTCTGGAACGTCCGATGAGTCAGAACGACAACGATGACAAGGGGGGGCAGCGGATGAGCGGGAAGCCCGTCCTTGTCTGGCTACTCCTGATGCTGGCCGTGGTGGCGCTCCTGCAGTTCGCCGGACCTGACGCCTCCCCCGTCCAGAAGTTCGGTGTCTCGCAGGTCCTCACTTACGCGAAGGAGGGCAAGATCCGTACCCTTTCGCTCCGCGAGAACGCGACGGGCGGCACCAACTGGTACGAGATCAGCGGGGAGCTCGCCGTGAAGGGCGCCGCGGAGGGGGAAAAGGTCCGCTTCAGCGCCGCCGGACGTCTGACCCAGGATGAATGGACCGCGCTCCGCGATGCCGTCCCCGACGACGCCTTCAAGGATGTCCCCTCGCAGTCTGGCTGGTCCAGCTTCTGGGGCGGCATCCTGCCCCACCTGATCATCTCCGGCGTCGTCCTGTACATGATGTTCCGGTTCCTCAAGAACGCGAACCGGGGCGCGATGCAGTTCGCCAAGAGCCGCGCCCGGCTCAATTCGACGGAGAAGGAGACCACCACCTTCAAGGACGTGGCCGGTTGCGACGAGGCCAAGGAAGAGGTCAAGGAGGTCGTGGACTTCCTCAAGGACCCCAAGCGCTTCACCCGCATCGGCGCGGCGATCCCGAAGGGCATCCTCATGGTCGGTCCGCCCGGTACCGGCAAGACCCTCCTCGCCCGCGCCGTCGCCGGGGAGGCGGGCGTGCCTTTCCTGAGCATCAGCGGCTCCGATTTCGTCGAGATGTTCGTGGGCGTGGGCGCCGCGCGCGTGCGCGATACGTTCGAGCAGGCCCGCAAGATGGCGCCCTGCATCATCTTCATCGACGAGATCGACGCCGTCGGACGCCAGCGGGGGGCCGGACTCGGCGGCGGCAATGACGAACGCGAGCAGACGCTCAACTCGCTGCTCGTCGAGATGGACGGCTTCGACGGCCAGAGCGGCGTGATCGTCATCGCCGCCACCAATCGCGCCGACGTGCTGGACCAGGCCCTGCTGCGTCCGGGACGCTTCGACCGGCAGGTCTTCGTCGACCTGCCCGACCTCAGGGGGCGCGAGGCCGTGCTCGCCGTGCACGCCAAGCGCTTCCAGCTCGCCCCCTCGGTCGACCTCGCGCGTGTCGCCCGCATGACCACCGGCATGTCCGGCGCCGACCTGGCCAATCTCCTGAACGAGTCGGCCCTGCACGCCGGCCGCCGCAACCGCGAGAAGGTCGAGATGTCCGACGTCGAGGAGGCGCGGGACAAGATCGCCTACGGTCGCGAGCGCAGGAAGGTCATGGACGAAGAGGATCGCCGCGCCACCGCCTACCATGAGGCCGGCCACGCCGTCGTCCAGAGCGTGATCGACGACGGACACCTGCCCCTGCACAAGGTCACCATCATCCCCCGCGGCCGCGCGCTCGGCATGGCGATGCTCATGCCCAAGAAGGAGATCCTCGGCTATTCCAAGGCCCGTCTCCTCAACTACGTCTGCATGGCCATGGCCGGTCGCATCGGCGAGAAGGTCGTCACCGGCGACATCTCCAACGGGGCCTCCTCCGACATCAAGCAGGCCACGCGCATGGCGAGGCAGATGGTGTGCGAGTGGGGCATGAGCGACCTCGGCCCCGTCGCCCTCGGCGAGAACTCCGACACGGTGTTTCTCGGCCGCGAAATCGCCCGCACCCAGTCGCACAGCGATGAGACCTCGCGGCGCATCGACGAGGCCGTGTCCGCCATCATCCGCGAGCAGTACGCCCGCGCCGAGACCATCCTCAAGGACCATGCCGAGGCCCATCGCAAGGTCGCCGAGGCGCTGCTGGAGCACGAGACGCTCGACGGCGTGCACGTCGGCGAGATCGTGCGCACGGGAGCCATCCAGACGCCCGTGGTCGGCTCCCCGGTGGCCCCTGTCCCCCGGGGGCCTTCGGCCGGAGCCGCGCCCAGCGCCGAATCCTCCCCGAGCCCTGCTTGAGGTTTGCCCCGCCGGGCGAGTCCGCCAGTCTGGAGCCATGGTGATCGGACTCACGGGCGGCATCGGCTGCGGCAAGAGCGCCGCCGCCGCCTGCTTCGCCGCTCGCGGCTTCGAACATGTCGACGCCGACGCCCTCGCTCGCCGGGCCCTGTCGATGCCCGCCGTCGTCTCCGCGCTGTCCTCACGATGGGGCTCCGGCTATTTCTCCTCCGAAGGGGTTCCAGACCGGGTGAAAATCGCGGCCAAGGTCTTTGAGGATCGCGCCGAGCTGGACTACCTGGAGTCCCTCGTTCACCCGGAGGTCGCCGTCATGCGTTCTGCGGCGATGACGGACCGTTCCCGCTCCTACATCGTCGAGATCCCGCTCCTGTTCGAGAAAAGCCTGGAGAGTGAGTTCGAGCACGTCGTCTGCGTCGGCTGCTCCGACTCCGTGAGACTTGAGCGGCTTCGTGCCCGTGGCTTGACCAGCGAGGAGTCCGAGCGGAGAATATCAATGCAAATGCCTGTCAGTCAGAAAGTTAAGAAATCAGATTACGTCCTTTGGAACGACGGGGACCACCAATGCCTGCAGCAGCAGGTGGATCGTCTTCTTGCGCATCTGCAGCGGGCCAAGGCCGGATGAGCATGGGGATACTTTGCGGTTGCCGCATCAGGGGTCGGATTTAGCGTATTTTTTCCAACCGTCTCCCCCCAAGGAGACGATTCAACCCCACTTTTCACATCCCGGGAACAACACCTGTGACGACCGCCGACGACTTCGTCATCCAACTGATTCAGGACAAGGGCCTGGTCACCCCCCAGACGGTGGCCGAAGCCCGCGCCGCCCTCGGGGAGCTCAAGGAGGGGCAGAACCCCGACACCGCGGCCCTCGATCAGCTCGTGGCTGACAAGAAGGTGACCTGGCAGGACATCACCCACGCCCTGGGCGCCGAGTTCGACATGGAGGTCGTCGACGTCTCCCAGGTCGCCCCGGCCGAGGAGCTGCTCAAGCTCGTGGGGCGTGAGCAGGCCGAGCGCCACGGCCTCCTGCCGCTGCAGATGGACGGCGTCGAGCTGCTGGTCGCCATCGCGGACCCTCTCGACACCGAGACCCTCGACACCCTTTCGCGCATCCTGAAGCTGACCCTGCACCCCAAGCTGGCACCGCTGGACGAGCTGCGCTCCGCCATCGAACGCTGCTACAGCAGCGGCCAGGTCAACGTCTCCTACGAGCAGGTCTTCGGCAAGAGCGAGGACGGCGTCTCGGTCGAGCTGCCGCAGGGGGGCGACGTCAAGGAGGACGACGCGCCCATCATCCGTTACGTCAACTCGCTCATCGTCGACGCCATCCGCCGCAAGGCGTCGGACATCCATCTCGAGCCCCTGGAGAAGCGCTTCCGCGTGCGTTTCCGCGTCGACGGGGTGCTGCAGGAGATGAAAGGACCGCCCAAGCGGCTCCAGCCCTCGGTCATCTCCCGCCTGAAGCTCATGGCCGACGTCTCCCTGGCCGAGAAGCGGATTCCCCAGGACGGACGCATCCAGGCCCGCACCGGCGGGCGGGACATCGACCTCCGCGTCTCCGTCCTTCCGACCGTCTACGGTGAGTCCATCGTCATGCGAATCCTCGACAAGGAGGGACTCCGCCTCGGCCTTCCCGAGCTCGGCTTCTTCGCGGACGATCAGGCCAAGTTCCAGACCCTCATCGGAGGGTCCGACGGCGTCTTCCTCGTCACCGGCCCCACCGGTTCGGGCAAGTCGACCACCCTCTACTCGGCCCTCAACTACATCAACAAGCCGGACCGGAAGATCATCACCGTCGAGGATCCCGTCGAGTACCAGATGGCGGGCATCAACCAGGTGCAGGTGAAGCGCGACGTCGGCATGACCTTCGCCGCCGCCCTCCGCGCCATGCTTCGGCAGGCGCCCAACGTCGTGATGATCGGTGAGATTCGCGACCTTGAGACGGCCGAGATCGCGATCAACGCGGCGCTCACCGGACACATGGTGTTCTCGACCCTCCACACCAACGACTCCGTCTCCGCCGTCACCCGTCTCGTCGACATCGGCGTGAAGCCCTTCCTCGTCTCCGCGGCCCTCCGTGGCGCGCTCGCCCAGCGCCTCGTGCGTCGCGTCTGCCAGAACTGCGCCCAGCCGCACGCGCCGACCGCCAAGGAGCTCATGTCCGTGGGCCTCTCGGAGAAGGACCTGGCCGGCGCGACGCCCATGAAGGGCGCCGGCTGCGCCAAATGCGGCGAACGCGGCTACAAGGGACGCCGGGGCGTCTTCGAGCTCTTCGTCATCACCGAGGAGATCCAGGAGATGATCTACTCCGGGGCCACCCTGGTCGACCTCCGCCGCAAGGCGCGCGAGGCCGGCATGCGCACCATGCGCGAGGACGGCATGCGCAAGATCCTCTCCGGCATGACCACCGTCGAGGAGGTCGTCGGGGCCACCGTGGCCGACGACGTGCTCTGAACCATGGCCTACGAACTCGACCAGCTGCTGGAGGCGATGCTCGACGAGGGCGCGTCGGACCTGCACTTGCACGTCGGCCGGCCGCCGTCGCTGCGCATCAACGGCGACATCTTGCCGCTCGACGGCCCCTCGCTTTCGGCCGCCGATACGGACGCGCTCGCCGGGAAGATCGTCCCCGCCCACCTCAAGGAACGCCTGGCCAAGGAGGGGGGGTGCGACTTCGCCTTCGCCTTCCAGAAGAAGGGCCGCCTCCGCTGCAACGTGTTCCGCGCCTGTGGCGAGACGGGTCTCGTCCTGCGGCTCCTGCCCACGCGCATGTTCAGCCTTGAGCAGCTCCGGCTCCCGCCGGTCATCAAGGACCAGCTGCGCCGGGCCCGCGGGCTCGTGCTCGTGACGGGCCCGACCGGCTCCGGCAAGTCCACCACGCTCGCCTCGATGATCGACTGGATCAACGCCAACGAGTCGGGCCACATCATCACCCTCGAGGATCCCATCGAGTACACCCACGCCCACAAGAAGTGCACGGTCACGCAGCGCGAGGTCGGGCCCGACATGCCTTCCTTCGCCGAGGGCGTCCGGGCGGCGTTGCGCCAGGATCCGGACGTCATCCTCATCGGTGAGATGCGCGACCTGGAGACGATCGAGGCGGCCCTGACCGCGGCGGAGACCGGGCACCTCGTGCTCGGCACCCTCCACACCTCCGGCGCCGCCCGCACCATCGAGCGCATCGTCGACGCGTTCCCCACCGGCAGCCGCGACCAGGTGCAGGTCCAGCTCGCCTCCTCCCTGAGCATGGTCATCTCCCAGAGCCTGCTGCACACCAAGGAGGACGGCCGCATCGCCGCCTTCGAGATCCTCATCAACACTGTCGGCGTCGCCGCCAAGATCCGCGACAAGAAGACCTTCCAGATTGCCTCCGACATCGAGACCGGCGCCGCCCGCGGCATGCGCTCCCTCGACAACGACCTTCTCGCCCTGCACGCGAGCGGCGTCATCGAGGAGGAGGAGATCTACAACTATTGCCAGGACCCCGAGGCGATCCGCGCCCGGCTCCGCGGCCCCGCCGAAAACTGACCTCCATGTTCGACGAACACAGCGACATCATCCGCGACATCGCCCTCGAGGCCGGGCTCGTCGACGCCGCCCAGGCCGACGAGCTCTGGGAGTCCCACGCGACGACCGGCAAGTCCTTCACCGCCGCGCTGCTGGACGCCGGCCTAGCCGACCGCCCCACGCTCCTGCAGGCGGTCGCCGACCATCTCCAGGTCCAGTACTACTCCGCCGTGCCGACCGACCCGGGTTCCGACGTCATCCGGCTGCTGAAGCCCGCCCAGGCCCACAAGTACGTCGCCGTGCCCGTCGCCGACGACGCCGGCAAGGTCGTGCTCGTCGCCAAGGATCCCTTCAACTCGGCCGCCGTCGGCGAGCTCACGTTCATCCTCCAGCGCGACGTCGAGTTCGCCGTCGCCGACCCCGACCAGGTGGACAGCGCGGTCATCCGTGCCTACGGGGAGCCCTCTGCCTCCTCGATGGAGGACCTCCTCGGCGAGATCGAGCAGTCCGACGTGTCCCAGGGCGAGGAGGATGTCGCCACCGCCGCCAGCCAGGCGCCGATCATCCGCTTCGTCGACCTGGTGCTCCAGGAGGCCGTCAAGGCCAAGGCCTCGGACATCCACTTCGAGCCGTTCGAGGATCAGTTCCGCATCCGTTACCGCATCGACGGTTCGCTCTACGAGATGGCGCCTCCGCCCAAGAACCTGGCGCCCGCTGTCATCGCCCGCGTCAAGGTGCTCTCCGCGCTCAACATCGCCGAACGCCGCGTGCCGCAGGACGGCCGCATCAAGACCACCATAGGTGGCCGCGCGATCGACCTCCGCGTCTCCACCCTGCCCACCCAGTTCGGCGAGTCCGTCGTGCTCCGAATCCTCGACAAGTCCGTGGTCAACCTGAGCCTGGACGCGCTCTCGATGCAGGATGACATCAAGGACGGCATCCGCACGATGGTGAACCGCCCCAACGGGATCTTCATCGTCACCGGCCCGACCGGCTCCGGCAAGACCACCACCCTCTACTCGGCGCTGCGCGAGGTGAACACCGAGGACATCAAGATCCTCACCGCCGAGGACCCCGTCGAATACGAGGTCGAGGGCATCATGCAGGTCCCGATCAACCACCAGGTCGGGCTCACCTTCGCCGCCGCGCTACGCTCCTTCCTCCGTCAGGACCCCGACACCATCATGGTGGGCGAAATCCGCGACCTGGAGACCGCCCAGATCGCGGTGCAGGCCTCCCTTACCGGCCACGTCGTGCTCTCCACCCTCCACACCAACGACGCCCCCGGCGCCGTGACCCGACTGATCGACATGGGCCTGGAGCCGTTCCTGATCTCCGCCTCGCTCGAGGGCGTGCTCGCACAGCGCCTGCTGCGCCGCATCTGCCGGTCCTGCAAGACCGCGTACGAACCTGACAAGGAGGTCGTGGCCATGCTCGACGTCGACGCGCTCGAGATCTCGGGCAAGGAGTTCTTCTTCGGCAAGGGCTGCCCGGACTGCAACCGCTCGGGCTACCGCGGACGGCAGGGCCTGTTCGAGCTGATGCCGATCAACGACGGCATCCGCACGCTCATCACCCAGAAGGCGCCCACCCTCGTCCTCAAGCAGAAGTCCGTCGAGTCTGGCATGCGTCCGCTCCGCGAGGACGGGCTGCGCTGCATCTTCGACGGACACACCACCATCGAGGAAGTCCTCAAATACACCTGACACTCTCACCGAACGACCATGCCCGACTACAAGTACACCGCCATCGACAAGAACGGCGCCCAGACGGGCGGCTCCATCAGCGCGCCCGATGAGGCGCAGGCCCGCCAGAAGCTCATGGCGCGCGGACTGATGGTCACCGCCCTCGCCGCCGAGGGCGGCTCCAAGCCGGCAACGCCCGCCTCGGCCCCCCGCGCCAAGAAGGGAGGCTTCGGCTTCCGATCGAAGGTCACCCAGGACGACGTGACCGTCATGACCCGTCAGCTGGCCACGCTGATTACGGCCGGCCTCCCCCTCCTGCGCGGACTCGAGCTCATCGCCAGGCAGGAGCGCAACCTGGCGTTCAAGGACATCCTGACCAACGTCGCCGAGAGCGTCGCGCAGGGCAACAACCTCTCCGAGGCGCTGCAGTCCCACCCCAAGGTCTTCGACAAGCTCTTCGTCAACATGATCCGGGCCGGCGAGGCCGGCGGCGTCCTGGACAAGGTCCTCGACCGTCTGGCCAGGTTCCGGGAGAAGGCGTCCCGTATCCAGAAGAAAGTGAAGTCCGCGATGGTCTACCCGGGCGTCGTGCTCTCGGTCGCCATCATCATCGTGTACATCCTGATGGTGAAGGTGGTGCCTTCGTTCCAGAAACTGCTCGACGGGCAGAAGACGCAGATGCCCCCGCTCACGCAGTTCGTGGTGGGCATCTCGAAGGCCCTCACCGAATACTGGTTCGTCACCCCGGTGCTCGTCGCGGGCCTCTGGTTCGGCCTCAAGTACTGGCTCGCCACGGCCAAGGGCAAGTCGCTCTTCGACCGCATGATCTTCCGTCTGCCCAAGGTGGGGGCCTTCGTCCAGATCGTCTCGGTCTCCCGCTTCGCGCGCACGTTCGGCACGCTCATGGCCTCGGGCGTCCCCATCCTCCAGTCCATCTCCATCACCCGAGACACGCTCGACAACGTCGTCATCGCGAAGTCACTCGAACGCGTGCATGACCGCGTGCGCGACGGCGAGCCCCTCTCGGTCCCGCTGGAGCAGTCGGGCGTGTTCCCTCAGATGGTCACCTCGATGATCCAGGTCGGCGAGGAGACCGGCCAGCTGCCGGAGATGCTCAACCGTGTCGCGGACATCTACGACGAGGAGGTCGACAACGCCGTCACCGCGCTCACCTCGATCATCGAGCCCGTCCTCATCGTCTTCCTGGCCGTCGTGGTCGGCACCATCGTGCTCGCGATGTTCCTGCCGCTTATCGCGCTCATCTCCAAGATGACCGGCGGAGGTTGATCCGCTCGGGCACGGGGCCGTGCGCGACCCCATAAAAAGGAGGCGGCTTGCATACCCCTATGCAAGCCGCCTGTTTTTTACTGCTTTATCTTACTTACCCCATTGTCCCGTAGGACAAATTTAACTCTCATTATCGTGCTAATAGGCGCACGGAATGCAAGCGGGATCCATCGCACATCTCATAACCCGCTGTTTCTCAATGCTTTGAAAGTGGGTGCAGGGGTAGGATTTGAACCTACGACCTTCAGGTTATGAGCCTGACGAGCTAACCGGGCTGCTCCACCCTGCAATCAGTGGGAGCGAGCACAAAGAGGGGAAGTGCAGGGGCTCGCAAGCCCATTTTAATGGAAGCACGGAGGCATAATGGGGTTGATGGTGTGTGGCCGTGCTCAATGATGGTGTTTCCCCTGCTGCGATGAGCGAAACCCCGCCCCCGCCCCCGCCCGAAGAAGTTCCCGAGGCCGAGTCCAAGAACGCCGGTCCCGTCGTGACCGTACGCGCCCGCGGATCGTTCTGGCGTCGGCTGGGCGGTGAAGGGCTGACGATCTCCCTGGCCGTCCACGGCCTGCTCGTCCTTCTGGCCGCGATCTGGGTGGTCTCCGAGATCACCACGCAGTCCAAGAAGGATCCCAACACTTTCGCGACCGGCGCCGGCGGGGGCACCGGCGGCGAGAAGGTCAACAACCAGCCCCGCAAGGTGCAGCCCAAGAACGTCAAGAACATGGCGAAGACGACGTCCCGTATCACGTCGAAGAGCGCCTCGGCTTCCATCGCCCTCCCTGACCTTCCTCCTTCGGCCTCCATGTCCTCGATGATCTCGGGCATGATGGGCGGCGGCTCCTCCAAGGGCTTCGGCGGCGGCTCCGGCGGCGGCATCGGTGCCGGACGCGGCATGGGCGTCGGCGGCGGCAGGAACTTCGTGGCCAAGCCCGTGATGGGGGCCCAGGTCTTCGCCCAGAGCATCGCGGTCTACTTCGACTCCTCTGACTCGCTCATCGACTACCTCGACTCCGTGCAGTCGGAGATCAGGAAGTCCTTCCCGGACGCCGACGTCTTCGTCTACGAACAGCCCGCCATCACGATCCAGGACGGCGACGTCGTGGGCGGCAAGGATTTCATGAAGGGCAAGACCCGGGCGGCCCGCGGGGTGCAGACCAACACCAAGCGCCCCGACGGCAAGACGCTGAAGCCGGTCACGGACCCCAAGACGCTTTCAGGCAAGGGTCGGACGATGCTCACCCGCTACGACCAGCACTTCAAGACGGGACGGCTCGGCGCCTGGCTCGACATCATGCGCGACGAGAAGACGTACGACGCGCTGGTGGTCTTCACGGACTTCGCCGACTACGGCCTGACGCAGATTCGCGTCAAGGGCGTCAAGGCCGAGCGGGGCTTCGCGCCCACGCCGCTCGTGCTGTTCTCCGACGACACCAACTACGGCGTCGGACGCGGCGTGGACAACCGCAAGCCGCAGGAGAAGGAGTGGGAGCAGGATTGGATCAAGTCCTTCTCCCCCCAAGCCAACGGCCCCAAGCTCTACGTGTTCACGACGCGCAACCAGCCGGGTGCCTTCATCAAGTCCCTCGCCACGGCGTCCGGCGGGGCCATCACCAAGATCAATCCGGCCGACCTCGGCAAGGGCGACTCCAAGGCCCCGGGCGTCTCGCAGGGAGCCGGCGCCGTCAAGCCGGTCCGTTGAGACGGTTCAGCGGTCTCCGCTGAACCGGAACGGCGTCCCGCCCAGGATTTCGGAGCTGGCGACCGTCGGGCACCAGTGGCGCTCCACGTGCTCGATCATGAGCCGGGTGCCTTCGAAATGACTCACTCGGGGAGCCTGTGCTGGGTTGTACATCGTGTCCGTGAGGTCGCGTACGAGCACGGTGCGCACGCCTTGGGCGACGAGCTGACGGATGCCGAAGGGGCGGCCGAGGACGCACATGTTGAGGTGCACCCCCATGATGATCGCCGTGTCGCGCCCCTGCGCCATCATGAGGTCGTAGGCTTCGCGGCTGTCGGTGACGGCGTCGCCCGGCAGCACGTCGATCGCGGCGATCTGGCGCGTCCAGGGGTAGGGGTCGCCCGGCTTCCAGGTCCGGGGCACGTCGCAGCCGCCGTCGCTGTCGTCGATGGGCAGGGCGCCCTCACGTTCGGGAATCAGTTTCACCCAACCCTCGAGGGGTGTCCGCGTCGTCGCTTTCGGGGCCGCCTGGGCCAGCTTTCTGGCCGGAGTGCCTTCGTAGAACTTCATGGTGCCGCTGGGGCAGTGGATGATCAGCACGCCGCGCCTGCGTAGTTCCCGCAACAGCCGGTCCATCCGGGGCGCCATCTCGACCACCCTGGAGGCGGCGGCCGGGCAGGTGTGGGTGTCCCACATGTCGCAGACGATGGCTGCGGTGCGCGCCGGCTCGATGCGTCCGGTCTCGGACCGCGCCTCGCGGACGGCCACGTCCTTGGATCTCGTCCGGAGCGCGACCTCGAAAGGTTCGGCGCCGCCGACCATCGCCACGGACATCAGCGCAAGGAGCAGGGCGGGGCGCACGATTCCATGCTGCCTCGACCCCCGCCGGCCTCAACTGGAAAGGGGTCTCCGCCGCCCGCAGCCCGGTCTCCTGGATCCGCCTCGGGCCCCGCCGAGGGCTTGGCGGTTGCGCCCGGCGCCCGCGTACGCTTGGATGGACGCATGTCCCCTTTCGTCGCCGAGCATAGGGCGAATTTCTCCGACACCGACGCCGCAGGGATCGTCCATTTCTCGACGATGCTGCTCTGGGTCGAGGCGACAGAGGAGGCCCTCTTCCGCGACCTCGGTCTCGACTTCCTCAAGCAGGACGGAGCGCGGGCTTCAGGCTTTCCCCGCGTGCGGGTGGAATGCGACTACCTCGCCCCCGTGCACCGCGGCGACCTCGTCTCCGTCGCGCTCGTCCCCGCCGACGTCGGCGATAAGCGCCTTGCCTGGTCCTTCGAGGCTAAGGTCGAGGGGCGCACGGTCGCCAAGGGCTCGTTGATCACCGTCTACGCCTGGCGGGAAGGGCAAGGTCCGATGTCCGCCGCCCTCATCCCGCTGGAGGTCAAGAACGCGCTTCAAGGGCGCTTCGCCCGCTGAACATGCCCGACGCCGTCGCCAATCCCTGGAGGCTTCGCGCAGGATGGGCCCTTTTCTTCGGGCTTCTGCTCCTCGTCGTCCTAGCCCAGGCCTGGCGGGCCGACGGGCGCGCCCTCCACGCCGACGAGTCGGTGCAGTGGGACCTGGCTCGCCGGGCCGCCGAAGGCGAGGCCTACGGCCGCTCCGACGACAAGTTCCACGGCCCTGCGCTCTCGGTCGTCGTACGGGCTGCGGCCGTCCTGACCGGCACGGACTTCGGCGAGATGTCCCCGGGATTTCTCCGCTCCGTGCCGCACGCCTTTCTGGTGCTGCTTTCGTTCGCGCCCCTCGCCCTGACCGGCGCCGGGCTCCGCGAACGCATGCTCGCCGCGCTCACCTGTCTTCTGGTGGGAGGCGCGCTTCCCTACGCCCGCTATTTCGTGCAGGAGACCCTGCTGGTCTGCGCAGTCGGCTGGTCCTGCGTGCTTTGGATGCGGGCTGAGGCGTCTGGCTGGCGCCGGCCCCCTCTTGCGCTCTGCGGGGTCGCCGCCGGATTCGCCCTCGCCTGCAAGGTGACGGCCGCCGCGCAGCTTGGCTTCCTCGTGGCTTCGGTCCTGCTGCTCCGCCGTCAAGGTCCCGGCTGGCGCGGCCTGCTCCTGCTCGGCCTGAGCGCCACGCTTTCCTGGATCTTCTTCCAGACTTCCTGCTTGAGCGATCCGGGCGGACTCATGGCTTGGGGCGCGCAGTTTCTGCGCTCTTTCGGGGTCGCGACGGGAGGGGAGGACGCCTTGGAGGCGCCCACGCTCGTGCCCTGGCTCTGGTGCGCGGGCTGGCTGGGGCTGCTGACCTGGCTCCGCTGGCGCGTGCGTCCCGTCGCCGGTCTCATGGGGAGGCACCCCGGAGACCCGGCCCTGCTCGCCTCATGGTGCATCTTCCTCCTGCATCTGGCGCTGCCGTACAAGACGCCATGGCTCCTGCTCGCGCCCCTGCTGCTCCCGTTGGCCGCCCTCGGGCCGGCGATGATCTCCGGCCGATTCGCCTTTCCGGCCGTGACCGCGTTCGGTTTCGTGCTTCCTTTCCTGGTCGCGGACAACTGGCGGGTCGTCTGGAGTCACACGCCTACCCTGACCTCCCAGGTCGCCGCTCTCGAGGCCGGGGCGGCATCCCAGGCCCGTGTCCGCGGCGGCAATTACTTCATCGCCGTCTCCGGCGGGCATTACTGGCCGCTTCCATACTATCTGCGCCGCCACCCCGTGGGCTATGGTGATTTTCCGGAGGCGGCACGCGCTCCCCTGCGACTCATTCCGGCCGAGGACGCCAGTCGGCCTGTGGTGCCGGGCTACGTCACGGGGCGGCTGCAGATCAGGGAAGGCGAAGCCTTCTGGGTGCTGGTTGCAAAAGGCGATGAAAGGCATTTCTCTGGCCTGCTCAGATGAGTGACGCCCCGGCCATCCACAGTTTCTCCCACGACGCCCTTGGTTCCAAGTTCTGGGTCCGGATCGCGGATGAGGACGCGGTCTATGCTCGCAACGCCGCCGAGGCGCTCTTCCAGCGCCTCGACGAGGTGGCCGCGCTCGACGTCTCCGCCGAGGCCGGACTGGTGGGCGTCGTGAACGCCCTCGGCGCGGGCGCGACGACCCAGGTCACCGAGGATTTCCGGGCCCTCTGGGACTTCGCCGCCACCCTCCACGACGATACCGGAGGCGCGTTTGACTGTCTCGCGACCCCGCTCTTCCAATATTGGACGGCCCGCGGCGAGGCGCCGTTCGACCCGGAAGACCGGCGCTGGGCGGACGCCATGAGGGCCTGCCGTGAAGGCCGGCTCGTCTGCGAGGGCGCTTCGGTGACCTGCGTGCGTGCAGGTCGAGGCGTCGACTTCGGCGCCGTCATCCGTGGCTTCGCCCTGGACCGCATGGCCGACCTGCTCGAGAACACCTGGGGCATCCACCGGGCCCTCATCATGGCGTCTGGTTCGGTCACGCTGACCTTGGATCCCCCCGGCGACTCCAACGGCTGGCGCATCGGCGTCGGCACGGACAAGGAGATGCGCCTCTGCCGTTACGCCTTGGCCAGTCGTTCGCGTGCGCTGGTCGACGCTCGGGCCGGCATCCGCGTGTCCCCTTCCGGTCCGGTGCGTGCGCTCGCCACCTCCGCCCTCGAGGCCCAAGGCCTCGCCGCCGCCTCGGTCCTGCTTTCCGCTCCCGAGGTCGAGGATCTGGTGAACCGGGGTTGCAGCCGCGGGGCGTGGCTGTCCGACGGCACGAAGTCCGGTTCCCTGGGGTACTACGAGATCGCCGACCGGGCCTAGTCGGCCAGGCGGGCGATGTCGTCCAGCAGCTTTTCCCTGTTCTCGGAGAAGAGGTAGGCGTCGGACCCCAGCCTGCGTCGCGCGGCGGCCAGCACGTCCTTGGGCGGCCGTCGCGTGGCCATGAGACGGCGTAGGTAGGTCTCCAGGTCCGCCGCGAGGCCCGGGTTCTCCAGCTTAAGCTGCACGATCTGCATGAGCACGGCCTGGTTGGATTCATTGGCCAGATGCGCTCGCCTAAGCACATCCTCGGCCTCGATCGGCCTTCGGGCCTCGATGAGCTTGCGGGCGACGGAGAGCAGCACCTGGGGCGGGGCCTTGTTGTCCTCGAGCGTGCGCCGCAGATTGATCATCCCTACCTCGGGCTGGCCGTCCGCGAAGTAGGCCGCCGCGCGGAGGGCCGAGAACGCGACCCTTGTCTCGGGCAGCCATTGTTCGCGTTCGGAACGCCGGTGCAGCTCGTCCAGGGTCAGGATCGTCTCCCGGACGCGCCCCGCGTTGATCATGCATTCCACGTGCGTCAGCACGAAGCGCTCCCGGTTGGGGAATCTCCGGGCTTCCGCATGGCTGAGCATGCGCCGGGTGAGCTCCGTGTCGGCCGTTGCGTTGCCGAACCTGGCCACTTCGAGCATCGCCTTCTCCTGGCCTCCGAAGTCACGAAGACATCTCTCGATCAACTGCTCCCGCCGGGCGCGGTTGGCTTCGCCAGGGAGAAGGTAGAGCGACTGTACGACCGGCGCCGGACTGGATG
This sequence comes from Verrucomicrobiota bacterium, assembly GCA_030830965.1. Lineage (GTDB taxonomy): Bacteria > Verrucomicrobiota > Verrucomicrobiia > Opitutales > UBA953 > UBA953. The sequence goes on along the minus strand of JAURLX010000004.1, from coordinate 147,977 downwards.
GGTCGTTGATCGCCAGAAGTTCGTAGCAGTCTCGGGCGCCGGCGAGGTTGCCGGATTCTTTGAGCCAGCGGGCTTTCATCTCCAGCAGTGCGGACTTCATCTCCTCCGCAGTCTTCTTCGCAGGGCCGGAGGCTTCGCCGCGGAGGAGCTTCTCGTTGACCTGCTTCAGCCCCTCGTCGACTTGATTCATGGCCATGCCGCGATCCCCCGACCCCCAGAGCGACTGGCAGTTGATGAGGTAGCCCTCGGGTGTGTAGTGCAGGTCGCGCTCCTTGATGAAGTCCAGGGCGGCCGCATAGTCGCCCTGGAGGAACAGCGCGTACGCCTTGGCCAGCAACAGTTCCGAGCGGACCTCGGACGAGAGGCCCGGGTCGGGGAGCATGCGGGCCGCCGCGGCTAGGATGCGCGCGTCTTGGTCCATCATCAGGCAGCGTTGCACGAAGTTGTGCACGTGGCCCTGGTCGTGGCCGGCGAACTCGAGCGACTCCTCTAGGATCTTGTACGCGTCCAGCGGGCGTCCGAAGGCGAAGAAGAGGTCGGCGCAGAGGCGCTGGGCCTCGAGATTGGCCGGCGCCATCTGGGCGCCGGTGCCGATGAACTTGGCGAACTCCGAGAAGTCTTGCCGGGCCAGCGCCGCCTTCGCGATCTCGATGTAGTATTCGCCCTTGCGGCGGAGGTGCGCATCACGTCCAGGGCGGGTCGGCGGTACGAGCAGCCGGCGCCGGGCGCTCAGGCGTGCCTCCTCCGGGGTCTGGAAGCGGGAGACGGCCCACTCGCCCACGGTGTCGGGCAGGTAGAGGTACATGTCCGCCCGGGTGGTCGTGGCGATGCCATTGATGTACTTCTCCTTGAAGAGGTAGATTTCGGAAAGCACCACCCAGCCGACCAGCAGGAGCGCCGGGATCGCCAGGGCTACCCGCTTCCAGTCGAGCCTGTAGGCGCGGCGGCTGTAGCCCACGGACTCGACGATGACCAGCCCCAGCAGCATCCGTCCGCGCGAATGCTCGTCCGCTCGCTGTCCGTAGACGAAATGGGGCTTGTCCGCCATCCGTCTGATTTTCCGCGTCACTCCTGCCCGGGCAAGAGCGGACTGTCTCAGAGCAGGGCCGCTGCGCGTTCCGCGGAGGACTCCGGGGGCAGGCATGTGCGCCCCGCGCAGACCTGCCAGCCCTGGTTGGCTGCGTCCGTCACAAGATGCACGGGCCGCCAGGGCAGCGCATGCGGCCGCGTGGCGGCGTCTCCAAGCAGTGCCTGCCTGAAGGCCTCCCAGTCCGAGCCGGGCGCCGCCTTGACGATCGCGATCCCAGTGGCCTCCCGGACGATCGCCTCGAGCGCGTGCGCCACGCCCGAGGGCAGGTTGCGGCAGGCGCCTCCGTAGGCGCCGGCATGTTCCTCGAACTCCTCGCGCCATCCGCCTTCAGGCTCCAGGACGGAAAGCGCGGACAGCACGTGGGCGAGCGAGGAGTTGGCCGCGGGCGTGGCGTTGTCGAACCAGTCTTTCTGCCTCACGGCGAGATCCTCGCGGGCCGCCTCGGTGAGGAACCAGCCCTTCTCATGGCCGTCGCGGAACCGTTCTCTCGCCTCGTGCATCACGTCCACGGCGTCGCTGCGCAGGGCGTCGGCGTCCGGCCCTCCCGCCCAGGCCGCGCATGATGCGACCGCAAGCAGCGACTCCGCGACCCAAACGTGATCGGTGAGTGGGGCGCCAGGCCTGGCACGGAGGGCGCGGTGTGCGGCGGCGGCCACGCCGGCGGCCTGGGTGTGCCAGTCCTGGCGTCCGAAGATCCAGGCCGCCTTCGCGAGGCCCGATGCCAGCAAGGCGTTCCAGCCGACGAGCGGGCCGTCGTCCCGCGCAGGTTGGGCCCGGCGGCCGCGTGCGGCGAGCAGGACGGATCGCGCCTTGCTGAGCCGGTCGCGGAGGCCGGGCAGGGGGGTGAGGCGGAGCACGCTGGCTCCCTCGAAATTACCCTTTTCCGTGACGCCGTAGGCCCGTGCGAAGGCCTCGGCCTCGTCTCCCAGCGCCTCCTGCAGCTGCGTCGGCGTCCACACGTAGGTCGTGCCCTCGTGGTGATCCGTGTCGGCGTCGAGCGAGGAGGCGAAGAGGCCGTCGGGGAGCGCCATCTCCCGGCGCAGCCAGCCGACCGTCTCTTCGCATACGGCCGCGTGAAGCGGGTCGCGGTAGCGCGCCCAGGCCTCCGCGTAGACGCCCAACAGCTGGGCGTTGTCGTAAAGCATCTTCTCGAAGTGCGGCACCGTCCAGGTGCGGTCGATGCAGTAGCGGTGGAAGCCTCCGCCCACCTGATCGTAAAGCCCGCCCCGAGCCATCGCGCCCAGCGTCATCGAGAGGGCCGAGTCCAGCCGGGTCCCCAGCGCACGCTCCTCCGCGGCCGCGGCCGTGTTGCGCACGGCGAGGAGCAGGCCGAGGGTGGGAGGGGAGGGGAATTTCGGCGCGCCGCCGAACCCACCGTGTTCGTCGTCGTGGCGGGAGCAGATGTCCCGCGCCGCCGCCAGCAGCTGCACGCGGCCGGGCGCCGTGCCGTCGGCGTCGGGCGCCCGCGTCAGGTGCACGAGGTTCTTGGCGATGGCGTCGGCGTTGGATTCGAGTTCGGATTTGCTGCGGTGGTAGAAGTCCGAAACCCGCATCAGCAGCTGCGGCCACGGCACCAGTCCTCCGCCGCGGTCTTCAGGGGGGAAGTAGGTGCCGCCGAAGAACGGCCTGCCGTCGGGCAGGCAGAAGCAGTTGAGCGGCCAGCCGCCCTGACCCTGCACCATCTGCACCGCGTCCATCATCAGCTTGTCGACCTCCGGCAGCTCCTCACGGTCGACCTTCACGCACACGAAATGCCGGTTCATGAGGTCGGCGATCCAGGCCTGTGCGAACGACTCCCGGGCCATCACGTGGCACCAGTGGCACGAGGAGTAGCCCACCGACACCAGCAGGGGCCGGTCCGTGCTCCGGGCGAGGGCGAAGGCCTCCGGCCCCCACGGATGCCAGTCCACGGGGTTGTCCGCATGCTGCCGCAGGTAGAGCGACCTTTCCTTGGCCAGACGATTGGGCACGGGTCGAAGGTTGCCGTGATGCGTCCGGGTGCAACAAAGACCGAAGGTCCGCGGGCTTGCCGAGGGACCGGCCGGAGGCCATCTTGCCGGGATGCCCGCCTGCCCTCTGCCCTCCAGCGCCCATGAAGGGCGGCCGCGTGCACGGCCCCCCCGCTGAGCCATGACGACCATCAGGGTGCTGGAAGACAAAGTGGCCAACCAGATCGCCGCCGGCGAGGTGGTCGAGCGTCCGGCGGCCGTGGTGAAGGAACTCCTGGAGAACTCCCTCGACGCCGGGGCGACGCGGGTCGTCGTCGACTTCTCCCGCGGGGGCAAGGCGCTCGTCGTGGTGGAGGACGACGGGCGGGGGATGACCGCGGAGGAGGCGTCGCTCTGCCTGCTGCGGCACGCCACCAGCAAGATACGCGCGGCCTCCGATCTCGATCGGATTTCCACCTTCGGCTTCCGCGGGGAGGCCGTGCCCTCGATCGCCAGCGTATCGCGCTTCACCCTGCAGACCCGGGCCGTCGGCGAGCCGTCCGGTACTGAGATCCTGGTGATCGGCGGCCGCACGGCGCATGTGCGCGACCACGGCATGGCGGTCGGCACCCGCGTCGAGGTCGCCAATCTCTTCCACCCCGTGCCCGCCCGGCTCAAGTTCCTCAAGTCCGAGGAGACCGAGTCGGCCCACATCGTCCGCCTCGTCCGCCTCTACGCGGTGGCCCACCCCGCGGTCGGTTTTCTGCTGAGGGAGGACGGCCGGGAGGTGTTCCGTTCCCCGGGCGACGCCCCCTTGCTCGACCGGGTGCGTGAAATCTGGGGGCGGCAGGTGGCCGAAGAGGTGACGGTCATGCCGGCGTTCCAGAGGGAGGGCCTGCGGCTCACCGGCCTGCTCGGCCGGCCGGGTGTCAGCCGCGGCACGCGCCAGGACCTGGTGACCGTGGTCAACGGCCGGCCGGTGGACAGCCGCACGATGGCCTTCGCGCTCACCGAGAGCTATCATACGCTCATCCCGAAGGGCCGCTACCCGCTGGCGTTCATCTTCCTGGAGATCGACCCGGCAGGGGTCGACGTCAACGTGCATCCGGCCAAGCGCGAGGTGCGTTTCCGCGACGAGGCCGGGGTGCGAGGTTTCATCATCTCCTCCGTGCTCGCGGTGCTACGCGCCCGCGGCGGCGACGGGCTGCCTGCGGGCAGCCTTTCCGTGGTCGAGGCGCCTGCCGGCTCCCCGGACACCGCGCCCGCGCCCGTCGTGCCGGCCGTCATCCCGTCCGCCGGCGCGCCCGCGCCAGCCGCGGCCGCGGAGACCCCGGTCCGTGCCGTCGCTCCGCTACGTCTGGGCTGGCGCCTCGTCGGACGGTTGCGCGAGGACCGCGTCGTCTTCGAGACGCCCGCGGGGCTGGTGGTGATGGACCTGGGCGCGGCGCATCAGCGCATCCTCTACGAGGATATTCTCGCGCGCTTCACCTCCGGCTCCCCCGTGAGCCAGCCGTTGCTCGTCCCGCTGGCCTTGGAGCTGGAGCCCCTGCCCGCCGCGGTGCTCAAGGAGCGCCAGTCCCTACTCGCCGCGGCGGGGTTCGAGTTCGAGGAGTATGGACGCAACTTCTGGCGCGTGACGGCCCTGCCGGCCTGGCTTGACCCCGCCGCCGCCGAGCCGTTCATCCGCGACCTCCTGGCCGAGATGGCCCGACGCGAAGGCGATTTCGGACGATCCGAGCTCGCCTACGACGCCCTCGCCAAGGTCGCCGTGCGCGGCGCCCGCCGACGAGGGGACATGATGTCCGACCCCGAGGTGCTCGCCCTTGCCGAGTCCCTCTTCCGGACCTCGCAGCCCGGTTCCTGCCCCCGTGGACGGCGCACCTTCCTCGAGTGGACGGACGCCGACCTCGGTCGCAGGCTCGGCTGATCAGCGACGACCGCGGCGCCTGCCCTTGGCCGCGGGCTTGCCCGTGCGGAGCGCCTCGATCTGATCGCGCAGCGCGGCCGCCTTTTCGAACTGAAGCTCGTCGGCCGCCGCGAGCATCTCGCGCTCCATGTCGGCGAGCACGGCGGCCACGTCCCGGTCGGCCGTCCCTTCGCCTACCGCCAGGGCCTCCCCGGCCTCGGCTTCGACGAGGCTCTCCTCGATGCGCCGGGTCACGCTCCTCGGGACGATGCCGTGTTTCAGGTTATAGGCCTCCTGGCGCTTGCGCCGGTCGCCGCAGACCGTGAGCGCCCGCGTGAGCGAGCGCGTCATCACGTCCGCGTAGAGCAGCACCCGGCCCTCCACGTGGCGTGCCGCCCGGCCCGAGGTCTGGATCAGGCTCGTCTCGCTGCGCAGGAACCCCTCCTTGTCGGCGTCCAAGATGCCGACCAGGCCGACCTCGGGCAGGTCGAGGCCCTCTCGGAGCAGGTTGACCCCCACCAGCACGTCGAACGCGCCCGTGCGCAGGCGGCGCAGGATCTCGACCCGCTCGATCGCGTCGATGTCCGAGTGGAGGTACTCGACCTTCAGCCCCTGCTCCCGCATGAACGCGGCGAGCTCCTCCGACATGCGCTTGGTCAGGGTCGTCACCAGCGTGCGCATGCCGCGCGCGGCCGTGGCCTTGGCTTCCCCGATCACGTCCTCGACCTGTCCGGCCGTCGGGCGCACCTCCATCACGGGGTCGAGCAGTCCCGTCGGGCGGATGACCTGCTCGGCGACGACCTTCGAGACCTCGTACTCGTACGGCGCCGGCGTGGCCGAGACGTAGACCGTCTGGCCGATCACCTGCTCGAACTCCTCCGGGCGCAGCGGCCGGTTCTCCAGCGCGGAGGGTAGCCTGAAGCCGAACTCGACCAGCCTCTCCTTGCGTGCCCGGTCCCCGTGGTACATCCCCCCGATCTGCGGCCAGGTCACGTGGCTCTCGTCGATGAAGGTGATCCGGTCCTCCGGGAAGAAGTCCAGCAGGCAGCAAGGCCTCTCGCCCGGGGCGCGGCCCGAGAGGTGCATCGAGTAATTCTCCACCCCGGGGCAGAAGCCCGTCTCCCGGAGCATCTCGAGGTCGTGCTCCACCCGCATGCGGATGCGCTGCGCCTCGACCAGCCGGTTCTCCCGCTCGAAGCGGGCGACCTGTAGCTCGAGTTCCTCCCGGATCGCGTCCATGGCCGTCCGGAGACGGCCGGGGGCGGTCACGTACTGGTTGGCGGGGTAGAGGTCGAACTTTTCGAGCCGACGGCCCGGGCGCACGCTCACCGGGTCCAGTTCCCGGATACCCTCGAGCGTGTCGCCCCAGAATTCGAGCCTCACCGCCGTCTCCATGTAGGCCGGCCAGACGTCGACCGTCTCGCCCCGCGCCCGGAAGGTGCAGCGCTCGAGGACCGCGTCGTTGCGCGCGTACTGGTTGGCGACCATCCGGGCGAGCAGGTCGTCTCGCCGCAGGACCATGCCCGCGCGCAGGGGGATCATGGCGGCGAGGAAATCCTCGGGGGAGCCGAGGCCGTAGATGCAGGAGACCGAAGCCACCACGATGACGTCGCGCCGGGAGAGCAGGGCGCTGCTGGCGCTGATGCGCAGCCGCTCGATATCCTCGTTGATCGCGGCGTCCTTCTCGATGAAGGTGTCCGTCTGCGGCACGTAGGCCTCCGGCTGGTAGTAGTCGTAATAGCTGACGAAGTATTCCACCGCGTTCTCAGGGAAGAAGCGCTTGAACTCGCCGTACAGCTGGGCCGCCAGCGTCTTGTTGTGCGAGATGACCAGCGCAGGCCGCTGCCGTCGCGCGATCAGGTTCGCCATCGTGAAGGTCTTGCCCGAGCCGGTCACGCCGAGGAGGGTCTGTCGGGCTTCACCGGCCCGCAGCGACGCGTCGAGGGCCTCGATGGCCGCGGGTTGGTCGCCGGCCGGCGCGTGTTCGGAATGCAGGCGGAATTCCATGCTCAGTGCGGCAGCCCGTCGACGAGCCAGGCCGGGTCGACCTCCGTGAGGTCCTTCACGATGCGGTGGGGCCTCAGGGTGGCGAGGGCCTCGGGCGTGTTCGTGGTCGCGAGGGCGATGGTTTGGAAGCCGCCGGCCAGCCCCGCCTCCACGCCCGAGAAGGAGTCCTCGAAGACGAAGGACGAGCCCGGGTCTCCGCCCGCGAGCGCGCAGGCCTTGAGGAAGACCTCCGGGTCCGGCTTGCCCTTCGTCACGTCCTCGCTGGCGACCGCGCCTGCGAAGAGTTGGCCGATGCCGAAGAGCTCGAAGGAGAGGGCGAGGTTTTCCTTGTGCGTCGATGTGCCGATGACGCACGGGATGCCGAGGCCCCTGAGGGCGCCGCAGAGTTCGCGGACGCCGGGCAGCAGGCGCACGCGTCCGGCGCCCTGGCCGTCCCGTCGGATGCTCCCGGCGCGGGCGATCTCGCGGTAGAGCGCCTCCTTGCGGTCGGAGAGCCGCTTCACCTCGGCGGGGTCACGCGTCCAGCCCAGGATCTCGGGGATGATGAACTCGTTGCGCTTGCCGAAGCCGCGCTTGAAATGGTCGTCCGGGAGCGTCCGGAACTCTTCCCGGGCCAGATCTTCCCACGAGAGCTCATGGGCGACGGAGGAGTCGATGACGACCCCGTCCCAGTCGAAGACGGCGACGGCGCGTCCCATGCTCAGTGCTTGTCCCAGGGCAGGGTGACCTTGACCGGCCGGTGCTCCCAGACGTTGAGGGGGTCGAAGATCTGGCCGGGCGCGAGGATGCCGTTGGGGTCCAGCGCGCGCTTCACGGCCAGCATCGCCCCGATTTCCGCCGGGGAGTGCTGCAGCCGCAGGAACGGCGACTTGGCGATGCCGATGCCGTGCTCGCCGGTGATCGCGCCGCCCAGCTCGACGACCTTGGCCATCACCTCGTGGATGGCGGTCTCGGCCTTGCGACGGTGGCCGGCGTCGTCGCGGTCGTACATGATGTGCACGTGGAAGTTGCCGTCGGCGGCGTGACCGAAGGTGGGCGTGGCCAGCCCGAGCCGGTCGCGCAGCTCGCGGGTGTAGCGGATGAGGGGGACGTAGCTGCGGAAGGGGACGACCACGTCCTCGTTCAGCTTGGCGTTGCCCAGGGCGTACATCGCCTGCGAGCAGGTGCGGCGAACCTCCCAGAGCCGTTCGGCCTCGGCAGGGTCGTCCGTCGCGCGATAGGCGGCGGCGTGCCGCGCCGCCCAGGCGACGACTTCGGCCGCGTCCTCCGCGAGCGCGGACGGGTGCCCGTCCAGCTCGAGCAGCAGGACTGCGTGGACATCCTCCGAGCCCAGCTCCGCCGGGGGGAGGACGCGCGCGCCACGCAGGCGCTCCGCGGCGGCGACGGTCTGGGTGTCGAGAAACTCGAGCACCGCCGGGTTGAGCCGGAGTCGCATGAGCTCGGCGGCCGCCTCCAGCGCACCCTCGTCCGTCCGGAAGGCCGCCAGGAAGGTCCGCCGGGCGGCGGGCAGGGGAGTCAGCTTGAGCGTGGCCGAGGTGATGACCCCGAGCACGCCCTCGGAGCCGATCCAGAGGTCGCGGAGATTGAGGCCGCTCACGAACTTGCGGAGCGGGGCGGCCCACCGGACTTTTTCGCCCGTGGGCAGGAATCCCTCGAGGGCGTAGACGTGGTCGCGCACCACGCCGTATTTCGCGGCCCGGAGGCCCCCGGCGTTCGTGGCGATGTTGCCGCCGATGCTGCAGTGCTTCAGCGAGGAGGGGTCGGGCGGAAAGAAGAGCCCGTGCGGCGCCGCGGCCTCGTTGATCCGCGCGGTGATCGCGCCTGGCTGGACGGTGGCCATCGCGGCGACCGGATCGATCTCGATGCGGTCCCAGTGGTCGAGATGGATGACCCAGCCGCCCCGGATGGGCGAGCTGGCCCCGGTGTTGCCCGTGCCCCGGCCGCGCACGGTCACGGGAACCTTGTGCTGGTTGGCTAGCCGGAGCACGACCCCCACGTCCTCCTCCGCCGCGGGCCGTACGACCGCCTCCGGCATGAAGGAGAGCCGCATGTTGTCGAAGGAGGCCGCGAAGCAGGTCGCCTCGTCCGTGAGGACCCGGGATGGGCCGAGGGCCTTCAGGAGCTCGGCGGTGGCCTCGGGATGGGTCTGGACGGGCGTCGTCACGCCTCCACCAATGCAGGGTCAGCCCAGTTCGGCAAGCCACGCCGCCGCCTCGGCGTCGGACGGCATGCGCCAGTCGCCGCGGGGGGAAAGGGCCACCGAGCCGACCTTGGGCCCGTCCGGCATGACCGACCGCTTGAACTGCTGCGAGAAGAAGCGGGTCAGGAAGGTCTTGAGCCAGTGGCGCAGCTCCTTGGCGTCGTGCTTGCCGGCGAAGGCGTGCTCCGCCAGCCAGAGCACCTTCCGGGGGCGGTAGCCGTTGCGCACGACGTGGAAGAGGAAGAAGTCATGCAGTTCGTAGGGGCCGACGATGAGCTCGGTCTGCTGGGCGATCGCGCCGTCCGCACCCGGGGGCAGCAGCTCGGGGCTGACCGGCGTCGCCACGATATCCTCGAGGACGGCGCGTTCGGGTCCGACATGCCGGGCGTGGGCGGCCCATGAGACGAGGTGCCGTACCAGGGTCTTGGGCACGCCGATGTTCACGTGGTACATCGACATGTGGTCGGCGTTGAACGTGCACCATCCGAGGGCGGCCTCCGAGAGGTCGCCGGTGCCGATGACGAAGCCGCCGATCTGGTTGGCTGCGTCCATCAGGATCTGGGTGCGCTCGCGGGCCTGCGCGTTCTCGAAGGTCACGTCATGCTTCCCGGCGGGATGGTGCAGGTCGCGCAGGTGCAGCTCGACCGCGGGGCCGATCGGCACTTCCCGCGAGGAGACGCCTAGGGCCTCCATCAGCTTGAGCGCGTTCAGCCGGGTGCGCGCCGTGGTGCCCGGGCCCGGCATGGTCACCCCGACGACGCCCTTGCGGTCAAGCCCCAGCCGTCCGAAGGCCTCCAGCGTCACGAGCAGGGCGAGGGTCGAGTCCAGTCCTCCGGAGACGCCAATGACGACGTGCTTCGCGCCGGTGTGGCGGAGCCGGCGGGCGAGGCCGGTGGACTGGATGGCGAAGATCTCCTGGCAGTGCTCGTCGCGCCGGTGGACGTCGGCGGGCACGAAGGGGTGCTGGCTGAATCTCCGGCGAAGGCGGGGGGTCTGGCCCGCGGGGTGTCCGAGTTCGAACCGGACTTCGCGCGCGGGCCGCGGGGCGGCCGTGCCGAAGAAGGTGCTGTTGCGGCGGCGTTCGGCCGCAAGGCGGTCCACGTCCACCTGCGAGACGAGCAGGGCGAGGTCGAAGCGGAAGCGCTCCGACTCGCCGAGCAGGACGCCGTTCTCGGCGATGAGCCCGTGGCCGCTGTAGACGAGGTCGGTGCTGGACTCGCCCGCGCCGGCCGCGGCGTAAACGTAGGCGGCGAGGCAGCGGGCCGACTGGGATTTCACCAGGTCCCTGCGGTAGGCGGCCTTGGTCAGGAGCTCGTCGCTGGCCGAGAGGTTGCAGAGCAGGGTGGCGCCCGCGAGGGCGAGGCCGCCGCTGGGGGGCTCCACGGCCCAGAGGTCCTCGCACAGTTCGATGCCGACCACGCAGTCGGGCACGTCGGAGGCGCGGAAGATCAGATTGGCGCCGAAGGGGACCGATGCGCCGAGCAGGTCGATCTCGTCGCGTACGGCCACCCGGGCGGAGGCGAACCAGCGCTGTTCGTAGAACTCGCCCGTGTTGGGGAGGTGGGTCTTGGGGACCACCCCGAGGATCCTGCCCCTTGAGACGAACGCCCCCACGTTGTAGAGACGGCCGTCGACCTCCAGGGGCAGCCCGACCAGGGCGGTGAGGCCGAGCCGATGGGTCGCCTCGGTCAGCGTCGCCAAGCCCTTAAGGGCGGCCTGTAGCAGGGTCCTCTGTCCGAAGAGGTCGCCGCAGGTGTAGCCGGTGAGGCAGAGCTCCGGCAGCACGACGATCTCGGCCCCCTCCTGAGCCGCCTTCTCCAGCGACTGGACGCAGAGAGCCGCATTGGCGTCGGGGTCGGCCAGCCGAAGGGCGGGCGAGGCCGCCGCCACGGTCACGAACCCGTTCTGGTGTAGACGCTTGGGCATCTGCTTCGGTGCAAAGTCCATGTTCACCGTTGACCCTCGGCGGGGCAATCCGAAAGGTCTGCGTTCTCGGCTCCAGAACGGGAAAACATGGCCAAATCAGCGTTGAAAGAAGTCAGGGTGTTCTCACCCGCCACCGTGGCGAATGTCGCCTGCGGCTTCGATGTGCTCGGCTTTGCCATCGAGAAGCCCGGGGACGAAATCGTCGCGCGTCTTTCCGATCGGCCGGGTCTCCGTATCACCCAGATCACCGGGGACGACGGGCGCCTTCCGCTCGACCCGGCCCGCAACACCGCCGGCGTGGCGGCTCTCGGCCTCCTGCGTCATCTGGGCCGCCCCGAGATCGGTATTGAGCTCGAGATCCATAAGAAGATGCCCTTCGGCAGCGGACTGGGTTCCAGCGCCGCCAGCGCCGTCGGCGGCGCGTTCGTGGTCAACCACCTGCTGGGCGCCCCGCTCGACCGACGCCAGTTGCTGCCGTTCGTGGTGGCGGGCGAGGCCGCGGCCGACGGAGCCTGGCATGCCGACAATGTCGCGCCCTGCCTCCTCGGAGGCATCACCCTGATACGTTCGAACGCCGAGCTCGACGTGATGGACGTGCCCATTCCTGACCGGCTGTGGGCCGCCGTGGTTCACCCCGATATCGTCGTCCTGACCAAGGTGGCGCGTGAGATCATGCCCCGGCACGTCCAACTCGAGACTTCCACCCAGCAGAGCGGCAACCTCGGTGGGCTGCTCTGCGGGTTCTTCAAGTCGGACTACCCCCTCATCGGACGCTCCTTGCACGATCTGGTAGCCGAACCGCACCGGCAGCGGCTCATCCCAGGCTTCTACCGGGCCAAGCGCGCGGCCATGGACGCAGGGGCGCTCGGCTTCTCGATCTCGGGGGCCGGGCCGAGCGTGTTCGCGCTTTGCGAGGGGGAGGCGACCGCGCGTCGTGTCGCCGAGGCCGTCGCCGCCGTCTTCGCCGAAGCCCAACTGAAGGCCGTCCCCTACGTGTCGCGTGTCAATCCCAAGGGCGTCCATGTCGTCGCAGAATCCTAAGCTGGAACTGGTCTCCACCGCCGACCCCGCCTGCCGCGGCGACCTGCGCGGGGCGCTTCTGTCCTCCGTGCCCCCGCAAGGCGGCCTCTGGGTCCCCTCGCGTATCCCGCAGGTGCCCCCCGGCTTTCTTGAGGCCCGGGCCGGCGACGACTACGCGGCCCTAGCGGAGGCGGTGATAGCCCCCTACCTGGCAGGCGACCTGGGGCCGGATGTCCTGAGGGAGCTCTGCCGCGAGTCGTTCAATTTCCCGGTGCCGCTCGTGCGGCCCGCTGGCCTTCCTGCGGACCTCGCCGGCAGAATCTCCGTGCTGGAGCTCTTCCACGGCCCCTCGGCGGCCTTCAAGGACTTCGCCGTACGCCTGCTGGTGCGCGTCACCGCACGGATGCTCTCGGCCGCGCATCCGCGCCTCACAATCCTGGCGGCCACCTCGGGTGACACCGGAGGGGCCGTGACCGAGGCCTGCGACGGCGTCGCCGGCGTGCGTGCGGTCGTGCTCTACCCGCGCGTCGGGGTCAGCCCCGTGCAGGAATCCCAGATCGCCCGGCGGAGGCCGAACGTCGTCGCACTCTCCGTCGACGGCACTTTCGACGACTGCCAGGCCCTGGTGAAGCGGGCCCTGGCTGACGACACCCTCCGCCGTTCCGAGCCGCTGCTCACGGCCAACTCGATCAACCCCGTGCGGCTCATCGCGCAGGTGCCCTTCGCCTTCCACGCCCGCCGTCTCGTGGCTGCCGGCCGCTCCATGGCCGTCGTCGTGCCTTCCGGGAACCTCGGCAACGTCGGTGCCGTCCAGCTCGCGCGACGCATGGGCCTCGACCTGAGGGCGCTCGTGGCCGCGACCAACGTCAACTCCCCGCTGCCGGAGCTTTTCCGTACCGGCGACTACCGGCCGCGCCGCTCCTCGCCGACGCTCTCCAACGCCATGGACATCGGCGCCCCGAACAATCTCGACCGCCTGCTGGCGTGGCGCGAAGGCGGACCTGCCGTCGCCTCCGTCACCGTGGATGACGCGCAGACCCTTGACGCCATGCGCCGCGTGCGTGACGCCGGCGGATACATCATGTGCCCGCACACCGCGGTGGGCTGGCGCGCGGCGGAGGACCTTCTCCGCTCGGCGGGCGCACCGGACGAGGCGGTCGTGTTCGGCACCGCCCACCCAGCGAAGTTCCCCGACGTCCTGCACGCGGCCTTCGGCGACGCGGCCATCTGTCCCTTCCCCGGCGACCTGCCTCCGGCGGCGCCGATGAAGGTCGGCAACGACTTCGAAGCGCTGCGCGACGTGCTGCTCTCCGGAGCCGGCCGATCCTGAAAAGAAGAAGGCCGGCTTCAGCCGGCCTTGTCGGGGACGCCCGCCAGGGCCCTCATTCCGTCTCAGAGACCGCGAACGTCACGTTCGTGATCTCGGCGCGGGCGAGCACGTCGAGCACGTTCATCACGCGTTCGTAGCGGGCGGCCTCCTCGGCCTGCACCGTGATGAGCATCTTGGTCTTGGCCTGCTCGGCCGCCTTGCGCATCTGGACCATCTGGGAGTAGAGTCCCTCGAGCACCTTGTCCTGGGGGGCGCCCAGCGGGTCGTCGTTGAGGGAGACTTCGCCGGTCTCGGAGACCCCGATGGTGACCTCGTCGGGAAGCTCGGTCTCCTGGGCGGTCTCGGCGTTGCCGGGCAGGGTGGTCTTGAGCTCGTGCTCCACCTTGACCGCCCCGGCCATGACCATGAAGAAGAGCATGATGACGAAGACCACGTCGATCATCGGTGCGATCTGGAATCCTGCGTCGGCCGGGGCCTCCTGCTTAGCTTGTCTCATGGTCTCATTCCTCGCGGTTCAGCCCGGAGAAGGCGATGTTGTCGATGCCGGCTTCGGCTCCCCACTCGAGGGCCTTGGAGATGTACTTGGCGTGACAGTTGCGGTCGGCGCGGATGAGCAGGCGGAACTTCTCGTTCCCGCCCTTGCGCCGTTCGAGCTCCTTGGAGATGCCATCCTTGTCGTTCGGGTCGAGTTCGCGATCGTCCAGCTTGTACTTCGCCTGGCCGGTGGTGGTGTCCCAGGAGATGTTGATGAGTCCCGCGGCCGCCTTGTCGTCGCGCTTCACTCCGTGGCTGGCGACGGGCAGGGAGATGTTCTTGTCGACCTTGAGCACCTGGGAGGAGGTGATCGACATGAAGAAGATCAGGAGCACCAGGAGCACGTCGATCATCGGCGCGACCTGGAATTCCGGCTCTCCGTCTCCGCCTCCGCCTCCGCCTGCCATGGTGCTGCTTTTACTGGGGGTTCAGGGGTTTCGCCTCAGGCCTGGGGCGCTTCGGCGGGCGCGGCGGGCGCGGCGTTCCAGTCGGGCTTGGCCGCGTAGATTTCCTCGTCGCCGATCCTGCGTCCGGCTACGTCCTGGTAGGGGAAGCCCCGGAACAGCCCGCCGACGACTTCCTGCACGTCGTGGATGCCGTTGGAGATGCGGTTGCGCAGGAGGTAGTAGGCGATGAAGGCGGGGATCGCGATGAAGAGGCCGGAGGCCGTGGCCACGAGCACTTCGCCGATGGCTCCCGAGAGCTTGGAGGGGTCGCCTACGCCGGACGAGCTGAGCGTCTCGAATGCGGTCATCATGCCGGTCACGGTGCCCGTCAGGCCGATCATGGGGGTGCAGACCCCGATCACGGAGAGGTAGGAGGCGCTGCCCATGAGGTCTCCCTGGACCCGAGTGACTTCGGAGATGATCGCCTCCTCGGTCATGTTCTTGCCGTCGGGCGCGAGGGCGACGCCGGCCCGGACCACGTCGCAGACGGGCGAGGCGTTGGACTTGGCGAAGGCGTAGGCCCCCACGTAGTTGCCGGCCTTGAACAGCTCACGGAGCTGGGTCACGTGCTCAAGGGGCAGAAGGCGCTTGCGGCTGGTGTTGATGAAGCCTTGCACGATGAACCAGATCATCGCCACCGAGGCGATGGCGATGGGGTACATGACCCAGCCGCCCTCGATGAAGAGGTCCATGAGGGTCTTCTTGTGGACGGTGGCGGCGGCGGCCGCGGCGGGGGCGGCTTCCTGGGCGCCGGCGAGGGCGGTCAGGAGCACGAGCGCAAGGGCGGGGGAGAACGGGGAACGTAGGTTCGTCTTCATGGGTCAGACTTGGGGATGTGGGTTGGTATAGGAGGGGTTTGGGTGTGGGGCAAGGACTGTTAGCGATTAGCGGACTGGTCGTCCTCGGGGCGGACGGCGCTCTTCTTGATCGTGGCTCCGTCGGGCAGCAGTCCGGCGGCGACGAGCTTCTTCTGCTCGGCTTCGGCCTTGGCGACCTCCTCCTTAGGGAGGATCTTGCGGGCCTCGTCGGCCTCCTTGGAGACGGGATAGGTGATGATGATGTCGCGCAGGTAGCGGAAGGAGGTCTCCTCGAGTTTCTGCTCCCGCACGGCCGGTCCGTCCATGCCGCGGAAGGCGAGGGCGGCTCCGAGCATGGCCTTGGGGACCTGCTCCTGCTCGGTGCCGTAGAACACCGGGACGCGCAGGTAGGTGTTCATCGCGGCCTCGTACTTGCGGGTCGCCATCAGGGAGGCGCCCTTGACGATGTGCAGGCGGGCAAGCACTTCGGTGTCGTCCATCTTGCCGATCAGGTCGTCGGCCTCGCGGATGACGGACTCGTGTTCCCCGCGGCGGGAGCGCTGCAGGAGGCGGGCCAGCTGGATCTTGGTCGCGAGCTCGGGCGTGGAGGCGGCTTCGTCCTTCTCCAGAGCATCGAGGAAGCCTCCCAGGGCGGCGTCGTTGTTCAGGCGGTCGAGGGCGTCTAGCTTGAGCACGGTCGCCTCGAGCCAGAGGCTGCCCGGGACCTTCTTGAGGGGCTCGAACAGGTTGATGATCGGCTCGACGTTTTCGAGCGCCTTGGCCGGCTCTCCGCGGTTCACGTTGGCGCGCGCCTCGATGAGGCGCGGCATCTCGGGCCAGATGATCTGTTGGACGTCGGAGAGCTTGCGGGTGTTGGTCACCTCGGCGCCGCCCTGGGTGAACGTCCGCTCCACCGTGCCCCTCACCAGGTTGATGATGCCCTTCTTGGGGTCCACGAGCGCCTTCGGAGGCATGACCGAGGTGTCCATCTTGAACGGGTCGTTGACCTCCCAGCGGTCGGTGCGGAAGACGAAGGTCTGGGCCGAGGCCGTGACGGCCAGGAGCGCGGCGGCGAGGAGGGGGCTTGGGTTGCGCATGTCGTTCAGAGCGAGAGGGAGAGCTTCCGGGCCTCGTTGGCCTCAGGGGTTTCCTTGATGCGGTCCTTGGACAGCATCTCCGTGAGCAGCACCTTGGCGTCGGGGCGCTGGTTGAGCTTGATGAGCATCTTGGCGCACCCGAGGTAGGCCTTGGCCGACCAGCCCTCGTACTTCCGCCAGCCTTGGTAGCAGCGACGGTAGAAGGCCACCGCCTCGTTGAGGCGGCCCTGCCGCTCCTCGATGAGGCCGAGCCAGTAGAGGGATCCGGCGGTCTTCTCGCCCCGCCACTCCTTGGTCTTGGCGATCTCCTCGAAGCCCTTCTTGGCTTCGTCGTACTTCTGGGTCTCGGCCAGGCACTGGGCGCGGATGAACATGATGTTGAGCTCCTTGGACATCAGCGCCCGGGCCTCGATGGCCTCGTCGCAGAGCGCCATGGCCTCCTTGAACTTCTTTCCGCGGAGCAGGATCTCCGCCTGTCCGGCGTATCCGTAATCGGCGTACTCCGAGGAGCGCGCGACGGTGAGGATGGCCGCGAAGTAGGCGTCGGCCTTGGCGAGGTCGCCCTTCTCGAGCAGGTGGTCGCCGACGACCGCGAGGATCGTGGGGCTGAGCTCCTCGGGCTTGTAGTTGGCGGCGATCTTGCTGAAGTTCAGCTCGGTCTTGGCGGGCTCGCGGGTGTAGACCGCCAGCTGTCCGAGGGCGTAGTAGCCGCGGGCCTGGGCCACGAGGGAGTCCTTGTTCTGGTCGAGGCGGAGCAGCCGGGTGATCTCCTTCTCGGCGTCGGCCGAGGTGTAGGCGCCGGGCTCGGGCTGGGCGCCGGGCCGGACGCGCCGCACCTTCTTCGCGACCTTCTCGGCCAGGAAGCCGATGAGCTTCTCGGCGCCTTCCTGCCGCCGGTCGTTGATGTTCTCGGCGACCGCGTCGGAGAGGATCTTGAGGGCGTTGTCCTTCGCGCGGGCGATGGACGCCTGGCGCTCCTTCTCGACGGCCGCAAGCTCCTCGGCGAGCTTGCCGGAAAGGGCCTTCACCTCGCCCTTGGCGGCGTCGATGGTGGCCTGCACCGGCGGGTTCGCCCGCTCGAGCTGGTCGACCTTGAGGCGGGCCTTGGCGAGCTCGGCGCTGAACTTCTTCTGGATCTCCTCGGAGCGTTCGGCGAATTCCTTGCGGTCGCCCATCCGTTCGGTCGCGCGGATGACCTCGTAGAGGTAGGTCAGGGCCTTGGGGTCCTTGGTATCCCAGTTGTAGAGCTCCATGTAGAGCTCGCGCATCCGGCGGTGCTCGCCGCGCCCCGGCAGCATCTTATTGAGCTCCCGCAGCACGAACTCGAGCGCGTTGGCGTTGCGCTGGCCGAGCTTGGCCGCGGTGATGTAGGCCTCGATCGCCTTGTCGGTGAACCCCGACTTGAGCTTGTCCAGCCGGGCCTTCTCCTCCTGCGCCTTGGCGCGGGCCGCGGGGCTCTGGGCGGCGCGGATGACGAGGTCGGCCTCGCGGATGGCTTTGTCGAAGCCCTCGGCGAGTCGGATGTTGGCGTCGCCGACGAGCGTGTGCACGTCCGGCAGCTGGACCTGGATCTCATCGGACTTGTCGGCGCCGTAGTCCTTCAGCCACTCCTCGCAGAGCTTGATGGTCTCCTCGGTCTCCGGAGGCTGCACGCCGAAGCGCACGATGGCCTGCCGGTACCGGACGTCGGGGATGAAGAGGCCCTTGGGGTACTCGCCCTGGTACTTGTCGAAGCCTTCCTTCGTCTCCTTGTACTTGCCCTGGTAGAACCAGCAGAGCGCGGTCATGTAGAGCACCTGCTGGCGGACGGGAGAGCGCTCGTACTTGGCCGAGAAGGCGTCGAATGCCTTGCGGGCCTCGTCCCATTCGTACTGGGAGAAGAGGCAGGCGGCGATGCGGAAGTCTATCTCCATCGCGGCGTCGGGCGTCAGGTTGGGGACGTTCGCCCGGGCCCACTTGTAGTGCTCGATTGCCTCCTTGTAGTCCTCGTTGTCCTGCGAGATCTCGCCGAGGATGATGGCGATCGGCGACACCTCGTCGGCCTTGGGGAACTTCTTCAGGAAGTCCTTGCAGACCTTCTGGGCCTCCTCGCGTCGCCCCATCTGGCGCAGGGTGATGACATAGTAGTAGTAGGCGCCGGTGATCCGCGTGAAGCCCGGGCTGCGTTCGAAGATGTCCTTGAACGCCACGAAGGCCTCCCAGGGGCGGCCGAGCTCCAGCAGGCACAGGCCGATGCGGTAGGAGATGATCGCGTCGTAGTCCTTGTTGGCCTTGAACTCGGCGTCGATCTTCTTGAACGACTCGAGGTCGACCCGCGCCTGTTCGATGCGGACCTTCATCTCGTCGTTGGGCTTGGGGTTGGCCTTGGTGAGCGCCTCGAGGGTCTCCTCCTTCGCCGCCATGCCCTTGCCGAGGTCGCGGGTCACCGCCGTCGCGCGCATCGTACCCTGATAGCTGGCGAGGGCCTGGCGGTAGAGCGTGCCGCGGGCGATTTCGTCGACGGCGGAGTCGGCGGAAGTGAAGCGGGCGTCCCCGATGCTGAGGAGCTGGAAGTTGGAGCGGATGAGGTCGGCGGGGGATCCGGACTTGTTGGCGTCCACCCGCGCCTTCAGCTGCTCGGCCTCCTTGACGAGACCGAGCTTGGTGTAGATCTCGACCAGCTGGATCGCGGCCTCCCGGCGCTCGGGGGTGCTCACGCCCTCGGCGATGGCCTGCTGGAGGAACGTGACGGCCTGGGAATAGCCGGCCTTCTTGGCCGCCTCGTCGCCGCTCTTGGCCCGGTCCACGCTGATCTTGGCGGAGAGGGCGAACGCATTGACCCTCACCTCGGGCCGTTCGGTGATGCTGTTGCGGATCTTCTCGAGCCGGGTGAGCGCGGCGTCCCACTTGCCTTGGCTGGAGAAGGACTCGATGAGGGTGAGCTCGGCTACCCCGCGGCGGTTGTCGGAGTCGAAGAAGTCCTCGGTGCCCTTCGGGTATTTGGCCAGAAAGTCGGTGAACTCCTTCTCCGTGCGGGGCCAGTCCTTCATGAAGTAGTAGCAGCTTCCCTTGCGGAAGGAGATCACCGCCTTGTACATGTCCTGGGCCTGGTCCGACTTCTTCTCGACCTCGACGTATTTCTCCAGGGCCTCGCGGTACTTCTTGGCGTCAAAGAGCTTCTCGGCATCCTTGAAGAGTTCCGCCACCGCATCCCCTTCGGATTTGGCCCCGGCCACGACGTTCCCGGCGGCCTGGGCGCGCAGCGCGGAGGGGGCGGGGGTGATGGCGACCAGGACGGCCAGAAGGGCCGCCTTGGCGAGGCGATAGGTGCGGGACTCGGATGGGGCCGTCATGATTTGATGGGTCCTTGGGGTGGGAGATGGACATTAACCCCCTGTTGCAAAGATTGCCAAGCCGCAATCCCCCCGTTTCGAGGCGCGGGACTGTGAATAAGATCAGCGGCCGCCCTTGACTCCTGTCGCCAGCAGGGTCTCGAAATAAGGCTCTTCGTCCTCCCGGGCCACGACTCTCACGGCGGACTCCCGGAAGCCGGCCTCCTCGATCCAGTCATGCAACTCGTTCTCCTGGAAGCCCAGCCAGCGGTCGGCGTAAAGTTCGCGCGCTTTCTCGAACCGATGGGCCTTGAGGTCGAGAACGAGCAGGCGACCCCCGGGGCGCAGGATGCGGTGGGCCTCCGCTAGGGCCTGACGGGGGTTCTCGGCATGATGGAGCGCCTGGCTGAGCAGGGCCAGGTCGACGCAGCGGTCCGGCAGGGGCACCTTCTCCATGTCGCCGAGGACGTGGGTGACGTTGTCGAGGCGCTCCTTGCGGGCGAGGGCCCGCCCGACCTGCACCATGCGGCGGGAGTTGTCCACGCAATGGACGCTTTGTGCGCCCCGGGCCAGCAGGCGTGACAGGGCGCCGTCCCCGGCGCCCAGATCCGCCACGCGCACGCGGGGCGTGAGGAGGAGCAGCATCTGCCCTATGGCCTCCCAGGAGCGGCCGGGGCAGTACTGGCGGCCGAGCCGGTCGGCCACGCGGTCGAAGTGCCGCTCGGCCTTCCTGCGCCGCCGTTCGATAATCCGCCGCAGCGCACGCTGGTCGGCGGCAGACTGGGGTTCGTCCGCGGCGGCGTCGCAGGCCGCCTCGACGAGCGAGGCGACCCGGGCGGGCATGCCCCGCATGAGCGAGTAGTAGGTGCGCTTGCCGTCGCGGCGGTCCTCCGCGAGGCCCGCCTTGCGCAACTGGGCGAGATGGGTCGAGATGCGTGACTGTCCCATCGAGAGCACCTCCTGCAGCTCTCCCACGGCGAGCTCGGCGCGCCGGAGGAGCGCGACGATCCGGGCCCTCGTCGGGTCGGCCAGCAGGCGCAGTGATTCCCAGGGGGAGGGCATCTTCGTCGACTTTCTTGCCGCGGCGGCCTCCGCTGTCAAAAGCGGAAGCCCTCGGCCCGCCCGGTCAGCGACGGTCGACCCAGCGGGCCACCGAGACGACCTTCCAGTTCTCGGTGCGTCCGTTGATATTGGTCGCGAAGGTCTCCCCGGTGCGTCGGTTGAGGAACTGCTTGGCCAGAGGCGAGATGTAGGAGAGGGCGCCCGCCTCGGGCCGGCCGTCCCAGGCTCCCAGGATGTCGTAGGTCACGACCTGCTGGTCGGACCCGCGCTCGAGGGTCGCGGTGGAGCCGATTCCGATCACGTCGGGCTTGGCCTCGGAGAAGTCGGTGACGCGGGCCTTCTTGAGCATGGTCTCGAGCTCCGCGCGTCGGGCGGAAAGCGTGTCGTGGTCCTGGCGGGCCATCTTGTACTCGGAGTTCTCGCGGAGGTCGCCGTGTTCCTTGGCCACCTGGATGGCCTCCTTCACGGCGGGCAGCCGGTTGTGCACGATGTCGGCGAGCTCCCGCTCCTTCTCCTCCTTGCTGGACTGGGAGACGATGAGCTCCTTTTCGCCGGACTCGTCGTCACCTCGCCGGCTCTGGGTGAGGCGCTGCACCAGCGGCTCGATCTTCGCGATGCGGCTGATCAGCTTGAGCCGGGTTATGTCGTCGAAGCCCTGGCTGTCGCGCAGCGTGCGCGCGAGATCGCAGATGGTCTCGGTGTCGGCCCGCTTGCCGCCGGCGGGCGTGATGAGATGGTCGATGAGCTCCTTGTCGCGGACGAGCTCGAAGGCCAGCGGGATGCGCGCCGACGAATTGGACTCGAGCGCCTCGCTGTCGATGGACGAGAGGATGGCGCCCAGGAGGGCGGGGCCTACGAGGGGCCCGACGATCTCGGCGTACTTGCGCGAACCCCGGTTCTTGACGATCCAGATGATGACGGGCGCGCGGAGCTCGCGCGATTCGAGCCACTGGGAGAACCGGCCCGCGACCTCGGCGCCGAGGCCGGCGTCGCATAGGTAGGAGACCGTCTCGGAGACGAGCTTGGCGGAGCCGCTCTTGGCGGCGCCCACCTCGCGGCTGCGCAGCAGCTCGAAGGCGCGCTCGGACCACTTTTCGCCGTGATGGGCGCGCACCAGGTCCAGCAGCGCGCGGATCTTCTCGCTGGTGTGCGGGATGTTGAGGGCGAGGAGCGCCAGATCCTGCTCGTCGCAGAGCGCGATCACTTCGGAGGCCGTGGGGCTGAAGGTCTCGACGTTCTCGATCGCGGAGCGGAAGAACTTGTCGCGGTTCCAGATGCCCACGAGGGCCCCGGGGAGCCCGTCGCGGCGGCGGCCGGGGGTCGAGGCGGCGGCGACGGCCTTGGCCAGGTCGGCGGAGACCTTGGCGAGATTGGCCTCGGTGGCGGCCGAGCGGGTCTCGGCGGCGGCGCTGTCGGCCATCTCTCCGAGAAGTTCCAGCCGGCGTTCGAGGCCGGGGGAGGATTCGTACTGGGCGAAGAGGTCCTCGCCGAGATCCTTGGGCGCCTCGAGCAGCGCGTACAGGCCTCCCTTGCGCTCGGGAATCAGGATGGCGCGGTCGCGGCGCAGGGCGGCCCGGGCCTTGGTCCACCAGGTCTTGAACGAGGCCGAGCGGTCCTTGCCAGGGGCCAGGGAGGCGAAGTGGATGCGTTCAAGGGAGGCCTCGAGGGCGTAGGAGGTGCATTCTCCGGTGGGGTATTCGGCCAGCAGGGCCTTCACCAGCTCGGCGGGCTCCTCGGCCAGGGTCTTGGCCACGGCGGCCCTGCCGGATTCGGAGTAGGCCCTGGCGACGAGTCCGTCTGGGTTGAGGAAGTCTATCTTGGCGATGAAGAAGGCCGAATCCATGACATGCCCCTTCTTGGACTGCTCCGGGAAGTCGACGGTGAAGGACTTGTTGTCCGCGTCGTGGGACCGGATGATGCCGATGCCCCAGGTCTGGTGGATGCAGAAGGCCTCCTGCCCCGCGGTCACCCGGTCGATCGTCGACTGCAGTTGCTGCGCTTTGATGGCTTGCTGACTGGGGGCCTTGTTGCTCATTGCAAAAGGGGGTTGTGGGCATAAGAAAACCCCCTTGCAAGCAGGAAGGCGGCCTCGCCTGCGACGTCTCCCGGCCTGGCCGAGCGCCCTCCACCAGACATGGCCTTCAAGCCCGAAAAACCCTCCATTCACGGCGAAACTCCCGACAGCCTGGCCGAGCGTCTGATCGCCGCCGGGCATCCCCGCTATCGTGCGGGGCAGATCCTGGAATGGATCTACGCCCGACGTGCCGAGTCACCCTCCGTGATGACGAATCTTCCGTCCGCGCTGCGATCCTGGCTCGAGGCCTCGTTCGACTTCGCGGCCACCGAGCTTGTCGGACGGCGGACCGCCTCGGACGTCACGCAGAAGGTCCTCCAGCGGCTGCGGGACGGCTCGTTCATCGAGACGGTCATCATCCGGGCCCCCATGGAGGGAGTCGGGCAGGAGCGCTCCCGCCGGACGATCTGCATTTCGACCCAGGTGGGGTGCGCGTATGGCTGCAAGTTCTGCGCGTCCGGACTCGAGGGCTGGAAGCGCGACCTCTCCGCGGGCGAGATCGTCTCCCAGCTGCTGCAAGTCTGCCGCATCGAGGACCAGGCCGATCCCGGCCGGGCCTCCCGCGGGCTGGCCTCCTTCGACAACATCGTGGTGATGGGCATGGGCGAGCCGCTCGCCAACTACGACAACCTTCTGGCGGCCCTGCGGGCGGTCAACGCCACCTGGGGCTTCGGTTTCGGCGCCCGTCGCATCACCATCTCCACCTCCGGCGTGGTGCCGCGCATTCTCAGGCTGGCGGAGGAGCCGCTCGGGTTCCGTCTGGCCATCAGTCTGCACGGCGCGACCAACGAGGTGCGCGAGCAGATCATGCCGGTCAACCGGAAGTATCCGCTCGAGGAGCTGCTGCCCGCGGCCAAGGCCTTCGCCCGCCGGCACGGCCGCATGCTCACGTTGGAGTTCATCCTCATCCAGGACGTCAACGACTCGCTCGATCAGGCGCGCCGCCTCGCGGTTATCGCCCGGGACCTTCATGCGCACGTGAACCTGATTCCTTACAACACGGTCGAGGGGTTGCCCTGGAAGCGTCCGTCGCTGACGCGTCAGGACCGTTTCGTGAAGGTGTTGCGCGACGCGGACGTGACCGCGACGCTTCGCCGGGAGAAGGGGCACGACATCGAGGCCGCCTGCGGGCAGCTCCGCCTGCGCAAGGAACGCGAGGCCACGGGCCCGGCCTAGGCGATGACGGACTCCGCGAAGGCGCGCCGGTCGGGCGCCTGGAAGAACGCGGTCCCCGTCACGAACGTGTCCGCTCCGGCTCGGCGGCACTGCCTGCCGGTTTCGACGTTGATGCCGCCGTCGACCTCGAGCCTGAACGCGTGCCCGGCGCGCCGGCGTTCGGCGTCGATCTGGCGGAGGCTGTCCAGCACGGAAGGGATGAAGGCCTGCCCGCCGAAGCCGGGGAAGACGGTCATGCAGAGAACGAGGTCGACCTCGGACAGGAAGGGGAGGGCGCGCGCCGGGTCGCAGTCGGGGTTCAGCGCCAGGCCGGCGGGCAGCCCCGCCGCCTTGATCGCCCGCAGCGTCGCGGCTACGTCGTGCTCGGCCTCCACATGGACGGTGATGCGGTCGGCGCCGGCCTTCACGAACGCCTCTACGTAGCGCTGCGGGTGCGTCAGCATGAGGTGGACGTCGAAGTGCAGCCGGGTGCGCGGGCGAAGGTCCGCCACGACCTGCGGGCCGAAGCTGATGTTGGGCACGAAGTGCCCGTCCATGATGTCAAGGTGCAGCCAGCCTAGTCCCGCCTGCTCGACGCATCGCACCCCGCCCAGGAAATCTCCGTGGTCGGCGGCCAGCAGCGAGGGGGCGACGAGGGGCTCGGGCATGGTCACCAGGCCGCGGTGGCGGCCTCCTTGACCTGGGCCGCGATGTCGGCGTAGGCCGCGGGTCCGAGGCTCAGCTCGGCGGCGGCGGTGTCGCCCGTCGGCTGGAAGACGAAGGTCCCGCTGAAATCGCGGTCTTTGAACACGGTGCGTGTTCCGGCGTCCGTCGTCAGGGTGCAGCGGACGACGTAGGTCGTGCGGTGGCTGGAGAAGTCGCGGGCGTCGTCGGCGCGGGCCGAGAGCGCGGTGCGGCGGAAGCTCACCAGCTCGGCCTCGAGCCGCGCGCCGCCGGGTCCCAGCCTTACGCGGGGGTCCATGGCGAACGCCTCGGCGAGGCGCGTGTGCAGCGCGGCGTGCACGCCTGTGAGCGAGGTCGCGTTGCGCACCGGGGCCACCTCGATCGTGCGGAAAGGCGGCGGCGGGCCTCCGATACGGTAGTTCGCGCATCCTGCCAGCAGGACGAGGGCGGCTGTGAGTCCGACGCGCATCAGCGGCGCTCGTTGTCGATGGCCGGCCGGGCGTCGTCCCGGCGGAACCCGAGGGAATCGACGCCCTCGACGGCGGTCGGCTTGGTCTCGCTGATCTTGCGGGGGCGGGGGTAGGGTCCGAGCACCGTGTCGGCGAACGTGCGCGGCGGCTCGCCCTGCCGCTCCATCTCCGCGATGAGAGCCTCGGCTTCCTTGGCCGCGGCCGATTCGGGCGCGACGGTGCGGCAGGCGTCGGCCATCCTGCGTGCCGCGTCGGGGTTGTTACGGTTCTTCCAGTAGAACTGCGCGAGGAGAAGCCGGGAGCGCGCGGTGCGGTCGCGCAGCGCCCGCACCTGCTCGGCGGCCGCCTTGGCGCGCGGGTCGGAGGGGAACTGCTCGATGATGGTGCGCCAGTGCTCGGCGGACGCGACCGACGCGGCCTGATCCCAGGCGGCGCCGAGGGATTCGGCGCTGCGTATGCGCGCCAGCAGCTCGAGGGCCTCGGGCAGATGCTTCGAGGAGGGATAGTCGCTGACGAGCCGGTCGAGGGCCTCGTCGGCGCGGCCGGAGTCATCGAGGGTGAGGGCGAGGCGGGCGGACCGGATCAGGGCCTCGTCGGCGAGCGGACCGTTGGGGGCGAGCTTGACCGCCTTGTCCCATTCCTTGAACGCGGCGCCGCGGTCCTTGAACCAGGGGAGCCATCCGCCCAGCCTGCGCTTCTCGCCGGCCGCGTAGGCGGCGCCTATGTCGAACTGGACCTGCACGGCCTCGTCGAAGCGGCTGAAGGCGCTGTGCTTGGCGCTGATGCGCTCGATCAGCTCCGACGCGTCGTCCAGTCGGCCCTCGTGCAGGCGGATGCGGGCCAGCTCGACGAGTGCGCGGCCAGCCGATTCGGAATCGGTCTCGTTCTCGGCGAGGCGCTCCCAGATGTCGGCGGCGCGGCCCACTTCGCCCGCATCCTGGGCGGCGGACGCCGCGTTCATCTTGACGAGGACGGTCTCCTTGCCGGGGTCGGTCTTGCCGGCCTTGGTCTGCCAGCGACCGCCTTCGCGCACGTATTCGGCCGCGTCGGCGCTCGCGCTGATGAGCGCGAGGAGGATCAGGAGGAGGGTGTCAGTTCTTGGGTTCATGCCAGCGAATGAGGGTCGCGCCCCAGGTGAGGCCGGCGCCGAAGGCCACGAGCAGGACCAGGTCGCCGTGCCGTATCTTGCCGGCCCTCCAGGCCTCCTCAAGCGCAAGCGGTATGGAGGCCGCCGAAGTGTTGCCGAAACGGTCAAGATTGCAGGGGAACCGGTCCATTCCGACCTGCAGCTGGTTGGCCACGGCCTCGATGATGCGGATGTTGGCCTGATGGGGGATGAAGCAGGCGACCTGATCCGAGGCGATGCCGCACTTGGCCAGCACCCGCTCGCACGCGTCGGCCATCACCCGCACGGCGAGCTTGAAGACCTCCTTGCCGTTCATGCGCAGGCAGTGGCGCCGGGCGCGTACGGATTCCTCGGTGGCGGGCGAGGCCGAGCCCCCGTCGGTGCAATGGAGCAGCTCGGCGTTGGTTCCGTCCGCGCCAAGGAGGTTGCCCAGCAGACCGACGTCCTTCTGGTCGGTCGTCTCGAGCACCGCGGCGCCGGCGCCGTCGCCGAAGAGGACGCAGGTGGAGCGGT
This sequence comes from Verrucomicrobiota bacterium, assembly GCA_030830965.1. Taxonomy (GTDB): domain Bacteria; phylum Verrucomicrobiota; class Verrucomicrobiia; order Opitutales; family UBA953; genus UBA953. The sequence continues at coordinate 121,301 of JAURLX010000004.1, read as the reverse complement.
CCTGCCAGTCCACCACGCTGGAGAGCTTCTCGGCGCCCACGACGAGGGCGCGTCGGTAGGCGCCCGCGCGCATCATGTCCGCGGCGACCTGGCTGGCGTAGATGAATCCGGAGCAGGCCGCGGCGACGTCGAAGCAGGGGATGTCCTTCCTCAGCCCGAGCTTGGCCTGCAGCAGGCATGCGGTGGCGGGGAAGGGGACGTCGGGGGTCATCGTGGCCACCACCAGCAGGTCGATGTCCTCCGGCCGCAGCTTTGCCCGCTGCAAGGCCTGCGCCGCCGCCTTCGCTCCCATGTCGGAGGGGTTCTCGCCCGGCCCGGCGATACGGCGCTCGGTGATTCCCGAGCGGGTGCGTATCCATTCGTCGGAGGTGTCCACCAGGGTGGACAGTTCGGCGTTGGTGAGGCGGCGTTCAGGCGCGTGGACCCCGACGGCCCGTATGAATACGGAAGGCGCGCTGCTCATCTCGACCGAAATAAGACCCGGTCCGCCCGGATGGGAACCAAAAACGGACTTCAGCCCTCCGCCGGGGTCGAGGCGATCACGCCGTTGGCCTCGGCCAGGGCGGTGCGCATGCGCCGTCCGGCTCCGTGGCCGAGGGCCTCGGTTCCGAGGCGGATCGCGCTGGCGATGCCCTGCCGGTTGCTGGAGCCGTGGGCCTTCATGACCAGCCCGTTGAGTCCGAGCAGGGGTGCGCCGCCGTAGCGTTCGGGCTTCAGCTTGCCCTTGAGCTCGCGCAGCAGGGGGAACATGGCCACGCCGCCCGCGAGATAGACGGGATTGCTCTTCACCTTGCTGCCGACGAGGTCGCGCAGCATGTAGACGAGGCCCTCGATGGTCTTGAGGATGACGTTGCCGGTGAAGCCGTCGGTCACGACGACGTCGCACGCGTCGCCGAAGACGTCGAAGCCCTCGACGGGCCCGACGTAGTCGATGCGCTCGCCCATGGCCTTGAGGAGGGCGTGGGTGCGGTTGATGCGCGGCCCGCCCTTGCCCTCCTCCGTTCCGACGGTGAGGAGGCCAACGCGGGGCCGGGGGATGCCGAGCGAGCTCTGGGCATAGATGGCGCCGAGCACGGCGTTGTGCACGAGGTGCTCGGGCGTTGCTTCGGGGTTGGCGCCCACGTCTAGCATGATGAAGTGCCCTTCGCGCCGGGGCATGATGGCCGCCAGCGCGGGACGTTCCGCGCCCTCCATCGGGCGCACCTTGATGGTGCCCGCGGCGACCAGCGCCTTGGTGTTGCCGGTAGACACGACGGCGTCGACCTGCCCGTCCTTCAGCATCTCCAACGCGATGACCATCGAGGAGTCCCGCTTTGATTTCAGCACGGTCATCGGCGCGTCGTCCGATGCGACGATGCCGGGGGCGTGACGGAAGCCCACGCGGGATCCGCGCAGGATGCGGTGCTCCTGGGCGAGCAGGCGGAGATTGTCCTCGTGGCCTACCAGCACGACGGTGTCCCGGGGGCCGATGGAGCCCTCCTTGAGCGCGAGAGCGGCGCCGGCGACGGCCTCGGAAGGACCAAGGTCCCCGCCCATGCAGTCCAGGGCGATGCGATGTCCGGTCTGGGGGGCTTCTTCGGCCATGCGTGCGGGCTCAGCCCGACGTCGGACTTCAGGCGGCCTTCTCGATCACCTGGCGACCCCGGTATTTGCCGGTGGTCGGGTCGACCCGGTGGGAGCGGCGGAGGGCGCCGGATTCGGCGTCACGCACGAGTTTAGGGGCGCGGAACTGGTTCGCTCCGCGGCGAAGGCGGCTACGGCGCTTGGACTGCTTGCGTTTCGGATTGGCCATGGTTCTGCGCTTGGTTGAGGGTCGGTTCTACCCCGCCCGCCCCCTCGGTCAAGCCCCCTTTCCTAGGCCTTGCGCCGGCGTTGCGGGCGGTTTCGCTTCGGGGATGCCTGGCCAGCCAGCCCTCTTTCTCGACCGGGACGGCAATCTGATCCGGGACCATCATCATACCTGCCGGCCAGAGCAGATCGAGCTCCTCCCGGGCGTGCGCGACGCCCTGCACGCCGCGCTGCGGGAGGGCTACGCGCTGTTCATCCTCACCAACCAGAGCGGCATCGGCCGGGGCATCTTCACCTGGGAGCAGTATCACGCCTGTCACGCACGCATGCTCCAGCTGCTCGAACTGCCGTCTCCAGGATTCAAGGACGTGAAGGCTGCGCCCGAGCGGCCGGGCGAGCCGTCCGACTACCGTAAGCCGAGTCCGCGCTTCATCCTTGAGATGCTCGCCGAGCATGGGCTCGATCCAGGGCGGAGCTGGATGGTGGGCGACCGGCGCACGGACTGGGAGGCGGGGCTGAACGCAGGCATCCGTTCCTGCGCGGTCCGGAGCGGCAAGGAGTTCGACCGCGACGACGAGGCGTTCGCCCGCGCGTCCGGCGTCGCGATCCACCAGGATTTCCCGGACTTCGTTCGCCGTGAACTCGGTCTGGCGGGGTCGCTCTGACACGAAAACAGCGGAGGCGGACAACGTCCGCCTCCGGGTTCAGATGTAAGACGCGTTCAGGCCTTGGGCTTCTCGGCCGGGCAGCACTTCTTGCAATCCTTCTTCTCCTCTTCGGAGACGATGGAGGCCTTGGGCTTTTCCTTCTCGCAAGGGCATTCCTTCTTCTTCTCGTCGTCGGAGACGATGGAGGCCTTGGGCTTCTCCCTCTCACAGGGGCACTCCTTCTTCTTCTCTTCGTCGGCGAAGAGGATGCCGGAGGTGAGCGCCAGGACGCAGGCGACGGTGGACAGGAGCTTGAGGAACTTGGTGTTCATGGTCGGTCAGGATTGGACTCCCTACTCTGGGGGCATGCTTTCCGGTGTCAATCCGCCCACCCTGAAGGTCAGCGGGGCAAATCCCCCAGGCGGAGCCTCAAGCCCGCCAATCCCGAGCCAGGGAGCCAATCGGAACCGCTGGGAACGGCATAGACCGAGCCTTCGCGCACGGCCCTAACGTCCTTTACGGCAGGCACTTGGCTCAACTGCGATAGCCTGGCCGCGGATTTGACGACGGGGCCGTCCTTCGGCGACTCCTCCACCCAGATAATCAGCTGGGGGTTGGCGTCGGCGAGGGTTTCCCAGTCGAGCCGATTCCAGGAGCCTTTCGCGGGCACGAGCGTGAAGCCGAAGGTCCTGAGCGGGCCGGCTAGATACGAATCCTCGCCGGCGGTGACGCCGCTCCAGATGACGGCCACCGTGCGTCGCGGGCTTGCGTCGTCATACGCTGGACCGAGCTGGGCCGCCAGCCCCTTGGCGGCCGGCTTTCTTCCGACGGCTTCGCCGATGGCGAGGATGTCCGCCGCCGCCGAGTCGGCCGACTCCGGCGAGAGCACCAGAGTGCGAAACCCTTCCTTGCGGCAGCGTTCGGCCCACAGGGGATTGGCCAGCCGCGGCAGGATCACGACATCGGGCCGTGCGGCCCTGAGCCGTTCCATGTCCGGCGCGAACGCGTCACAGGTGCGCGCAGCCGGATGGCCCTCCGGCAGCGGGCACCATCGCGTGACCGCGACGACCTCGTCCGTCGCACCGAGGTCGGTGAGCGTGCGGGTCGCGCCCGGGCTGAAAGAGGCCACGCGCGTCGCGCCGTCTGCCGCGGCTGACAGCGCGGCGACCAGGATGAGCGCCGCCGGCCTCACGAAGTCAGCCGAAGGGCGAGCCGAACCGCCGAGTCGAAGCTGCCCAAGTCGGCGCGTCCGCTGCCCGCGATCGCGTAGGCGGTGCCGTGGTCGGGGCTGGTCCTCACGTGGGGCAGGCCCAGTGAAAGGTTGGCCGAGGTCGCGAAGTCGATCGACTTCAGCGGCGCCAGCCCCTGGTCATGGTAGGCGGCGACGACGGCGTCGTAGTCTCCCGACAGGTGCCGGTGGAAGACCGTGTCTCCCGGCAGCGGTCCTTCGGCGTCTATACCTTCGGCCCGCAGCGAATCCACCGCGGGGCGGATGATCGCATGGTCTTCGGCGCCCAGGAGGCCCTGCTCGCCGGCATGCGGATTCAGCCCGCAGACGGCGATCCTCGGCTTCGGCACGCCGAGACGGACCTTGAGCCCGTGCAGCGCGAGCGCCGTGCGCCGGATCGATTCTTCCGTGAGCGCGGCGGGCACTTCGGCGAGCGGGACGTGCCAGGTGGCCAGCCCCACGGTCATGCGTCCGCCGGCGAAGGCCATCACCGGCGCGCCACCCCAGCGGGCGGCGAAGAACTCGGTCTGACCGGGGTGCGGAAAGCCGATTCCGGCGAGGCCCTGTTTGCTGACCGGGCCGGTGACCACGGCGCGGTAGCGTCCTGATTTCACGCCCTCGGCCGCCTCCTCCATCGCCGCCAGCGCGATCCGCTGTCCGGCGGCCTCCGGGCGACCAGGAGTCGCGCGGTGCTCCGCGGCTCCCACCGCGAGTCCGGGCGAGTCCAGCGTACGGATCCAGGAGGCAGGTCCGATCGCGATGGTCTCAGTGGCCAGCGCGGGATTCGAGGCCAGCCAGGCCGCCGCGATCTCGGGGCCGATGCCGGCGGGGTCTCCGCAGGTGAGGGCGAGCGGGGGTGGTCTCATCTCGGGCGGGCGAAGCGCCCGCGTGTGCCGCCGCCGAAGAAAGAGAGGAACTCCGTCGCCTCGGGGCTCGAGTAGCCTCCGCCGGCAAGGGCCGCGGCCGCTAGCGCGGCGCAGTCCGCGCCCGGGCCGAAGACGGCATGGTAGGCGCGCTTCAGTTCGGCGGTCGTCTCGGCCGCGGCGCCCCGGCGGCGCAGGCCGACCAGGTTGAGCCCGGAGACCTCGTTGCGTCCGTGGGCCAGCGTCTGCGGAGGCACGTCCTCCGTGATCACGGCGTTCCCCGAGATCATCGCGCCGGCGCCGATGCGGCAGAACTGGTGCACGGCAGTGCCGCCGCTGACGAAAGCGGCGTCGCCGACCGTGACATGGCCGCCCAGCATGCAGCCGTTGGCGAGAATCACCCGCGCGCCGAGGGCGCAGTCGTGCGCCACATGGCTACCGGCCATCAGCAGGCAGCCGGCGCCGACGACCGTCGCGCCCCCGGGCTTTGTCGCCCGGTGCACAGTGGCATGTTCGCGGATCACCGTGCCGGCCCCGACGTCGGCGAAGGAGGCCGTGGCGCGGTCGAAGGCGAGGTCTTGCGGGTCGCCGCCGACGACGGCGAAGTGGTCGACGACCACGTCCTCCTTCAGGCGTGAGCCGCGTTTGACCACCGCGTGCGCCGCGATGCGGCAGCGCGGCCCGACGACCGCACCCGACTCCACCAGCGCCCAGGCCCCAATCTCGGCCGAAGGGTCGACTTCCGCGCCTGTCTCCACCGAGGCGAGCGGGTGGATCATTTGGGTGGCCCTCCGAAAAGCTCGAGCTGCGCCGCCTTCACCATGTCGTAAACCCGGAGCAGGCGCAGGAGCTGCAACGTGTCCGACTTGGCGTAGCTCTGGTTCGCCTCCACCGCCTGCACCAGGTTCTCCAGGATCGTGCGGAAGGTCAGCACGTGGTCGACCCCGCTCTCCTTGAGCAGCGTGATGCTCTCCGAGCGCTGGGGCTCCTGGGCCGGAATGCCGGGCAGCACCAGCAATTTGGATAGCGAGCTGCCGTCCTCGGTCGCCAGGTCGGCGAAGGCGTCTCGCGCGGCCTCGACCGCCTCCTTGCGCACGAACTCGAGGAGGTCTCCCTTGCGTATCATCGTGGGCGTGACCGCCTTGGTGGTGTGCCAGCCCTTGACCGCGACGACGGCCGCCGAGAGGCCGGGCAGGTCGGTGCCGAAGAGCTGGAAGGGCAGGTCGGCGCCCCGTCGCGGGGACGGATTGATGACCAGCAGGTCGCCCTCCTCGTCGGCCCGTTTGCGTCGTGACTGCACAGCGTACTTGCGGGACTGGCGGACGAAGAATCCGTTCATCTCGAAGTATTCCCGGACCAGGCTGTCGTCGAACCCCGCCATCGTGGCGGCAGACTGACGTACGGCCCCGCCGGGTCAACCCCTTCGGCTCAGAGCACGAACCCCTTGGGCGCTATCGCGACGGTGAACTCCCCCTTGAGCGAGCCGGCCAGCAGTTCCGGCACCAGCGAGGCAAGCGGGCCCGTGCGTATGGTCTCATGCGCCTTGGTCAGTTCGCGCCCGACGCAGGCAACGCGCTGCCCGCCGAGCGTCTCAAGCATCTCGCCGAGCAGCGCCTCGATCCTGTGGCAGGACTCGTGAAGCACCACCGTCTCCGCCGCCTCCGCCGCCTCCTCGGCCAGGAACCGACGGCGAGCGGCCGACTTGGGCGGAAGGAAGCCGACGAAGCGGAACGCATTGGTCGGCAGGCCGCTGACCGAGAGGAGCGCGACGGCGGCGCAGGGCCCCGGCACGGGGGACGCCTCCAGTCCGAGCCGGCGGCATTCACGCACGAGCCGGAAGCCCGGGTCGCTGATGCCGGGCGTGCCGGCGTCGGTGAGCAGCGTCACCGTCGCGCCCTCGCGCACGTGGGCCGCGATCTGCTCGGCCGCCTCGCGCTCGTTGTGCTCGTGGTATGCGACGAGCCGCGGTCCGTCGACGCCCAGCAGGCGCAGCAGGTTGCCCGAGGTGCGTGTGTCCTCGCAGGCCACGAGGTCGCTGGCGGCGATCGATTCTCTGGCCCGCGCCGAGATGTCCCCGAGGTTGCCCAGGGGCGTGGCGACGACGAGCAGGCGCCCGCGACGGGCTTGCGCCGCGCCGTCGGCCGCGGCCGGCATCAGCGGAAGCCGGGCCCCTGGGACTGCATGCCTGGCAGGGCGCCCTGCCAGTTGGCGGGGGCCGCCTGCGGCAGGGTGTCGTCCGCGCGCTTCTCCACCGTGCCGCAAGCCGTCAGCACGAGGGCCGCCGCGACGAGCAGGAGGGTGCTTCCAAGCGCAGGCATCTTAGTTGGCGGCGAAGGGCACCAGCGTCACGACCGTGCCATTGCTGAACTGCTTGAGCTCGAAGCCCGGCAGCAGCTGCGCGTAGGCGACATTGGGCCGGGAGGCGGACACGCGGACGCTGCCTGACTTGATTCCGGAGACATGCACCTCGAAGCCCGCTTCGGCGCGCACGCCGCTATGCTCGCCTACGGAGAACGCGACGAGCCCGGTGGCGGTGTCGAGGGCGATGACCTTGGTCACGATGCCTTCGGCGCCGAAGCTCGGCACGCCAGGGGCTCCGGGGGCGGCCTCCTCGGCGAGGGGGTCGCGCGGATAAGGGGGCTTGGAGTCGGACTTGCCGGAGGCCCATCCGTAAAGTTGGACGTAGCGTCCGCGGGCCTTTTCGAGCTTCTCCTCGGCCTGGGTGACCTTGGCGATGCTCTCCTCCATCTGCTCCTTGGAGAACATGGCGGCGATCCTGCTCTTGGTGTCGGCGACCTCGGCCTTGGTGGTCTCAAGCTCGGCCGCGAGGGAGTCGCGCTTGCTGGTGGCTTCGGTCAGCTGGGCGGTCAGGTCGTCGCGCTTGCGGGTGAGCTCGGCGCGCTCGCCCTCGAGCGTGGTCACGTTCGCGGTGAGTCCCTCGATCTTGGTGGTCTTGTCGGCGACCTCGGCGCGGAGGTCCTTCACGTTGCCCTCGAGCTCGAGAATCTTCTTGGACTTCGCGTCGAGCAGGGGCTTCACCTTCTCGCCGATGGCGGCCATGCGTCCGTCGAACTGCGGGGGAGCGTTGACCTCGGGGTCGGTCACGGCCCAGGCCGTTGCGGCCATCGCGGCCCCCATCTTGCCCTTGAGCAGGTAGGCGAAGGTGCCGGCGGCGAGCGCGGCGACGATTCCGAAGATCCGGATGAAGAGATTGAGCTTCTTGTTCATGGGGCGGTGGGCTTGGGGTCAGGTAAGTTTGAATCGCGCCTCTGCGGGGTCTCCCGTTCGGCGTACGGACAATTCCGTGCCGTTGGCGGACGCGTGGAGAAGCGTTTTGTAGACCAGCTCCTCGGAGCCATCAAGCCCCTTTTCCCCGCATATTTCCGCACAACTGAGCCAGATGCCGGGTCTCGAGCGCAGCACCGCCAGCGCCCTCGCCCGAAGGCCTAGGGCGGCCGCAGCGGCCTTCTTGCCCGCCTCGACGCCCGGCTGGTGGTAGGCGTTGATGCCGACGAGGGATGCGTAGAGGCCTACGGCACGTTCAAACAGCGCGATCAGCATGCCCACCGACCGTGCGTCGACGTGGTCGACGGTGAGGGTGAGGCTGGCGCGGCCGCCGTCGGTCAGCGCCTCGCGGGTTCCGAGCAGGAAGGCCTGCAGGTAGTCTCCCGAACGGACGCCGGGCTCGACCTCGGGCGAGGGGCCCTCGCGATCCCGCAGGACCTCGATGAAGACGGCGAAGAAGTTGTCCACGCCGTCGCGCAGCTGCTGGACGTAGGCGTGCTGGTCGGTGGATCCCTTGTTTCCGTAGACCGTCAGGCCCTGGTTCACCTTCACGCCGCGGAGGTCGAGCTCCTTGCCCAGCGATTCCATCACCAGCTGCTGTAGGTAGCGTGACAGCAGGAGCAGCCTGTCCTTGTAGGGCAGGACGACCATGGCCTTGGAGCCGCGTCCTTCGGTGAGGTGGTGCCAGGCGAGGGCGAGGCGCGCCGCGGGGTTGCGCGCGGCGTCGGGGACGCGCGTGAGCTCGTCCATCCGGGCTGCGCCCGCGAGCAGCCCGCGGATGTCGGCCCCCTGCAGCGCGGCCGGCAGCAGGCCCACCGGGCCCAGCTCGCTCGTACGGCCGCCGACCCAGTCCCACATCGGGAAGCGGGCGAGCCAGGACTCCTCCTTCGCGACGCCGTCGAGCTGGCTGCCCTCGCCGGTGACCGCGACGGCATGCCGCGGGAAGGCGAGGCCGGCGGCCTGCCAGCGGGCCGCCGCCTCGAGCTGGCCGTTGCGCGGCTCGGGCGTGCTGCCCGACTTTGAGGTCACGACGGCGAGCGTCGTGCCGAGGCGGCCTTCAAGCGCGTCGAAGGTCCGGTCGATGCCGTCCGGATCGGTGTTGTCGATGAAATGCACGCGCAGCCGGTCGTGGCGTCCGCCGAGGGCGTCCGACACGAACTGCGGTCCGAGCGCCGAGCCGCCGATGCCGATGCAGAGCAGGTCCGTGAAGGGCCCCTTTTCGCCGCGCACGCGCCCCTCGTGGACATCGCGGGCAAAGCCCTCCACCGCGAGCACGGCGGCGCGGATCGCCTCCCCCGTGGCGGCGTCCGGGGCCAGTTCGGGGGCGCGGAGCCAGTAATGGCCGACCATCCGGCGCTCGTCCGGGTTGGCGACGGCGCCTTGCTCCAAGGCCGCCATCTCCTCGAAGGCGCGCCGCATCGGGTCCGCCATCCGGGCCGCGAACCCCTCCGGTTCCGGCGCGCGGCTGAGGTCGAGCGCGAACCCGTCCTGGGGGAAGTCCAGAAGGCCGGCGCGGAAGCGTTCAAAGGAGGAGGGCACGCCGTCATTTCGGGCCGCCCGCCGCAGTTGGCAACATCGGACAGGCCGGCGTCGTGCTCAGTCGCCGTCGGTGATGGCGCCTCGCGAGGCCGAGGACACGAGCTTCGCGTACTTGGCGAGCGTGCCGCGCGTCTCCTTGCAGGGTGCGGGCCTCCATCCGGCGAGCCGCCGGGCGGCCTCCTCCGCGGGCACGGCGAGGTTAATCTCGTTCTTCACCGCGTCGATCGTGATCACGTCGCCGTCCTTCACCACCGCGAGCAGGCCGCCGGTCGCGGCCTCGGGGGTGATGTGGCCGACCACGAACCCGTGGCTTCCGCCCGAGAAGCGTCCGTCGGTGATGAGCGCCACGGTCTTGCCGAGGCCCTTGCCCATGATGGCGCTCGTGGGTCCGAGCATCTCGCGCATGCCGGGGCCGCCCTTCGGGCCCTCGTTGCGGATGACGATGACATGGCCGTCGGCGACCTTGCCCTGGAGGATGCCGCGCAGCGCGTCCTCCTCGGACTCGAAGACGATGGCTCTGCCGGTGAAGCTGCTCCCTTCCTTGCCGGTGATCTTGGCCACCGCGCCCTCGGGCGCCAGATTGCCGCGCAGGATGCGCAGGTGGCTATCCGCCTTCACCGGGTTGGAGAACGGGCGCACGACGTCCTGGTCGGCCGCGTAGGGCCCGACCTGCGCGAGGTTCTCGGCGACGGTGCGGCCGGTGACGGTCAGGCAGTCGCCGTGCAGCAGGCCTCGGTCCAGGAGCATCTTCAGCAGCGGCTGCAGACCGCCGATGCGCACGAAGTGGGCCATGTTGTACTTGCCGCTCGGCTTGAGGTCGGCCAGCACGGGCACCCCGCGCCCGATCCGCTCGAAGTCTTCCAGCGTGAGCGTCACGCCGGCGGAGTGCGCCATCGCGATGAGGTGCATGACGGCGTTCGTGGAGCCCCCGAGGGCGATCACCACGGTGACGGCGTTCTCGAAGGCCTTCCGGGTCAGGATGTCGGAGGGGCGTATGTTGCGCCGGAGCAGCTCGACCACCGCGCGGCCGGCGCGCTCGCAGTCGGCGAGCTTGTCCTTCGAGTTGGCGAGCTGGGCGGAGCTGTCGGGCAGGCTCAGGCCGAGGGCCTCGATGGCGCTGGCCATGGTGTTGGCCGTGTACATGCCGCCGCAGGAGCCTTCGCCGGGGATGGAGCACGACTCGATCTCCCGGAGCTCCCCGTCGCCAATCTGCTGGCCCGCGTGCTTGCCCACGGCCTCGAAGACCGTGACGATGTCCGCGGGCTGGCCGCGGTGGAGGCCGGGCACGATCGTGCCACCGTAGACGAAGACCGAGGGGCGGTTGAGCCTGGCCATGGCCATGACGCAGGCGGGCATGTTCTTGTCGCACCCGCCGATGGCGACCAGCCCGTCGAAGCCCTCGGCGCCAGCCACGGCCTCGATCGAGTCGGCGATGATCTCGCGTGACACGAGGGAGTAGCGCATGCCCGGCGTGCCCATCGAGATGCCGTCCGAGACGGTGATGGTGCCGAAGATCACGGCCTTGCCGCCGGCGTCGTCGGCGCCCCTGGCGGCCTCGTCGGCGAGGCGGTCGATGTGCATGTTGCACGGCGTGACCATCGACCAGGTGGAGGCGATGCCGACGACCGACTTGCCGAAGTCTCCGTCGCTGAAGCCGACCGCCCTGAGCATGGCCCGGCTGGGCGCCCGGTCGGGTCCGTCGACGACGATGGAGGAGTGCTGGCGGCAGGAGTCGGGCTTGGTCATGTTCTTGGGAAAGTCTGCGGTTGTCAGTGGGTCCCGCCCGCCTATCTAAAAGGGAGGGGGAGGGCGGACTTTGTGCCGCCCGAACCCCGCCTACAACCCGATTTAAAAGTCCGTCGTCCCGTGGAATTCAATCTCAAGAAGATAATCAAGGCCCTCCTGCTCTCGACCTCCGAGGCGGTGTCCATCAAGGACATCCAGAAGGTCGTGCAGCGTTATCACGCCCAGTCCGCGGCCGCCGTCGCCGACCCGGCCGAACCGGCCGCCTCCGACGCGCCGGCCGCCTCTGCGGCCCCGGTGCAGGAGGTCATCCAGGACATCATCGATCAGGTCCCCACGCTGCTCACCGCCACGCAGATCCGCGAGGCGGTCGACGCCCTTGAAGCCGAGATGCGGGAGGCCAACGACTCCAGTCGTATCCTACAGGGGCCCGAGGGCTTTCGTCTGGTCATCTCGCCCGCCTATTCCGACTGGGTGCGCCTTCTCCGCGGGGAGCCGCGGCCGCAGCGGCTCAGCCCGGCCTCGCTCGAGACCCTCTCGATCGTCGCCTACCGCCAGCCTGTCACCCGTCCGGAGATGGAGGCCATCCGCGGCGTCTCGGTGGACAGCGCCCTCACCCGCCTGCTCGAGCTCGAGCTCGTGGCCGTGACCGGACGGGCCGAACTGCCCGGACGTCCCCTGCAGTACGGCACCACGGACCGCTTCCTCGACTTCACGGGGCTCCGTTCGCTCGGCGAGCTGCCCGCCTCCGACGTGCTCTCGCCCGCCCAGATCAGCGAATGGATCGCCCGTGCCACCGCGCCGACGGCCGTCGGCGACGCCGACGTGGGCCTGCCTGCGGACTCCCCGGCCGGCCCCGCGTCCGCCGAGGGTCCGGCCGTGACCTGAACGCCATGGGACTCGAGGACCATCGCCGCGAGGTCGACCGAATCGACCAGGAGATCCTCGCCCTGCTCGGGCGCAGGCTCGAGGTCGCCCGTCTCATCGGCGAAGCCAAGCAGCGCGCCGGCTCCCCCGTCTACGCCCCGCAGCGGGAGGAGCAGGTGCTGCGCGCGCTGACCGAGGCCGCGCCCGGCATCCCTGCCTCCGGCGTCCGCGCCGTGTTCCGCGAGGTCATTTCGCTTTCCATCGGCGCGCAGATGCAGCGCCCGGTCGCCTACCTCGGGCCCGAGGGCTCCTTCACGCAGCAGGCCCAGGTGCGCGCCTTCGGCTCGAGCGTGCCCGCGCTGCCGCTACGCTCAATCGCCGACGTCTTTGCCGCGGTCGAGTCTGGCGAGGCCTCCTACGGCGTCGTGCCCGTCGAGAACTCCACCGAGGGCGTGGTGAGCCACTCCCTCGACCTCCTCGCCGAGTCCGAGCTCAAGGTCGTCGCCCAGGTGACGCTCTCCGTCGAGCAGTGCCTCGTGGGGCAGGGGCCGCTGGCCGAGGTCAAGGAGGTGCTTTCCAAGGACATCGCGCTCGCGCAGTGCCGCGGCTGGCTAGCCCGCCACCTTCCTGGCGCGGCGCTGAAGGAGGCGGACAGCACCGCCGCCGCGGTCGACCTCGTCGCACGCGAGCCCGTGGGCCGCGCGGCCGTCGCGTCCGCCTCCGCCGCCGAGTCCCGGGGCGTGCCGGTCCTCGCCCGCGGCATTCAAGACCGTCGCGACAACGCCACCCGGTTCTTCGTCATCGGCGCTGCCGCCAATCCGCCCGGAGCCCGGGAGGAAGTCACCAGCGTCGTGCTCGCGCTCAGGCATGAGCCTGGCTCCCTGCAGGCCGCCCTCAAGGCCTTCTCGGACCGCGGGCTCAACCTCATCCGCATCGAGTCGCGTCCCAGCCGCCGACGCGCCTGGGAGTACCAGTTCTTCATCGACTTCCCAGGCCACTGGGAGACGCCCGCCGTGCAGTCCGCCGTCGCCGACCTGAAGGGGCGCTGCGAGGTCGTGAAGTGGCTCGGTAGCTACCCCCAGTCGGCCGGATGAGCCGCCGGACGCTGGGCGGCCTGCTCCTCGGCGCCGTGCTCGCCGCGGCCGCGGCTTCCGGCTGGGCCTGGTGGCGCGCCTGGTCTGCGCCGATCGTGTCGGTGCTCGTGCGTCCCGACTTCTCGGTGCAGGGCGTGACCTCCGGCACGCCCGTGCGGGTGCGCGGCGTCGTCGTGGGGCAGGTTGCCTCGATCGCGCTCCGCGAAGACGCGACGGGAAGGCTGAGGCCCGAACTCCTCCTCGCTTTGGATCCGGACTCGCTCGAGGACCAAGGATTCGCCGGCCGTCTGCGTGGCGACCGTCTCCAGGAGGAGGTCCGGCGCGGCCTCGTCGCTCGTCTCGTCTCGGTGAGCCCGGCCTCCGGCATGCTGCAGGTGGAGCTGCTCTGGGAGCCGGGCGCCGTCGTTACGGAGGGCCTCGGCCCCGGCGAGGTGCCTGCCACGGGCGGCACGCTTCAGCAGTCTTATGAGCGTCTCGCGATCGGTTTCGGCGAGGCGGCCCGGCTCGACCTGATGGCAATCGCGCGGGAGCTGGAGGAGGACCTCGACCGCTGGATACCGGCCTCCGACCCTGAATTCGCCGCGAAGCTCAACGCGGACCTGGTAGGCAGATCCGAGGCGCTCGCCGCCTCCGCCCGCCGGGTCGCCGAGGGTCCGGCGGTCGCCGAGATCTCACGCGCCTGCCTCGGCCTCCGAGAGGCGGTCGAATCGGCCGACGACGCCCTCTCCCCGCGGCGAATCGCGGTGCTGCAGGCTCGTCTCGCCGACGCCTCCGCGGCGCTCTCCTCGATGGCGGCGGCGCTGGAGTCCTCCCGGGGCGTGATGGAGGGGGCCTCCGCCGAGCTCTCGACTGCCTTCCGGGGCGTCTCCGAAGCGGCCCGGGCGTGGAAGTCGAAGGCCCGTGGCCTCACCACCGAGCCTACCCCTCCGGAGCGGTGAACAGGCTTGCCGCCCCCGCCGGGGGCGGGGTTAGTTGGGACAGCCATGGCCGTAAAGTCCGACAAGATGGATTCCATCATCAACCTGTGCAAGCGGCGCGGGTTCGTCTTCCCGTCCTCCGACATCTACGGGGGCTTCAACGGCTTCTTCGACTACGGCCCCCTCGGCGTGGAGCTCAAGAACAACATCAAGCAGGCCTGGTGGCAGGACTTCGTGCACCGGCGTGACGACATCGTCGGGCTGGACTCGTCGATCATCCACCACCCGACGACGTGGAAGGCCTCCGGCCACGTCGACAACTTCACCGACCCGCTTGTCGACTGCAAGGAGTCGAAGATGCGCTACCGCGCGGACCAGCTCTTCTTCGCCCCCGTCCGCGTGGCCGGCGAGACCATCGGCTTCGTCTCCGTCCTCGAATCCGAGGACATGCAGGCCCGTGCGGAGGAGCAGGCCGCCGACCTCAAGCGCAAGCTCGCGCGGCAGGGCCAGATGGAGCCGGTCGTGCTGCGCGACTACACCGAGGCCGCCCCCGAGGAGCACGCGCTCATCCCTTCTCCCGCCACCGGCAAGCCCGGCTCGCTCACGCCGCCCCGGTCGTTCAACATGATGTTCCAGACGTACGTCGGGGCCATGCAGGACGCCTCGGCCACGGCCTACCTGCGGCCCGAGACCGCGCAGGGCATCTTCATCAACTTCAAGAACGTCGTCGACACCGGCCGCGTGAAGCTGCCCTTCGGCATCGCCCAGGTCGGCAAGGCGTTCCGCAACGAGATCAACCCGCGCAACTTCATCTTCCGGTCGCGCGAGTTCGAGCAGATGGAGATCGAGTATTTCGTCGCGCCCTCGGCCGATTGGGCCGCCGCCCACCGCGACTGGATCGAATGCTGCCTGTCCTGGTTCGAGTCCATCGGCATCCCGCGCGACAAGCTCTCCCTCTACCCCCACCCGGCGGAGAAGCTCGCGCACTACTCCAAGGGTACGACCGACATCATGTTCGAGTTCCCCTTCGGGGTGCAGGAGCTGCAGGGCGTCGCCGCCCGCGGCGACTTCGACCTGACGCAGCACAGCCAGGTCTCCGGCCAGAGGCTGGACTGGTTCGACGAGGCGGCCAAGGCGCGCTTCATCCCCCATGTGATCGAGCCCTCGGTCGGCGTCGACCGCGTCTTCCTCGCGCTCCTTACAACCGCCTACCACGAGGATGAGGTCGAGGGCGAGGTCCGCACGGTGCTCCGTCTCCCGCCGCGTGTCGCTCCCTACAAGGCCGCGGTCTTCCCGCTGGTGAAGAACAAACCGGAACTGGTGGCCCGGGCCGAGGCCCTCTACCGCCGCCTCCGCCGCCGGTTCAACGTCTTCTACGACGCCTCCGGCGCGATCGGCCGGCGCTACCGCCGGCAGGACGAGATCGGCACGCCCTACGGCGTCACGGTCGACTTCGACACGATCGAGAAGGATGCCGGCGTGACCGTCCGAGACCGCGACGACCTTACCCAGGTGCGGATGAGCGAGGACGAGCTGGTCCGCTTCCTCGACGAGAAGGTCAACGGGGCCTGACGGCCTCCTCGGCAAGCTCGGCGGCCAGGGCCGCCAGCCTCCGTCTTCCCGCCACGGCAGCGGCGAAGGAGAGGTTGCGGAGGCCCTGCGGCAGGTGGGCGAGGTACTCGGCCCGACCCTTGACCCGGCCGAGGAAGCCGTAGGCCCCGCAAGCCTGCATGAGACGCTGGGCCGCCGCCGCGTGCAGCAGCCCGGTGTACGCGTCCCGTGAGCCCTGCCATCCGGAGGCTTCGCGGGCGTGGTCCTCGATGTCCACTCGCCACAGCTGCATGTCGGGCCGTGTCAGGTAGGGGTCGAACGCCAGCGAGGCGAAGTCATAGGCGGCGCAGCCCATGCGCAGCCCCTGCAGGTCGACGAACCAGGCCCGCCCTTCGCGCATCATGACGTTCTGCGACTGGAGGTCGCGGTGCAGGGTCACGAGGGGCTGCGATGAGAGTTCGCCGGCGAGCGATTCGGCCTCCCGCAGGGCGCCGGGGTCGAACCGCCTTTTGCCGACGACGTTCTCCAGGAAGTACTGGCGTTCCCACCGGTAGAGGCCTTCGCCGAACGGTTCCATGAGGGTCAGCCCGGCGGTCGCGGCCGCGCCTTCCCGGTGTAGCCGCGCCGCCTGCTCGACCGTGTCGGCGAAAGCCGCCCAAGGGAAGGCCGGCGCCTGCGCGAGCGACCAGAGGTCCGTGCCGCCGAGGTCCTCGAGCAGCAGCGTGCCGGCCGCGCGGTCCTCGGCGATCACGGCGGGTGCGTTGAGCCCCGCCGTCCGGAGGGCGCCGCACACCGCGCCGTACCCGAGGTTCTCGGGACGGCTGTCGTCGTAGACGCACAGCACCGCGGAGGCGCCGTCCGGTGTGCGCACACGATGGAAGCGCCGTCCGGATCCGCCTTTGATCACGGCGCCGCCGTCGGTCACCGCGCAGCCGTGGAGGGCGGCCGCTGCGGTCACGTCGATGGCGCCCCTTGCCGGGCGCTCGAGGCTGGCCTTCACCGACGCGTATTCCTCCGGGGTGCCGAGGTCGTGCCAGGTCCCGCTCCGGTCGAGGAAGCCCTGCACCGAGCCCCGGGCTGCGGCGATCCGGCGCAGAAAATGCTCGACCAGCGACTCCGCCGCCTTGGGCGTACCGCGTGCGAAGTCCGCCGTCACCACGCAGACGCCGGCGTACTGGTACGCCCGGTCCGCCGCGCCCAGTCGGTCGCGCATGTCGGTCACGTCGCCCTCGTCGGTGACGCGCACGTTCGCCAGCGGGCCGTCTTCGCGCACGACGAGTGTAGCCTCCGCGCCGTTGGCCCGGTGATGGGTCGCCGCCGCGGCGACGTCGCAGTCGGAGAGGATGTCGCCGTTCCAGACCACGAGGTCTCGGTCGTCGGGTCCGAGCAGGCCCGCGATGTTCGCCAGCCCGCCCCCCGTGTCGAGCAGCACGGGCTCGTGCACGAGCGTCACCTCGGCATCCCGCCAGCGGCCTCCGGGAAAGACGGAGTCCCAGGCCTCCGCGGCGTGGTGGGTGTTGATGATGAAGCGGCGCGTCCCCGCGGCGTGCAGACGCTCCATCGCGCGCATGACCATCGGTCTTCCGCCGATGGGCAGCAGGGGCTTGGGCGTCTTTTCGGTCAGGGGCCGCAGGCGAAGGCCCAGCCCAGCCCCCAGGATGAAGGCCGTCCGCGGGAATTCAGCCATGGGCCGCGCAGTCGGGGCAGACCCCGTAGAACTCCATGACATGGGTCAGGTCGGCGTATCCTCTGGCGAGGGCCGCCGCCTCGACGCGCGAGGTGTCGCAGCCGGGCAGTCTCTCGATGCGGCCGCACCGTCGGCAGACGACGTGGTGATGGTGGTGCCCGGACGCGAGGGCGTAGAGCGTGCGTCCGCGCTCCATCGGATGGCGCTGCACCACGCCCGCCTCCTCCATCGCGCTGAGGCTGCGGTAGGCGGTCACCAGGTCCAGCGCGCCCTGTCCGGCCAGCCGGTGCACGTCCTCGGCGCTGAGGGGTTGGGCCGACTCGGCCAAGACGCGGAGCAGTTTGAGGCGGGGGGCCGTGACCCGCAGCGACTTCTCCTTCATGCGGGCCACCGCGGCCTCGACGCGCCCTGCGGCGCCGCCGCAGCAGCCGTCGTCATGCCGGTGACCGTGGGACATGGCCAGGAGGTTCTCGCCGGCGGTATGACGTGGCAATCCCGAATGGCCACTTGCCTCCGCCGTCGGTCGCGATTGGACTGCTGGCGCGCCATGCCCGACCCGAAGGCCCAGTCCGTAGCGCGGGAGTTGCCTCCGCCCGTCTTCCGCGACTTCGTCTCGCGCGAGCCATTCCCGCTGGAGCTCGGCGGCGAGCTGCCTGAGGTGACGCTGCGTTACGAGACCTACGGCACGCTGCTGCCGGATGCCTCCAACGCCGTCCTGGTGCCGCATGCGCTCAGCGGCGATCATCACGTCGCCGGGCGCTACTCGCCCGAGGACCGCAAGCCAGGATGGTGGGACCATTACGTGGGGCCGGGCAAGGCGATCGACACGGACCGTTTCTTCGTGATCGGCGTGAACTGCCTGGGCGGCTGCCGCGGCTCCACCGGGCCGGCCTCCACGGACCCGCGGTCAGGCGCCCCCTACGGCGGCTATTTTCCGGAAATCACGCTCGGCGACATCGTGCGCGCCCAGCGCCTGCTCGTAAGGCATCTCGGCGTGCGGCGCCTGCATGCGGCGGTGGGCGGCTCCATGGGCGGGATGCAGGCCCTCCTCTGGTGCGCGGACTACCCCGCCGAAGTCGGCCGCATCGTCGTGCTCGCCGCCGGGCTCAGTCAGTCCCCGATGGCGATCGCGTTGAACGCCGTCGCGCGCGCCTGCATCGAGCGCGACCCCGGCTACCGCGGGGGTCATTACCTGCCCGGCGAAGGGCCCCGGTCGGGGCTCGCCGTGGGGCGCATGCTCGCGCACATCAGCTACCTTTCCTCCGCGGCCTTCGACCAGCGCTTCGGGCGGGCCCGCGTCCCCGGAGCCGCCCACGGCGACCCGGTGCACTGGCAGGTGGAGAGCTACCTCGAGCACCAGGGTGCCTCCTTCGTGCGCCGTTTCGACGCGAATAGCCTCCTGCGCATCACCCGCGCCGTGGACCGTTTCGATCTGACCGCGCGCGCCGCGGCCGGCTCCCTCTTCCGGTCCGAGGGTCCCGAGGTGCTCGCGGTCGGCTTCTCCAGCGACTGGCTCTACCCCACGAGCGAGCTGCGCATGCTCACCGCGGCGGCGGCCGCCGCCGGCGTCAACGCCGTCTACCATGAGGTGGTCACCGACGCCGGCCACGACGGATTCCTGCTGCCCGACAAGGGCTTGACCGTGAGGATGCACGCCTTCCTGGGCTGAAAGGCCCCAGGGCGGGGCCTTCGTTCACAGGAACGGAGAGGCCACTTTCGAGGCCGCCTCGAGGAGGCGCTCGGCCAGCGGGCGGACGCCTCGCCGGAGGTCGTCCGTGACGCGTCCGCACTCCGCCTCCCATGCCGAGACCAGCGACAGCGTCTCGGCCAGCGCCTGCGGGTCGCGGATGAGCGCGCCGATCTCGTAGTTCAGGAAGAGCGACCGCATGTCCAGGTTGCCCGAGCCTACGATGAGATGCTCGTCGTCCACGACGGTGATCTTGGCGTGGAGCATGTCGGGCTTGAAGAAGAGGATCTCCGCCCCGGCCTCGCTCAGCGTGCGCAGCCGCCACCGTCGGGCGAAGTCGAGCAGGCGGTGGTCGGACCGGCGCGGCACCATGACCTTCACGTGTCGGCCGGCCCGTGCGGCGGAGACCAGCAGCGTGAACAACGTCCGGTCCGGGACAAAGTAGGGCGTCACCACGGTGATCGAGCGCCTGCAGTTGGAGAACAGCCGCTCGTAGGTCTCCCAGAGGGGGTCGCCTTCGCAGTCTGGGCCGGACGCGATGACCTCGACCCGCGTCCGACCGGCCGCGTCCGGCCTCTCGTCGAGCTGCGCCCGGAAATCTGAAGGACTCTCATCGGTGGCCTGGCACCAGTCGGCGAGGAACACGTGCTCGATCGCGGCGGCAGAGGGGCCTTCGATGAGGAACGAGCAGTCGCGGTAGCGCCGCGACCAGGGGCGGTCGCCCATGTAGCGGAGCCCCAGGTTCTGTCCGCCGATGATGGCCGTCGTCCCGTCGAACACCGCGATCTTGCGGTGGTTGCGCCAGTTGGCCGAACCCTTCCCCCTTGTCGGCAGGACCGGGTTGAAGCGGGCGACGCGGCCGCCGGCGCGCCGGAGCTGGCCGCACAGGCGCAGCGGGATGCCGAAACTCCCGACGGCGTCGACGAGCAGACGTACTTCGACGCCCTCCTTGGCCCTCGCCGCGAGCAATCTGATCAGTTCTCGGCCGACCGCGTCGTCGGCCAGGATATAGGTCGAGACGCTGATGCGCCGCGCCGCGCCCTTGATGAGCCGCCTCAGCTCCCTGAGCGTGTCGAGTCCATGCTGGTCGCCGAGGAGCATGAACCGGTTGCCGTCGAACCGGGGGCCGTCGCCGAGGCCGCGCGCCATGCGGTTGATCTCCTTCTTGGACTCCGCCAGCGCGGTGTGCTTGCGTCCACCGAGGAGGAAGAAGGCCAGGGCGGTGCCGACCGGCAGGTACCAGGCCAGGGGCCCCCACAGCAGGAGGTAGGCGGGCGAGGTCCTGGCGCGCGCCAGCCGCAGAGCCACATAGGCCTGGCAGCCGATCCGCACCGCCAGCATCACGTCGTCCCGGAGCAGGCCCGCCTGTTCCGCCGCCAACGCGGCGGCGGCCGTGAGCAGCGCCAGGGTCGCGCTGCGCACGAACCGGCCCGATTCCAGGAACACAGCCATGGTCACAGCCTAGCCCCCTCTCGCGGGATTGGCACAACAATACGCTCCGCCGACTTTGATATTGGAGCGCCTTCGGTCCCGTGCATCCTTGCGGAGCAAATGGGCCTCTTCGCCGTCTCGATGGCTGTGACGCTGCTCGTCCCCGCGGACCATGAAGGCATCCAGGCGGCGATCGACGCCTCGGAGTCGGGCGGAACGGTCATCGTCGCGGGCGGCACCTACCGCGGGCCCGTACGCCTCAAGCCGGGGGTCGTGCTCAGGAGCTCCGGGGACGACGCGCGCGGCAAGCTCGGGCTCTCCCGCGCCGAGGCGACGATCATCGTCGGCCCGGTCGAGATGGCCGAGGGCGCCACAATCGACGGCTTCACCGTGACCGGGGTCGGGCGTTATGACGACAAGGTCTGGCAGCATCACTACGAGACGCGGGGGAGCGAGCAGCCTCATGAGCCGATCGGCGCCCCGGGCGTCCCGGGAATCGCGGCTTCCGGCGCCTGCTCGGTGCTGAACAACATCGTCCACCACATCGGCTACACGGGCATCGGCGTCACCGGCGGAACGGCCCGCGTGGCCGGCAACACCTGCTTCCGGAACATGGGGGGCGGCATCGGCGCGATGCGAGGAGCCAAGGCCCTCATCGAGTCCAATGTCTGCTACGAGAACTTCTACGCCGGCATCGGATGCGAGGCCGCGAGTCCGGTGATCCGCGGCAACGACTGCTATGACAACGTGCGCGCGGGAATCGGCGTCAGCGAAGGATCCTCCCCGCTGGTCACGGGCAACCGCTGCCATGACAACCGCCGGGCGGGCATCGGGGTCCGCACGGGCAACGACACCCGGCCGGTGCTCGTGGAGAACGAATGCCGGGCGAACGGCATGGCCGGCATCGGCGTCGAGGAGGGCGCCTTTCCCGAGATCAGGGGCAACCGCATCGTCGCTAACCGGCTCGTCGGCATCGGGGTCACCGGCGGCTCACGGGCCGTCATCGTCGGCAATGAGGTCGAGAGGGAGGGCGGAATGCCGCCCATCATCGTGGTGCTGGCCGGTTGCCAAGCCGTGGTCTCGGGCAACACCGTGCGCGGAGGCGGGGTCGCCGGCCTCCTCGTGGCTGGCAAGGCGGAGGTGACCGACAATCGCTTCGTCAGGATCGGCAAGCCGGGCGGCAAGGGCGTCTGGGCGCATGCGAGCGCGGAGCTGTCCCACGCCGGCAACAAGTTCGAGGGGTGGGCCCAGGGCGTCTCGTCCATGAAGGGCGCCAAGGTGACGGACGCCTCAACGGGCGCCAAGGAGGCCGCCTCCCCGGGCCCGCGCGGCGACGCGTCAACCGGCACCAAATAAAAGACCCCGGTCTCCCGGGGTCTGACAGCCGTCTGTCCAGGGGGCTCAGTTGCCCGCCTTGTCGAGCAGGTCGCCGAGGCTGTTGAAGTCCCCGCTGCCAGACGACGAGGAGGACGAGGAGGACGAGGAGCCCGAGGTCGAGGGGGCTCCGCCGGTGGACGGACCCTTGATGCGCTCGTAGCTCGAGATCTCGGCCTGCAGCCGGTCGGCGTCGTAGTTCGCGGCCTTGATGGAGAGGCCGATGCGTCGGTCTTCCTTGTCGATCTTGATGACGCGGGCGGTGACCTCCTGGCCGACCTTGACGACGTCCTTGACGTTCTCGACCCGCTGTTCAGCGAGCTGCGAGACGTGCACCAGGCCGTCGATCTCGTCGGAGAGCTCCACGAAGGCGCCGAAGTTCGCCACCTTGGAGACCTTGCCGGTGACCAGGTCGCCGATGCGGAATTTGCGGTCGATTTCGCTCCACGGGTCGGTCTGGGTCTGCTTGACGCCCAGGGAGATGCGCTGCTGGTCGACGTCGACGTCGAGCACGATGGCCTCGACCTCGTCGCCCTTCTTCATGACCTCGGCCGGGTTGTTGATGCGGCGGGTCCAGCTCATGTCCGAGACGTGGACCATGCCGTCGATGCCGTCCTCCAGTTCCACGAAGGCTCCGTAGTTGGTGAGGTTGCGCACCTTGCCGCGGACACGGGCGCCCACGGGGTAGTTGTGGCGCACCTTCTCCCACGGGTTGGCCTCGAGCTGGCGGATGCCCAGCGAGATCTTCTGTTCGTCCTTGTTGACGTTGAGAATGACCGCGTCGACCTCCTGGCCGACCTTGAGGATGTCGGACGGCTTCTGGACGCGCTTGGTCCAGGAGAGCTCGGAGACGTGCACCAGGCCCTCGACGCCGCCCTCGATCTCGACGAAGGCGCCGTAGGCCACGAGGTTGACGACCTTGCCGCGGACCTTCTGGCCGGCGGGGTAGCGCTTCTCGATGCCCTCCCACGGGTTGGGCTGGGTCTGCTTGAGGCCCAGGGAGACGCGTTCGCGCTCGCGGTCGACCTCCACCACCATGACGGAGATCTCCTCGCCGACCTTGACGACCTCGCTCGGGTGGCCGATGCGGCCCCAGCTCATGTCGGTGACGTGCAGCAGGCCGTCGAGACCGTCGAGGTCCACGAACGCGCCGTAGTCGGTGATGTTCTTGACCACGCCGCGGCGGACGACGCCCGGCTTGACCTCCTCGAGGAGCTTCCGGCGGCTCTCGCCGCGCTGCTCCTCGATGAGCTCGCGGCGCGAGACGACGAGGTTCTTCTTGTCCTTGTTGATCTTGATGATCTTGAAGTCGAAGGTCTGGCCGACGTAGGGCTCGAGGCTCTTGGGCGGGTTGACGTCGATCTGGGAGGAGGGCATGAACGCGTCGACGCCGACGGAGACGATGAGGCCTCCCTTGACGACGGCCTTCACGCGGCCCTGCACGACGCTGCCTTCCTGGCAGTTGGCCTCGATGCTCTCCCACTTGCGGATCTGCTGGGCGCGGTCGTAGGAGACGGTGGGGGTGCCGTCCTTGTTCTCAAGGCGCTCGAGATAGACCTCGATCTCGCCGCCGACCTGGACTTCGGCCATGTCGGGGAACTCGGACTGGGGGATGAAGCCCTCGGACTTGCCGCTGATGTCCACGATGACGAACTTGTCCTCGCGGATCTCGGTGATCTTCGCCTTGATGACGGAGTGGGCCTTGAGCGCGCCGAAGTTGGACTCGGCGAGCAGTTTTTCCATGATGCTCATTGGTGTTGTCTGACTGTTTGTCCCGGTCGTCGCGAAGGACGTTTCCGGGGTTTGGTTGTTGTTGGTGGTTCCCTGCGGGAAGGTCCGAGGCCGATGGCCGGCGGGCCCGAGGGAAGGGTGAACAAACTCCGCCGGCTCCCCTTGGCAAGCCCTTTCCGGGTCAGCGCCGCAGGGGGGCGGGGGACAGGGATCGGGCGTATTCCGAGATGCCGGCCGCAATCGCGTCGGCGACCTGCTGGCGGTAGGCCGGGGTGCCGATCAAGGCGCCTTCTCGTCGGCTCGAGACGAAGCCGCCCTCGATCAGGATCCCGGGGCAGGGTAGGGGGCGCAGGACGGCGAAGCGGGCGCGCCGCACGCCGCGGTCCTCCGCGCCCGTGCCTGCGAGGAGGTGCCGCTGCACGCTCCAGGCTAGCTGGAGGTTGCGTATGTCGAAGCGGTTGCCGGGTTCGGAGGACAGGTCGGGCCGTCCCTTGGCCACGTTGGTCGAACGCATGCCGGGAGGGGTCAGGCAGTAGGTCTCGATGCCTCCGCTGGTCGTGTCGTTGGCGCCGGCGGAATTGTAATGAATGCTGACGAAGAGGTCGGCGGCGAACCTTCCCGCCAGGGCCGGGCGCGCCGGCAGGGCCAGCGAGGCGTCCTTGCTGCGCGTGAGCAGCACCTCGAAGCCTTGCTTCTCGAGCGCCGCCTTGACGCGCACGGCGGTGTCGAACGCCACGGTCTTCTCGTTGTAGTTGGCGTGCTGCTTGCCGGGGTCGGTGCCGCCGTGCCCGGGGTCCAGCATGATGCGGCGCATGGGCCTGCGCTCGGCTTGACGCCAGTAAAGCGGGACGAGGACCTTGTCGTAATCCAGTCGTGCCACGGTGAGGCGGCCCTTCAGCAGCCCGACCGGCTCCGAGAGCATGACCTTCACGCCGTCGACGAGCAGGTGGTCCCGGTCGCGCTCCGCGTACAGCGTGGGCTTGCCCGCGCCTCCGTGGCGTTCCGAGCCGGCACGGTCGCCCTTCTGGGCGGCGAGGCGTCCGGCGCCGAGGAGGCGCAGGGAGTCTTCCAGATAGACGTCCGAGGCGGCGGCCGGGGCGGAGGTGCAGGCCAGCAGGGCCGCGATCAGGATGCCCCGGAAGCGGTCCACCGGCTCACTCCTGGTCGTCGCCGTCGATCTCGCCCGAGTCGTCCTCCCCGTCCTCCTCGCCCGGCGCGGCGTTATGGACGAGCTTGCGCCGGTTCTGCTGGACGGGGGTCAGGCCGACCACGATGGCGCGCCCGTTGCGCTTGGGCTCGTTGTCGTGCGTGCTGATGTGGGCGAGCTCCTGGATGGCACGCTTGATGGTGTCGACGCCGATCTCCGGGTGCTCGAGCTCGCGGTAGCGGAACTGCAGGAGCAGCTTCACCTTGTGCCCGTGGTAGAGGAAGTTCTCGGCGCGCCGCACCTTGATCATGAGGTCGTGCACGTCGATGCGGGGGCGCAGCTTGATCTCCTTGACCTTGCTCGCGGACTTCTGGTGCTTGTGCTTCTTGGCCTCCTCGTAGAGGTACTTGCCGTACTCGATGAGCTTGCAGACCGGGGGCTGCGCGTTGGCCGAGATCTCGATCAGGTCCACGCCGAGCTCGCGCGCCAGCTCCAGGGCCTTGGGGGTGGGCATGATGCCCACCATCTCCCCTTTGCCGGAAATGACGCGCACCTCGGGCGAGCGGATGCGATCGTTGCGACGCGGCCCTTTGTCTTCCTTCCGTTGGTCCCTCCGCTGGTTCTGATTCGACGATTTCGGCCGGGGGCCGGAGGGGCGATAAGGGGTGGCCATTAGGTAGCTCTGCGGGCGTCTGTCCTCCGAAAATCTCTTTTTCCGGGGACAGGTTCAAGTCCCGATTCAACGGGGCTTCATCTCACTTGAGCGCCGCGAGGGCGGTCAGCAGCTGCTTGCCGTGCTCCGCCGCGTCGACCTTGGGCACCGCGCCGACGAGCCTGCCTTTGGCGTCCAGGACGTAGGCCGCCCTGGCCGGCCCCAGGTACTTCTTCCCGTACATGGATTTCTCGACCATGCCATCCACCGCCTTCGAGAAAAGATCCTCGGGGTCGGCGACCAGGGTGAATTTGTAGCCGTGCTTGGCGGCGTATTTTTCGTGCGAACTGATTTTGTCCCGAGAGACTGCAATAAGCTTAAATCCTTTCCTTCCAATGGTTTGCATTACTTTTCCGAGCTCTGCTGCTTGTTTGTCGCAGGCCGAGGTGTTGTTGCGCATGTAGACCGAGACCACGCAGGGGCCGTCAAGGAGTCCGGCGAAGTCGGTCTGCACGACCCTTCCCGCCATCAGGGCGTCGACTTTGAAGTTAAGCTTGGGGCTTTTACCGATGGAAATCATGGTTTCGGATGGTTTGTCCCGGCAAGGGAAGGGCGCTGGGCCCTAAGTCAAACGTTACCGAGGGCGCGCCATGTCGCCCCCTTTCCCCTTTACATCCCCGTCCCCGACCCCTTTGTTCAACCCCTTTCCGCCATGCAGAAGACCCGCAAGTCCATCTCCAAGCGCTTCAAGATCACCGGCTCCGGCAAGGTCATGCGCCGCTCCCCGAACACGCGCCATCTTCTCAGCTCGAAGTCCCGCAAGCAGCGTCGCCGCGCCAACAAGGCCAAGCGGGTCGACTCCGGCTTCGAGAAGAAGATGCTGGCCTCGATGCCCTTCGCCTGAGCGTCTTCCCCGATTTCGGGCCGAACGGGTGTCTAAGGCGACCCCGAGGCCCTAATACCAACACCCAACACACATACCAACATGCCTAGAGCAACCAACGGTCCGGCCACCAAGGCGCGTAAGCGCCGCACCATCGCGTCGGCCAAGGGCTACTTCGGGAACAAGTCGCGCCTCTACGTGTACGCCCTCGAGGCGACCCAGCGCGCCCAGAAGTTCGCCTACCGCGACCGCCGTAAGAACAAGTCGACGTTCCGCCAGCTGTGGATCGTGCGCCTCAACGCCGCCTGCCGGCCCCTGGGGATCACCTACAGCCGCCTGATCGCCGGGCTCAAGAAGGCCGACATCATCATGGACCGTAAGAACCTCAGCGAGCTCGCCATCAACGACGCGCCCGCCTTCGAGGCCATCGTCCAGAAGGCCAAGGCCGCCCTCGCCTAAGCCCGCCCCGAGCGGACCTCCTCGCGAAGCCCCGGCCCCCGGGGCTTCTTCTTTTCGCGGGGGTGCTTTCGCTTGCCGCCCACCCCCTCCGGGGCACAAAAGAAAAGCATGCAGCAGCAGCTCGCCAGCATCGTGGCCACGGCCCAGCAGGAATCGGCCGCGGTCACGACCCGCGCCGAGCTGGAGGCTTTCAAGGCTCGCGTGGTCGGGCCCAACGGGACCCTGACCCAGGTCATGAAGGGGATGGCCGCCCTCTCGAAGGAGGAGCGTCCGGTCGTCGGCAAGTTGATCAACGAGGCGAAGAAGTCCGTCGAGGAGCTGCTGGCCGCGCTCCTGGCCAAGGTCGAGGACGCCGAGATCGCCGACGCCCTCGGCGCGCCGGCCGACCCCTCGCTGCCTTCGCCCGACGTCCCCGCCGGCTCGGCGCACCCGCTCAGCCGCACGCGTGAGCGCATGCTGGCCTCCTTCCGCAAGCTGGGCTTCACCGTGGCCGAAGGGCCCGAGGTCGAGACGGAGTGGCACTGCTTCGACGCGCTCAACACGCCGGCCGACCATCCTGCGCGCGACATGCAGGACACGCTCTACCTGCCCGCCGCGTTCCGCTCCGCTGACGCCCCGCGCAAGGGCTCCGAGGCCGTACTGCTCCGCACCCACACCTCGAGCGTCCAGGTGCGCACGATGCTCTCGCGCAAGCCGCCGTTCCGCATCGTCGCTCCAGGCCGGTGCTTCCGCCGCGACGCGGTCGACGCCACCCACTCCGCCAACTTCCATCAGGTCGAAGGGCTCTGGATCGATCGGCAGGTCACGCTCGCCGACCTGCGCGGGGTCCTCGACTTCTTCGTGAAGGAGACGTTCGGACCCGACGCCGAGACCCGTCTCCGCCCCTCGTTCTTCCCGTTCACGGAGCCGAGCTTCGAGATGGACCTGCGTTCGCCGAATCTCGGGCGTCTCTCCGGGCGCTGGCTCGAGATCATGGGCTGCGGCCTGGTCGACCCCAAGGTCCTCGAGCTCTGCGGCCTCGATCCGCAGGAATGGTCAGGCCTCGCCTTCGGTCTCGGCCTCGAACGCATCGCGATGCTGGTCCACGGCATCGACGACATCCGCCACTTCTACGCCAACGACGCGCGCTTCCTGCGCCAGTTCGCCTGACACGGACATGAAGGTCTCCCTCCAGTCGCTCTCCCGCCACGTGGACCTCGCCGGCGTCTCCGCCGACAGGGTCGCGGAGGTCCTGCCTATGCTCGGCCTCGAGGTCGAATCGGTCACGACCTTCGGCCTCGCGCCGCTGCCCCAGGTCGTGGTCGGCGAGATCAGGTCCTTCGAGAAGCACCCGAAGGCGGACCGTCTCAGCGTCTGCCAGGTCGACGTGGGCGATGGCGCGCCGCGTCAGATCGTCTGCGGCGCCAAGAACTTCAAGGCGGGCGATCGGGTGCCGGTCGCACTCCCCGGCACGGTCATGCCCGGCGGTTTCGAGATCAAGGTCTCCAAGCTGCGCGACGTCGACTCGGCCGGCATGATGTGCTCCTCGGAGGAACTTGGCCTCGGCAAGGGCGAGGACGGTCTCCTCATCCTCACGCCCCGGGCCCCCGCCGTCGGCACGCCGCTCAACGCGCTCTACGGCCCTCCTGACACGGTGCTCGAGATCTCGGTGACGCCCAATCGCGGCGACTGCCTCGGAATCCGCGGGGTGGCCCGCGAGCTCTCCGCCGCGCTCGGCCGGCCGCTGCTGCCGCTCTCGCACTCGACCCCCCCAGGTTCGCAGGCCTCCGGCGGCCCCCGTCAGGTGCGCCTCTCCTCCGATGCCTGCCCCTACTACACCCTGCGGGCCTTCCGCAGCGTGAAGGTCGGGCCCTCGCCCGACTGGCTGCGCCGCGACCTCGAGGCCGCGGGCCTCCGTCCGATCAACAACGTCGTCGACATCACCAACTGGGTGATGCTCGAGCTGGGGCAGCCGCTCCACGCCTTCGACGCGGCCGCCGTGAAGGGCGCGGTCGAGGTTCGGCCCGCCCGCGACGGCGAGACGCTCGCGTTGCTCGACGGGCGCAAGGTCGCGCTCGACGGCACGGTCTGCGTGATCGCCGACGAGGCGCGCGCCCTGGTCCTCGCGGGCGTCATGGGCGGCGCCGGCTCCGGCGTGTCCGAAGCCACGACCGAGGTCCTCCTGGAGTCCGCCTGGTTCCGTCCGGCCGACGTGCGCCGTGCGGCCCGCCGTCTCGGCGTGAGCACGGATTCCTCCCACCGCTTCGCCCGCGACGTCGACCCCGCAGGGGTCGAGCTCGCCTCGCGCCTCGCCGCCGATCTCCTCGTCAAGCTCGCCGGCGCCGAGCCCGTCGGTCCCGCCGTCGCCGCCGGCCGTCCGCCGCGCGCGGACGTCACGGTCGACCTTCCCGCCGGTTTCGTTGCCGCCAAGGTCGGCGCCCCGGTCTCCGACGCCGACGTGTCCGCCGCGCTCACGCGGCTCGGGTTCACGGTCAAGTCCGCCGGCTCCGGACTGTCCGTCACGGTTCCGTCCTTCCGCTCCGACGTCACGCGCCCGATCGACCTGGTCGAGGAATTCGTCCGCATCCACGGTACGGACAACGTCCCCGTCGGTCGTCCGGCCGCCCCGGCCCCCGGCGACGAGGACGCGCCTTCCGCCGCCTTCGCCCGCGAGGCCTCGGCCCGCCTCATCGGCGCCGGCTTCACGGAATGCTGCCACTACTCGATGCGCGACGCGGCCGAGCTGGCGCGCACGCTCGGCGGCGACCTCGCCCCGGCCCTCGCGATCGAGAACCCGCTGACCGCCGAGCAGACGCACCTGCGCGCCTCGCTCCTGCCCGGGCTCGCCGGCGCCCTCGCGCTCAACGCTTCGGTCCACGCCGACCTTCGCGCGGTCTTCGAGGTGGGGGTGGTCTTCCGCCCTCAGCCCGACGGTCAGGTGCGCGAACACCTCGCGGTGGCCTTCGCCGCGCTCGCCGATCCGCTCACGCGTTCCTGGAAATCACGCGAGCCCTGGGATGCCCAGCGCATGAAGCGGCTGGTCCTTGACGTCGCCGCCCTGGCCGGCGCCGGCCAGGCCCGGCTTTCGTTCGGCGCCGCTTCCGGCGGACTCTGGCAGGCCGGCCACGCCTCGGCGCTGCTCGATCGCGCCCGCTCCCTCGATGGGGCCGCCGGCGTGCTCGACCTTCGCTGGACGCGTTCGCTAGGGCTGCGCGGCCCGGTCGTCGCCGGCGAGGCTTTGATTCCACGCTCCGCGCTCGCCGAGGCCCGCAAGACGCCGCGCTTCGAGGCCTTCTCCTCCTTCCCGCCTGTCACCCGCGACGTGTCCGTGGTCGTGCCCGAAGCCGTGGCCGCCGCCGAGGTCGAGTCCCGTGTCCGTCAGGCCGCGGCCAAGGCCGCCGGCAAGGAGTTCACCCTGGAGTCCGTCACCTGCTTCGACGTCTTCAGCGGCGGCAAGCTCGCCGCAGGATCCCGGGCGCTCGTCTTCGAGGTGCGCTGGCGCCACGCGTCACGCACGCTCACTGGTGA
The DNA here is from genome assembly GCA_030830965.1 of Verrucomicrobiota bacterium. Taxonomy (GTDB): domain Bacteria; phylum Verrucomicrobiota; class Verrucomicrobiia; order Opitutales; family UBA953; genus UBA953. The sequence goes on along the minus strand of JAURLX010000004.1, from coordinate 91,221 downwards.
AGAGGCCGCCAAGGCGCTCGAGGCGGTCATGACGGCACTGGAGAAGGGGGCCGGCTGGACGGTGCAGCGCTGAGCATGGCCGAAGGCTTCGACATCGACCACCTGGCGAAGCTCGCCCGTCTGAGCCTCACGGCCGAGGAGAAGGCGCTGTACGCCTCGCAGTTGGGCCAGGTCCTGGGCCACTTCCAGGCGCTGGCGAAGGCCGATCTGCCCGCGACGGCCGACGACGCGCGCGTCGTCGACGAATCCGCCCTGCGTTCCGATGAGCCCGGTCCGGTCCTCGGAGTCGAGGCCGTCACGCGCCTCGCGCCCGCCTCGCGTGACGGGCAGATCTCCGTCCCGCGCGTGGTGGACGACGAGTCATAAGCCATGGCCGACGCGCTCCATGAGCTTTCCGCCGCCGAACTCGGACGACGTCTGGCGTCCGGCGCGTTCACCTCGCGCGCGCTGTGCGAGGCCCTGATCGCCCGCCACCGGACGCTCAACGACAAGGTCGGAGCCTTCACGCACCTCGATCAGGCCGACGTGCTCGCGCAGGCCGACGCCTCCGACGTCCGTCGCAAGGCGGGGCAGGGCAGGGGGCCGCTCGAAGGCATCCCGGTCGGGATCAAGGACAACATTGCGGTGAAGGGACAGCCGCTCACGTGCTCGAGCAAGATGCTCGCGCCGTTGGTCTCGCCCTACGACTCGCACGTCGCCGAGAGGCTCCGCGCCGCGGGCGCCATCCTCTTCGGACGTCTGAACATGGACGAGTTCGCCATGGGCTCCTCCACGGAGAACTCCGCCTTCCGCAAGGCCTTCAATCCTTGGGACCTCGAACGCATCCCGGGCGGATCATCCGGCGGCAGCGCCGCCGCGCTGGCCGCCGGCCTCGTGCCGCTAGCGCTCGGGTCCGACACCGGCGGATCGATCCGCCAGCCCGCCTCGCATTGCGGCGTGGTCGGGCTCAAGCCCACCTACGGGCTCATCTCGCGCTTCGGCCTCGTCGCCTTCGCCTCCTCGCTCGACCAGATCGGACCCATGGCTCGCAGCGTCGAGGACTGCGCGCTGCTGCTCGATGCCCTGGCTTCGGCGGACGCGCGGGACATGACGTGCTTCGGTCCCTCCGGCCGCGCGCTCACGCCTGCTGGCGACGCGCGCAAGCTGCGCATCGGCGTCCCGAAGGGCTTTCTCGGCAAGGGCGTCGCCACCGAGGTGGCCGCCGCCGTCAACGCCGCCGTCGAGTTCTACCGCTCGCAGGGCTGCGCGGTCTCCGAGGTCGAGCTGCCCTCCGCCGACCTCGCCGTCCCGACTTACTACGTCGTCGCGACCGCCGAGGCCTCCTCGAATCTCGGACGTTATGACGGCGTCCGCTACGGACATCGCTCCGCCGTCTCCGGGACGCCGGTCGAGATGATGACCGCCAGCCGCTCCGAAGGATTCGGACCGGAGGTGAAGCGCCGCATCCTTCTCGGCACCTTCGTGCTCAGCGCCGGTTACGCCGACGCCTATTACGTCCGCGCCCTCCGCGCCCGCGCGAAGATCCGCGCCGAGTACCTCGCCGCCCTCTCCGGCGTCGACGTGCTGCTCACCCCGACCGTCCCGACGCCCGCCTTCAAGGTCGGTGAGAAGGCCGCGGATCCCCTGCAGCTCTACCTCGAGGACGTCTTCACGATTCCCGCCAACCTCGCCGGCCTTCCGGCGATCTCGGTGCCCTGCGGCGCGTCCGGCCGTCTGCCGGTCGGGTTCCATCTCGTCGGAGCGCCGCTTTCCGAGTCGAAGCTGCTGGCCGCGGGCCGTCTGTTCGAGGACGCCCATGGCTACGCCCACCAGCAAGCCCCGCTATGAGCCAAGCACCTTCGGATTGGGAAGTCGTCATCGGCCTCGAGGTCCACGTCCAGCTGCGCACCCGCGCCAAGGTCTTCGCGTCCTCCCCTTGGGGTTTCGGCAAGGAGCCCAACGAGCAGGTCGACCCGGTCGTGCTCGGCCTTCCCGGTACGCTGCCGGTGGTCAACCGCGAGGCGGTCGAGAAGGCCGTCCTATTCGGCCTCGTCGTGGGCGCGGAGATTCCTGAGCGCTGCGCCTGGGACCGGAAGAACTACTTCTACCCGGACAATCCCAAGAACTACCAGCTCACGCAGAAGGACTTCCCGGTCGTCGTCGGCGGGCGGGTCGAGATCGAGCTGCCCGGTCCCTCGCGCAACGTGATGGGGGAGCACAGGTTCGTCCGCATCCATCATGCGCACCTCGAGGAGGACGTGGGTAAGCTCAGCCATGCGGGCGGCGGATCGCTCGTCGACTACAACCGCGCGGGCGTGCCGCTCCTTGAGATCGTCACCGAGCCCGACCTGCGCTCCGCCGCGGAGGCCGAGGCCTTCCTCCGTTCGTTGGTCGCGATGCTCACCCAGGCCGGCGTGGCCGATTGTGACATGGAGAAGGGACAGTTGCGCTGCGACTGCAACGTCTCCGTGCGCCGCCGCGGCGACGCCAGGCTCGGCACCCGTACTGAGACCAAGAACCTCAACTCGATCTCCAGCGTCCGCGACACCGTCCTGCACGAGACCGCCCGCCAGGTCCGCGAACTCGAGGCCGGCCGCTCCATCACCCAGGAGACTCGCGGCTGGAACGCCGAGCTCGCCCGGGGCTACGTCCTGCGCGACAAGGAGGACGCCCACGACTACCGTTACTTCCCGGATCCGGATATCCCGGCCCTGAGGATTTCCCGCGAGACCGTCGCGCGTCTCGCCAAGCAGGTCCCCGAGAACCTCTACGACCGCCAGCGCCGCTACGTCGAGAAGCTCGGCCTGCCTTATACCGCCGCTTCGGTCCTCGTGAATGACCGCGCCCTCGCCGAATGGTTCGAGGCCGCCGTGGCCGCCCATCCGGCCAACCCATCGGGCGTCGCCAACCTCGTCGCCAACGACCTCCTGCGCGACCTGTCCGCCGCCGTGCCGCCCATCCCCCTTTCGGCCTGCCCGATCCGGCCCGCCTCCCTGGCCGGCCTCGTGAAGCTCACCGACGAGGGCGTCATCTCGAAGCAGCAGGCCAAGGAGGTCTTCGCCGAGATGTTCAGCACCGGAAACGAGGCGGCCGCGATCGTCGACGCCAAGGGCCTCCGCCAGAACAGCGATACCGGCGAGCTGGAGAAGATCATCCGCGAGGTGGTGGCCGATCCGTCCGTCGCCAAGTCCATCGCCGAATACCGTGCCGGCAATGAGAAGGCCATCAACGCGCTCAAGGGCCCGATCATGAAGCGGACCCAGGGCAAGGCCAACCCCGGTCTGGTCGACCAGCTCCTCCGGCGCATCCTGGGATGAGCGATCAAGCCCTGCCTCCGCCGTGGACGGCCGGCCTCCGGGCCGTGCGCGACAACTTCCTGCCGCTCCTGATCATCCTCTGCTTCGCGACCGTGCTTGCGGTCAGTTACTACCGGGTCGATGTTGTCCGCGGGGAGCTCGACCGGGTCGGTCGCCTCAATGACGCTTCCCCGCTGGTCTTCGCGGCGGCCTGGTCGTCCTTCTCGGCCGGCTTCGTACCCTGGTGCTTCCGCATGGCCTTCCCCCGCTTGCGCCCGAGACATCCGCTGCCCGACCTCGTGCACTGCCTCGTCTGGTGGGCGCTCATGGGCGTGCTTATCAGCGGCTTCTACTCCCTGCAGGCGCGCTGGTTCGGCGAGGAACCCAGCCTCCGCGCGGTCAGTCTCAAGGTCGCGGTCGACATGCTCGGCTTCACCGTGTTCATCGGCGCGCCCCTGCAGGCCATCTCCCACCTCTGGAAGGACTATGGCTGGGATCTGTCCCGCCTCAGGGCTTCGATGGGACCGGGCTGGTACCGCCGGCTCGTCCTGCCCAATCTCCTGCCCAACTACTGTGTGTGGCTGCCGGGTACCTTCATCTTCTATTCGCTCCCGACCTCCCTGCAGCTGGTCGTGGCGAACTGCATCGGCTGCTTCTGGGCCCTGATGTGCGCCCGCATCGCGACGCATTCCAGCGACCCCGTCCCGGCCGTCCGGGCCTGACCAGGCTCCCTTCATGAACCCTGTCATCCCCTGTCTTCTGACCATCGCCGCGGCGGCGGCGGAGCCGCCGGTCTTCGTCGGTTCGGCCGAACGGCCCGTCTTGTCCTATCGCGAGGCGCGGCCGGAGGGCGCCTACGAGGTGACGGTCGAGTTCGGCGCGGCCGACGTCGACTCTGTCACGACCCTCAAGGCGGAGACCCGCCGGCTGATGGCCTTGAACGTCGCAGTCCCGAAGGGTCGCACGGAGACCCGCCGATTCCTCGTCGACGTGCGTCGCCCCGGATACCCTGGCGGGCGCGTGGCGATCAAGTCCCGCGAGGAGGGCACGCCCTCCTGGGACGACTATCTTTCGCTCGAGTTCCTCGGCGTCGCGGGACGCGCCCGTCTGGTCTCAGTCAGGCCGGCCGACGCCTCGGTCGTCCGCGTCTTCTTGGCCGGCGACTCCACGGTCTGCGATCAGAGGACCGAGCCCTACGTCGGATGGGGGCAGCAGCTCCCGGTCTTCTTCGGCCCCGGGGCCGTCGTCGCCAATCATGCCGAATCGGGGCGGGCCCTGCGTTCCTTCAAGGCCGAGCGCCGTCTCGACAAGATTTTGGCCCAGCTCCGTGCGGGCGACTTCGTCCTGATCCAGTTCGGTCACAATGACCAGAAGGAGAAAGGCCCTGATGTCGGCCCTTTCACCACCTACGCATCCCGGCTGCGCGATTACGTGAAGGCCGTCCGGGCGAAGGGCGGCCGGCCGGTCCTGGTCACCGCCGTGGCCCGCCGCCGATTCGACGAACAGGGCAGGGTCTTCGAGTCGCTCGGCGATTATCCGGAGGCGGTCCGGCGCGTGGCCGCGGAGCTCGCCGTCCCGCTCGTCGACCTCAACGAATCCTCTAAGCGGCTCTATCAGGCGCTCGGGGCCGAGCCGAGCAAGCTGGCGCTCCTCCATTACCCCCCGCGCACCTTCCCCGGTCAGACGGCGGCGCTGGCCGACGACACGCACTTCAGCGCCTACGGCGCCTACGAGATGGCCCGCTGCGTCGTCGAGGGCTTCCGGACCGGCGTGCCCGAACTCTCGGCGCTGCTGATGGCCGGGGCGGCCGTGCCGTTCGACCCGGAGCGACCAGACGCTCCCGGCAGCCTGTCCATCCCCGCCAGCCCGCTGACCAGCGGCGAGAAGCCGGAAGGCAGATGAGGGCGGCCCCGGGAACCCTCGCTTGAATCCCGGTTTCGCCTCGGCGAGCATCCTTCCGTGCCCGATCTCTTCGGAGAAGTCGAACCCGGCGTCGCCGAGGTGGTGCCCTTCGACGGCGGTGCGCGGGCGTATTCTTATTCGGTGCCGGCGGCCCTGATCGGCCTGCTGCGGCCCGGGCAGCTCGTGCGCGTCCCGCTCGGCGGGCGCACCAGCCTCGGGGTGGTGTGGAGATGCCCGGCCGAGCCTCCGGCCGGGGCCCGCCTCCGCAGCGTGATGCTGCTCGAGCATGAGCAGCCCGTGATGACGACCGACTGCTGCCGGCTGGCCGAATGGATGGCCGGCTACTACGGCTGCGGGCTCAACTCGGTGCTGGAGACGCTCCTGCCGGCCGCCGTCCGCAAGGGCGTGCGCCCCGTCATGCGCCGCATGCTCACGCTGGTCCGCGCGCCTGACGCGGAGGCGCTCGACAAGCTGCGGCGCCGCGCTCCGCGGCAGGCCCAGCTGATTGATTTCCTTTCCGCCCAGCCCGGTCCGGCCGATCGCGCCAAGGCGGTGGCCGGGCTGGGGGTCTCGCAGCAGGCCGTGGACGCGCTGATCCGCTCGGGCGCGGTCCGGGAGGACGCCAGCGTGCTGCTCCGGGTCGCGTACGACGACCCTTTCGCCGAGGCCGAAGGCGTGCCCGCCGCGGGCCACCCGCTCAATCCGCAGCAGGCTGCGGCGGTCGCGTCGGTGTGCGCGACCCTCGACGCGCGCGCCTTCCGCGCCCACCTGCTCCACGGCGTCACCGGCTCGGGCAAGACCGAAGTGTACGTCTCGTTGATCCGCAAGGTGGTCTCCGAGGGAGGCTCTGCCGTCTTCCTGGTGCCCGAGGTCGCGCTTACCCCGCAGACCGTCGGACGCCTGCGGTCCCGGCTCGCCGACCTCGGGACCAAGGTCGTCGTCTGGCACAGCCACCTTTCCGCCGGCGAGCGTTTCGACGCCTGGATGGCCATGTCGCTCGGACAGGCGCGCGTGGTCGTCGGCGCGCGTTCGGCCGTGTTCGCGCCGCTGCCCGACTTGCGGCTCATCGTGGTGGACGAGGAGCACGAGGCCTCTTTTAAGCAGTCCGAGACGCCCATGTATCACGGCCGCGACGTCGCCGTCATGCGTGCCTCGATGCTCGGCGCCGCTTGCGTGCTGGGGTCCGCGACGCCCTCGCTCGAGAGCTGGCGCAACGCCGCGGCCGGGCGCTACGTCCTCGACGTCATGCCCGCGCGCGTCGACGACCGCCCGATGCCGGCCTTTCGCATCGTCGACATGCGTCGCGAGGTCCTGCATGCGAAGGGGCAGCACATCCTCTCCCGCGAGCTGGTCGACGCCCTCCGTGAGCGGATGGAGCGGCGCGAGCAGTCCATCCTGTTCCTCAACCGGCGCGGCCATTCCCGCTCGCTGGTCTGCCCGGACTGCGGGGTCGCGGCGCAGTGCCCGCGCTGCAGCGTCTCGCTCACGCTCCACCGGACCGACGACACCGCCCGCTGCCATCTCTGCGACCACCGGGAGCCGGCGCCGGTCGCCTGTCCCGCCTGCCGTTCGCCCAAGGTACGTTGGAAGGGGTACGGCACCCAGCGCGCGGAGGAGGCCCTGGCGCAGCTTTTCCCGCGGATGAAGGTCGCTCGTCTCGACGCCGACACCATGGGGCGCAAGGACCTCTTCCGTAAGGTCCTGTCTGATTTCCGGGCCGGACGGCACGACGTCCTGCTCGGCACCCAGATGATCGCCAAGGGGCTCGATTTCCCTCGCGTCACATTGGTCGGCATCCTGGACGCCGACCTCTCGCTCCAGATGCCCGACTTCCGGGCCCCGGAGCGCACCTTCCAGCTGCTCACGCAGGTGGCGGGCAGGGCGGGGCGGGGCGACCTCGAGGGGGCGGTGGTCGTGCAGACCTTCCAGCCGGCCTCGGACCCCGTGCAGTTCGCCAAGCGGCTGGACTACGCCGGCTTCGTCTCGGCCGAGCTGGAGCGCCGCGCCGAGTTCGGCTACCCGCCCGAGCGGCACCTCGTGCGGCACCTTTTCCGCGGCCGCAACGCCGAGAAGGTCTCCTTCGTCGCGGAGGCCTGGGTGAAGGAGCTGGAGCGCCTGCACCCGGGCGTCGCCGAGGTCCGGGGGCCCGCGCCCTGTCCCTTCGAGAAGGTGCACGACCAGCACCGGTTCCATGTCTGGTACCTCGTGCCGGCCGTGAAGCCGCTGCTCGCCGCCCTGCTGCCCCTGCGCGCGAAGTTCCTGCGCGACGCCGACGTCACGGACGTCCTGGACGTCGACGCCCAGGATTGCGCCTGAGGCGAGGACGACCCGCGCTCACCACCAGCGCTTGCGCTTCATCCAGAGGGTGATGCCGAGGGCCGTGAGCCCGATCGTGCCCCACGCCAGCAGGTAGCCGTACTTCCTGCCCCACTCCGAGTGAATCTCGGGCATGGACTCGAAGTTCATGCCCCACACGCCGACGAGGAAGGTCAGCGGGATGAAGACCGAGCTCATCGCCGTGAGCACGCGGACGACCTCGCTGGTCTTCCTCTCCTGCTGGGTATGGTGGTACTCCTGGAGCTCCTGCAGCACCATGCGGGCGTGCTCGATGCGGTCGGCGGAGCGGATCGAGTGGTCGTAGAGGTCGCGCAGGTAGATGTCCAGGGACGAGGGCAGCAGCGGGTGCTCGTAGTGCTCCAGCCCGCTGACCATCTCCTTGAGCGGCTGCGCAAGGCGACTGAGCCGCACCACGACGCGCTTGAGCCGGTAGACCTCGTTCAGGTCCCAGTCGTCGGTGCCCTTGAGGATGGAGTCCTCGAGCTCCGTGATCGCGTCCTCGATCTCCTCGGTCTGGTAGAGCAGGCGGTCGACCAGCGTGTCGAGCAGGGAGTAGAAGAGGTAGCCGGCGTGCCACTTGCGGATGTTGCCCTTGTTCTCGACGATGCGCCGCTCGACCGCCTCGAAGATCTTCTCGTCGTTCTCGTGGAAGGAGATGACCCAGTTGTGGGCAGCGACGATCGAGATTTGCTGCCCCCGGGGGGTGTCTTCCTCGAAGCCGATGCGCACCGCCCTCGCCACGGCGAGGATCTTGTCGCCGTGCTCCTCGAACTTGGGGCGTGAGGTGCTGGTCAGGACGTCCTCCTGGGCCAGCATCGGGATGTCGAAGAAGGCGCCGACGACGTGCACGACCTGCGGGTCGGTGATGCCGAGCACTTGGATCCAGACCATGCCCGGGCGCCCCGCGTAGCGGCCGATCGAGTCGAGGTCGGCGAACTCCTCCACCTTGGAGGTGTTCTCGTCGTAGCTGTGCACCCGGAAGCGGGTTGGCGCGTTGGATTCGAAGGGGGAGGCGGCGGGCAGCTGCCCTGGGGCGCGTCCGATCTCGGTGTCGTCGAACGCGGCCTCCCCGGGGAGGGGGGCGGAAGGGTTCTTGAGCCCAATCCGCCGTCGAAGGTCGTCCAGGCGTCGCTCGATGAAGGAGCGTGCCCGTTCCTTGTCCTTCTCTCGCCTCTCCTGCTGGCGGCTCATCCGTCCATCCTCTCGGACGGACCGGTTGAAGTCAACGGCGGGCCTGCGGCCCTCAGCCTTGCTGGCGCTTGTAGCCCCGGCTGTTGATGCGGCCGTTGCGGCCGATGCCCAGCGACTCGGTCTTCCCCTGCTGCACCTTCTGGAACAGGTTGTTGGAGTTGACCACCCCCAGGCAGTAGAGCGCCGCGGACACCTCCTCGACGTCCCGTTTCGATATCAGCCTGGCCGCGGCCAGCCATCGGGCCAGGGAGCGGTGGAAGTTGGCCGGGGAGATGTCGAGCTCGCCGCCCTCGAGGAGGAGCCAGTGGTCGATACGCATCGCCATCGTGCAGTTGCCTCTCTTCTCATAGACCTCTCGTCCTTTGGCCCGTAGCTGCGACCTGGACTCGGCGCTGGAAAGGTCGCTGTCGGGCATGAGGGTTCTTGTATAAGAACTTGATGGAAGGGAACAAAAGAAAACACCGCTTTATAAATATAATAAAATACTAAAAGTGTAATCTTCGGCGCGAAGCGAGGGCGGCCGGCGGCGCGCCTTGCCGGCTGCGTCCGCGCCCCCCGGGTGGTGGTCGCGACAGGACTTGAACCTGTGACTTCTGCAATGTGAATGCAGCGCTCTAACCAACTGAGCTACGCGACCGTCTCCCGGGCCGTCCTAGATGGCGCGCCGGGCGGCCCCGGGCAAGCCTGATTTGGCCGCACGCTTGCCATCCCTGAGTCGCTGCGTTCATTTCCTGAAATGGAAGGAGATATCGCCAGCGCCCCGCGACAGGCCGATGAAAGGCTCGTGCGCCTGACCGCCCCTGCCGGAGCGAAGGTCATGGCGCTCCGCGAGCGGGAGGGCGGCGTTCCTTTCCTGCGCGTGGCCATCTCCGGCGGCGGCTGCAACGGGCTGTCCTACCGTCTCCGTTTCGCCGATGCCCCCAAGGCCGGGGACATCTTGGTCCGGACCGCCGGCGTCGAGGTGCTGGTCGACCCGAAGTCGGCCCTCTACCTGCGCGGAACGGTCCTGGATTTTTCGGACAAGATGATTGGCGGGGGCTTCAAGTTCTCTAATCCCAACGCCAAGGCCAGCTGCTCGTGCGGGGAGAGCTTCTCCCTTTAGGCAGATTTCCGGAGTCCGGGCAGGTCCGCGTTCTCCGTCGGCACGTCACGCCTTGCCCTTGCCAGCGCGCCCGCCTGACCCCTAGGTTTTCCGGGTGTTCAAGCTCCTGCAGACCGACACGCGTTCGGCGGCCCGTCTCGGGGTTCTCCAGACCCCTCACGGGGAGGTCAGGACGCCCGTTTTCATGCCGGTCGGCACGCAGGCCACGGTCAAGGGCCTCACGCCGGCGCAGGTCGGGGAGACAGGTGCCCAGATCCTGCTCAGCAACACCTACCACCTGAACCTGCGTCCGGGACGGGAGGTCGTCGCGGCCGCCGGCGGGCTCCACAAGTTCATGAACTGGGATCGTCCGATCCTGACTGATAGCGGAGGGTTCCAGGTGTTCTCCTTGGCCAAGCTGCGCCAGATCACCGACGACGGCATCCACTTCAGCTCGCATCTCGACGGCAACCGGCTGTTCCTCGACGTGAAGGACTGTTTCGACATCCAGGACAAGCTGGGCTCCGACATCGCCATGGTGCTCGACGAGTGTCCGCCTTACCCGTGCGAACGGGAGGCTTGCGAGGTCGCTGTCACGCGGTCGATCCGCTGGGCCAAGGAGATGCTGGCCCTCGCCAAGGACCGCGGGTTCCTCGCCTCCGGCCGACATCTCTTCTGCATCAACCAAGGGTCGGTCTATGACGACCTGCGCGTCCGCTGCGCCGAGGAGCTCGGGGGGTTGGACTTCCCCGGGCACGCCATCGGCGGCGTCAGCGTGGGCGAGCCGGAGGAGCACATGCTCCATCAGGTCGGCCTGGTCGCCCCGCTGCTGCCCGCCCATAAGCCCCGCTACGTCATGGGCGTGGGCACCCCCGCCCAGCTGCTCAAGATGGTCGCGCTCGGGGCGGACATGTTCGACTGCACGATGCCCACCCGCATCGGCAGGCACGGCGGCGCCTTCACGCCCGACGGACCGGTCAACCTGAAGCACCTCCGTTACAAGGACGATCATCGCCCGCTCGTCGAGGGGCTCGACAACTACGCCTGCCGCGGCTTCTCGCGCGCCTACCTCCGCCATCTGCACCACGCGGGCGAGTCCCTCGGGGGCACGCTGCTCGCCCTGCACAACATCCACTTCCTGCAGGACCTCATGGCCCAGGCCCATGCGCACATCCGGACGGGAGACTACGCCTCCTGGTCGCGCGCTTGGTGCGAACGGTACGAGGCGGGGGCGAAGGACGAGATTCCCGCGGACTGACTCGACGCCACGCCGGCCGACCCGCCCCGTGCCCTCAGCGTGCGTTGCCGTCGAAGGACAGCCGCATGCCTGCGGGCGCGTCCGGACGGACTTTGCCGTCCGCGTAGACGCAGACGCCGTTGACGAACGTCCTTTCGATCGAGGCGCCGAAGGTGTGGCCCTCGAAGGGCGACCAGCCGCACTTGTACTCCAGGCCTTCCGCGACGACCTTCGCGGGCCTGCAGGGGTCCACGACCACGAGGTCGGCCCAGTGGCCCTCGCGGATGAAGCCGCGGCCTTCGATGCCGAACAGACGGGCCGGCGCGTGGCAGGCCCGTTCGACGGCGGTCTCCAGCGGGAAGGCGCCTTGCGCGACGAGATCGAGGAGGACCTGGAGCGAGTGCTGCACGAGCGGCAGCCCGGACGGGGCCTTGAAGTAACCCTGCGCCTTCTCCTCGCGCGTGTGCGGGGCGTGGTCGGTCGCGATGACGTCGATGACGCCCGAGGCCACGGCCGCGCGCACGGCGTCGCGGTCGGCGGCGCTCTTGATCGCCGGGTTGCATTTGATCCGGTGGCCGAGGCGGGCGTAGTCCTCCTCCGCAAACCAGAGATGGTGCACGCAGGCTTCGGCGGTCAGGCGCTTGCCCTTGAGGGGCGCCGCGCTGAAGAGCGAGAGTTCCTTGGCGGTGGTGATGTGCAGGATGTGCAGGCGGGCGTCATGCCGCCGGGCGAGCTCGGCCGCCATCGAGGAGGAGGCGTAGCAGGCCTCGGCGTCACGGATGCGCGGGTGTTCGCCGGCCGGGACGTCATCGCCCCATCTGGCCCTGGCGACGGCCTCGGCCGCCTTGATGCGCGGGGTGTCCTCGCAGTGCGTGGCGATGAGGGCGGGGGCGTGACGGAAGATCCCTTCGAGCGTCGCGGCCTGGTCGACGAGCATGTCGCCGGTCGAAGAGCCCATGAAGACCTTGATGCCGCAGACCTTGCGGGGGTCGGTCGCCTTGACGGCGTCGAGGTTGGTGTTGGTCGCGCCGAAGAAGAAGGAATAGTTGGCGACTGAGGTGGCCGCGCCGATGGCGTACTTCTTCTCGAGTTCCTGGTGCGTGGTCGCCGGAGGACTCGTGTTCGGCATCTCCATGAACGACGTCACGCCGCCGGCCACGGCCGCGCGGGACTCGCTGGCGATGGAGGCCTTGTGGGTCAGGCCCGGCTCGCGGAAGTGCACCTGGTCGTCGATGAGGCCGGGCAGCAGCAGCTTGCCTCCGAGGTCGATCTCGCTTTCGGCGCGCGCGCCGCCCAGGTCACCGACGCGCTCGATGCGTCCGTCGCGGATCAGGACGTCGGCCCTGAAACGCCGGCCCTCGTTGACCACTTCTGCGTCTCGGAGGGCGAGCGATGCCATGCCCTCATTTCGGCCCGTCCTCGGCCGGGTGCAAACGGAAACCCGTTCAGCCCCCGACCTTCACGAGGTCGGAGAGGTCCGCCTTCTGGACGCCCTCGGGATTGATGTTCACGGCCGTGACCCTGAACTGGTCGCCATGGCGGCGGCTGAACTTCAGCACGAAGTTGGTGATGAGGAGCTTCTCTTCGGGGAACATCTCCAGTTTGCGCTCGAGCATGACCTTCACGAGCTCCTCGACCTGCTCTACGCTGGCTCCGGGAAGTCCGGCCAGGGTCTTCTTGGCCTCGGCCACCTTCTCCTCGCCCTCGATCGAGGCGTTCCAAATCAGGATGGCGACGTTCATGGCGCCCTTGGCCGCGGTCTGGTGGTTGCCCGCCTGCTGGAGGATCGGCTGCGCGAACTGGATGAGCTTGTCCGCGATGGTCGGTTCGCGGGGTGTCGGGTCGGCGGCGGGCGCGGGCTCGCTGAAGTCCCGCTCAATCGGGCGCGGGCGACGGTTGCCGAAGGCACCCTGGGTGCGGTTGCGGGAACGGGGGGAGGACATGGGGCCGGCCCTTTAGGGAAAGGCTGCGGGCGAGGTCGGCAAGCCGATTTAGGCCCGGTCCCTTGACAGTCGGGCGAGCGGGGTCCAGTCTGCGGCGTCCTGAACGTGAGCGACTACAGCGAAGTCATCCGCAACCACCGTCGAGACCACCTTTCCCGGCCCCGGTCACTCCCCCGGGGCGTCCACCGCTTCTTTGAAAGCTCCCTGATTCCGCTGCCGGTCGAGAAGGTCTTCGATTTCTTCTCCAGGGCCGAGAACCTCCAGGCCATCACGCCCCCGGAGCTCGACTTCCGGATCCTCACTCCGACGCCGGTCGACATGCGGGTCGGCGCGCTCATCGACTACCGGCTCAAGCTCCACGGCATCCCCTTCGGCTGGCGCACCCGCATCGCCCACTGGGACCCCCCTTACGGCTTCGTCGACGAGCAGCTGCGCGGGCCCTACGCGCTCTGGATGCACACGCACACCTTCGCCGACGAGGGCGGCAGGACGCGCATGGACGACGAGGTGCTCTGGAAGCTGCCGCTGTGGCCGCTCGGCGAGGTGGCCTACCCGTTCGTGAAGCCGAAGATCGAAGGCATCTTCAGCTACCGCCGGCGACGGCTCAGGGAGCTGCTCGGGGCCTGAGCGGGCTCAGCGCGCGATCACCAGCAGGTCCGGGTCGCGCCGGCCGGCCCAGGCCAGGCCGCGGAGCAGGAGGAGCTGCACGTCGGGGCGCGCGAAGTTCGCGTAGCGGTGGCCGGGGATGAAGACGAAGGCGCGCTGGGCGCCGGACTTCTCGTAAGTCCAGATCTGGGGCTGCGCTTCGAAGCCGTCATCCTTCTTCTTGGGCGTCGGGGCGGTCGCGAGGACGTGGATGTCCGGGCGCAGGTCCATGTCGTAGTAGATCTCGTCGTTCATGCCGAAGTCGGCCACGTCCGCGGTGACAGGGTGGGCGCGGTCGACGAAGGAGAGCTGCATCGGGCCTTCGCGCCACTTGGTCACCTTCTGCCGCCAGGAGCCGCCGATGAGGTCGCGGTAGTGGTCCGCGGAGGCGTCGCCTCCGGCGACCGCGCCGGCGTGGATCACGACGAAGCCGCCGCCGCGCTTGGCGTAGTCGTCCACGACCTTCTGCTCCTCGGGGGTGAAGTTTCCGCCCACCTGCCGGTGGACGATCATGACATCGACGTCGGCCAGGTCGGCCGCGGTCGGGAAGGCGTCGCCGCCGGTCACGTGCGCGCCGCGTCCGCGGATCAGGCCGGTCCAGTCCCGAAGGAAAGCGGGGTGGTCATGGCAGCCGGGCCCGTGCGACTTCGGCCCCGAGCGGATGAACACGCGCAGCGGCTTCTCGGGCGAGGCCTCGGGCGGCTTCGCGCCGGGCGAAGGCGCCAACTGGGCGGCCTGCAGCAGGGCGGTCCAGGCGGCGAGGATGAGGGGCAGGAGGCGGCGCATGCCTTGATTCAACCGCGCCAGGAGCCTTCTGCAACCCCCCGGTCTCGGATTATCGCGCGCCGCTCAGCCCAGTAGCCCGGGCAGTTGGTCGAGGGACGTGATGAAGGCGTCGGCACCAGCCTTCACCTTGGGGCGGACGGCGTAGCGGCCGAAGCCGATCACGCGATCCGCATCGCCCTTGACCTCGAGGTCGCTCGCCCCGTCGCCCACCATGACGACCGTTGTCGCCCCGTATTCCTGTCTCAGTCGGCGGGCCACCGCGTTCTTTCCCCGGGACCGGCAGGTCGGGCAGGTCTCGTCGAAGCCTGCGTAGGCGCCGTCGGGACCGAACCGCAGGGTGACGGCCTCGACGCGGTCGATGCCGAGGAAGGCGGCGAGGGGCAGGATGGCCTGGGTGAAGCCGCCGCTGACGATGGCGATCTTCCAGCCGGCCACGCGCACCGCGTCGAGCGCGGTCCTGGCGGTAGGCTCGACGGTGGCCACGTAGCGGGCTCCCAGCGATTCCAGCTCCGCCTTGGTGGGCTTGATCAGGTCGAGGCGCTTGGCGAAGACGGCCTCCATGGGCGTGCCTCCGTCCATCGCGGCGTTGGTCATGTCCTCCACGGCCTTGAAGGCCTCAGGCCCTCGGAGCCTTCCCAGCTCGTCCACCCCCTCGATGGAGGAGAGGGTGGAGTCGCAGTCGAGGAGCAGGAGCTTCGTGGCCACGCCGGACTACACCTGCGGCCGGGCGGCAGGTCAAGGGCGGGGCTTGCGCCCCGTCGGGCGTTCAGCATCCTCCCTCCCATGAGCTGCTCCAAGGAATCATCCGAACTCGCCGCGCCGTTCTGCCGCGCCGCCCGCTGCTCCCGCTGGACGGGGGTCCTCCTGCTGGTCGCCGCCTTCCTGGCCATCGTCGCGCTTGCCAGGGCGGGCCTGACCTTCGCGCAGGGCGCGTCCAACGATGTCGCCGCCACGCAGAAGATCACGGGCCACCTGACCGCCTGGTTCGGGCAGCTGCTCCTCGTCCTGGCCCTCTGGAAGCTCGGCGCCTCGCGTCTTGCCGCCGCCCGTCACGCCGACGCCCGTGCCCGCACCGTCCGTCACCTTGAGGCTCTGCTCGCAGGTGCGACCGACGAAGCCGAGCGCCGCGACCTGCGCGCCCGCCTCGCCGACGTGGCCGCACCGCGCTCTGGCTGCTGCAAGTGAGTCCGTCCGGAGTCAGATCCTTCTGATCCATCCGGCCAGCCGTCCGAACCAAGAGCGCGGCCGGCCCGCCGTCTTCTGGGCCGACTCGAGCAACGCGAGGATCTCGGTCCTGCCCGCGAGCGTCGCGAAGTCCGCCGGTGTCGACCCTCCCTGGTCGGCCTTCGGATCCGCGCCCGCGTCGAGCAGGAGCCGCGCGATCCCTGCGTGGCCCTTGAAGGCCACGCCCCCGAGGGGCGTCTGGCCCTTGTCATTGCGGAGGTCGACCGCCGCGCCCGCCTTCAGCAGCAGCTCCACGACCTCGGCCCGGCCATGGTAGCTGGCCAGCATCAGGAGCGTGTTGCCCTTCTCGTCCTGCGCGTCGATGCCGAGCCCTTTTCCAAGCAGCTCGGCCAGGCCGGCCGCATCGCCGCTACGGGCGAGGTCCGCGGCGGCGGAGGGAAGGGGGTTCGACGCGGACATCATCAGCCCCCGAGCATCTTGCGCAGGGCGGCCTCGTCGATCACGGGCACGCCGAGTTCCTGGGCCTTGGTCAGCTTCGACCCTGCTTCTTCACCGGCCACGACGAAATCGGTTTTCTTGCTGACGCTGCCCGAGACCTTGCCGCCGGCCTTCTCGATGAGGTCGCGCGCCTCGTCGCGACCGAGCGAGGGCAGGGTGCCGGTGAGGACGAAGGTCTTGCCGGCCACGCCCTCGACGGAACCGCCCACGGTTGATTCGGCGAGGTTGAGGCCGGCCTTGCGCATGGCCTTCACCCAGTCGCGGTGATTGGGGTCGCTGAAGAAAGAGAGGATGGACTCAGAGACTTCCTTGCCCACGCCGGCGATGACGGACTCGTACGAGACCCCGCCTTTCTTCCCGACCTTGGTGATGAGCAGGTCCGGCTTCTTCGCATCTGCAAGGGCGTCCATGGACCGGAAGTGACGGGCGAGGTCCTTGGCGGTCTGCATGCCGACGTTCGGGATGCCGAGGGCGTGGACGGCTCTCCAGAGCTCCCGGTTCCTGGCGTCGGCGAGTCCGGACATCATGTTGTCGACGGACTTTTCCTTGAAGCCCTCGAGCAGGCGCCACTGGTCGGCGCTGACGGCCAGGGCGTCCACGGGCGCGTCCACCAGTCCGAGGTCCACCAGCTGTTCCGCCACGGCCTCGCCCAGGCCGTCGATGTCCAGGCACTGCTTGCTGGCGAAGTGGATGAGACGGCGGATCTTCATCTCGCGCGAGGGCGAGCGCAGCTTGTAGGCGGCCTCCTCGCCTTCGCGGGTGGCGTCGAGACCGAGTTCCTTCAGGCGGCCCTCGAAGTCGAACGGCCGGGCGTCCGCGGGGCGCCTTTCGAGGACGACTTTCAGCACCTGCGGGATGATCTCCCCGGCCTTCTGGATGCGCACCGTGTCGCCCTCGCGGATGTCCTTCTTCGCGATTTCTCCGGCGTTGTGCAGCGTCGCCCGGCCCACCGTGGAGCCCGCCAGCAGCACCGGCTCGAGCTCGGCCACGGGCGTGATGACGCCGGTGCGGCCCACCTGCATGCTGATGGAGCGCAGCACGGTGTCGGCCTGGTCGGGCGGGAACTTGAACGCCACGGCCCAGTGCGGGAACTTGCTGGTCGTGCCGGCCCGTCGCTGGTCCTCGATGCGGTTGACCTTCACCACGGCGCCGTCGGTGGGGAAGGGGAAGCCGCGCCGGAGGGTGTCGAGCCGGCGGATCGCCTCCCACGCCGCGTCGACGCCTTGCTGTACGTCGATGTCGTCGCGCACCGGGAAACCCCAGGACTTGAGCTTCGCCTTGAAGTCCTTGAGCGTGCCGAAGGCGTCGGCCGGCTCGCAGGCGCCGAGTCCGTAGCAGACGATGCTGAGGCGGCGCTTGCGGGCTTCTTCAGCGTCGAGCAGCTTGATCGTGCCGGCGGCGAGGTTGCGCGGGTTGGCATAGGGCGCCTCGCCTTCCGTCTCGCGCTCCGCGTTGAGCCGCTGGAACTCCTCCAGCTCCATGTAGATCTCGCCGCGCACCTCGAGCACCTCCGGCGCGCCCTTGAGCGCGCGGGGGATCTCGCGGATCAGGCCGACGTTGGCCGTGACGTCGTCGCCGCGCGTGCCGTTGCCCCGCGTGACTGCGCGCACGAACCGGCCTTTCTCATAGGTGAGCGACACCGCCACGCCGTCGACCTTCGGCTCGATGATGAGCTCAAGTCCGGATCCGCCGAGGGCCTTGTAAAGACGGTCGCCGAACGCGCGGAAGTCGGCCTCGTCGTAGGTGTTGTCGAGGGAGAGCATGGGGGCCCGGTGGTCGGCCTGCTGGAAGCCCTCCGCCTTATCGTCGCCGATGCCCAGGTCCGGCCCGGCCAGCTCGGGATGGGCGCGCTCTAGGTCGGCCAGCTGGTCGAGGAGCTTGTCGAACTCGAAGTCCGAGATCTCCGGCGCGTGCTTCTTGCGGTAGAGCTCCTCGTGGCGCTGGACCTCCTTCCGGAGGGCCTGGATCTGTTTGCGGACGTCCTCCGACATGGCCCCGGAAGTTAAGGGCTAGCGGGGCGGAGGGGAAGGTTATGTGAGGGGCAGCCGACGCTTGCCCAGGGCGGGCGCCTGGCGCAGAGTCTCGGCATGGCGACCTCCCCGCTTCCCGGCGACCTCCCCGGCCGTCGCGCCTTCCTCCGTAGGCTGGCCCTCGGCGCCGCGTCGTTCGCGGCCGCCGGCGCGTTCGCCGAGGCGCTGACGCGCACGCCTAGGCAGACCGAGGGGCCTTTCTACCCCGACCGCTTGCCGTTGGACACCGACAACGACCTGATCGTCCTCAACAACTCGCTGACGCCCGCCGTCGGCGAGGTCGCCTGGCTTTCCGGACGCATCCTCGACGAGCATGGCGACCCGGTGCGCAACGCACTCGTCGAGATCTGGCAGGCCGACGCCAACGGCGCCTACATCCACACCAAGACCGGCAACGCCGCCAAGCGCGACGGCAACTTCCAGGGCTTCGGCAGGTTCCTCACCGGATCCTCGGGCGAGTACCTCTTCCGCACCATCAAGCCCGTGCCGTACAAGCCCCGCACCCCGCACATCCACCTCGCCGTCAAGATCAAGGGCAAGAAGGAGCTCATCACCCAGTGTTACATCAAGGGACATGAGATGAACGCCAACGACATGGTCTACAAAGGCATCAAGGACGCCAAGCAGCGCGAGAGCGTCACGCTGGCGTTCGATCCGCTCAAGGGCTCGAGGGCCGGCGAGCTCGCCGCGCGCTGGGACGTCGTGCTCGGCTTCACGCCTGAAGGCTGACCGCGTATGGGCGATCCCAGTCGCCGCCGGTTCCTTTCCTCGGCCTTGCTCGGCGCGACGGGCCTGCCGCTCGTGGCGGCCGCGGCCGGGCCGGCCCCATCCGGGAGATTTCGTGAGGAGACCCAGGAGCTCCCGTTGAAGGCCGACGCCGACGTCATCGTCTGCGGGGCCGGACCGGCGGGCGTGGCCGCGGCGCTGACCGCCGCTCGCGCCGGAGCACGGGTGCGGCTCTTCGATGTCCACGGGTGCTTGGGCGGTGTCTGGACCGCCGGCCTGCTCACTTATATCTTCGACTTCGACAAGCCGGGGGTCGCCCGAGAGCTGCGCGCCAAGCTCGACGCCCGCGGCGCCCGTCGTGGCGCCAATGCGAGCCGCTTCGTCTATGAGCCGGAGGAGATGAAGCTGCTGCTCGAGGAACTCTGCGTCGCCGCCGGGGTGGGTATCCGGCTCCACACGCGGGTGTGCGCCGCCTTCAAGTCCGGCCGGCGTCTGCACACGATCGTCACCGAGTCCAAGGCCGGTCGCGAGGCGTGGACGGCGCCGGTCTTCATCGACGCCACCGGCGACGGCGACCTCGGCGCGCAGTCCGGTTGCGAATGGGACGTCGGGCAGTCGAAGGATTGTCCGTGCCAGCCCATGACCATGAACGCCCTCGCGGTGGTCAAGGACGTCAGGGCGCTGGCTGCGTTCACTTCCTTCAACGGCACGGACAGTTTCACCGGCCCCGGCGGACACCTGACCTGCGTCGAAGCCTTCAAGGCCGAGCTGAAGCGGGCCGGCGTCGAGGCGTCCTACGGCCACCCCACCATCTTCCCGGTCCGCGACAACCTCGTCATGCTGATGCTCAACCACGAGTATGGCATCAAGCCGTGGGATGCGGACGCGATCTCCGAGGCCACCGTACGATCCCGTGCGGAAGTCTTCCGGATCATGCGGGCGCTCCGCGCCCTTGGTGGCGTCTGGGAGGGATTGCAGATCGCCGCCACCGCGGAGCAGATCGGCGTGCGCGACGGACGACGCATCCGCGGGCGCTACGTCATGACCAAGGCCGACCTGCTGGCGGGAGCCAGGCAGGAAGACGCCGTGGCCCGCGTGACCTTCGGCGTCGACATCCATGCGGGGAGCAAGGAGGCGAATCGCGCCAAGCCCATCGACAACGGTGATTTCCGGATGCGGCCCTACGACATCCCGTTGCGCGCCCTCGTCGCCCGCGACGTGGACGGCCTGATGATGGCCGGCCGTTGCATCAGCGGCGACTTCGTCGCGCACGCCAGCTATCGCGTGACCGGCAACGCCGTCGCCATGGGCGAGGCCGCGGGCGCCGTCGCCAGCCTTGCCGCGCGCAGCGGTCGACTGCCGCACCAAGTCTCCTGGGACGAGGCGCAGCCTGTCATCCAGGCCGCCCGCGCCAAGGGACTTTGACGTTTTTCAGGTCCGCGGGCGTAAAAAGCCCCCGGAGGTCCGGGGGCCTGATGCGGACGTAAGCGACGCGGCTTACTTCGCGCGCTGCTTCACGAAGTCGATGTTGTGCTTCACCTGCTGCACGTTGTCCTTCCAGTCGTTCTCGTGCTCGACCGAGATGTGGCCGTCGAACTTCTGGCGGATCAGCTCCTTGATGCAGGCGTCCATGTCGACCACGCCCTGCCCGGCGACCACGACGGGCGCATGCCCGTAGTCGGCCTTGTCCTTCATGTGGACGCTGACGATGCGCCCCTCGAGGATGCGGAGGCACTCGACGGGCTTGAGGTTGGAGGTGCACCAGTGGCCGAGGTCGGCGCAGGCGCCGACGCGGGCGTCCCGGCTCTCCACCACGCCGAGGATGTAGAGGGGGTCCCAGACCTTGTAGCGCGGGTCGATGCTGCCGTCCTTGAGCGTGCGCTTCCCGTGCTCGTGGAACGACACCTTGATGTCGAACTCACGGGCGGCCTCCTCCCAGTGGGCGATCTGCTCCGTGGACTCGGTGCAGACGGCGTAGAGGCCCATCTTCTTGGCGAACGCCATGATGGCCTGGACTTCGTCGCGGTTCTTCGCGCCGACCACCCCGTAGTTGACGGCGTGGATACCCTGGCGTTCGAGCTCAGCCTTGATCTCGGCCATGGTGGCGTCGCTCATCGAGTGGTGGGTCTTCTCCTTGGAGCCGGGCTTCACGGACTGTCCGGGGAAGAGCTCGATGGTCTTGCCGCCGGCCTCCTTGGTCTTGGCGACGGCCTCGAAGAACGAGTACTCCTTGAAGGTGTAGGCCTGGGCGCCGATGAACCAGCCGTTCTGGCGGGCGCTTTCGGGGATCGGGTCGGCGGAGAGGGCCGCGGCGCAGACGAGGGCGAGGAGGGCGGGGAGGCGCATGGGTGTGGGGTGGGAGACACGGATACCATCCCGTGGTTCCCTAGGTCAAGAACCCCCTCTGCCCGCGCTCGACCTTGCGTCCGGCGGGCGGTCAGCCTGCCGCATGTTCCGACGGCTTTTCCTGCTGCTTGGCTTGCGCCAAGCCGAGGAGAATCTCGGCGCCAGGGGGGAGCGCCTGGCCGCGGCGCACTGCCGTTCCGCCGGCGCGCGCATCCTGGCCCGCAACTGGCGGCACGGAAGGGACGAGCTGGACCTCGTGCTGCTGGAGGGCGCCGTGGTCGTCTTCGTGGAGGTGAAGACCCGTATGACGCAGGTCGCCGGCGAGGGCATGCGCGCGGTGGACCGGCGCAAGAAGGCCGCCCTCAGGCGCGCCGCCGCGGCCTGGATCCGGCAGGCGCCCCGCGTCCTGCACCACCGGTTCGACGTCATCGAAGTTATGGTTTGCCACGAGGGTCCCGTCCGCATCCTTCACCACCGCGGCGAAGTCCTCTTCGGCCGCCGCCGTCCCTGAAGCCGATGTCCGAAACCGACCGTCATCCGTTCCTTTCCGGGCTGAGCAAGCACCGGGGCGCGCAGCCGACCTGCGTGGTCATCTTCGGCGCTTCCGGCGACCTGGCCGCCCGCAAGCTGCTGCCGGCGCTCTACAACCTCGCGGTCGATAGCCTCCTGCCCGCGGACTTCCATCTCGTCGGCTTCGGACGCAAGCCGGTGCCGGACGCCGAGTTCCGCGCCCAGGCCGCCCGGGACATCGCCCGGTTCTCCCGCCGAGAGTTCCGGCCCGAGATCTGGCGGCGCGTGGAGGACCACGCCTTCTATGTCGCCGGCGGCTACGACGACCCCTCCGCCTACGAGGCGCTCAAGCGGCGCATTTCCGAGGCGGAGAAGTCCGCCGGCCGACCGTTGCAGCTGGTCTTCTACGTCTCCACCCCGCCCACGGTCTTCGAGGCCATCCTGGAGAACCTCGGCCGGTCCGGCCTCGCCGCCCGCGGGCTGGGCACCCCCCTCGAGAGCAAGGTCATCATCGAGAAGCCTTTCGGCCGCGACCTCGCCTCCGCCGCCACGCTCAACGCCGTCGCCGCCCGCAACTTCCGCGAGCCGCAGGTCTACCGTATCGACCACTACCTGGGGAAGGAGACCGTCCAGGACTTGCTGGTCCAGCGGTTCGCGAATCCGATGTTCGAGCCTCTCTGGAACCGGCACCATGTGGATCATGTGCAGATCACCGTGGCCGAGGAGCTCGGCGTCGGCTCGCGCGGCGGCTACTACGACCACAGCGGCGCCACCCGCGACATGCTGCAGAACCACACGATGCAGCTGCTGGCTCTCACCGCGATGGAGCAGCCCCGATCCCTCTCGGCCGAGCACATCCGCGACGAGAAGGTGAAGCTGCTGGAGTCTGTCCGCCCGCTGCGGCTCGGCGCCGGCGGCGACGCCGTCCGCGCCCAGTACGTCGAGGGCCTGGCCGGCGGGGAGAAGGTCCCCGGCTACCTCTCGGAGAAGGATATCCCTTCCGGTTCGGCGACCGAGACGTTCTGCGCGTTGCGGCTTTCGATCGAGAACTCCCGCTGGACGGGCGTTCCTTTCTACATGCGTTCCGGCAAGCGTCTCGCGCGCCGGGTCTCGGAGATCGCGGTCCAGTTCAAGCAGCCCGAGTCCGGCCTCTTCGCCGGCGATGCGCGCTACGATCTGGCGCCGAACCGCCTCGTCATCCAGATCCAGCCCGACGAGGGCACGACGCTGGTGCTCAACTCCAAGGTGCCCGGCCTCGAGCCGCGCACGCAGCCGGTCCGCCTGAGTTTCCGCTACGCGACGACCTACGGCTCCAACACCCCCGAGGCCTACGAGCGCCTCATCCTCGACGCCATCGTCGGCGACCGTACGCTGTTCATCCGCGGCGACGAGACGGAGGCCTCCTGGCGGCTTTTCACGCCTCTGCTCCAGTTCTGGGACGAGGCGGGTCGCGAGGGGCTTGAGTCCTACGCCGCCGGCTCCTGGGGCCCCGCCGGGGCCGACGCGCTGCTGGGCGCGCAGGGCCATGCCTGGCGCAACGCCGGCCGCTGACGCATGCCGCACCCGATCCTCGAGGCGCTGCCGGGCTTACCGGTGAAGGTTTCGGATGCGCTTCATGCGCTCGACAAGGCTTGGGCCGAGGAGGGCGACGAGGCTGCGCGCGCGTCGCAGATGAACCTCGTGCTGATGTTCGGCGCCGCAGTCGGCCCGGCCGACGCCCAGGCGAGGTTCGACGAGGCGGTGCTCTTCGCCCAGCGCTACCCCTGCCGTCTGGTGGTGCTGGCCGCGCGTCCCGAGGCCGCCGCCGAGGAGCCTCCCGAGGCCAAGGTCAACGTGCTCTGCTTCTTCGACCCCGCCCGCCGCGGCAAGCGCTGCTGCGAGGCGCTCCTGCTCGCCCACGGCCGGCCCGGCCCGGAGCTCGAGTCCCTGGTCTCCACTTGGCTGGAGGGCGACCTCCCCACGAACCTCTGGGCGCACGGCGTCAGCGCCAAGGAGCTCGCTCCATGGCTTGAATGGACCGGCCGTTGTCGGCGCGTCGTCGCCGACCGATCCCTGGTCGACGAAGCCGTCTTCGCGCTTCCCTTCCCCCGTCCCGAGCAGGTGAGGGACCTGGCGGTCGCCCGGTGCCTGCCGGTCCGGCAGGCGCTCGGCCAGTTCCTGGCCGCCCATGCGCCGGCCGAACTCGTGCGTGGGCTGAGGAAGGTCTCCGTCTCACACGCTCGTGGATTGCACGGTGAGGCCGCGGGCCTGATCGCGTGGATGAAGGGCTGCCTTACCCACTGCGCGGGGCTTGGCCGTTCGCATGTGACGGCCGAATTCTCGATTTCCGAGGCTCCGCCCGCCGGCGACAACCTTGCGGCCGAGTGGACCTACGACGACGGCTCACGCTTCATCTGGGAGCATGCGGAGAAGGGCACGCAGGCGCGCATCACGTACACCCGTGGGCGCGAGCCTGGCATGGTGACCCAGCGCGTCGCGCTGATGGGCCCCGCCGAGGCTCTGTCCGAAGCGGTGTTCTTCTGAGGTCTGGCCGGCGGAGTTTTCAGGGGCTTGCCGCCGGGGTCGCCATTCCATACCCCTCGGGGTCATGGCACCGACTTGCGACGACCGTCCCCGCCGTAGTTTCGCCGAGGCGGCGCGGCTCCTCAAGGCCTTCCTGATCCTGCATGCCGTCGTCAGCGGGCTCCTCCTGGTCTCCAATGCCATGCAGTGGGAGCTCATCTCGCGGCCCGCCTGGACGACGGAGGAGCTCGAGGGGAACGATGAGCGCCAGCAGCTGCTGTCTTTTGTCGCAATCGGAACTTTCCTGCTGGCCGCCGCGTTCTTCGCCCGCTGGATTCTGCTGGCCAATCGACACGTCAGGGCGCTCGGTGCGGAAGGCCTGACGCAGACTCCCGGAAAGGCGCTGCTTTTCTACTTCGTTCCATTCGTCAATCTGGTGCTTCCTTTCCGCGGAATGCGCGAGTTATGGCAGGCTAGCCACAGCCCGTCGGCATGGAAGGGCCACCCTGTGCCCGCCCTGGTGCCGGTCTGGTGGACATTCTGGCTGGCGACTAACATCTTCGGCCGCTTCACGAAGGCCATGGCTGATCGTGCCGACGACCCGCCGTCATTCATCCTGGCCTCGCAGTTGCTGGTGCTTCACGCGGCGCTGGCGATCGCAGTAAGCCTCCTTGCGCACGCCTTGGTCACGCGCATCACCGATGCGCAACTGTCGGCGGCCCTCCGTTCGGGGCAGCTAGGCGACCCGCCCGACGCAGGTCAATCGCCGTAATGGTTCTCGCGGAGCCAGCCGGTCAGCTGGGCGAAGGCCTTGGCGCGGTGGCTCACGGCGTCCTTCTCGGCCGCGCTGAGCTGGCCGAACGTCCGGTCATGGTTGGCGGGCACGAAGAGCGAGTCATAGCCAAAGCCTTCGGTGCCGACCTCGGCTTCGAGGATCTTGCCCCAGCATTGTCCGACGAACTTCACGTCGGTCCAGTTGGGGCCGAGCAGAAGCAGGTGGCATTCGAAGCGTGCGCCCCGCCGGTGGGGCGGGGCTTCCTTCATCGCCGCCAGCAGCTTCGCCCGGTTCTGGGCGTCGGTCGCTCCCGTTCCTGCATAGACAGCTGAATCCACTCCGGGCCCGCCCTGCAGCGCGTCGCAGCACAGTCCGCTGTCGTCGGCCAGCACCCAGGATTTCGGCGGCACGATCCTCAGGAGGGCCTCGGCCTTCAGGCGGCAGTTGCCGACGAAGGTGCCGGAGCTCTCGTCGACGAAAGGCATGCCGCCCAGCTCCCGGGCCGAGCGGACGCGGACGCGCAGGCCCTCCCGGGCGAAGAGTCGGCCGAACTCCTCCGCCTTGTGGGCGTTGCCGGTGGCCAGGTAGATGTCCATCGCGGGGCAATCTGGCCGCACCCGGGGTCCGTGGGAAGCGCCAAAGGGCGCCTTCGCGCTCGCCCTTGGCTCACCCCGCCGCCAGCATCCGTGCGATGGCCGTACGCTGCCTCATCACCGCGGGTCCCACGCGTGAGTATTTCGATCCGGTGCGCTTCATCAGCAATCCGTCCTCGGGCAGGATGGGTTACGCCCTCGCCGCGGCCGCCCGGGACGCGGGCTGGACGGTCGACCTTGTCTCCGGTCCGGTCTCCCTGCCCGAGCCTGCGGGCGTGATGCTCTATCCGGTCGTGACGGCGGAGGAGATGATGCGTCAGGCCGACGCGCTCTTCGGCCCCTGCGACGTCCTGCTGATGTGCGCAGCCGTCAGCGACTGGCGCCCCGCCTTGCGCCAGCCCTCCAAGCTGAAGAAGGACGGCCGCGGGCTGACCGTCGAGCTCGAGCCCGTGCCTGACATCCTCGCGGCCCTCGCCGCGAGACGCCGCGCCGGCCAGGTCCTGGTCGGCTTCGCCGCCGAGACGGAGGACGTCGAGGCCAATGCCCGCCTCAAACTGGACCGGAAGGGCGTCGACCTCGTCGCCGCCAACTCCGTGGCCGGCCCCGACGGTGCGTTCGGGTCCGACACCAACGCCCTGATCCTGCTCGGGCGCGACGGCTACCGCCTCGGCATCGGCCCTGCCTCCAAGGCCGAGGTCGCCCGGTGTCTCGTCGCCGAAGTCGCGACTCTCCTCGCCGCACGATGAGCCGACGCCGTTCCAGCCCTCTCGACCGCGTCCTGGGTCGCATCGACGACCTCGATGCGCAGAACCTGGCCATCCTCGCCCGCCGGCTGGAGCGCGAGCGCGACCTGATGGAGACGGTGCTGGACACGCTCCGGGAGGGCGTCCTGGTCCTGTCCCACGACGGCGCGGTGGAGTACGCGAACGCGGCCGCCGCCCACCTGCTCGGATTCCCCTCCGGGTCCGAGGGGCGTCCCGAGCTGCGACGGCTGGCTCCGGACCTCGCGCCCGCGCTCGACCTCCCCGTGGATGCCTCCGCCCTGACCCGCGAGGTCGAGGTGCGCTACCCCGAGCCGCGCGTGCTCCGCTTGCACCTGGCCCGCGTCAGCGACTCCCAGGGGGCCGAGCTCGCGCGTCGCGTGGCCGTGCTGAGCGACGTCACCGCCGAGCGCGTGCAGACCGAGGACCGCGTGGAGAGCGAGCGCATCGACTCCATCGTGACCCTCGCGGCGGGCGTGGCGCACGAGGTGGGCAATCCCCTCAACGCCATCGGCATCCACCTCCAGCTTCTCGAGCGGGAGGCCGCCAGGCTCGGCGACTCGCCCTCCGCCCGCAAGGTGCGCGAGGCCGCCGCGGTCTGCCGCTCCGAGATCACGCGGCTCGACGGCATCGTGCGCGACTTCCTCGGCGCCGTCCGGCCGACGCCGCCCGTGCTGGCCGACACCGATCTCGTCGCGGTCGTCGCGGAGGCCGTCGCGCTCCTCCGCGACCAGATGGAGCAGCTCGGCGTGCGCGTCTCCGTCGACGTCGACTCGGGCGTCCCGCCGGTGCTCGGCGACCGCAATCAGGTCAAGCAGGCGCTGTTCAACGTCCTGAAGAACGCCCTGGAGGCGCTGGACCGCGGCGGGGAGGTCGACGTCGGCATCACCCATGACGACGACTGGGTCGCGGTCGAGATCCGGGACACCGGCGTCGGCATCCCGGCCCACAAGCTCACGCGCGTCTTCGACGCCTACTACACCACCAAAGGCTCCGGGGCCGGCGTCGGCATGCTCGTCCTCCTCCGGATCATGCGGGCCCACGGCGGGACGGTCGACATCCGCAGCACGCCCGGGACCGGCACCGCCGTGACCCTGCGCTTTCCTCTCCGCCACCGCCGCGTCCGCACCCTCGAGGCTCCCAAGGCTTGAAACTCCGGTCCGGCCCGGTTGTCTGACTCCTCATCCCATGAAGTCCACGCTGCTCTGCCTCCTCGTCCTCCCTCTGGCCGTCGCCGCCGAGGACAAGCCCCTTCCGCTCGTGCTGCCCAAGTCGGTCGCGCTCGGCACGCCCCGACCCGTGAAGATCGCCAATCTGGAGCCCGTCGCCAAGGGGCCGCGCGCCCTCCCCAAGGTCCCGGCCGACGCCAAGAACCTCGCCTTCGGCCGTCCCGTGACCTCCAGCGCCCGCGAGGCCAACGCCGGCGACTTCTCCTTCCTGACCGACGGCGACAAGGGCGGCGAGGAAGGCTTCGAGGTCGAGCTGCCCCGCGGCCACCAGTGGATGCAGGTCGACCTCGGCCGGACCGCGGCCGTGCACGCCATCGCGCTCTGGCACTTCCACCGCGAGCCCCGCGTCTACTTCAACGTCGTGGTTCAGGTCTCCGACGACAAGGACTTCAAGAAGGACGTCACGACCGTCTACAACAACGACGCCGAGGGCGAGCTCGGCCTCGGCAAGGGCAAGGATTACTCCTACTTCGAATCCCATGAGGGCAGGGTGATCGCCGTCGCCGGCGCGAAGGGCCGCTACGTCCGCTTCCATTCCAAGGGCAACTCCTCGTCCCCGACCAACGACTACATCGAGGCCGAGGTCTGGGGCGTGCCCGCCCCGTGAGCGGCCCCTCGGCCGACTTTGCTTGAACCTGGCCGGCCGCCGGGCAGGTTGTTCCCGATGAAGGTCATCCGGGCCAAGTCGGCGGGCTTCTGCTGGGGCGTCGAGCGCGCCATCGACATCGCCCGCGAGTTCGCCCGCAAGGGGCGTCATCCGGTGTACACGGACGGCCCCCTCATCCACAACCGTCAGATGATGGAGGTGCTCACCGGCGAGGGCATCCGCGAGGTCGGCGACTACCGGAGCGAGTCCAGGGTCGAGGTCGACGCCGGCGCCGCCCGTGACGCCGTCATGGTCGTGCGGGCGCACGGCATCTCGCCCGAGCGACGGGAGTACCTCAAGTCCCTTGGCCTTGAGTTCCGCGACGCCACCTGCCCCGACGTCGGCATCATCGCCGGCAAGGTGCGCCTTCATGCCAAGAAGGGCTTCGCCACGGTGATCTTCGGCGACCCCCGCCATCCCGAGGTCATCGGACTGATGGGCTACACGGAGGGCAGGGGGCGGGTGATCTCCGGCGAGGCCGACATCGACGCCCTGCCCGACCTCGGCGACAAGGTGTGCATGGTGTCCCAGTCCACCATGTTCACCGACGAGTTCGAGCGGCTTGCGGCACGTCTGCGCTCGCGGTTCCCTGCGGCGCTCGTCTTCGACACCATCTGCGGGGCCACCAAGGACCGCCAGTCCGACGTCGTGGAGCTGCGGAAGCAGGGCTGCGAGGCCGTCGTGGTCATCGGCGGCCGCCATTCCGCCAACACCGTCAAGCTCGCCAGCCTCGTCGAGCGGGAGGGGCTGCCCTGCTTCCACGTCGAGACCGCCGCCGAGCTGGACCTGGCCGCCGTGGGCCGCTACCGGACGGTCGGGGTGACCGCCGGCGCCTCCACGCCGGCCTTCCTCATCGACGAGGTCTGCGCCCGTCTTTCGGAACTGCCCTGAGAGGGGGTTCCAATAGTCTGGTGGAATTCTAATGGCGGGGGCTCGGCTGCGCTTGCGCAGGAGCCCGTGGCGGGCATCTTTCAGGCCATGATCGCCTTCCTGCTCATCGTCTTCGTGCTCCTCCTCGTCCTCGGCTTCATCGTCGTCGGCATGTACAACGGTCTCGTCGAGCTCCGCAACCGCGTCCGCAACGCCTTCGCCCAGGTCGACGTGCAGCTGAAACGCAGGCACGACCTCATCCCGAACCTTGTCGAGACCGCCAAAGGCTACATGACCCACGAGTCCCAGACGCTCACCGCCGTCGTCGAGGCCCGCGCCAAGGCCACGCAGGCCAATGTCCGTCTCGCCGGCAACCCTTCCGACCCGGCCGCCATGCGGGACGTGGTCGCCGCGGAATCCGGCCTCAGCGGGGCGCTCGGCCGTCTCCTCGTCGTCTCCGAGAACTACCCCCAGCTCAAGGCCGACGCCACCATGCGCGGCCTGATGGAGGAGCTCACCTCCACGGAGAACCGCATCGCGTTCGCCCGGCAGTCCTTCAACGACAACGTCCTGTTCTACAACAACGGACGCGAGACCTTCCCGCGCGTCCTGATCGCGAACCTCTTCGGCTTCCTGCCCGCGGAGTTCTTCAAGGTCGAGGATGAGGCGGAAAAGGCCGCCCCGAAGGTCTCCTTCTGACTTCCGAGGCGCGATGACCGCGCAGATGGACTTCTTTCGGGCGCAGGATGAGGCCCGCGGACGCACGGTCCTGCTCGTCGTCCTCCTGGCCGTGGCCCTGGTGGTCCTGGCCGGCACCCTCTACGCGGTCGCCGTGCTCGGCCTGTCCGAGGCGAAGGACGCCGCGCCGGTCTGGTGGCAGCCCAAGCTTTTCCTCGCCACCGCAGGCACCGCCGTGGTCGTGGTCGCGGGCGGCTCCCTCGTGCGCATCGCCGAGCTCTCTTCCGGCGGCGGTGCCGTGGCCCGCGGCCTCGGCGGACGTCTGGTCGTGGGCGCCGCGGCCGACCCGCTGGAACGCCGCTATCTGAATGTCGTGCAGGAGATGGCCCTGGCCTCCGGCCTGCCCGTGCCAGAGTGTTATGTCATCGACGGGGCCGCGGGCATCAACGCCTTCGCCGCAGGCAACTCCACGGCGGACGCCGCGGTCGGCGTCACGCGCGGCGCGCTGGAGAGCCTGACGCGGGACGAGCTGCAGGGCGTGATCGCCCACGAGTTCAGTCACATCGGCAACGGCGACATGCGCCTCAACATCCGGCTCGTCGGCACCGTCGCGGGCCTGCTCACGCTCGTCCAGCTTGGCTACCTGCTGGTGCGCTTCGGAGGCTTCACGGGCGGCGGGCGCAAGAAGGGCGGCCACGCACTTGTCGCGGTGGCCGGCCTCATGCTGGTCCTGGCCGGCGCGGGCGGCATGCTGTTCGCCCGGATCATCCAGGCCTGCGTGTCCCGGCAGCGTGAATTCCTCGCCGACGCCTCGGCGGTGCAGTTCACGCGCAATCCGGCGGGCCTGGCCGGGGCGTTCCGCAAGATCGCCGCGCGCGGGGCCGCGGTCTCCGCGGAGGACGGCCCGCACGACGGCATGGTGGCCGAGGCCCGGCACCTGTTCTTCGCCTCAACGCCCAGCTTTCTTGACGCGCTGTTCTCGACGCATCCTCCGCTGGAAGAGCGGCTCCGGCGGATCGATCCCTCCTCCGGCGGCGACCTGCGCCTGCCGGCCGCCCGTGCGGCGGCGCCTGGTCCGTCCGTCCCCGCGTCCGTCTCCGGATTCGCCGGCGCCTCGTCCGTCCCGGCCGAGCCTTCGGCCGGCCGTCCCGACGCGACCCCGCACCAGATCCAGGACGCGGTGGCCTTCCGCGGATCTCTGCCGCTGCCGCTGGTCGAGGCCGCCTCGGACCTCGTCGGATCCCTCGCCGTAGTCTTCACGCTCGTGCTCTCTGGTCAGGCCGCCGCGCGGGAGCGTCAGCTGAAGGCGCTGTCTGGGCTCGCCGGCGGGGAGGTGGTGCGGGAGGTCGCCAGGCTCGAGACGTTGGTCCGGGCTCTACCGCGCGGCCACCGGCTGCCGTTGCTCGATCTCGCCCTGCCGACGTTGCGGCAGCTTTCCGCCGAACAGCGCGCCCTCATCCGTGACGGCGTCTCCGAGGCCACGGCGCTTTCGGGCGACGCCCTGCTGCAGGTGCTCCTGCAGGCGGCCCTCCGCCGTCACCTCGGCCTGCCTCCGCCCATCGCCTCCTCCGGCGAAGACGCCGGCAGGGCGTACGGCATCGTGCTGCTGGCGCTTGTCCATGCCTCCGAACAGGACGACGCCCGGAAGGAGCGCGCCTTCCTCCGCGCCTTCACGCATCTGCCCGGCAGGTCCGCGCCGGCCTTCGGGCCGCCTCCTTCTTCCGCGGAGATCGACGCGGCCCTCGCGGCCCTCCTGCGCCTGAGCGTCGCCCAGCGTCGAGAGGTCGTGCGAGCCTGCGGCGTGGCCATGCTCCATGACGGCCGTGCCGAGCCGGGCGAGATCGAGATGGTCAGGGCCGTGGGCGACTCCCTCGGCATCGTCTTCCCGACAGGATTCTGAGCTTCAGGCGATGAGGCTTTCGCCCGTCATCTCGGACGGTTTGGCCAGGCCCATCAGCTGCAGCACCGTCGGAGCGATGTCCGCCAGCCTGCCGGAGGGGCGGACCTTGAGGCCCTTGCAGCCGGCGCCGTAGAGCACGACCTCGACCGGGTTGAGCGTGTGGCGCGTGTGCGGCGAATTCTCCTCCGGCTCCCACATCTGATCGGCGTTGCCGTGGTCGGCCGTGACGAGTGCCTTGCCGCCGGCCTGATCGACCGCTTCGAGGAGCGTGCCGAGTCCGCGGTCGACCGCCTCGCAGGCCTTGCAGACCGCCTCAAGCGAGCCCGTATGGCCCACCATGTCGGGGTTGGCGTAGTTCACCACGATGAGGCCGTATTTGCCGGAGAGGATGGCGGCCTTGGCCATCTCGGTGACCTGCGAGGCCGACATCTCGGGCTTCTGGTCGTAGGTCGCGACGTCCTTGGGGCTCTGGGCCATGCCGCGCTCCTCCCCGGGGAACGGCTCCTCGCGGTAGTCGTTGAAGAAGAAGGTGACATGCGGGAACTTCTCGGTCTCGGCCGTGCGGAACTGCGCCACGCCCTGCTTCGCCACCCAGTCGCCGAGGATGTTCGCCATCTTCGGCGGCTTGTCGAAGACCACGTTCGGGCAGAGTCCCTTCTCGTAGTTGGTCAGGGTGGCGTAGAAGATCTTGAGCAGCCTGGCCCGGGCCCAGCCCTTGAATGCGGGGTCGATGAAGGCGCGGGTGATCTCGCGCGGGCGGTCGCCGCGGAAGTTGAAGAACAACACCGAATCGCCGTCCTGGATGAAGGGAGCTCCCTGGATCCGGGTGGCGGGTACGAACTCATCGCCCACCATGCTGGGGTCGGCCGGCCGGTCGTAGTAGGCCTGCACCGCGGCGGCCGCGGACGCGGCCTCGGGCGCGGGCGCGCCGGTCAGGGCGTCGTAAGCGGTCTTGACGCGCTCCCAGCGGTTGTCGCGGTCCATCGCCCAGAAGCGTCCGGACACGCTCGCCACGCGGCCGATGCCGATCTTGACGAGTTCGGCCTCGAGCTGACGCAGGTAGCCGAGGCCGGACGTGGGCGGGCTGTCGCGTCCGTCCATGAAGGCGTGGACGCAGACCTTGGCGAGGCCCTCCTCCTTGAGCAGGCGCAGCAGCGCGTAGAGGTGGGGCAAGGTCGAGTGCACACCGGCCTCGGAGCAGAGGCCCATCAGGTGGACCGTGCCGCCGGTGGACTTCACGTTCTCGACGAGTCCCCGGAAGGCGGGGATGCGGCGCATGGCTGCCGGGTCGGTGAGGCCCTTGTCGATGCGTACGATCTCCTGGTCGACGATGCGGCCGGCGCCGATGTTCTGGTGGCCGACCTCGGAGTTGCCCATGATCCCGACGGGCAGGCCGACGTCCAGGCCGTGGGCCAGGATCTCCGTGCGCGGCCACTCCTTGGTCAGCCGACGCGACACCGGGATGTCCGCGACCTTGATCGCGTTGAACTTGTCGTGACGGGCGTCGTGGTTCTCGCCCCAGCCGTCTCGGATGACCAGAAGTACGGGTTTCATGAAAGGAATGCCCTCCAGAGATGGTGGGTTTGGGGCCGGCTGGCAAGGAGCAGTCATCTGACCGCGCTTGCCCGCGCCGTCCGTCGCGCCAGGATCATGTCATGCCCCGCCTGGTCCCCGCCGTCCTCCTCGTCTTCGCCGCCGCCTTGCTTCCGGCGGCGATCAAAGTGGAGAAGTTCAATGTCGCCGCAGCCGACGTGACGCTGAAGGTTCCCGAAAAGCCCGCGGTCGGTCGGCCGTGGCTGTGGGTCGGGGAGTTCGCGGGGCACCTTCGCACGCTCGAGGACGGCCTTGTCGAGAAGGGCTGGCACGTGGCCTACGTACGTCAGGTCAACCGATTCGGCTCTCCCGGGGCGATGAAGGTCTGGGAGGCGCTTTACGATGAGCTGCACGGCGTCAGGGACCTTTCGCCCAAGCCCGCGCTGCTGGGGATCTCCCGTGGCGGTCTTTACGTAAACGCCTGGGCGCGTCTGCATCCGGATCGTGTCAGCGTGCTCTACCTCGACAACGGCGTGTGCGACATCCGTTCGTGGCCGGGCGGCGTCGCCCTGACGCACCAGAGCAAGGGCAGTCCGAAGGACTGGGCGATGTACAAGACCGAGTTTGGTTTCGCGTCGGACGATGAAGCCAAGGCGAAGTCCCTTCAGCCGGCCGAAGGCCTGCTCCCCGCCATCAAGGCCGGTGTGTTCCTGATCTCATGTCACGGCACCGCCGACAAGACCGTGCCCTTCGAGGACAACGCCGCGCACGTGATCAAGCTCTGGCAGGACAACGGCGGCCGCGTGAAGCTCTTCCCCAAGGCAGGCGGCGACCATCATCCCCACGGTCTGCCAGACCCGAAGCCGCTGATCGAGGCGCTGGAGTCGGCGGTGAGGTGAGCGAGCGCCTCCGTCCTCAGGACTCCATCCACTTCCCCTTCTCCTTGATGAGGTCGACGAGACGTTCGACGGCCTCCTCCTGGGGGATGTTGAACTTCACCGGGGTCTTGCCGACGTAGAGGTTGATCTTGCCCGGGGCGCCGCCGACGTAGCCGAAGTCGGCGTCGGCCATCTCGCCGGGGCCGTTCACGATGCAGCCCATCACGGCGATGGTCACGGACTTCAGATGGCCGGTCCGCTCCTTGATCCGCAGGGTCGTCGACTGGATGTCGAAGAGCGTGCGGCCGCAGCTCGGGCAGGCGACATACTCGGTCTTCGTCTGGCGCATGCGCGCGCCTTGCAGGATGTCGTAGGCGAGCGTCAGCGACTTGGCCGTCGAGGTCGGCGTCTCGCAGGAGAGGAAATCCC
This sequence comes from Verrucomicrobiota bacterium, assembly GCA_030830965.1. GTDB lineage: Bacteria > Verrucomicrobiota > Verrucomicrobiia > Opitutales > UBA953 > UBA953. The sequence goes on along the minus strand of JAURLX010000004.1, from coordinate 56,735 downwards.
CGTAGCCATCGACGAGCAGGCCGCCGGCGAGGATCGAGGCCTCGAGCAGGCGCGACTGGAAACCGGGGTCGAGGCGCACGGCGTTGGCGACCGTCGCGCGGATCCACAGCGGAGCCTTGAGTTTCGCCACCTTGATGGCGCGGGCCAATTCGCGGGTGGTGCCGGTCGCATGCAGGTCGTCCATCGGCTGCGAAGCGGTGAAGATGAGCTGACCTGGGGGAATCGCTGAAAATTCCTTGGCTAATGTCAGGACGGTCCGCCCATCGGTGTCCGCGGCCAAGATCGCGTCGTTCTTCGCGCAGGCCGTGCCCCAGGCCTCGGCTTCCTTGGCCGCAAAGGCCGCGAATGATTTCACGACCACCAGTCGCGAGCCGGAGCCGTCGAACGGGAAATCGGCGGGAGAGAGGCTCGTCTCGACGAAAAGGGCCGGTACGGCCTGGCCGAGGGCCTTGCGCAAGGAGCGCAGGCCGGCGGCGTGGGCGGGGTCGTCGAGGCGTACCAGCAGCCCTTCGGCGCGGACTTCGCGCTGGGCGGCATGCGCGTCGAGGATCTCCTTCGCCGCAGCCTGCCAATCGGCGAGGCCGGCGACGCTGCGGACGACCACGCGCGGGACTTCGCCGGAGCCGGCGAGGCACTTGGAGGAAAGCTCGACGGTCTCCGTCGCGCGGCGGGTGAACGAGAACGGGTCGGCCGGGTCGGCCGGCAGCTTGGCCTTCGAAGCGGCGCCGAGGGCGGCGAGGGCTTCGGCCCGGCTCACGATCTCCTTGCAGACCGGGATCTCATGCCAGGGGTCTTCCGTGAGCGAGACGCGGATCGTGTCGCCTAGGCCATCGGCGAGCAGGGAGCCGATGCCGATGGCGGACTTGATGCGGGCGTCCTCGCCCTCGCCGGCCTCGGTGACGCCGAGGTGCAGCGGGTAGTCCATGCCTAGCGCGGCCATCTTGGCGACGGCGAGCCGGTAGGCCTCGACCATCACCTTTGGATTCGATGACTTCATCGAGAGGATCATGTCCCGGAAGCCGTGCGACTCGGCGATGCGGATGAACTCGAGGGCGGATTCCACCATCCCGTTCGGCGTGTCGCCGAAGCGGTTCATGATCCGGTCCGAGAGCGAGCCGTGGTTGGTCCCGATGCGCAGGGAGCGGCCGAGGGCCTTGGCGCGGAGGACCAGCGGGCTGAAGGCCTCGTGCAGGCGCTCCAGCTCCTCGGCGTAGGCCGCGTCGGTGTACTCGCGCACCGCGAACTTCTTCTTGTCGGCGTAGTTGCCCGGGTTCACCCGGACCTTCTCCACGTGCTCGACCGCTTCCATCGCGGCGGCCGGGAGGAAATGGATGTCGGCGGCCAAGGGCTGGTCGAAGCCCGCCGCACGGAACTCCCTGTGGATGTCCCTGAGGGCCGCCGCCGCCGCCTTGTTCGGGGCCGTGATGCGGATGATCTCGCAGCCCGCCTCGGCCAGCTGGACGCATTGCGCGACCGTGGCCTTCACGTCCTCCGTGTCGGAGGTCGTCATGGACTGGACCCGGATCGGGTTCGCCCCGCCGACCCCGACGCCGCCCACCTGCACCGCACGCGTCAGGCGGCGCACGGTGCGGAGGCGTGACGGGCAGTAGTCCGCGGGCATGCGGACATATCAAGCGGGGCGGGCGCCCGCGTCAACGGGCGTCAGAAGTCCCAGCGCCAGGCCTCGGGCAGCCACTGGTAGCCCTTGCGTCCGTTGGAGGCCACCACGCCGAGGCCGGGCCAGGGCAGGTGGAAGCCGTAGGCGCGCTCCCGGGTGGCCGAGAGCTCCGCGAACCATTTGCGGCGGGAGGCGATGGCGTTCTCGGGGTCGTGATCGAAGTCGATGAACCAAGCCGGATCCTCGAACATCAGGACGTGGTTGTGGGCCAGGTCGGAGAGGTGGAGCAGGGACTGCCCCTCGGACTTGATGCGGAAGATCGCGTGGCCGTCGGTGTGGCCCGGGGCGGAGAGGATGGTGATGGCGCCGTCGAGGATCTGGTCGCCGTCCTTGTGCAGGACCAGGTTGGGCTGGAGCGTGTCGAAGGAGTTCCGCACGTTCTTGATCATCTGCGGGATGTTGTCGGTGCGGTGCGACTTCGTGAAGTCCGGCTCCTTGCCGCGCCAGAAGTCCACTTCGGACTTCAGCACATGGACGGCGGCGTTGGGGAAGAGCAGCCGGCCGCCGGAGGTGAACCCGCCGATGTGGTCGATGTGCGAGTGGCTCAGCAGGGCGTGGGTGACCTCTTCGGGCTTGATGCCGACTTCCGGCGAGGCCATGGCCTGCCCGAGCCAGCCCCAGGTGTCGCGCTCGACGTTGCCGAAGCCCGCATCGACGAGGACGACCTCCTTGTCCCTGCGCAGGAGAAGGATGTTGATGTAGAGGGTCATGTCGTCGGGCCGTTCGCCCCGCGTGCGCATCACCTCCTGCATCTGCGCGCGGTCGGCCGGCGGCCACATCTTCTTGGTCACGCCCTCCTTGAACGTGCCCCACCCGTCGCTGATCGACCATGCCTCGAACTTGCCGATGGAGAACTTGTAGACGTAGGGATCCGAGATCTTCTTGCGGGGCATCGCCTTCTCGGCGGCCTTGGCGGCGTCGGCCGCGGCGAGTGCCGGTGAGAGGCTGAGCGTGGCGAAGGCGGCGCCGAGGCCACTGAGGAAGGAGCGGCGGGAGCGGGGGGAGGCTTGGGGGTCCATGGGGGGTGGACCTGCATCTTGGGACTCCGGTTCCGCCGGACGAGGCGAAAACCTCGCCGCCGGGCTACTTGCGGGGGGCGAACTGCGCCGGACGGTAGACGTGCCTCTCGAGCAGCTGCTGCTTGAGCTGCTGCTCGCTGTCGCCCGAGCAGCGCCGGACGTCGTGGAGCATCACGTAGGCCATGAAGCTGAGCAGCAGGCCCATGAAGGCGTACTGCATGATGACGATGACTTTGCCGCCGAGGGCGTTGCCGGTCAGTCGCTGGATGGTGGCGATGAGCATGTGCCCCCCGTCCAGGACCGGGATCGGGAGCAGGTTGAGGATCGCCAGATTGATGTTGATCAGGACGGTGAACCAGATGACGCGGCGGATGTCCTCGGAGAGGTTGTAATAGGTCTTGGAGATCGAGATCACCGAGGCGAGCTGCTTGACCTCGATGTCGGAGTCGCGGTCGACGAGGCGCTGCAGGGTGCGGAAGGTCGAGGCGATGATGCCGGCGCACGTCTCCCAGGGGGCTAGGTGGGCGAGTTCGGTGCGGTTCAGGAAGGCGGCGCCGATCTGCGCGTGCTCGACGGGCGGAGGCCGGCGGAAGAGCGCCTGGTGGAGCACGACGTGCCCGGCATCGCCCTCCGCCCGCGTCCAGAATACGGTGAGGTCGTGGGCGACGCCGCCCGCCGCCTTCTCCATGTCCTCCAGCGTGCGCACGGCGGAGAGCTCAAGTCCGTCGACCTTGTCCACGGCGGTGCCGATGCGGAGCGTCTCCGAGAGGGCGGGGTCGTCGGGTGAGACGCCCAGGACCATGAGCCTGTCGCGCGGGGCGGTCCCCGCGGGCGTCACGATGTCGCGCGTGGACGGCACGAGCACGATGGTGCGGAGCAGGTCGCCGTCCTTGTACTCCAGCAGCCCGACGGGGTTGACCGTCGGGGCGACCGCCGGGGTCACCATCACGGTGACGAGCCCGGTTCCCTCGCGTTCCAGCTCGATGCGCCGGGCCGTCGACCCGCCCCGGCGCAGCACCTCCCTGAACTCGGAGAAGTTCCCGATCGCGCGGCCGTCGACCGAGAGCACGCGATCTCCCCGCCGCATGCCCGCCGTCGCCGCCGGCGAGCCGGGCACCGGCTCGCCGAGGACGACCTGCGAGGCCGGCTGGATACCGATGATGCGCACCTGGTCCCCGCTGCGACGGTTAAGGACGGCGCGGGTCGGGTGCACTTCGACCTCGCGGGGCGTGGATTCGTGCGGGAGGGGGGCGAGGGTGAGCGTGGCCACCGGCTGGCCCGCGGCGTCCCGCCGGTTGCCGAGCATGATGGCCTCCTGCACCTGGTTGAAGGTGGTGACCGTCTGTCCGTCGACCGCGATGACGCGGTCCCCGGCCTTGAGTCCGGCCAGGTGCGCTGGTCCGGGCTCGGTGCGGCCGAGTCCCAGTTCGGCCAGATGCCCCGAGCCGGTGATCACCGTCTCGGGGACGTAGCCGATCACGGTGCTGAGCGACCCTTCCGCCACGGGGGTCCCCGTGAACCAGAGGATGCAGGACAGCAGGAACGCGAAGATCACGTTGAAGACCGCCCCCATCACCGAGACGATCATCTTGTCGGCGTACGAGATGGCCGGCAGTTCCTCGGCGCCCGTCTCCGACGTACCTTCGACGCCTTCCATCTCCGCCAGCTGGGGCAGGGCGACGTATCCGCCCAGAGGGATGAGCGAAACGCGGTAATCGACGCCGTCCTGTCCCGTCCAGCCGAAGATCTTCGGGCCGAAGCCGATGGAGAATCGCTCCACCTTGAGTCCGCGCCGTCGGGCGGCGAGGAAGTGCCCCAGTTCATGGACGAAGATCGAGCCCCCGAAGAAAAGCGCGACGAGCGCGATGCCCCAGATGGAGCTGAGCAGGTCGCTGACGGAGAGGGTTTCCATGTGAGGGTCAGATTCGCAGCGTCGACGCCAGTTCGGCCGCCCGGGCACGGGCGTCGGCGTCGGCCGCCAGCACATCCTCAAGGGAGGCGGGCTGCTTCGTCCACCCCTTTTCCATCACCCGCCGGATGAGCTCGGCGATGCCGGTGAAGCGAAGTCGGCCGGACATGAAGGCTTCCACCGCCACTTCGTTGGCCGCGTTGAAGGCCGCCGGGGCGCAGGCGCCCGTGGCGGCCGCGGTCCTCGCCAGTCCGAGGCAGGGGTAGCGCGCGGGGTCGGGCGGGCTCATCGTGAGCGAGAGCGCCTTGGAGAGGTCGAGGCCCGGGGCGGGGCAGGGTGGCCGGAGCGGCTCCAGCAGGCAGTCCTGGATCGGAAACGCCATCGAGGGGGGCGAGAGCAGCGCCTGCATGCTTCCGTCTGACAGCGTGACGATCGCGTGGATCACGCTCTGCGGGTGCACGACGACGTCGATCCGCTCCTGCGGCACGTCGAAGAGCCAGCTGGCCTCCACGATCTCGAGGCCCTTGTTGGCCATGGTGGCCGAGTCCACGGTGACCTTGGGCCCCATCTTCCAGCTCGGGTGGCGCAGGGCCTGCTCGGGCGTCACCTCGTCGAGACTGTCCAGCGGCGTATCGCGGAACGCGCCGCCCGAGGCGGTGAGGACGAGCCGGACCGCATCGGCGCGCGGCCGGCCGCGCAGCAGCTGGTGCAGGGCGTTGTGCTCGCTGTCGACGGGCATGAGCCGCCCGCCGCCCTGCGCGGCGGCGGCGGTTACGAAGCGTCCGGCCAGCACCAGCAGCTCCTTCGAGGCCAGCGCGACATCCTTGCCCGTCTTAAGCGCGGCTAGGGTGGGCTCGAGGCCGGCCGTGCCGACGACGGCGGAGACGACCGTCCTCGCCTCAGGCAGGCATGCGATCTCCCTCAGTCCGTCCGGGCCGGAGAGGATCCTCGTGCCGGCGGGGAACTCTCCCGAGGCGCGGGCCTCGTCGGCCGCCGCGGGATCAGCCAGGGCCACCATGGGGACTCCGAATTCGCGGGCCGGCCCCGCCAGTCGGCGCCAGTTCCTCAGCGAGGCCATCCCGGCGACGCGGAGCAGGCTTGGGTGAGCCCTGACGACGGCCAGCGTGGTCGTGCCGATCGAGCCCGAGGCCCCGAGTATGGCGATAGGCCTTGGCTCCATGCGGCGGTGAGTCGAGGCAACCCCGCCGGGACCGGGTGGCAAGCCGGTTCCGCCCCGGGCTTCTCCGCTTGCGCCGTTCTCCGTGCCCGATTGGCTTGGTGGCATGTCGACCCAGCCGCAGGACCTCCAAGGCCTCTCCCATCTCGGTAACACCCAGAACCAGCCCCAGCAGACTCTGGAGACCTTCCCGAACCGCAACGCCGGCCGCAGTTACGTCGTCGAGCTCAGCACGGAGGAGTTCACCTGCCTCTGTCCAGCGACCGGGCAGCCGGACTTCGCCAGGATCACCATCCGCTACGTGCCCGGTCCCCGCATCGTCGAGTCTAAGTCCCTCAAGCTCTACTTCTGGAGCTACCGCCAGCAGGGCGTGTTCCACGAGCACCTGACCAACAAGATCCTCGACGACCTCGTCGCCGCGCTCGACCCGGTTTGGTGCGAGGTCACCGGCGCCTTCGGCGTGCGCGGGGGCATCGGCATCACCGTGCGCGCCGAACACGGCCGCAGGCCCCAGTGAAGCGCCGCCGCCCCCAGCCGGAGGCGGGGCGGGGCGGGTCCTGGCCCGGCGAGGCCGCCGTGACCGATTTCCTCGCACGTCAGCGGGAGGGGCGTCGGCTCTCTCCACGCACTTGCGCGACCTACGGGCGTTCGCTCAAAGGCTTCGCCCTGTGGAAGTGTTCCGATGGCGGCTGGGACGGGGACTGGTCGCGCCTGACGGCGCGGGATCTGCGGGACTTCGTGATCGAGCGGCAGTCCACCCACGGTCGCCGCACCGTGCACAACCAGGTCTCGGCCGTACGCGCGTTCCTGGCCGATCTTCGTGAACGCGGGGGCATCGACGCCACGCCCGCCGCGGGACTCGTCCTGCCCAAGCTGCCCAAGGCGCTCCCCAAGTTCCTCACCGAGACCCAGGCCGAGCAGCTGTTGGAGACGACGCCCGGCGCGGCCACGCCCGCCAAGGCGCTGGAGGCCGCCCGGGATCAGGCGATACTCGAGGTGCTTTACGGGGCCGGCCTGCGCGTGTCCGAGCTCTGCGGGCTCCGCGGCCGCGACATCGACCTCGCCTCGGGGGTGGTTCGTGTCCTGGGCAAAGGCTCCAAGGAGCGCGACGTGCCGGCCGGCGACGCCGCCATGTCCGCCCTGCGCGCCTATTGGGCGCTCCGCGGCCGCCCCTCCCGCCAGGCCCCCGTTTTCCTTGCGGCGCGAGGCGGGCCCCTCCACGCGCGCGCGGTGCAGCTTATGCTCAAGCGCCGCCTGGCGTTGGCCGGACTGCCCGCGGACATGACTCCGCACAAGCTGAGGCACTCCTGCGCGACGCACCTGCTCTCGGGTGGCGCCGACCTCCGGCTCGTCCAGGAGCAGCTCGGCCACGCCTCGCTCTCGACCACCCAGATCTACACCCATCTTTCCGTGCAGCGCCTGAGGGACGTCCGCCGCAAGGCGCATCCCCGTTCCTGAAAAGGCCTCGCCTCGCCCTTGGTCGCGGGCAATCTGGGCCCGTGCACGCAGAGGCCGCGCCAGCGAAGCTCAACCTGTCGCTCGCCGTCGTCGGACGACGGGAGGACGGTTTCCACGACCTCGTGAGCCTCGTCGTGCCGCTCGAGCTTTCCGACGAGCTGACCTTCGAGCCCGCCGCCGCATGGTCCTTGCGATGCGACGACACCGACGTCCCTTCCGATGCGACCAATCTGGTCCTGCGCGCGGCCGAGGCCTACGCGCGGGCCCGTCCGGACTGTCCGCGCGGACATTTCATGCTGAGCAAGCGCATCCCGTCCGGGGCCGGACTCGGCGGCGGAAGCTCGGACGCGGCCGCGGCGCTTCGTCTGCTCGACCGTGCCTCAGGGGCGCCGCGTGGACCGGAGTTCCTTGCCGCGGTGGCGGCCGAGGTCGGCTCCGACTGCCCTTTCTTCATCAGACGCGAGCCCGCGGTGATGCGGGGCCGGGGTGAGAGAATCGAGCCGCTCGGAGTCGCGCCCCGCAGGGCGCTCGCTGGCCGTCGCGTCCTGGTCGTCAAGCCGCCCTTCGGCGTGCCGACGCCTGAGGCTTACGCGCTTTTCGCGAGGCATGGGGCGCCGCGGTCCCCGGCTCAGGCCGAGGCGCTCCTCTCGGCATGGCTGGCCAGGCCCGAGTCCGATCCGTCCCAGCTCGGCAACGATCTCGAGCCGCCCGTGTTCCGGAAGTTCCTCGCCCTGTCGGTCGGGCTGGAGGCCGCCGGCACGGCCACGGGGCAGGGCTTCCGCATGACGGGCAGCGGGAGCGCCGGCTTCTGCCTGGTCCGCGGAGAGCCGGATGTGGACGCCCTGCGTTCGGTGCTGCGTCGATGCTGGGGGCCGGATGCGTGGGTTATTGAAACGAGGATCGCGGCCTAGTTTCGGCTTTACTGCCCGCCATGTCCGCCCCTTGATGCCTTCCATCTGACACCCATGGGAAGCCTCAAGAAGCAGCGCCGTCTGAAGATGAACAAGCACAAGCGCCGTAAGCGCTCGAAGAACAACCGTCACAAGAAGCGCCTTTGGGGCTGATTCCGGCCCCTAATCGGCCAGATTCCGGGCGGTCCGTGAGGCCGCCCGGCTCTTTTTCGGGCTTGCCGACCCCGTAAGCCGGACCCAATCCTCAACCTTCCAATCCTTCCTGAATCATGCCCCGCGAAACCGTCATCATCGAGTGCACCGAAGCCCGCAAGGAGGGCAAGCGTCCCTCCCGTTACATGACCACCCGTAACAAGAAGCTTTCCCAGGAGAAGGTCGAGAAGCTGAAGTACAACCCCTCCCTGCGCCGCCACACGCTGCACAAGGAGATCAAGGGCTGAACTCCGCTCCTTGTCCGATGCAGGGGCCGTCGTCCGCAGGGACGGCGGCCCTTGTCTTTTGGGGTTAGGAGGCTCGCCTGCGCTCGCGCCTTTCCTGCCGCCAGCGTGCCCGGTGGTTGCGGGTCCAGTCGATCAGCGCCCGTTCGAAGCCGATGTCGTGCCCCGCCTTCTCGGATTCTATCCACTTGTGCCGGAGGATCTCCTCCCGTTCGGCCAGAAACTCGGCGTAGAGCGAGGAGCGGGAGGCCAAGTCGCCCCCTCCTTCTCCGGTTTCGCCCCTGTCGATCATGGAATGAGATGATGGGGCGTCCCTCGGCAGGAATCAAGCCGAGTCATCCGGTTGATTCTGCAGTTTTCGGAGTACCGCAAGGGCGACGGAGCGGAAGACCCGGGCGGCATTGCTGTCGGGATGGCTGATGACGACCGGGATGCCGTGATCCCCGCCCATGCGCACGGCCGGGTCGAGCGGGACCTCTCCGAGCAGCTCGGTGTCGAGCGCCTCCGCGACGCGCAGCCCACCGCCCTGTCCGAAGACATGCTGCCGTCCTCCGTCGGCAGTCTCAAGATAGCTCATGTTCTCCGCCACGCCGAGCACGGGCACGTTCACCTTGCCGAACATCGAGGCCCCGCGAAGCGCCACCGTGACCGCGGCGGTCTGGGGCGTCGTCACGATCACGGCGCCCGAGAGCGCCATCGTCTGGACGATGGACAGCTGTGCGTCGCCCGTGCCGGGAGGGAGGTCGATGAGGAGCACGTCCAGCTCCCCCCAGCGCACGTTGGTGGCGAACTGGGAGATGGTCTTCATGACCATCGGCCCGCGCCAGATCACCGGAGCCGACTCGTCGACGAGCAGGCCCATCGAGATGACCTTCACCCCGAAGTTCTCGGGGGGAAGCAGCACCTCCCCGTCGATCATGGGCCGGCCCCCCAGTCCCATCATCAGGGGCACGGAGGGGCCGTAGATGTCGCAGTCCATCAGCCCGACTCGGTCCGGACGGCCATTTTCCGTCAGGCTGCGGGCGAGGGCGCAGGCCAGGTTCACGGCGAAGGTGGACTTGCCGACCCCGCCTTTGCCGCTGGCCACGGCCACGATGTGCCTGACCCGGCCCACCCCGGCATCGGCCGGGGCCTTGACGGTGGGCGCCGCCGGACCGGATTTCGGCACCGTGACCGTGATCGCGATCTCGGGCCGGACCGCCCCGGCGGCCTTGAGGGCCGCCTCGATGTCCGCATGGAGCTTCTTCGGGACCTCGGGATCCGCGGTGGTCACCGCCAGTCCGACCGAGACTTTGCCGTCGGCCGAGACGTCTACGCCCTTGACCAGGCCGAAGGCGACGATGTCGCGGCTGTATCCCGGGTAACGGACTCCGGCCAGGGCCCTGCGGACGGTTTCCGGGTCGAGTGGCATGAGCGGGATTGAAGTCCGGGCCCTCTCGGGGTCAAACTGCTAACCGCCCTTTCGTTCTCCTCCCATGAATCGCATCCTTTCCCTTCTCTTCGTCGTGCTGTCTCCGTTGCTACTCCGCGCCCAGGGCAAGGTGGTCGTCAACGATGAGATCACCGCCGTGATCGCTTCGGGCAAGGTCACGGTCGCCGTGGTCAGCGACGACCGCGCGCTGGGCGACCTCGTGCAGTTCGCGCTGTCGCTGCATGGCGCCATCGTCCTGCAGGCGAACTCCCCGCGGCGCGTGGTCGTCAGTCGCCAGGGGGTTTCCGCGTCCGTGGCTTGCGACGCCGCCCCGTTCGCTTTCCAGCAGGAGGTGCGCGGCCGCGACGAGGAGGATCTCGCCCTCCAGGTGGCCGACGCGATCGTCGTCGGCCTCGGTCGTCCGCTGCGCCTGCGCCCCCTCTACGCCGGCACCAAGGTCGCCTTCACCTCGCGCGCCTCCGGCTTCGACGAGATCTGCAAGACCACGCTCGCCCGCGCCCGCACGCTCATCCTGACCTCCTACCGCAACACCTCCATCTCCCCCCGCTGGAGCGCGGACGGGACGCGCATCAACTTCATCTCCTCGCTGGACGGATTCCCGGGTCTCTACACCACCAACGGGATTGGCGCCCCTCGGGCCCTCCTCACCGGGGTGCGCGGCGCGATCGGCGCGGCGAGCTCCGGGCCCGACGGGCGGCTCATCTTCGTCTCGTCGAACAAGGGCACCATGGACGTCTACGTGGCCGACGCCAACGCGAAGGGCGCGCGCCGCCTCATCGCGGCCGCCGGCTCCCAGGTCGTCAACGCCGACCCGGCTTGGTCCCCGGACGGCTCACGCATCGCTCTCACGAGCGGCCCCACCGGCCGTCCGGGCATCTATCTGGCCTCGGCCGCCGGCGGCACGCCCTCGCGCGTCCCTACCGGATACTCCTACGCCACCGAGCCCCGGTGGAGCCCCGTGGAGAACAAGCTGGTCTTCACCTTCCAGTCCGGCCGTCTCGGTCTGGCCGTCGCCGACCTCTCTGCTGGCACGGTGCAGGAGGTGCCGGCGGCGAGCGCCTTCGACCTTTCCCACGCCTCCTGGTGCGCCGACGGCCGTCACGTCGTGGCCACGCAGGCGAGCCGCAGCAGCTCCTGGCTGGCGGTGGTGGACACCGTCAGCGGCAAGGTGAGCCGGCTGAGCCCGCCCCAGCTCGGCAGCTGCTCGCAGCCGGACTGCTGGACGCGCAAGCCGTGAGCTGCGTCACTGGACCGGAGAGAGGACGGGCGGGAGTGCGGACTCGGCCGGACGCATGAACATCTCGCTCTTCAGGAGCACCGACATGGGCACTTCCTGTCCCACCTTGTACCTGGCCTGGGTCTGCTCGTCCACGAGGAGCAGGACGGTGTCGGGGTCCTTCTCCCGCGCCACTGAAAGGTAATACCAGCGCGGCGAGCGTCGTTCGACGACGAGCTCCTTGCCGCCCACGCGCAGCTTGGCCGCTAGCCGGCGATCTCCGGCCACCGGCTTGTCGACCACCTTGTACCGCTCGCGCAGGAGGAAGTGGTCGACGGGAAGGGGTTCGCTCCGGAGCTCACGATGGATCATGAACGGCGAGCCCCAGGGGAGGTGCACCGGGTCTCCGTTGATGCGGGTGACGACCAGCACCTGCCTGATCGCCGCGGCCTCGTCGAGCTTGGCCACCTCCTCGAGCCGGAACATGCCGTCCGACCCAAGGATCACCTCCTTGCCGCCGATGGCCAGCGCCCATGCGGCCAGTTCGGCCCCCGGGCCAGCGTTGAAGTCGCTCCACATCTTGCGCCGCGCCTCCGGGTCCACGTTGATGCGCACGCGGGCGTGCAGTTCACGGATCTTGTCGGCGAACTGCTTGAGCGCGACGGACCAGCCGCGGGTCGCCGGGTTGGCTGCCGCCTGCGCCGCGCGGAAGTCGACCCGCGCCGCGGCGGTGGCCAATTCCGAGACCTTGAGCTTCTTCAGGTCGTTGCGGAGCTTGTCCGAGTCCGAATTGCCCGCCAACTCCGGCAGCCCGCGCAGGAGCTCCTCGCGGTATTCCTCGAAGCGGGCGTCGTCCAGCATCGGCGAGAGCACCGTTTCCAGTACGGCCGACTGCGCCGCCACCTTTTCGGCGATGGCCGGGCTCATGGCGGAGGGCAGCACGATCACCCGGGCCGATCCATCCAGGCTGATCCTCCACTTGCCTACCCGCTCCGAAAGGGGGGCGAGGCTTGCATGGCCGATGACCCGGAAGGCCCGGGCCGGGTCGGTCTTGAGCCGCGCGGTCAGCACCGGTCCCGCGAGCATGCCGCCGGCCGGCTTCGAGAAGCTGATCGCCTCGACCTGTGCCTTGAGCTTGGCGAACTGGGCCACCTCGCGGTCGAGGTTGCGCGCCTGGACCAGCGCCGGCTTATCCTCGGGCTTGAGCGCCGTGGCGGCGGCCGCGACAATGGGGACGTCGAGGGGGGTGCGAAGGCCGAGGTAGAGCCCGAGCAGGACGCCGCCCGCCAGGCCGCCGACGCCGGCCCAGCGATGCCGGGCGATGCGGGCACGGAGCTTGCGTTCATGGGCGTCGATCATCTGCTGCGCCTGCCCGCGTTCGAACTGGTCGATCGAGACGGAATCGGCCAGGCCGTAGACCAGCAGCTTGCGCCGCTGGTCGATGGCGACGTCGGCCCGGGTCTCTGCGGCGCTCTCGCCCTCCTGTTTCGCCCGGCTGACCTTGAGCTTGCTGCCGAAGCTGAAATGGCTCGAGAGCGGTTCCCATTCGGTCGAGCCGTCCGGCGCGCAGAGCGTCTGCGGAGTCAGCTCGCCCCGGGCAATCATCTCGACGATCTCCGCCTCGGCGTGGGGCCCGCGGACCTGGTCGTTGATGAAAAGCGAGAATTGACGCATGCCTGGGAGGGGAGGCCCCCGATAGGGTTGCGAGGCCTCCACCGCTAATCAAGCCGTATTGGAACGCTTACTCTTTGCCAAGGGGGTCGGCCGCCCACTATGCTCCGTGCCTTCATGGCAGAGCAGGGCGTCAATCAGTCTCAGAAGCAGGTGCAGGGCGTCGTTCTCACGCCTCAGCTCCGGCAGTCGCTGCGAATCCTGCAGGTGCCGGCCGCCGAACTGCGCCGGGAGCTCGCCGAGGAGCTGGCCGCGAACCCGCTGCTGGAGGAGGTCGACGCCGGCGACTCCGAGCCTTTCGAGGTCGGGACGCCTTCCGACCCCGGCGAGGAGGAGGGCTCCGGCGAGCTGCGGCTCGGCGAAGACGACTTCGACGCGCTCCGCAGGATGAAGGAGGACTGGGACGAGAGCTATTACGAGGAGGTGCGTTCGCAGGGCTACTCCCAGGAAGACGAGGAGCGGCGCCGTCATATGTTCGAGTCCCTCGCCGGAGAAACCTCCCTCGCCGAGCATCTCGCCGAGCAGGCACGCACGGCCTCCGACGATCCGGCCGTGTCCGAGGCGCTCCGGCTCCTCATCGGCTCGCTCGACGAGCGCGGGTTCCTCGAGGAGGATCTCTCGTCCCTGGCGTTGCGCAGCGGTCAGCCTTATGAGGCCGTCGTGACGGCCCATGCGCTCCTGCTGGGCTTCGATCCTCCCGGGGTCGGCGCCCACGACCTCCGCGAATGCTTCCTCGCGCAGCTCCGCCAGCTCGGCCGGGGCGCCTCGCTCGCCGCCCGGCTGGTCTCGGACGCCTGGGAGGCGCTCATGGCGCGCCGTCTCGACGAATGCGGACGCACGCTCGGTGCCGCGCCCGACGAGGTGCGCGAGGCCCTCGCGGAACTAGCCCGGCTTGAGACCGTGCCCTCGAGGCGTTTCGCCCGGGACGACAACCGGGTCGTCGTGCCCGACGCGATCGTCTCGCCGGACGGCGAGGGCGGATGGAAGGTGGCCATGGACGACCGTCATGTCCCCCGCCTCCGGCTCGCCCCGGCCTACAAGGACATGCTCGCTGGCGCCGCCTTGGGCGACAAGGAGCGGGCCTACATCCTCGAGCGCATGAAGCAGGGTAAGTTCCTCATCGGCGCGATCGAGGAGCGCCAGCGGACCGTGGAGCGGCTCGCCCGCATCATCGTCGAACGCCAGGCCGACTTCTTCGAGCACGGCCCCGCGCGCCTGCGCCCGCTGACCATGTCCGACGTCGCCCGGGAGATGGAGGTGCACGAGACCACGGTGGGCCGGGCGGCCGCGAACAAATGGATGCTCACGCCCCATGGGCTACGCGAGTTCCGCTGGTTCTTCACATCCGGCGTGGCCACGGCCGACGGCGGTTCGGTCGCCCAGGAAGGCGTGCAAGAGATGATCGCCGACATCCTGGCTCGCGAGAACCCCGCCGCTCCGCTCGCCGACGAGGCCATCACGGCCGAGCTCCAGAAACGCGGGGTGAGGATCGCCCGCCGGACGGTCGCCAAGTACCGCGAATCCCTCGGCCAGCCCGCCGCGCATCTCCGTCGCCGCCGGCTCTGAGGCTCAGAGGCGGGACAGTAGCGCGTCCCACCCGAAGTTGGCCATGTCGGGGAAGACGAACTGCACGCCGACCGTGCTTCCGTCCTCCAGCCGCGCGCAGCCCGCCACCGCGGGCAGTCCGGCCAGCGAGGCGGGCGCGTTGAGGGCCAGCAGCGTCGCGCGGGCGCGTCCGTCGGCCCCGGCCTTGGTGAGCGCGGGCCCCGAGGAGACCAGCGCCACGAAGTGATGGCGCCGGAAGACCGCCCGGAAGGCCTCCGCGACGCGGCTGCGCACCGCCTCGGCGGCGCGCAGCTCCTCCGGCGTACGCCGACGTCCCGCGTCAAGCCTGGCCCAGACGACCGGATCGTAGGCTTCCCTCCTGCGGTCGAGCCAGGCGGCGTGGACGCGGGCCGCGGAGGCTGCGCCGATCACGGGCCATGCTTCGGCCGCGCCGGCGGACGCGAGCCGCAGCAGCTCGGCCGCCGCGCGGTCCTCCTGCGCGCCTGCGCGCAGGGAAAGGTCGCGGGCGGCGGCCAGGGTTTCGCCGTCGACCCCGACGCCGAGGTCGCCGGCCCACAGTCCCGCGCCGGCCGGCGGGGCTTCGCCGAGCACCGCGGCGGAGACCTGTCGGAGGTCGCGCGGCGTGCGGGCGATCCAGCCCTGCGCGTCGTAACCCGGTGAGAGCGGGAAGATGTCGCCGATCGGGTTCACGTCCGGGGAGAGACGCAGGCCCCAGACGCCGCAGTGCCCGCAGGGCACGCGGATCGAGCCCGCGGTGTCGGTCGCGAGCGCGAAGGGCGCCAGCCCGCGTGCCACCGCGAAGGCGGAGCCGGAGCTCGAGCCCCCGGCGAGCCGGCCGGGTCGGGAGGGATGCGGGCAGTCTCCGAAGTGCGGATTCTCGCCCGTGAGGCCGAGCGCGAACTCGTTGAGCTGGGTGCGCCCGCACTCGACCGCTCCCGCGTCGACGCGAAAGGCGTCGGGCAGGGTCGAGGAGCGCGTCGCGGGCCCCAGCTCATCCCGCAGGAAGACCGACCCGGCGCCGGTCGTGGCGCCGCGGGTGAAGAAGACGTCCTTGGTCAGGAAGGGCACGCCGCCGAGGGCCGCCTCGCGCCGGGGCCAGGCGGCTTCGAAGCGATGCGCCAGTTCGCGCGCATCCGGGAGGCCGCAGAGCGCGGAGCGCTGCTCCTCGCCCGACAGCTCCGCAAGGCGGAGCAGGAACTCCTCCGCCGCCATGCGCGGTCCGCGGGTCAGCGTGAACTCCCGCCAGTCCTCGACGGATGACGGCGTCCTGCTCACAGGTCCAGTGGCACGCCCGGCTCCGGGTCGTGGATCCTGGCTCCCGGCAGCGCCGTCGTCAGCGCCTCCTTCATCCATGCGCGGGCCGGTGGGTCGCCGTGCGTGAGCACCACGTCCCTAGGCCCGAGCTCCCGGGCGAACGCGACGAGCTCCCCGCGGTCGGCGTGCCCGCTCAGGTGGAAGCGTTCGACCTCGGCGCGGAGCGTGGCCTCGTGGTCGAGCCCGCGGAACTTGAACCTGCCGCCTGGAGCCATGCCGATGAGCTCGCCGCCCGGCGTGTCCGGGTCGCAGTAGCCGACGAAGAGCACGGCGTTCTCCGCATGGTCGAGCATGTTCGCCGCGACCCGCCACGACGGCGTCTTCTCCACCAGCATGCCGCTGGAGAGGACGTAGATCCCCTGTTCGGGCATGTTGCGCCCGGGCTGCACGTGCTTGCGCGAGAGGGGTACGACGCCCAGGTCACGCAGGATCCCGCGGTCGAACTTCACCTGGCGCGTCTTGCGCGCCGCCTCGTGCATGTAGTCGCAGAGGTCGAGCCCGAGTCCGGAGCAGAACACCGGCACGTCGGCCAGTTCGCCCGCCGCCGCCGCCTCGTCCAACATGAGCAGGATCTCCTGCATGCGCCCGAAGGCGAAGGCGGGCAGCAGGACCGAGCCGCCCCGGTCGACGACCTCGTTGATCTTGCGGAGCAGCCGCCGCTCCTCCGATCCTCGGCCGCCGGCGGGCGAGTCGGCGGTCGCCCCGCGCGTGCATTCCATCACCAGGGTGTCGACCGGCTGGCGGGGGAAGTCGGCGCCGGCGACCGTGCGCTGGGCTTGGAAGTGGACGTCACCCGTGAAGAAATGGCGGCGGCCACGGTGCTCGACCAGGCAGCCGACCGCCCCGGCCACGTGCCCCGCGAGGTGGAAGGAGAACCGGAGCTCCTCGCCCCCGCGCCCGATGGCCCTGGGCGCGTCGAGCGGCGCCGCGGAGAGGGCGTTCTCGACGCGTTCGACGTCGTTCTCCACGTACAGCGGGTAGTCCGCCATGCCGGTCTCCTCGCGCTGGCGCATCATGACCCGCACGGAGTTGTTCAGCAGCCGGCGGGCGAAGAGCGTCGAGGCCGCCGAGGCGAACACCCGGGCCGAAGGATGCGCGCGGAGCAGGAGGGGCAGGGAGCCGAGGTGGTCGAGGTGGCAGTGGGTGAGGATCACGGCGTCCAGCGGCGCCTGCACGAGGTCGAGCCGCGGCAGGGCCTTCCGTCCCTCTAGCTTCGGGTGAAGGCCGCAGTCGAAGGCGATGCGGAGCCCGCCGAACTCGGCGAGCAGGCAGTTCGCGCCGATTTCGCGGCCGGAGTTAAGGTCGGTCAGTCTCATGCGTTCAGGCGCCGTCCTCCGGCGGGCTCATCTCGAAGGCCGGGATGCGCACGAAGACCCGTTCGCCGGAGCTGGTCGCCCCGTGGAAGGCGCCCTCCGCGACGACCCGGCCGGCCGCGAGGTGGTGGCTGCTGTAGGAGAACTTCTCGCCCGGCGCGAGCAGGGGGGACTTGCCGACCACGCCATCGCCCTCGATGACCTGCACCCCGCCGCCCTCGGGGCGGAGGATCCATTTGCGTCCGAGGATGCGGACGGTCTCGGTGGAAAGATTCACGATGGTGAGGAAATAGGCGAAGGCGTGCGGGGTCTCCGGAGGATGGTCGGCCAGTTTCTGATGCACCACCCTGTCGACGGTGACCCTGAGGCCGGGCAGCTCCTTTCCGCTGGGTTGCACTGGCTCCAGCCAAGCCAACCGGAGCCGCATAGGAAGCCAAAACGCCCGTCCCGCGGCCTTACCTTCTTGCCCCCGGCTCCGGGCGGGTTTGGATGTGTGGCCCCCATGTCCACGACCGCCGATCGCAAGCGCTCCGCACGGCGGATTCCTGGAAAGTGGGTTATCCTTGGGGCTTATCTCCTCGCGGTCCTGCTTTCCCGTTGGGTCACGGCGGAGGATCGTCTGCCGAAGCCGGAGCGGGTGCGTGCGATCTCCTTCGAGCGGGTCCTGCCGGCCTTCAGCATGGCGCCGTCCGGCGCCCTGCCGGTGGTGGTCGTCCCGCGCCTGCCGGACGACGGCGAAGGATGGAAGCGATCCGCCCTCTCCGTGAGGTCCGACGACGTGCCCGGCGTGGGCGAGGTCTGGGCCGTCGGCTGGCCGACGCGCAATCATCGTTCGCGCCCCACGATGGCCATCGACCGCATCGCGGAGGATGCACTCGAGTCGATCAAGTCCCGGCTGGGGAAGGGACGGTTCCATCTCGTCGGGGAGGGGATGGGCGGCATCGTCGCGCTTGAGATCGCCAGCCGCCATCCTGACAACGTCGCCTCGCTGACCATGATCTCCGCGCCCAGCGCGCAGGAGTACACGCTGCTGGGCAACGCGGTGGCCAACAAGTTCGTCTACTTCTTCCATCATCTTCCGTTCCTGCTGCTTGACGTCGCGACGCCCCATTTCGGGCTCGCCGACCGGATCCCCTTCAATCGCGGCTATTCGGGCGTGTTCTTCGACAGCGACCTCTCGGGCGCCAGGGAGCTGCTGCGCGCATGGAACGGCCCGGCCCTCATCGTCCACGGCCAGTCCGACTGGATCACGCCCGTGGACGCCGCCCGCTATTCCGCCCGTCTCATGCCACAGGCCCGGCTGCTGGAACTGGAGGGCGGTCATGGCGGCGCGGTCGCCCAGGCGGCCGCCCCCGGCGTCGCCCGCTTCATCCTGGACGCCGAGGCCGGACGCGCCGCCGTGCGCCCCGCCCCCGTCCCGCCCTCCCAGCCTTATCCCGAACTGGTCGTCTCCGGCGGCGCGCGCTTCTGGATGCTGATCCTCGTCATCATATTCTGCACCTTCGTCGCGGAGGATCCGACCTGCCTGGCCTCCGGCCTGCTCTCGGCCCAGGGCATCATCAGCTTCTGGTGGGCGGCGCTCGCCTGCACGGCCGGCATCTTCATCGGCGACATGGTGCTCTACGGCTTGGGCCGCTGGCTCGGCCGCGGCGCGCTCCGGCGCGCGCCGCTCAGGTGGATCGTCAAGGAGCATGAGATCGACCGGATGGCCGGCTGGTTCGGGTCGCCCCGCGGGCTGCTGGTGATCGTCAGCTCGCGCTTCATCCCCGCGAGCCGCGTGCCCACCTTCGTGACCGCCGGCATCCTGCGGCTCGGCCTGCCGCGCCTCGCGCTCCTCCTCTTCGTGGCCGCGCTGGTGTGGACGCCCTTCCTCATGCTGCTGGGAAGCACGTTGGGCCCGCCCTTCATGGAGCAGTTCCCGCGCTACAAGCAGTATGCGGCGTGGATCGTGATAGGGATCTTCTTCCTGATCTGGTTCCTCACGCACTGGGTGGTGCCGGCCCTCACCTGGCGTGGCCGTCGCGAGATCGTCATGAAGGTGCGCCGATTTCTCCAGCCCTCGGGCTGGAGGTCGGGCATCCTCTTCCTCCCCGTGCGCCTGGGCGTGGCCTTGCTCAGCCTGCGTCACCTCAGCCTGACGGCCTTCGCCTCGGCCAATCCCTCCTTCGGCCGGATCGGGGGCTTCACCGGCGACTCCCGTTCGCTGCTGCTGCGGCCCTTCCAGCGCGATTCCCGCTGCTGCCCGACCCTGGCGCTCTCCGTCGACGAGGATTCCGAAGCCCGCGTCCGCGAGGCCGCCTCGTTCTCCTCCGCGCACGGCTTCCCGCTCGTCTGCAAGCCCGAGGTCTCGGAGAACGGCGCGGGGCTCCGCATCGTCCGCGACGGCGTGGCGCTCGAGCGTCTGATGCGCGGCGCGGAGGAGGACCTGGTGCTGCAGCCGCTCGTCCGCGGCCGTGAATTCGAGGTGGTCTGGCGCCGCAGTCCCGGCCACGACGACGGGCGTGTCATGGCCGTCGTCGAGAAGCGCGCGGTGACCGTGCGCGGCGACGGCGATCAGACGCTGGAGGAGCTGATCTGGCTCGACGACCGTGCGGTCGCCCGGGCCGCCCTCTACCTGCGCTGCCACTCGCGCTCCCTCACCCGGGTGCCCGCCGCCGGAGAGACGGTGACGCTCAACCCCACCGGCAGCTACGGGCACGGCGCCCGCTGCGTCCACCGGCCCGATCTGCTCACGCCCGAGCTCGAGGCCGCGGTGACGTCCTTCGCCCGGCGTTTCCCGGGGCTGCACTTCGCCCGCTTCGATCTCTTCGCCGTCTCGACGGAGGAGTTCAAGGCGGGGCGCTTCACCTGCACGGAGGTCGGCGGCTGCTGCCAGGTCTCCAGCCTCATCCGCGACGGCTCGCTGCGTTTCTCGCGCTCCTACGGCGCGGTGTGGGACCAGCTGCGCGCCTGCCTCGAGGCCGGCGCGGCCAACCTCGCCCAGAAGGTGCGCCCCGTGCCGCTCGACGAGCTGATGGCCCGTTGGAGCGAGGCGAACGGCCGGGCGGACCGTTTCGCCGTCACGGAGGACTGAGCTCAGCGCGCGTTGTAGGCGTGGCAGAGCGCCGCCGCCGCCGCATCCGACTCGTCCGCGGGGAGGACGTCCGTCAGGCCGAGCGCCGCGCTTACCATGCGGCCCACCTGGTCCTTGCTGGCCCGGCCGTGACCGGCCACCGCCTGCTTGATCCTCGCCGGAGCGTATTCGGTCACTTTCAGGCCCAGCCTGGCCACCGCTCCCAGCGCGGCGCCGCGGGAGGCCCCCATCGCCTGCGCCGTGCGGAAGTTCTGCACGTAGATCGTGCCCTCGACCGCCACTTCCGTCGCCTGATGTTCGCGCGCCATCTTCTCCGAGGCGGCCGCGATCCGTCCGAGGCATTCGGCCTGGGTGAGGCGGGCCGGCAGCCGCAGGGTCGTGCTCGCGAGCAGCCGGGGCGCGGGACCGCGCGCGTCGACCACCGCTAGCCCGGTCCCGCGCAGGGACGGATCGATGCCGATGATGATCGCTCTGCAGCCGCGTTTCGCTCCGGGCGCGACGGCCGTCGAATTGCGCCGGGGCAGGCTGCTGGATACGCGCGACACCCCGCCCTTGAGGCGTGCCGTCCAGAGGTCGCGGGCGGAGCGGGCCATGGCGTGATGCTTGCGCCGGCCCGCCCTTGCGCCATCCCAAACCGCCTCGGATTGCCTTGCGGCCTTGGTTCATCATCTTGGCCGCATGCGGTCCTCGCTCATGGTCGTTCTGGCCGGCTCCGTCCTCGCCGGCGCCGAGCCCGCCGTCGTCACGCGCGCCGCACCCGGATTCCCGCCGGTCGAGCTGAGATCCGCGGGCAAGTTGCCGAGGGCCGCGCTGCCGGAATGCTCCGGCCTCTGGGCGAGTCCCTCCATGCCCGGAGTCTTCTGGGCCGTCTCCGACCACGGCCCCCGGCCCCGCCTCATCCCTCTCCGTTCGGACGGAGCTTTTGCCGAGCATGCCGGAGCCCCGTGGACGGGGACCGAGGTCGTCGGCGCCGCCCGCAACGACTGGGAGGGACTCACGGGCGAGGCAGGAGGACGCATGATCGTCGCCGACGTCGGCAACAACCTGTCGCTGCGCAAAGAGCTCCAGCTCTACGTGCTGCAGGAGCCGGCCCGGGGCGCCGCGACCACGGCCGCCCGTCGTGTCACCTTCGCCTGGCCCGACCAGAAGGTCTTTCCCGACCCGGAGCTCTCCCACGATTGCGAGGCCGTCTTCATGCTCCGCGGGCGGCTGTACCTGCTGACCAAGCACCGACGGGACACCCTCACCGACCTCTGGCGCATCGAGATCCCCGCGCACGGGGACCGGACGGAGCCGGTGAAGCTCGCCCGGTTCGACGCGCTCGGCATGGTGACCGACGCATCCGTCTCGCCCGATCGGACGAAGCTCGCGGTGCTGACCTACCGTTTCATCTGGGTGTTCGACCTTCCGGCCGAAGGGGAGGCGTTCTTCTCCGGCCGCGCGCTCGGCTCGGCGCTTTCCCCGCCGCTGCTTTCCTGGCAGCTGGAAGGCTGCGCCTGGGCCGACGCGTCCACCTTGCTCCTCGCGAGCGAACAGGGCGACATCTTCCGCCTGCCGCTCTCATCCCTCCGCCCGGTCAGGTGAGGGATGAAAAAGGGCGGGCTCAGGCCCGCCCTTCCTCCGGCCGGTCTGGCTGTTCAGAGCGCCTTGGCGGCGGCCACGACGGCCTCCTTGGTGATGCCGAGTTCCTTCATGACCACGTCGCCGGGGGCGGAGAGGCCGAAGGTGTCGGTGCCGATTGCCTTGCCTCCGAGGCCCACGTGGCGGCCCCAGGTGGAGGTCACGCCGGCTTCGATGCTCACTCGCTTGGCGCAGGACGGGGGCAGCACCTCGTCGCGGTACGACGCGGGCTGGCGGGCGAAGACCTCCATCGACGGCATCGAGACCACGCGGACCCCGGCGCCGAGCTCCTCGGCCGCGGCGAGCGCGTGCTGCAGCTCGCTCCCCGTGCCGATGAGCACGTGGGTGAGGGCGGCCGTCTCGCGGCGGGCCACGTAGGCACCTCGGAGCGCGCCTTGGCGGCGTTCGGCGACTGGGATGGCGTCGAGCGAGGGCACGTTCTGACGTGAAAGGATGAGCGCCACCGGACCGTCCTTGCGGGAGACCGCGTGCGCGAAGGCCGCGGCCGTCTCCTCGGCGTCCGCGGGCCTGACCACGTCGAGGTTGGGGATGCAGCGCAGCGCGCTGACCGTCTCGACAGGCTGGTGCGTGGGGCCGTCCTCGCCCACGCCCACCGAGTCGTGCGTGAAGATGTAGAACGTCTGCAGCTTGGAGAGCGCGGCGACGCGGATCGAGGGACGCAGGTAGTCGGAGAAGGTCAGGAACGTCGCGCCCGAACCCTTGAACACGCCGTGGTAGGCGATGCCATTGAGGATCGCGCCCATGGCGTGCTCGCGGATGCCGAAGTAGAGGTTGCGGCCGCCGGGCGTGGCCACGTCGAAGTCGCCCACGTCCTTGATGTAGTTCTTGGTCGAGCCGTGGAGGTCAGCTGAGCCGGAGAGCACCGTCGGGGCGGCCTTCGCCACCGCGTTGATGCAGGCCTCGCCGGAGACGCGGGTCGCGAGGGCGTTCTTGCCGAACTCGGGGATGGCGGCGAGGAGCGAGGCGACGTCGCCGTGCTCGCCCGCGGCGGCCTTCGCGAGGAGGGCGGCCTTGGCGGGCTGGGCTTTGGTCCAGGCCTCGAAGCCCCGCTTCCAGGCGGCGTGTTCCGCGGCCTGGCGGGCCCTGCGTTCGGCGAAGAAGGCGCGGGTCTCGGCCGAAACGAAGAACTTCTCGTCCGGCAGGCCGAGCGCCTTGCGCGCGGCGTCGACGAACTTCACGCCGCCCTCGCCGTGCCCCTTGGCCGAGCCCTGCACTTCGGGGATGCCTTTCGCGATGACGGTCTTGCAGATGATGAGCTTGGGCTTGCCGTTGCGGCTGGCGCGGGCCTGGTCGAGGGCGGCCGCGACCGGGCCGACCTGGTTGGCGTCCTTGACCAGGATGACCTCCCAGTTCGCCGCCTCGAAGCGCTTGGCGGTGTCCTCGTTCTGCGTCTTCGAGGCCATCGCGTCGAGGGTGACGTCGTTGGAATCGTAGAGCATGACGAGGTTGTCCAAGCCGAAGCGACCGGCGAAGGACGCGGCCTCCTGCGAGATGCCTTCCTGGAGGCAGCCGTCCCCGGCGAGGCCCACCACGAGGTGGTCGAAGACCGTGTGTTCGGGGGTGTTGAAGTGGGCGGCGGCCATCTTGGCGGCGACGGCCATGCCGACGATGTTGCCGGTGCCCTGGCCCAGCGGCCCCGTGGTGGCCTCGACGCCGGGCGTCTCGCCGAATTCAGGATGGCCTGGGGTCTTGGAGTGCAGCTTGCGGAAGGCCTTCACCTGCTCCACGGGAAGGTCGAAGCCGGCGAGGTGGAGCCAGGAGTAGAGGAACATCGAGCCATGGCCGGCGGAAAGGACAAAGCGGTCGCGGTTGATCCATCGGGGGTCGGAGGGGTCGTGCCGCAGGAAATGGCCGTAGAGGGCGGCGCCGATCTCGGCCGCGCCGAGGGGCAGGCCGAGGTGCCCCGAGTGGCATGCGGCGACGGCGTCCATGGACAGTCCGCGGGCCTCGTCGGCGGCGCGGGAAAGAGCGGCGGTATTGAGGGACATGATGTCATCGGGGTATGGCCAAAACGCAGGGGATTCCAGCCTTGAATGAGCGCCAGAGTGCCTGCCAGATTGGTCGCATGGCAGACAAGGCGCTCGAGGAAGGGTCCCAGCTCACGCTGGATTTCAAGAAGCTGAGGAAAATCGCCTCAGGCCAGGCGGATGTGATTCCGGCCGTCGCCCAGGACGCCGCGACCGGGGAGGTGCTCATCCTCGGCTACGTCAATGAGCTGGCGCTCGCCACCGCGCTCAAGGAGCGCAAGGCGACTTTCTGGAGCACCTCGCGCAACGAACTTTGGATCAAGGGCCTCACCTCCGGAGATTTCCTGGAACTCCTCGAGGTGCGCGTGAACTGCGAGCAGAATTCCATCCTCTACCGCGTGAGGCCGGCGGGGCAGGGCGCCTGCCACACCAAGGGCGCCGACGGACGTTCGCGCTCGGGCTGCTACTACCGCAGGCTCAGGGCGGACGGCACGCTCGAGCAGGCCTGAAGGGTCAGCGGCCGAGGGAGGCGTTCACGAGCCGTACATCGGCCTCGAGGCGGATCACGACCAGGCCGCTGAGGCGGCTGCTCGTGGCCGCGCCAGGCGTGGCGGTGAAGGTGACCGGCGATCCGTCGGGGGGCGAGGACGTGAGGCGGCGCAGCGCCGCCTCCGCCCGGGCGCCGTCGGCGAACTCCAGCGCGATGGTCGCCACGGTGCGGGCCGGAGGGGATTCTTCTCCGACGGCCACGGTGGCGGAGCGCGCCTCGCGCACGGCCTCGGCGAGCGCCCCGCCCATCCATCGGCGCCGGGCCGGCGCATCGAGCAGGCCCGAGGCCGGCTCGAATCGCATGAGTAGGAAACAGTCGTCCACGCCTCGTCCTTGCAGCACCGCCTCGGAGGGGAGGGTCAGCGCGGGCTCTGGCGCCGGTTGGCCGTGCACGGCCGCCGTCACGGCCTTGCGGCCGGGAGCGAAGGCGAAATCGGCCCGCGGCGAGCCGTTCGCAAGCAGGGGACGGAGCCGACCCTGTCCTTCGGCCGGAGCGAAACGCACCAGCGCGTCTAGGACCGTTCTGCCGGAGCGCGTGCGCGCTGCGGCGGAAGGGTCGGCCATCCCGTAGGCCTCGGCGGGGCCGGAAACGGAGAGCCGGCTGGGCGCCGGCCTGAGCCAAAGCCATGCGGCGCCGGCCACCGCGCCACATCCGGTCAGCCAGATCATCGCCCGGCGGCACATCACGACCGGCCTTTCATCCGAGGAAGGATGTCCATGCCGAACCGGCGCACAAGCACGGCCAGTCGGCAAAAAAAAGGGGCGCCTGGAGGCGCCCCGGTGAGTCATCGGAGACGGGTCTCAGTAGCCGCCACGGTCGCCGCCGAAGCCGCCACGGCGATCTCCGCCGAAGCCGCCGCGTCCGCCACCGCCGAAGCCGCCGCGACGTTCGCCGCCGCCGAAGCCGCCGCGTCCGCCGCCGCCGAAGCCGCCGCGTTCGCCGCCGCCGAAGCCGCCGCGACGCTCGCCACCGCCGAAGGAGGGACGCTCCTCACGGGGACGGGCCACGTTGACCTTCAGGGGACGACCCATGAACTCGACGCCTTCAGTCTTGGCGATCGCGTCCTGAGCCTGCTGGGCGTTACCCATCGTGACGAAGGCGAAGCCACGGGGACGTCCCGTGAACTTGTCCATCATCACTTCGACGGAAACGACCTCTCCCGCCTGGGAGAAGTGAGCCCGGATGTCGGCCTCGGTCGAAGCCCAAGCCAGATTGCCTACGAACAGTTTGTTATCCATGTTTTGCTTTGTTTTCTTACCTACGCCGCATTGCCCGTTTCCGACCTTCGGATTTCGATTTGCCGTCTTACGACCGTCAACTCACCGGATTCTTGCGGGGTCAGCCCCTTATATTGGTTATTTCAGGGACTGAACCTGAGCCGTCATTAGGTATGCCGCCGTCCGAGTGGCAAGTTTATTCACAATCGGGGGTTTCTCCCAGAAAACGCCCTTAGGTCGGGAAAACCCCTCGGGATTGCGGGTTGACCCGGGTTTCCGGACGAATGTCGATGAGTCGTGATGGACCCCGCCGAGGCATTGGAAGCGCTGCTCGAGGAGCTGCGTCTCCGCAAGGCGGAGGGGGAGAAGTACGTGAAGGTTTCGGATGAGTCGCTGCATCTGCTGCGCTCCCTCGCCGGCGCCGTCCCGGCCGAGCCTTCACGACCCGCGGCTCCGGTCCCGACCGCCGAGGGCGGCGGCCGGGTCTCCAGGGCTCCGGGGCATTCCTCCTCGGGCTCGGCCGGCTCCAAGCCTTCGCGTGCCCGTCCCGTGGCTGCGGAGGCTTCGAAGGAGATCTCGGTCGCCGAACCGCCCCGGTTCGACCTGCCTCCCGGCACGAAGGAGGAGCGTCTTCGCTGGATTCGGGAGCGCATCCTGGCCTGCCCCGAGACCGCCCGGCATCTCAGGCCGGGGACGGCTCCGGTGCTCGGTCAGGGGCCGGCTGACGCCGAGATCGTATTCGTGGGCGAGGCGCCTTCGGCCGAGGACATCCGCGCGGGCGCGCCTTTCTGCGGAGACTCGGGCGCTCTGCTGCGCAAGATCCTGGCCGCCGCCGGCATCCAGGAGAAGGAGGTGATGCTCCTGCCTGCGATGGGCTGGCGCCCCGAGTCCGCCTCCGAGTTCATCAAGCGCGCCCCGACCTCGCGGGAGCTGGCCTTCAACCGGCCCTATCTGCTCGCCCAGATCGCGGCCGTCTCGCCCAAGGCGGTGGTGGGGCTGGGCGCGGTCGCGATGGAGGCGCTCGTCGGTTCGGCCGTGAAGATGAACGAGGTGCGCGGCAAGTGGACCTCGGTGGCCGGTCTTCCGCTCCTACCCACCTTCCATCCCAACTACCTGCTCCACAATCCGTCGGACGCCGCCAAGCGGACCGTCTGGGACGATTTCCTCTCGTTGCTGGAGCGAATGGGACGGCCCGTGACCGAGAAGCAGCGCGGGTTCTTCAGCCGCAAGGCCTGACTCAGCGGACCGAATCCGAGAGCCGGGAGAGCGGGAAGGAGAGCACCAGGGAGTTCCGCCCGCTGCTCTTGAGCTCGGTGCGGCGTTCCGCGGGGAGGTCCTTGGCGGAGGCCGTCACGAAGCCGCAGGCGGATTGGAAGAAGCCCTGCGTCTGCGTCGTCAGCGCCAGCAGCTTCCTGGCGCCCATCTGCTTGGCGCGCCGCTTCGCGAACTCGACCAGTTTTCGGCCCACCCCGCGGCCGTGGTAGAAGGGCTGCACGTAGACCGCGCCGAGCTCCATCACCTTGCCGTCGCCGTAGGGGCGCAGCGAGGCGCAGCCGATGATGCTGTCGTCGATCTCGTAGACGTAGAACTGACCGATGGACTGCTCGATCTGCTGACGCGTCCGCGAGACCAGGGCCTCCGACCGGGCCCCATGCTTGGAGAGGTTGTAGAGCGCCTGGGCGTCCTTCTTCCTGGCCTGCCGGATGCGGTCGTAGTCGTTGGCGTGGATCATCGTGCCGAGGCCGACCTTGTCGAAGATCTCGGTCAGAAGGCAGCCGAAGACGCGTCCGTCGAGGAGGTGCGCCCGGGGGACGTCCTGGTCCAGGGCCTTCGCGGCCTGGACGGCCTTGCTCCGGACGCGGGGGTCGAGCTTCGCCGTCTTGTCGGCGAGGAGGCGCTTGAGGTCGTCCTCCGGCAGATTGACTTGCACCTGGCCGTCGACCTGCAGGCCCGGGAAGGGCGTGAGGTAGATCAGCTTGGAGGCCCCGAGGGCCGTCGCCAGCTCCATGGCCAGGTGGTCGCTGTTCACGCGGAGGGAGAGCCCCTCGCGGTCGCAGAGGATCGGCGTGACGAGCGGCAGCACGTCCTGGGAGAGCATCGATTTGAATAGCGTCGCGTCCACCTTCTCGACCTTGCCGGTGTAGAGGTGGTCCTTGCCGCGGATGACGCCGACCTTGGTCGAACGCACGGCGTTGGTGATGGCGCAGCGGAGCCCGGCCTGCGAGAGCGCCTCCAGCACCGTCTGCGAGACGAGGGCCGAGGCCTCGCGGGCCAGCGACATCGTCGAGGCGTCCGTCACGCCCTCGCCCTGCACGTCGGAGAGCGCGATGTTGTGCTCGCCCGCCAGCCCGACCAGCTGGTGGCCGATGCCGTGGACGAGGACGACCTTGATCGAGAGGCTGCGCAGCACCGCGATGTCGGTCACGATGTTGAGGAAGTTCTCGTGGGCCACGACCGAGCCGTCGACCGCGACCACGAAGACATGGTCGCGGAACATCGGGACGTAGCGGAGGATTCCCCGCAGGTCCGTCGGTTTCATGGCGCGTTCGCGCGGGCTCGGCATGCCCGAACCTTATGGACTCCGCGGAAGGCGGGGCAATACTGATGAAGGATGCCGAAAAGAGCGAAACCACGTGCGCCGGCGGCGCCGGCCGGGCTTTCCGAGCCGCTGGAGGCGTTCCTCGCCCACCTTGCGCTGGAGCGGGGGCTCTCCCGCCTGACCGTCTCCGCCTACGAGTCGGACCTGACCGAGTTCGCCCGTCACTGCGGCCGGGCCGGTCGGGCCGGCTGGCCGGATGTGACGCTGGCGGATCTCGAGTCATGGGTGCGCTCGATGGGCCGACGGGGCCACGCGCCGGCCTCGCTCGCTCGCCGTCTGTCCGCCGTCCGGTCGTTCTCCGCCCAGCTCGTGCGCACCGGCCTCAGGCGCGACGACTTCTCCGAACTGGCCCGGGGACCGCGCTTCCGGCGCGGATTGCCCGGCCGGCTCTCGCCCGAGGACGCCGCGCGCATCATGACCGCGCCCGACGAACGGACTCCCCAAGGGCTGCGCGACCGCGCCATGCTCGAGCTGATGTACGGTTCCGGCCTGCGCGTCTCGGAGCTCTGCGGCCTCGAGCTCCAGTCCGTCGACGAGCGTGAGGCGCTCGTCCGGGTGCGCGGCAAGGGCTCGAAGGATCGCGTCGTGCCGGTAGGGGCCCTGGCGCTCCGCGCGCTGGCCCGCTACCTGAAGGACGCGCGTCCGGCACTGGCCGGACCGCGCACGGGCAGCGCGCTTTTCCTCAGCGCCCGAGGCGTGGCGATCTCCCGCAAGACCTTCTGGCTGGGCGTCCGCGCCGCGGCGCGCCGCGCCGGGGTCGACGCTCCGGTCAAGCCCCACCTGCTCCGGCATGCGTTCGCCACGCACCTGCTGGCGGGCGGGGCCGACCTGCGTTCGATCCAGGAGATGCTCGGCCATGCCGACATCTCCACGACCCAGATCTACGCCTCCGTCGAACGCTCGGCCCTGGCGGACTCCCATCGCCGCCATCACCCGCGCGGGCGGGGAAGGGGCGGCTGACGGTCAGAGCAGGATCAAGACCCCGGCGGCCAGTGTGCTGAGCGAGAGGGCTCCGATGATGAAGCGCGAGACCGCGCCGACCTCGAGCGGGGCGGCGTCCTCGCGGTCCTCGCCGGGACGGGAGACCGCCTCCCGGAGGATGCCGAAGTAGTAATGGATGCTGATCGCGACGCCGACGAGGGCGGCCCCGAGTACCCACCAGAGGCCGGCTTTCACGAGCAGCGCGAGCACGAGCAGCTTGGTGACGAAGCCGACCGAGGGCGGTACGCCCGCCAGCGAGCCGACGCCGAAGCAGAGTCCCGCCGTCGCCGCCGGGGAGCGGCGTATCAGGCCGCGCAGGGAGATGAAAGGCCGTTCGTGGTCCTCCCTCGCCGGCACCGCGGAGAGCGAATGCAGGGTGAGGAAAGTCCCCGCCACATAAGCGAGCAGGTAGAGCACCACCACGTTCTCGGCCGGGTAGCTGAAAGCCTCCGCGTCCGTCCTGGCCACCGCCGCCGTGATCGCGGCGAGCAGGAAGCCGGCATGGGAGACGCCGGAGAGCGCCAGCGCGCGCTTGATGTCGGCCGTGGCCAGCGCGGCCAGGTTGCCTGCGAGCAGGGTGAGCAGGGCCAGCCCGGCGAGGGCGGGGGCGACCTTGGCCGCAAGAGGCGCGAAAGGTCCGGTCACGAGCAGGAGGAGCGAGAGCGCCCCGGCGGCCTTGGAGGCCGTCGCGAGGTAGGCGGTGGTCGGGGTCGGCGCGCCCTGGTAGACGTCCGGGATCCAGGAGTGGAAGGGGAACGCGCCGAGCTTGAAGGCGGCCCCGCCAACGATCATGGCCGCACCCGCAAGGGTGAGGACGGTGCCCTTGCCGGCGGCGAGGGCCCGGGCGATCGCCGGGAACGAGAGCGAGTCGCCTGCGCCGGGGCCGCCGAGCGTGCCGTAGACGAGCACCATGCCCATCAGCAGGAACGCCGAGCTCAGTCCGCCCGCGACCAGGAACTTCACGCCCGCCTCGAGCGAGGCTTCGCTGCGACGCAGGTAGCCGACGAGCACGTAGAGCCCGACGGCGGCCGTCTCGAGGGAGACGAAGAACGGCACGAAGTGGTCGGACTGCACGAGCAGCATGAAGGCCGCCGTCACGACGAGCAGCACGTGGTGGTAGTCCGCCAGCCCGGCTCCGCGCGCGGCGAGGAAGCGCCCCGCCATCAGGCTGGTGAGCAGCGCGGAGGAGAGGAACACCAGGCGTACTCCCGCCATCGGCAGGTTGTGCCGGAGCAGGCCGCCGAAGAGGGCTTCGTCGGCGGGCCGGACGACGCCCCCGTCGCCCGTGACGGCCATGACGGCGACGAGTACTAGCCCGGCCCGGGCGGTCGCCGGGATGAGCCAGCGCAGGCGGGCGGGGACCACCATGGCCTGCAGAAGGGCGAAGAGCGAGAGCGCGGCCACGCCGAGCTCGGGCAGGATCGCGGCCCAGTCGGACGCGCGCGGCGCGAGCGACTTGAAGGCGAGGTCGATGCCGGCGGACATGGTCGTCATCGGGCGGAGGGGGTCTTGGCCGCGGGACGCGCGTACTTCACGACGTCAGCGGAGACGCGGTTGGTGGAGTCGGTCACAAGGGAGGGCATGAAGCCGACGGCGACGAGGGCGGCCAGCAGCAGTCCGGCGGCCAGACGCGAGGTCCAGCCGATGTCTCCGAACGGCGCGGCCTCCGCCCGTCGCGCCAACGCCGCGGACTCAGGTCCGAAGAACGCGGCCGCGACGGCGCGCAGGGTGTAGACCGCGGTGATGACCACCGTGGAGGCGGCGAGCGCCTGGATCCAGAGCGGCTCCGCCCGCAGGGAGAGGAAGACGCCGATCTCACCCCAGAAGTTGCCGAAGCCGGGCAGGCCGAGGGAGGCCATCGAGGCGGCCACGAACATGGCGGCCAGCACCGGCGCGCGGGAGGCGAGTCCGCCCATCTCCTCGAAACGGTAGGAGCCGGCGCGGACGCGCACGTCGTTGGAGAGCAGGAACAGCGCGGCGCAGGAGAGCCCGTGCGCGGTCATCAGGAGGACCGCGGCGTCGAGCCCCGAGGCGGAGCCGCGGGCGCCCGCGACCCACAGGCCGAGGAACACCGGACCCATGTGCGCCACCGAGCTCCACGAGACGAGGCGCTTGAGGTCGACCTGGGTCAAGCAGACGAGACCGATCAGCACGGTGTTGCCCAGGGCAAGCCAGAGCAGCCAGCCGCCGAGCGCGCCCTCGGTCACGCGCAGGGAGGTGAGGCCGAGCAGCGCCAGGCCGTAGAGGCCGAATTTCTTCAGCGCCCCTGCGTGGAGCATCGCGGCGGGGGTGGGCGCCGCCGAGTACCCGGATGCGGCCCAGGAATGGAACGGGAAGAGCGAGGCCAAGGTGCCGAGGCCGAAGAGCGTCAGCGCCCCGGCGGCACGCGGGGCCCCCTTGGCGAGCAGCGCGTCGGCCACGCCTTCGAAGGTGGCTCCGGCCCAATCGAGGCCTGCGGCGTCGACGGCGAGGAGGATGCCGGCCAGCGAGGCCATCGCGCCCACGGTCAGGTAGATCGCCATCTGCATCGCCGCCGGCCGCCGGCCTTCGCCGCCCCAGAAGAGCGTGAGGATGAAGGTGGGGATGAGCGCGAACTCGTGGAAGAAGTAGAAGCCGACGACGTGGTCGGTGGCGAAGACGCCCAGCGTGCCGCCCAGCATGAACAGCAGCAGGCCCAGGTAGGCGTGACGCGCCTCGACGTCCTGCGTCATCGCCTTGATGCCGGCCGCGAG
Organism: Verrucomicrobiota bacterium; assembly: GCA_030830965.1. Lineage (GTDB taxonomy): Bacteria > Verrucomicrobiota > Verrucomicrobiia > Opitutales > UBA953 > UBA953. The sequence goes on along the minus strand of JAURLX010000004.1, from coordinate 24,874 downwards.
CCCCACGATCGAGGTCATGGCCAGCAGCGGCGCGCTGAAGCCGTTGAGGGAGAGGCCGAACCCCCAGGGCCCTCCGGAGCGGAAGGCCTCCGGGGGGATTGAGAGGTCGGTCCACGTCAGAAGCAGCCAGGGCGCGAGCGCCGCCGGCAGGACGAAGCCTGCGAGCGCGATCCAGTCGCCGAGCGCGCGCGGCAGCCTGCGGCCGGCGATGAGCAGCAGGCCCGTCGCGACGGGCGTGGCGACGACGGCCTGCAGGAGTTGGGCGGGAAGGGCGGCCATGGTCAGCGGGCGATGAGGATCCAGGCGATGAAGATCACGCCGGCCGCGGTCCACGCCGCGTACGCGCGGGCCTGCCCGCCGTGGAAGGCGCGTCCGGAGAGGAACCCGAGCAGGGCGGGGATGCCGGCGCCGACCCAGCGCACGAGGACGCCGTTGATCAGCAGCAGGTCCAGGAAGGCGACGAGTTCGGCGACGCGGCGCTGCACGGAGTCGACGTACCACCGGTAGAGTCCGTCCATCCAGCGGTGCTCGAGCAGGGCGTAGAAGCGCGGCATGCGGTCGCGCAGGGCGTCACGCCCGGGCTCCGCGGTGTAGAACCTCAGGGCGAGGACGCCGAGGACGAGCGCGGCCAGCCCGACGACGGTCGCCGGGGCCGCGGCGTGGAAGGTCATCGCGCCCAGCGGCCCGGCCACGGTCGAGAGCGCGGAGGCGGGCACCATCGCCGTCGCGAGCATGCCGCCGAAGACCGAGTAGCCGAGGCCCAGCACCACGAGCGGCAGGGTCATCGTCCAGGGCGATTCATGGGCGTGGGAGGCCTCTTCCGAGGCGGGCGTCCCGAGGAAGACCAGGCGGATCATGCGCGCGCTGTAGAGGCACGTGGCGACCGCGGCGACGGAGAGCAGGGCGGCCTCGGCGACGCGGCCGGAATGGAAGGCCGCCTCGATGACGGCGTCCTTGGAATACCATCCGGCGAGGAACGGCACGGCGCAGTTGGAGAGCGTGGCCGCGATGAAGGCCGCCGCGGTGACAGGCATCTTCCGCAGCAGCCCGCCCATCTTCAGCATGTCCTGCTCGTGATGGCACCCGTGGATCACCGAGCCGGCCCCGAGGAAGAGCGTGGCCTTGAAGAAGGCGTGCATCGCCATGTGCAGCAGCGCGAGTTCGGGACGGCCGAGCCCGAGCGCGCAGGCCATGATGCCGAGGTGCGCGAGGGTCGAGTAGGCCAGCGACTTCTTGATGTCGGTCTGGGCCAGCGCGCAGAGGCCGCCCAGCGCGGCCATGCCCGCGCCGGAGACGGCGACGATCTGCAGGAGCGACGGGTCGAGCAGGAAGAAGATCCGCGCCATGAAGTAGACGCCTGCGGCGACCATCGTCGCGGCGTGGATCAGGGCGGAGACGGGCGTCGGGCCGGCCATGGCGTCGGTCAGCCAGACATGCAGGGGGAACTGCGCGGACTTGCCGACGAAGCCGCAGGCGAGGAGCGCGCCGAGCGCGAAGGGCCAGCCGCCGGCGGGGGAGAGGGCGCGGAGCTCCTCGAACTGCAGGGTGCCGAACCGGGAGAGGCAGAAGGCGAGGCCGAGGATGAAGCCAAGGTCCCCGACGCGGTTCACGACGAAGGCCTTGCGCGACGCGGCCGCGGCGTAGTCGCGGTCGAAGTAGTGTGCGATCAGCATGTAGGAGCTGAAGCCCACGAGCTCCCAGAAGACGAAGGTCATCAGCAGGTTGTCCGCCACGACGATCCCCAGGATCGAGAACATGAATACGGAAAGTCCGGCGAAGAAGCGGCCGCGCGCGCCGTCGTCGGCCATGTAGCCGACGGAGAAGAGGTGGATGAGGGCCCCGACGAAGGTGACGACGAAGAGCATCAGGCGCGCATGGGCGTCGACGAGGTAGCCGACGCCGACCGAGATCTCGCCGAGACGGGCGAGCTCGGCGTGCCAGCGCACGTCGGCCTCCGAGGTCAGCAGGATGCGCAGGGCGAGACCCGCGCCGACGAACGCCGCGCCGGTGGAGAGCCACGAGGCGAGGGCGCCCTGCCGGCGGAGCAGGAGGGCCTGCAGCGCCGCCGCCCCGAGGGGCAGGAAGAGGATCCAGTGGACGAGGACAGGGAGGTCGGCGGACATCTTCGGAGTGTCAGGGGCGGAGGACGTCGAGACGGTCGGAGCTCACCGTGCCCCGGCGCCGGTAGAGGGCGACGATGAGCGCGAGCCCGACGGCCACCTCGGCGGCGGCGACGGTGATGACGAAGAAGACGAGCACCGCGCCGTCCATCGTGCGGTTGAAGCGCGAGAAGGCCACGAGGGCGAGGGTCGCCGCCGCGAGCATGAGCTCGAGGCACATGTAGACGACGAGCAGGTTGCGGCGCACGAGCACGCCGACCAGGCCGAGGGCGAAGAGGAGCCCCGCGAGGAGGAGATGGTGGGCGAGGGAGGTGTTTTCCATGGCTTCAGGCCCGCTCGTCGGAGGCGTCCTTGCTCAGCGAGACGACGCCCACGAGCGCCGTCAGGAGCAGCAGGCCGGCGATCTCCAGCGGCAGGAGGTACTTGGTGTAGAGGAGGCGACCGAAGGCCTTCGCCGCGGTCGCGAACTCGGCGGGCGCGGCGGTCAGCTCGGGCGGGGTCGCTCCGGCGGGGGTCGCGGGCACGGCGCCGGACCAGTGGAAGAGCCACAGGACGCCGGCGGCCAGGAGGAAGAACAGGGCGAGCCCTCCGGCCGCCTTCTTCCAGGGGTACGCGCCCGCGGGGTCCTCGGTGTCGAGGAGCATGATGATGAACAAGAAGAGGACCATTACGGCTCCGGCGTAGACGAGCACCTGCAGGACGCCGAGGAAGTAGGCGTCCAACAGGAAGAAGTCGGCCGCGACGCCTACGAGGGCGAGGATCATCCCCATCGCGGAGGTGACCGCGTTGCGGCTCAGGACGAGGAGGGACGCCGCCCCCAGCGTCAGGGCGGCAAAGAAGATGAACAGGCCGTCCGGCATGGTCGGGAAGTTAGGACGGGGGGATGCGTTGGAAAGGAGAAAACCAGCGAAAAACCGCTTTTTATCGCGTCGCCGGACCCTGCCGAGCCCGGATCACCCCCGCCTCAGGGGCAGATGGCGGCGCATGGTGCAGGTCGGGTGGCATTCGAGCACTTGGCCGTCATCGAAATGGTCGCGCCAGTCGGGGAAGAATGCGTCCGCCTCGGGCTCGAGGTCGACATGCGTCAGGATGAGCTCGGAGCACCAGGGGAGCGCCTCCGTGTAGAGCGCGGCCCCTCCGGCGAGGAAAAGTTTCCGGTCCGGGGCTACCGCGGCGGCCTCCGCCCAGTCCCTGGCCACCGTCACGCCCGGCGCGGCGAAGCCGGACCGGCTGAGCACGACTGTCGTCCGGCCGGGCAGGGGCCGTCCGATGGACGCGTAGGTCTTGCGTCCCATCAGCAGGACGTGGCCCATCGTCGCCGCCTTGAAGAACGCGAAGTCCTCCGGGATCCGCCACGGCAGCCGGTTAGCCAGGCCGATGCCGCGGTTGCGCGCGACGGCGGCGATGGCGATGAGCGGACGGCCGAGGTCCACGTCAGACGGCCACCGGGGCCTTGATCGCCGGATGCGGGTCGTAGCCCTCGACCGAAATGTCCTCGAACCTGAAGGCGAACAGGTCCTTCACCTCGGGGTTCAGGACCAGCCGGGGCAGGGCGCGCGGCTCGCGCGTGAGCTGCAGGTCCACCTGCTCGAGGTGGTTGAGGTAGACGTGGGCGTCGCCGAAGGTGTGCACGAAATGGCCCGGACGCAGGCCGGTCACCTGCGCGACCATGTGGGTCAGGATAGAGTAGCTCGCGATGTTGAAGGGCACGCCGAGGAAAAGGTCCGCGCTGCGCTGGTAGAGCTGGCAGCTGAGGCGCCCGTCGCCGGAGACGTGGAACTGGAAGAGCGTGTGGCAGGGCGGGAGCGCGACCTGGTCCGCCTCCTTCGGGTTCCAGCCCGTCACGATGAGCCGGCGGCTGGAGGGGTTGCGGCGGATCTCCTCGACGAGCCGGCGCACCTGGTCGACGCCGTCGTCGGCGTAGGAGCCGTCCGGAAGGCGCGACGCGCCGAAGCGGCGCCACTGGTGTCCGTAGACCGGGCCGAGGTCTCCGGGGCCCCGTCCGAACTTCGCGCACTGCTCCGCCGTGGCCCACTCGTTCCAGATGCTGACGCCGCGCTCGTTGAGCCAGGCGTTGTCGGTGCTGCCCGCGAGGAACCAAAGTAGCTCGTGCACCACGGACTTGAGGTGGACCTTCTTGGTGGTCACGAGCGGGAAGCCCTCGGCGAGGTCTAAGCGCATCTGCGCGCCGAAGATCCCCAGCGTCCCCACGCCCGTCCGGTCGACGCGCCGCTCGCCGTTCCGCCGCACGTGGCCGAGCAGGTCGAGGTACGCCTTCATGAAGTCTGGTTATCCCTCGCCGCCGTTCCATCGCAACACGGAAACGCCCGCCTTGGCGGCCCTTTCGCCCTTGCCTCCCGGCCCTCCGGAAGGCACCCATTTCTGCCAGCAGCATGAGCGAAAAGCCCGACCTCAACGCCATCTCGCACGACCTCCGGGCCGTGCGTCTGGAGAAGCTCGCCCAGCTCCGGGCGGCGGGGGAGGACCCCTTCCGGGCCGAGTGGGACCAGACGCATGTCGCCGCCGACTGCCCGTCGCTCCTGCCCGAGGGCGTCGAGGAGGGTCCCGAGGTCTCCGTGGCCGGCCGCATCGTCGCGCTGCGCGTCATGGGCAAGGCCAGCTTCGTCAAGGTCTTGGACCGTTCCGGCGTCCAGCAGTGCTACTTCACGCGCGACGCCCTCGGCGACCGCTACGACGCCCATTTCAAGAAGCTGCTCGACCTCGGCGACTTCGTCGGGGTGCGCGGCCGTCTGTTCCGGACTAAGACCGGCGAGGTCACGGTGCGCGTGACGGAGTATCGTCTGCTCGCCAAGGCCCTGCGGCCGCTCCCGGAGAAGTGGGCCGGCCTGGCCGACCAGGACCAGGTCTACCGTCAGCGCTACCTTGACCTCGTGGTGAACGAGGAGTCTCGCCGCCGCCTCATGGCGCGCAGCCGCATCATCGAGTCGATCCGCCGCTTTCTCTGGAGCCGGGGCTTCCTCGAGGTCGAGACGCCTGCGCTGCACTCGGTCGCCGGCGGCGCGGCGGCCCGTCCGTTCCAGACGCACTTCAACGCGCTCGACTGCGACTTCAACTTGCGCATCGCCCTGGAGCTGCACCTCAAGCGCTGCCTCGTGGGCGGTCTTGACCGCGTGTTCGAGATCGGCCGGGTCTTCCGCAACGAGGGCTACTCGCCCCGCCACAGCCCGGAGTTCACCATGCTCGAGGCCTACCAGGCCTACAGCGACTACCGCGGCATGATGGAGCTGGTGCGCTCGCTCATCCAGACCGCGGCCCGCGAGGCCCTCGGCACCACCTCCATCGCGCGGCACGACGGCACGGTCATCGAGCTCGGGGGCGAATGGCGCGAGGCGAAGTACAAGGACCTCATCCTCGAGCGCACGGGCGACCCGCAGTGGTTCTCGCGCACCAAGGAGGAGAAGATCGCCGCCTGCCGCGTGCTCGGGCTCGAGGAGCCTCGCGCCGACTGGGAGGACTACGAGGTCACCAACGAGGTTTTCGGCAAGCTGATCGAGCCGACGCTCATCCAGCCGACCTTCGTCACCCACGTGCCCAAGGAGCTCTGCCCGCTCGCCAAGATCACCCGCGGCGACGCCACGACGATCGACGTTTTCGAGCTCTGCATCAACGGCCAGGAGATCGCTCCGGCCTACTCCGAGCAGAACGACCCGGGCGTGCAGCGCGAGATGTTCCAGATCCAGGCCGGCGCCGAACAGCACAAGGTCGACGAGGACTTCCTGCTCGCGCTCGAGCATGGCATGCCGCCCGCGGGCGGACTGGGCGTGGGCATCGACCGCCTGGCGGTGCTGCTCACGGGCGCGGCCAACATCCGCGACGTGATCCTGTTCCCGACGCTCCGGCCGTCCGCGAATCCCTGACCGACGCAGGTGCCCTGGTTCCTCCATCTCGCGCTGAGGCAGCTCTTCCCCCCGGGCCGGCGGTTCCCGGCCTTCGCCACGGTGTCCATCCTCGGGGTGGCGCTCGGCGTGGCCTCGCTGCTGGTGGTGCAGACGGTGATGAACGGCTTCGGCGAGGAGCACCGCCTCCGCATCCGCGAGTCGTTCGGCGACTGCGTGGTCACTGCCTCCGCGCCGATCGAGCGTCCCGCGGAGCTCGCCCGGACCCTCGGAGCCGACCCTGCGGTGCGTTCGGCCTCGCCCTACGCCGAAGGCCCGGCCCTGGTCCGCAATGGCGACTTCTCCGCGGTGGCCGGCGTGCGCGGCATCGATCCGTCGGACCCCGCCCAGCCGGCGCGCCGCTACGTCGCCTTCGGCTCCTTCGACGAGATCGATGACGGCCGCGTGGCCCTCGGCGCCGGGCTCGCCCGCGCGCTCCGCGTGCGGGTGGGCGACAAGGTCGAACTCTGGTCGCCCGCCATGGCCGAGCGCGCGGAGAAGGGCCGGGCGCCCCTGCCGGTCGAGCTCGAGGTCTGCGCGGTCATCCGCACGGGCTTCACGGAGGTCGACGACCGCGCGGCGCTCATTCCGCTGCGCCGGTTCGACGACCTCTGGGCGCTGGGCGGCCGCGCCCACGGTCTCACGCTGCGCCTGAAGGAGCCCGCGGCGGCCGAATCCGTCGCCGAACGGCTCTCCGCCGCGCGTCCGGGCCTCGCCTTCATCCCGTGGCAGCACGTGAAACGCAACTTCCTCGAGGCTATCCGCTTCGAGAAGACCATGCTCTTCTTTCTGATGTTCATCATCACGCTGGTGGCTTCGTTCTCCATCGGCAGCACGCTCTTCTCCGCGGTCATCCGCCGCGCGCGCGAGGTCGGCGTGCTCGCCGCACTGGGCGCGGGCCGCGCCGAGCTGGTGCTGATCTTCGCGCTGCAGGGGCTGCTCATCGGGCTCATCGGCACGCTCGCCGGCTTCGGGCTCACGTGGACGATCCTCACCTTCCGCGACGGCATCCTCGGCGCGGTGAACCGGCTCTTCGGCGACGGCGACATGGTCGCCAACGTCTACCAGTTCTCGCGGGTGCCCCTGCACTACGACGCCTCCGATTTCCTGGTCGCGGCGTTCTTCACCTTGGTCACCACGGCGGCCGCGGGGCTCTTCCCCGCGATCTGGGCCGCCGGCCGCAAGCCCTCGGAGGCCATGCGCGATGCCTGATTCCGTCCTGCGAGCCGCCGGGCTGGTCCGCTCCTACGCCTCGCCCGCGGGGCCGCTGTGCGTCCTCAACGGCGTCTCGCTGGACGTCCGGGCGGGCGAGTCGGTGTCGGTCCGAGGCTCCTCCGGTTCGGGCAAGACGACGCTGCTGCAGATCCTCGGCGGACTTGACCAGCCCGATGCCGGCGTGGTCGAGGTGCTGCTGCCCGGGCTGGGCCTGTGTCCGCCCCGCCTGGCGCTCGGCCGCGGCGTGGGCTTCGTCTTCCAGAACTACCAGCTGATGCCCGAGCTCACCGCGCAGGAAAACGTCGCGCTCGCTGCGCGCATCGCCGGCATCGACGCCGCCGAGGCCGCCCGCCGCGCCGGCGAACTGCTCGGCCAGGTCGGTCTCTCCGCCCGGGCGGACCACCTGCCGTCGAAGCTTTCGGGAGGCGAATGCCAGCGGGTCGCGCTCGCCCGCGCGCTGGTGAACCGTCCGCCGGTGCTGCTGGCCGACGAGCCCACGGGCAATCTCGACGAACGCACGGCCGAGGAGGTCATGTCGCTCATGCTCGGCGTGGTCGCCACGCTCGGCACGGCGCTGGTGCTCGTCACGCACAGCCGCGAGTTCGCCGAAAGGGCGTCCCGCCGCTACGTGCTCTCGGGTGGCGTGCTCTCGCCCGCGTGATTTGACACCGGGCGGCCCCGGCGGTTGGCTGGCGTCCTCATGACCCCCGCCACGACTCCCGCCCAGCTCGACGCCGCCCTGCGCTGGCGCTACGCGACCAAGACCTTCGACCCACGGCCGATTCCGGCCGACGTCTGGAAGGCCCTCGAGCACTCCCTGCAGCTGGCGCCCTCGTCCTACGGCCTCCAGCCTTGGAAATTCGTGGTCGTGGTCGACGCGGCGAAGCGCGCGCTCCTGCGGCCGAACTCCTGGGGGCAGTCTCAGGTGACCGACGCCTCGCATCTTGTGGTGTTCACGCGCCAGACGTCCGTGATCGAGGCCGACGTGCAGGCGTTCTTCGACCAGATGGTGGCGGAGCGTCGCGCCGATCCCGTCAAGCTGGAGCCCTACCGGCAGATGATGCTCCAGAACGTCGCCCAGGGCATGCCCGCGGAGCGCCAGCGCGAGTGGGCCGCGCGCCAGGTCTACATCGCCCTGGGCCAGTTCATGGCCGCCGCGGCGGTCCTCGGCGTGGACACCTGCCCGCTCGAGGGCATCGACCCCGCCAAGTATGACGAGATCCTCGGCCTGAAGGGCACCCGGCACGAGACTGTCGTGGCCTGCGCCGCCGGCTACCGTTCCGCCGCCGACAAGCACGCGGGCTTCGTCAAGATCCGCCGGCCCCTCGACCAGGTCGTCGTGCGCGTCTGAGTCAGCTCCGTTCCGCCCAGCGCGCGAAGTCGCCGTCGTCCGCGAGGACCGGCGGGTCCCCGTATTCGCCCGAAAGCAGTCCCCGGTAGGTCTCGTCGGCGAACCTGCGGCAGTGCAGGAGCACGCGCGCGGAATGGCCCGGCGCGCGCACGAGACGGCCCAGCGCCTGGTTGACCTTGCGCATCCCCGGCCGCACGTAGGCGAGCGAGAAGGCGTCCTCGGCCCCGTCCGCGACGAACATCCTGCGGCGGGCCTCCTGCAGCGCGTTCACCTCGGGCAGCGCCGGGCCGACGACCACCGCCGAGCGGATCCGGCCGCCCAGCATGTCGACCCCTTCGCCCAGCGACCCCCCGAGGATGAGGCAGAGCACGGTGAAGCGGTTCAGCGAGTCTTCCACGAACCTGGCCGTCCCGTCCGGCCCCAGCCCGCGGGGCTGCAGGGCGACGTCGATGTCGGGTTCCGTCCTCCGCAGCTCTGCCACCACCGCCTCCGCGTAGCGGTAGGAGGGGAAGAACGCCGCCACCGCGCCGTCCTCCGACAGCCGGCGGAGGCTCGCGGCCGTGAGCGCCATCGTCGATTCCCGGGCCTTGAGCCGCGTGTCGGCGCGCGCGTCGATGGCCACCGAGTAGGCTCCTTGCCGCCAAGGGGCCGCCGCGTCCACGCGCGTGAGCGCTTCGCCGTCGAGGCCGCAGTCGGCCGCGAGCGCTCCCTTCGGGCCGGGCGTGGCGGTCATGAGCAGCGCGTGGCCGAACGCGCGCAGCCGTTCGCCCGTCGTGCGCGCGGCCGTGAGGCAGTCGAGGCTGAGCGTCCCGGGCTTGGGCGACCACAGCAGCCAGCCCAGGTCCGACGACTCCAGCCGCTCGGACCAGGCGGCCATGTCCCAGGCCGCCTGGCGGGCGTCGTCCGGCAGGCCGTCGGTGTTGAAGGGCTGCTCGGCGGCGAGCAGGGCGAAGCGGTCGGCGATCGCCATCGCCTCCAGCCGGTCGTCGGGCGAGGCGGCGTCCGCCGCGGGGAGTCGTCCGAGGAAGTCGGCCCAGGATTGCGCGGCGGAGATCCAGCCGGCCGGCGCGCGGTGGGAGAGCAGGGCGTGCGCGAAGTCGGCGGCCGACTGCGCGTCGTCGCGCAGCGAGAGGCATTCGGCCGCGCGGTCGGGGAGGTTGTGGGCCTCGTCGACGACGAGCGCCGTGTCGGATTCGTCCCAGCCGGGCACGGTCTCGAGCGCCGCGCGGTTGCGGGGCGAGAAGACGTAGTTGTAGTCGCAGATGACCGCGTCCGCATGGACCAGCATCGCCTTGGTGATGTCCCAGGGCGGCACGCCGGCGATGCGGCCGAGCTCGCGGACCTTCCGGAGGTCGGCGCCTGCGTCGAGCAGCGAGGCCGGGTCGATCTTCGCCAGCGTCCAGTTGCGGCGGATCACCTCGGGGTCGTCGCTGAGCCCGTCGACCTCGTGTTCCGCGCGCGGCCGCAGGACCAGCGCACGGAGCTCCCCGGGCCCGGCCATCCGGCGGAGCTCGCGGAGCACCTGAAGTTGCCCCGTGCCCTTGCCCGTGAGGTAGAGCAGGCGTCCGGCCCTCCCTCCGCGCAGGAGCGCCAGCCCGTGGCGCAGGGCGGCGGAGGTCTTGCCGAAGCCCGTCGGCGCCACGAGCAGGCGGGTCGGCGACTCGAGCGCCGCGTGATCGAGGTCGGCGCAGCAGCCCCGCCATTCCGGCCGCGGCTCGGCGAAGGGTGTCCGGTCGGGCAGCGCGAGCAGCCTGGCGTGGCTCGCGCGGCGGTTCTCCGCGTGGGCCGCGACCTGCTCGGCCTGCCGCAGCAGGTCGGCCTCGGCGGCCTCGGGCAGGGGGACCTTCTGGCGCGTGCCGTCCGCAGGGTCGACGAACACGAGTTCGCCGGCCACGCGCGAGGTGCCGGGCCGCAGGCGGGCGGCGTGGCAGTAGGCCGCGAGCTGCAGGAAGTGGTGCGGGTAGCGCTGCAGCAGCCATTCGGGACGCCGGGGCAGGGTGCACGTGACGGTCTTGACCTCGCGGATTTCCGTCAGTCCCCCGCATTCTCGCCACTGGTCGGTCCGGCCCGTGACCGCCACCTTCCAGCCCAGTGCGCCGATCTCGCAGGCCACCCCCTTCTCGAATTCCCAGCCCGCGCCCTCCTTCTCGGCCTCGAGGCGCAGCGATTCGTGCCACTGCCGTCCCGCTTCGGCGCGCCAGGGCGAGCCGCCGGCTCCCGCGCCCGGGCCTGGGCGGAACGTGGCGAATTCCTGCGCGCTCAGCTCGATGCGCCGGGCCTGGACGTCGATGCGCATCAGGGCAGGACGTAGTGGACCTCGCCCGCCGCCCAGCGCTCGAGGTCGGCGGAGAGCGCCATCACCATCTCCTCGTCGGACGTCTGCGCGTCGAGCGGCGCGGCCAGCACCGCGGCGGCGTCGGCCTGGCGGCCGCCCAGGCGCGAGAACCAGTGCTCATGCACCGGCCAGCCGCCGTCCTTGAGGATGAGCCAGAGCGCCTTGAAGTATGCCGCGTCGGGGCGCGGCCGCGTCGCAATGGCGTCGAAGGTCTCCTGCGCGATTTTCCAGCAGACCGGGGCCGACTCGGGCGGCGGCGGGTTGCGGCGCAGGATGCCGGCCAGCCGGCTGGCGCGTTCCAGCGCGCGCCGGTCGCGCCCGATGCCCGTGCGGCGGCGCAGCAGCCGGTAGTCGCGGGCGAAGCGCGTGCCGCCGTCCTTGGACTTCTCCAGCGTGACCTCGGCCTCGTCGAAGAGGTCGGGGGAGTCCCCGGCGCCCGCGCGGCGCCGCCGGAGCAGGCAGCGCGCCAGGCCCTCCGCGGGCTCGAGCAACGTGAGCAGGTCGTGCGACTCCCCGGAAGCGTCGCGTCCGAGCACCAGGCAGCGCAGCGCGTGTCCCGGCATCCGTCAGGGCTTCTCTTCCTGCCTGGGCATCACCGCGCCGAAGCTCATGAGGAGGCCGAGCGCCTCGGTCACCGACAGCTTCGTCTCCCGGACGTCCTCGGGCGGCACCGCGAGGATGACGCCGGTGGTCGGGGCGGGGGCCGCCGGGATGAACACGTTGACGACCGGACGGCCGAGGGCTTCGGAGAAGATCGCCGGCTGCTCGTGCGTGACGAAGCCGAAGGTCCAGCTCCCCGGGCGGGGGAACTCGACCATCACGACACGACGGAAGGTGGCCTTGTTGCGTCCGCTGAGCGCGTCGACCATCTGGCGGATCGACGTGTAGAGCGAACCGAGCCCGGGGATGCGTTCGAGCAGCCGGGTGAACCAGCGTTCGAGCAATCGCCCGAAGAGGCGCTTGGAGAGCCAGCCCACGAGCGTGAGCAGCACGACCATCACCAGGGCGCTCACGATCATGAGCAGTACGCTGAGGCTGCCCGCGCTCAGGTCGGGCATGGGGCGTCCCGAGCCCTGGTAGACCAGGCGGATGACCTCCTTGGCGATCGACTGGACCGGCTTCCCGATGAGGTCGAGCAGGACCGAGACGATGTAGAGGGTCAGGCTGACCGGAAGGAACAGGAACAGGCCCGTGAGGAAGTTGTGCCCGGTACGGGAGGCCAGGGTGGTCTGTTCGGGCTGTTCGGGCTGTTCGCTCATGACCTCCCATCAAACCCGGCCCGGCCCCGCTGGCAAGGATGCGGACGACGTTTGCCAAAGCGGCCCCGCCGCTTAGGGTTCCCGCATGCGCAGCCTGCTGCTCCTCCTCATGGCCCCCTTCCTTCCATCCTCAGTCTCCGGCGTCGAGGAGGCCTATCCCCGTACTTCGCCCGGCAACATCGAGCTCAAGACCCTGCCGGCGGCCCGGTGGATGCGCACGGAGTCCTCCAAGGACTACTTCGCCTCGGACAACGGGCTGTTCATGCGCCTCTTCCGCTACATCGACTCCAACAAGATCCCGATGACCGCGCCGGTCGAGGCCGGCATCTCGCCTGGCACGATGGTGTTCTACATGGACGCGGCTTCGGCGAAGCGCGCCGACCTGGCGGAGACCGCGCAGGTCAAGCTGTCCTCCGTGCCCGAACGGCGCGTCGCCGCCGTCGGCATCCGCGGCTCCTACAGCCGCGAGAACTACGAGGAGGCGCTGGCCGAACTGCGCGCCTGGCTCGCGAAGCGGACCGATGTCAGGGCCTCCGGCCAGCCCTATGCGGTGTACTGGAACAGCCCCTTCGTGCCCTTCTTCCTCAAGCAGTCGGAAGTGCACGTCCCCGTCGCGCCCGCCAAGTGATCAGGCCCACGGGCGCGCGCGCCACGCGAGGCCTTCCCCGATCTCGCGGGCGAGGCCGGGCCCTTTGAAGATCAGGCCGGAGTAGACCTGCACCAGGCAGGCCCCCTCGTCCATGAACCGGGCGGCGTCCGCGGCGCCCGTGATGCCGCCGCAGCCGACCACGGGAATACGTCCGCCGGACTCCTTCACGAGGAAGCGCACCACTCCGAGCGAACGCTCGAGCAGCGGCGCGCCGCTGAGGCCGCCGCGCGTCTCGCAGCGCTCTGTTCCCGGGGGGCGGGCGATGGTCGTGTTCGTCGCGATGATGCCGGAGAAGCCGGTCTCCCCGACCACGGACACGATGTCGGCGAGCTGGGCCGGGTTGAGGTCCGGGGCCACCTTGAGGAGCAGCGGCACGGGCCCGCCCGCCACGTCGCGGTTGGCCGCGGAGACCGCGGAGAGCAGCCGCACCAGCGGCCCGCGGTCCTGCAGCGCCCGCAGGCCCGAGGTGTTGGGGCTGCTGATGTTGACCGCGACGTAGTCGGCGAGCGGCGCGAGCCGGCTGAAGCACGCGAGGTAGTCTTCGTGCGCCCGCTCGTTCGGCGTGTCCTTGTTGCGCCCGATGTTGACGCCGAGCGGCGCCTTGCGCCGCCCGCGCGCGGGGCCGGCGGAGAGCCGCGCGTGCAGCGCGTCCATGCCGGCGTTGGGGAAGCCGTAGGCGTTCACGACGGCCTTCAGCGCCGGGTAGCGGAAGACGCGGGGCCTCTCGTTGCCGGGCTGGCCGCGGGGCGTGACGGTGCCGACCTCGACGTGGCCGAAACCGAGCGCGGCCGCCCCGCGCCAGCCGAGCCCGTCCTTGTCGAAGCCCGCCGCGAGCCCCACATGGTTGGGGAACTTCAGCCCGAAGGCCTCCACCGCGCGGGCGCCGGCCGGCGTCAGCGCACGTTCCAGCAGGGCCCGCAGCGGCGCGGTCGCGCCGAGCAGGCCCATCGCCCGAAGGCCGACCTGGTGGGCCGTCTCGGGGTCCATCCGGTAGAGCGCGGGAGCGACCACATTCTCGTAGAGGAAGGACATGCCGTCTGAATAACGCCCCCGGGCTTGAAGGGAAGCGGGAAGCCCCGGTGGCGAGCCGACCCCTCTTGACTCCCGGCGGGACTTGGGCAAACCCCCTGCCATGGCCGTGACGACCTCGAAGCTCGTGGACTGCAGCATCCGTTTCAGCGAAAAGGAAGGCTGCTGGTGGGTGACCGACACCTCGGACCCCAAGCACTACGACCCGGATGGCCTGGGGATCCTGGATCCCTATCAGTTCCCCTGGATCCTGGACATGATGGACCCCCTCCGGGAGTACGGCCTGTCCAACGAGATCCTCGAGGCCGCCTTCGTGCCCTTCCAGCCCGTCGAGCTGAAGAAAGACGGGGTCGCCACCCTCAAGCGCGTCTCCGAGCACATCCTCGACTCCGAGGAGCCGCTCTTCGCCCTGCCCAACATCAAGGACGGCGACAAGGGCGCCTACGCTGACTTCCTCGAGCACATCATGCGCCTGCGCGTGAAGCTCATCAACGACACCATCAAGCTCGAGCAGAAGCTGACCGTCGAGGACGTGGATGAGCAGCTCAGCGAACTGCGCAACCAGGCGATCATCGAGGGCCGGGACATCCACCCCTTCGACGAGATCACGGACATCCTCGAGTTCGTCCCCCATGGCCACGAGATCCCCGGCGAGGACGACGACGACGACAAGCCCGCCAGGCCGGTCGCCGCCGATGACGACATCGAGGACCTCCCCGAGGTCGAGGATGACAAGGCCGTTGACAAGAAGGTCGGCTCCCTCCGCTGGGACGACGAGGAGGAGCCCGCCGAAGGCGGCGAGGAGGGCGAGGGGGAAGGCCGGTCCTCCCGTTCGCGCCGCAAGCGCTGACGGTTCAGCGCGCCGGTTCCGCGGGTTTCGCCCCGGGCACGGGCGCCTTGCCCTGCGACTCGAACAGCCACATGCGCCGGGAGGGCATGTCGACGGCCACCGGATGGCTGCGGAAGAAGTCGTTGCCGAGCAGGTTGTGCTCCTTGTCCCGGAGGAACTCCACGCCCGTGAGGGGGGCGTTGCCGATGCGGAGGTCCTTGATCTCGCAGACCTCCACGCGCGCGAGCGAGGTCCCCCGCACGGTGGCCACGGGCAGGTGGCCGAGGAACTTCGTGGCGCCCTTGAACCGCAGGGAGCAGAGGTAGGACTTCGAGGCGCCTGAATCGATGATCATCGGGATCTTCGCCCCGTCGACCATGATGTTGACCCCGCAGTGCCCGCCGCGGCTGTAGCAGGGCACCTCGTGGGCGGCGGAGGTGTCGGGAATCTTGCCGAGCGTCATGACCTTGTTCGTCAGGTCCATGTAGAACGGGCGTTCGAAGAGCAGGTCCGCCCCCAGCAAGCCGTGGATGTTCATGCCGTCGAGCGGCATGACGGTGATGTGGAAGTCGCGCCACGTGATGCCGCCCCCCTCGAGCGTCTCGATCAGTCCGTAGACGGACTCGCTGCGGCCGGAGTTGCCCATGGTCGGCAGGCTGAAGGCCGGCGTCACCTTCGCGAGCGCGGCGCCGGCCGGGGTGAGCACGCCCACGCCCTGGCAGCCGGTGTCCACGCCGAAGAGCAGCTCGGTGCCGTTGACCTTGAGCCGCACGGTCGGGATCGCCCGGACGCGCAAGGGGAACGTGGCGAGCCCGGAGTCCGGCCATTCCGAACGCGGTTTCTTCACCTGCTGCGCGGGGAGGAGGGACGCGAGGAGCGTCAGAAGGATGGCCGGAGCGGCGCGCATGACCCAGGGGCGCCGCGATGTTGACCGGAAGACGGCGGAGGTCGACACCGACCTTCTCTTTTTCCCTCAGGCCTGCCGGCGGCGCCGCCAGACGTACGCACCGGCCAGGAAAAGGCCGCCCAGCCCCGGTGCCCAGTCGCCGTGCCGCACCCAGAACGTAGGCTCATGGCGCAGCGGGATCCTCACCGGCGTGGCCCGCGCTCCGCCGCGGAAATAGATCGTGCCGTCGGACGGGCTCCTCACCGGGGAGGGTCGGCCCAGGCGGTCGATGGTCCCGCTCCAGCCCGCGTTGCCGCAGCGGATGACGGGCAGGCCCGTCGCCGCCGCGAGCAGCGCGGAGTGGGCCGCGTGCTGGTGGGCGCCGGCCTCCCGGCCGTACCAGGCATCGTTGGTCACGACCGCCAGCACATCGGCGCCGGCCAGCGCGTGGTCCCGGGCCAGCGCGGGGAAGACGTCCTCGTAGCAGACCAGCGGCCCGACCGCGAAGGTGCGCCCTCTGGCCGTGGTCACGGGCAGGAGCGTCGGCCCTTCGCCCGGGACGCAGTCCTCCGCGATCGGCACCACCTTGCGCAGGGGCAGGTAGTCCGCCAGCGGCACGTATTCGCCAAAGGGCACCAGGTGGCGCTTGGCGTAGGCGGGCGAGGCCGTTTCCGACGACACCGCCGTGACCGAGTTGGCGTAGCCGGCGCCGCGGCGCTCGACTGCGCCCACGATGAGCGTCGCCCCGGCCTGGCGGGCCGTCTCGCGCAGCATCGGGACGTAGCCTGGGTCCTCGAGCGCGAGCGGCAGCGCGGCCTCCGGCCAGAGGACCACGTCGGCCTCGCCTGGTCCGGCGGCCTCGAGGGTCAGCCTGCGCGTCAGCGCGATGTTCTCCTGCAGGCGCGACGGGTCCCACTTGAGGTAGGGGTCGAAGTCGGTCTGCACGACGCCCACCCGGAGCTCGTCGTGGCCCTCCGTGGTCATCTTCGCCCCGGTGGAGACGAACGACAGGAAGGCGAGCCCGACCGGGGCGAGGCCGAGGTAGAGTTCGGGCGTGAGGCGCGAGAGCCATCCCGCCGGCCCGGCGGGGGAGGGCGGCTCCGTGCGCAGCGCGGCGAGGCGGGTCGTCCAGCGCACGAGGCCGAGGTTGAGCAGCACCAGCGAGGCCGAAAGCCCAGCGGGCCCCGCCCAAGCGCAGAGCGAGAGCATCACGGGGTTGCCCGTCTGCGAGGCCGCGAGCGGCAGCCAGCCGAAGCCCGTGAGCGCGACGGAGCGCGCCCACTCGAGCAGGGCCCAGCCGCCGGCCAGCCCGAGCATCGCCAGCAGGCGGGCCGGTAGCCCTGCGTCGGCGCAGGCCGGCAGGATCCAGCGCAGCAGCATGAGCCAGGCCCAGAGGAAGAGCGCGCACCAGGCCGTGAGCAGCAGCAGGCCGAGCGGGCCGAGGGGCGGGTGCACGTGGCGCAGCCAGATCAGCAGCCCGACCCAGAGCAGCCAGGAGCAGGTGAACGCCGAACGGGACCATCCGCGCCAGTCCGGACGCGACGCGGCGGCGAGCGCGGCCGGGACGAGCGCGATGAAGCCGAGGAACGGATGTCCGATCGGCGGGAAGGAGAGGAAAAGCAGGACGGCCGTGGCGGCGTTGCCGAGCCAGGCGCGGCGCGCGCTGGTCGGCGTCCCCGTCATTCCGAGACGACCTCGACCAGCTCCCAGCCCTCGTCGCGCACGAGCGACTCGGCCTTCTTCCACTTCAGGTCGAGCGTCTCCGGCCCCTTGCGGACGCGGACGACCGAGTTGCGACCGATCTTCGGCAGCACGCGACGGAAGGGCTCGGGCTTCGGCGCGGGCGCGGGCTTCGCGGCGGGCGCCTGCGGGACGCCGGGTCCCGAGGCGACGGCCTGCCCCTGGGCGCGGCGCATCAGGACCTCGAGGGCTTCCATCGACGAGGCGATGCGGAACAGGCCCGAGCAGACCTCGTTGCGCAGCTGGCGCATGAGGCGCTCGAAGGCGCGGAAGGCCTCGGCCTTGTACTCGTTGAGCGGGTCCTTCTGGGCGTAGCTGCGCAGGCCGACGCCGCGGCGCAGGTCCTCCATCTCCGTGAGGTGGTTCTGCCAGTTGCGGTCGACCGCGCGCAGCATCACGTGGCGCTCCAGATAGCCGAGCATCTCGGCCGTCTCATGCGCCTCGCGGCCGGCCTGGAATTGGCGCACGCGGCCGACGGCCAGCTCGCGCGACTGCTCGGGCGTTCGGCAGAGGAGCTCCTCCGGGTCGAGCCGCAGGTGGAAGGAGGTGAGGAACCAGTCGCAGAAGGCGGACCCCTCGCGCGCATCGGGGCCGCCGCCCTCGGGGTAGACCGGCCCGAGGCGGTCCTCGACCTCCTCGGCGACGAGCTCGAGCAGGGCCTCGCGGGGAGCGTCGGAGTGGAGCGCGCGGTTGCGGACGGCGTAGACGATCTGGCGCTGCTGGTTGAGCACGTCGTCGTACTGCAGCAGGCGCTTGCGGATGGAGTAGTTCTGGCCTTCGACGCGCTTCTGCGCCGTGCCGATGGAGCGGTTGAGCAGCGGGTGCTCCAGCGGCTCGCCCTCCTTGAAGGACTTCTCCAGCATCGAGGAGATGATGCCCGCGTTGGAGAACAGACGCATCAGGTCGTCCTCCAGCGAGACGAGGAAGCGCGAGCGTCCGGGGTCGCCCTGGCGCGAGCAGCGGCCGCGCAGCTGGCGGTCCACGCGGCGGGACTCGTGGCGCTCGGTGCCGAGCACGTAGAGCCCGCCCAGCTCGCGCACGCCCTCGCCGAGGCGGATGTCGGTGCCGCGGCCGGCCATGTTGGTGGCGATCGTGACGGCGCCGCGCTGCCCGGCGAGGGTGACGATCTCCGCCTCGCGCTGGTGCTGCTTGGCGTTCAGCACGTTGTGGGCGACGCGGTTCTTGGTCAGCAGGCGGCTGAGGGCTTCGGAGGCCTCGACGGAGGCCGTGCCGACGAGCACCGGCTGGCCGCGGCGGTTCGCCTCGACGATCTCCTTCACGGCGTAGTCGAACTTCTCGCGGCGGGTCTTGAAGACGATGTCGTTCTCGTCGACGCGGATGCAGGGGCGGTGCGTCGGGATGGTGACGACGGGCAGGCGATAGATGTCGTGGAACTCGGAGGCCTCCGTCTCGGCGGTGCCGGTCATGCCCGCCAGCTTGCGGTACATGCGGAAGTAGTTCTGGATCGTGACCGTGGCGTAGGTCTTGTTCTCGGGCTCGAGGGCGACGCCCTCCTTGGTCTCGACGGCCTGGTGGAGGCCGTCCGACCAGCGCCGACCCTCCATGATGCGCCCCGTGTTCTCGTCGACGATCTTCACCTTGCCATCCTGCACGACGTACTGCTTGTCGGCTTCGTAGAGCGTGTAGGCCTTGAGCAGCTGCCCGATGGCGTGGATGTCCTCGGAGACGCGCACGTAGACGGCCTCGGCTTCGGCGCGGAGCTCGGCCCGGCGTTCGGGCGAGAGGGCGGCGTCGCGGTCGAGCTCGACGAAGCGGGTCGGCAGGTCGGGCAGGACGAAGGCGTCGGGGGCGCCGGGCCGGATCGCGTCGCGCCCCATCTGGGTGAGGTCCGCCTCGTGGTTGCGCTCGTTGATGGAGAAGTAGAGGCGCTCCTTGAGGTGGAAGCGGCGGTCCTTCTCGATCTCCGAGGCGAGCACGCCCTCGTGACGCTCGAGGAGCTTCACGAGCCGGCCGTTCTCCTTGAGGCGCAGCAGGCCGGGGTGGCGGGGGATGCCGTGCGAGGCCAGCCAGAGCTTGTCCATCGCGTCCTGGGAGGGCTCCGCCTCCGGGGCGAGGGCGCCGAGCTCGGTGCGCAGCTCGGAGAGCAGGCGGTCGACCAGCTTCTGCTGGAGGGAGACGAGCCGGGCGACGTCGTCGCGCAGGCGCGGGTAGGGCGGCTCGCGCTCCTCGGCCACGGGCCCAGAGATGATCAGGGGGGTGCGGGCCTCGTCGACGAGCACCGAGTCGATCTCGTCCACGATGCAGTAGTGGTGGTCGCGCTGCACCTGCTCGTCGGCGGAGGACGCCATCCCGTTGTCCCGGAGGTAGTCGAAGCCGAACTCGGAGGCGGTCCCGTAGGTGATGTCGCAGCCGTAGGCCGCCTTGCGGGCCTCGCTGTCCATCTGGTTCTGGATGCAGCCGACGGTGAGCCCGAGCCATTCCAGGAGGTGCCCCATCCACTGGGAGTCGCGTCGGGCGAGGTAGTCGTTGACGGTGACCAGCTGGCAGTTGCGGCCGCTGATCGCGTTCAGGTAGAGGGGCAGGGTGGCGACGAGGGTCTTGCCCTCGCCGGTGGCCATCTCGGCGATCTTGCCCTGGTGGAGGGCGATGCCGCCGATGAGCTGGACGTCGAAATGCACCATCTCCCAGGCCTGCTCGTGCTCGCAGACCACGCGGGTCGACCCGCAGAGGCGCCGCGCGGCGTTCTTGACGGTGGCGAAGGCCTCGGGGAGGAGGGCGTCGAGGGACTCGCCCTTGGCGTGCCGGGCGCGGAACTCGGCGGTCTTGGCCTTGAGGGCGTCGTCCGACAGGCGCTGATACTCGGTTTCCAGGGCGTTGATCCGCTTCACGACGGGGGCGCAATCCCGGAGGAACTTGCGATTATGGCTCCCGGCGAAGAGCTTGAGGATGCTGAGGAACATGGCTCCGGACGCGAGCGGTCAGCAAACCCCGAACGGCCCCCCCGGGGCAAGCCTTGTCTGATGTTGTTCACGGCGGGTTTTTCCGCCTTGCCGCGGGCTTCCCAAGGGCAAGATGGGGCGCATCCCCATGGCAGAGAACGTCCTCATCCTCGGCACCGGCTGCGCCGGCCTCACCGCCGCCATCTACGCCGCCCGGGCAGGGCTCTCGCCGCTGGTGCTCGAAGGCGGCCAGCCGGGCGGGCAGCTCACCACGACCTCCGAGGTGGAGAACTTCCCCGGCTTCACGCACGGCGTGGACGGCAACGAACTCATCGGCAGCATGAAGGGCCAGGCCGAGCGCTTCGGCGCGCGTTTCGCCTGGGACCGCATCGCCTCGGTGGACTTCTCGGGTCCCGTGAAGAAGCTCGTCGGCGGCGAGGCGACCTACGAGGCCAAGGCCGTCATCATCGCGACCGGCGCCTCGCCCCGCCTGCTCGGCATCCCGGGCGAGAAGGAGTACTACGGCGGCAACGGCGTCACGACCTGCGCGACCTGCGACGGCGCCTTCTACCGTGACGTGCCCGTGGCCGTCGTGGGCGGCGGCGACTCGGCCTGCGAGGAGGCGCTGTTCCTCACGCGCTTTGCCTCCCGGGTCCTCCTCGTGCACCGTCGCGAGACCTTCCGCGCCTCCGACATCATGGTGCAGCGGGTCAAGTCGCACCCGAAGATCGAGCTCGTGCTCAACGTCTCGCCGGTGGCGGTCCTCGGCGACGCCAAGGTCCACACGCTGCGGGTGGCCGACCGGTCGGGCGCCGAGCGCGACCTGGCCGTGAAGTGCGTCTTCGTCGCCATCGGCCACGTCCCCAACAGCGGACCCTTCACGCCGGCCCTCGAAGTCGACGACAACGGATACTTCGTGGCCGGCCCCAACACCGTCTCGACCCGCGTCCCGGGCGTGTTCGTCGCGGGCGACTGCTCCGACCACGTCTACCGCCAGGCCATCACCGCGGCCGGCATGGGCTGCCGCGCGGCCATCGAGGCCGAGCGCTGGCTGGCGGGGCACTGAGCCCGCCCCGGGCGGTCCGGGGGGCCTTCAGTCCGTCAGGATCTCCATCGCCGACTTCTTCTGCGGGATGAAGGGCAGGACGTGCTCGGTGTAGGGCACGACCACGTCGAGGAGGTAGGGGCCGTCGTGGGCGAGCATCTCGCGGACGGCCTCGCGCAGGTCCTCGCGGCGCATGACCTGGCGCGCCTTGATGCCGAAGCCCTGGGCGATCTTCACGAAGTCGGGATACAGGCCGCCCGGGTTGTCGGGGCTGCCGATGTTCTTCGCGTCGCCGAGGATGGTGTGGCCGCGGACGCCGGCGTAGAACCGGTCCTCCCACTGCACGACCATGCCGAGGTGCTGGTTGTTGAGCAGGAGGACCTTGGCGCCGATCTTCTCGATCTTCATGCACGCCAGCTCCTGAATGTTCATCAGGAACGAGCCGTCGCCGTCGATGTCGATCACCTGCCGGTCAGGACGGGCGACCTTGGCGCCGATGGCCGCGGGCAGGCCGAAGCCCATCGTGCCTGCGCCGAGCGAGCTGACGAAGGCGCGGGGCTCGTCGAAGTGGTAGTACTGCGGGGCCCACATCTGGTGCTGGCCCACGCCGGTGGAGATGATCGCCTTGCCCTTGGACTCCTCGAAGAGCACCTGCACGGCCTCCTGGGGGAGGATGTGCTTGGTCTTGGAGTGGTCGTAGCTGAAGGGGAAGGGGTGCTGCTTCTTCCAGCCGTTGATGGTCGTGTACCACGCCTTGAGGTCGGGCTTGCGGAATCCCTTCCTGGCGAGCGCGGTGAGGCGGGCGAGCGCGTAGCGGACGTCCGAGTGGACCGGGTAGTCGGCGAACTTGTTCTTGTGATGCTCGGAGCGGTCGATGTCGACGTGGACGATGGTGGCGTCCGGGGCGAACTTCTCGATGGCGCCGGTGATGCGGTCGTCGAAGCGGGCGCCGAGGGCGATGAGGAGGTCGCTCTTGCAGACGGCCCAGTTGCCGGCGACGGTGCCGTGCATGCCGTACCAGTAGAGGGACTGGGGGTGGCTGGCGGGGAAGGCGCCCAGGCCCATCAGGGTGGAGGCCACGGGGATGCCGGTGGCCTCGGCGAAGGCCCGCAGTTCACGGTGGGCGTTGCTGGAGAGGATGCCGCCGCCGACGTAGAGGACGGGGCGCTTGGCCTTCTCGATGAGGCGCAGGACCTGCGTCAGCTCGGCGTCCGGGGCCTTGGGCGGGACGGCGAGGCCGGGGATCTCGACGTCGTCGGGCGACTTCGGGAAGACGGGCACCCACTCGTGCTGCTGGACGTCCTTGGGGATGTCGATCACCACGGGGCCCGGGCGGCCGGTGGTGGCGATCTTGAAGGCCTTGTAGATGATCGAGGGGAGCTCGTTGTAGTCGAGGACGAGGAACGAGTGCTTCACGATCGGCAGGGTCATGCCGTAGAAGTCGGTCTCCTGGAAGGCGGCGCGGCCGATGAACTGCTGGTAGACCTGGCCGGTGATGCAGATCAGCGGGATGCTGTCCATGTGCGCATCGGCGATTGCGGTCACGAGGTTGGTCGCGCCGGGGCCGGAGGTGGCCATGCAGACGCCGGGCTTCCCGGTGGCTCGGGCGTAGCCGTGGGCCATGAAGGCGCCGCCCTGCTCGTGGCGGGGCAGGATGGTGCGGATCTTCTTGGAGCGGGTCAGGCCCTGGTGCAGCTCCATCGAGGCGCCGCCCGGGTAGGCGAAGATGGTGTCGACGCCGAGGTTCTCGAGGCAGCGGACCATGACGTCGCAGCCGCGCATCTTGACGCCCGTGCGGGCGGATACGGCCGAGGGGGCCTTGGCTTGGGACTGCTTCGCGGCGTGCTTCTTGCTCATGGTCAGGGGGCCCGGCCGGGGGGCCGAGGGAAGGGGTTAGGAAAGGACTGACCTCCGGCTGGGCAAGTGTGAATAACCCGCCGACGGGACCGGAAGCCCGGTTTTTGGGGCCTTCTTGGCCCTTCCTCGGCTCAAATGTGCCGAATGCAGCGAAGTCCCGCCACCTGCAGCGGGTTTCGGATTCCGGCCTGAAGGTAGGCGTGCGCCGCCTGCGTCGCCTGCGCGAGGTCAAGGCCCTTGGCCAGACCCGCCGCAAGGGCGGCGGAGAGGGTGCAGCCGCTCCCGTGGGTGTCGACGCCGTGCACGCGCTGCGAGGCGAGCTCGAGCGTCCGCCCGTCGGGCCAGGCCAGGGCGTCGACCAGCGCGTCGCCCTCGCCGTGGCCGCCCTTCACCAGGAACGGCACGCCGAAGGTCCGAGCGAGCCCGAGGGCCTCCCCGGCGGCCTCCTTGCCGCCGACGGCCCGGCGGCCGAGGAGGATCGAGGCCTCGTCGAGGTTGGGCGTCACGACCGCCGCGAGCGGGATCAGTTCCCCGCGCAGCGCCTCGATCGCGTCGGGCCGGAGCAAGGTGGCGCCGCTGGTGGCGACCATCACGGGGTCGACCACGACCGGGATGCCCGCGGTGCGGAGGAAGCCCGCGACGGCGCGCACGACGTCCGCGTCCAGCAGCATGCCGGTCTTGGCCGCGGTCGGCCGGAAGTGCGCACGCACCTGCTCGCACTGCGCGAGCACGAAGTCAGCCCCGACCGACCGCACGCCGGAGACGCCCGCCGGGTTCTGCGCCGTGAGGCAGGTCAGCGCGCTGGTGCCGAAGACGCCGTTGGCCGCGAACGTGAGCAGGTCGGCCTGCGCCCCCGCGCCGGCTCCGCTGTCGGAGCCCGCGATGGTCAGCGCGACGGGCGTCGTCTCGGGCATGTCGCCATGCTGTCACCCGGCCGACGTCTGCAAAAGATTATTTTTGGCGCACGGATTGGATAGGACTTGAGGACGCGACGGGCGCGCTGGTAATGCTTCATCATGGCCGAAGCGCCTGATATCACGGATGACGCGCGACAGGGACTGGAGCGTCTGGTCGTCGGGCGCGAGTGCAACGGCTTCGACAAACTCAGTCCGGAACGCAAGGCCCTCGCCTACGCCCAGCTTGTCCGCGCCGGGCTCGTCTACGGATCCGTGCAGGAGGTCGAGGGGCGCGGCTGGCCCGACGTCGAGATCTCCCGTGTCAGCTCGCGCGGTCGGCGGCTCGTCAGGGTCAAGTCCGACCCCGCACGGTCCGGGCTCCTCCCCGGCCTCGGCACGACGCTGCTCTACCTGCTGTTCTTCCTGGCGGCCGGCCTGGCGTTCCTCGCCTGGCTGTCCACCCAGTGACGGCGGCCTGAAAACAAGGAGGGCGCGCCTGGCGGCGCGCCCTCGTCACGTCCGGACGTCAGTCCCGGCTCACTTCTTCTTCGCCGCGCGCTTCTCCTCGATCGCGGCCTGGGCGGCGGCGAGACGGGCGACGGGCACGCGGTAGGGCGAGCAGGAGACGTAGGACAGGCCCACGCGGTGGCAGAACTTGACGGACTCGGGCTCGCCGCCGTGCTCGCCGCAGATGCCGAGCTTGATGTCGGGCCGGGTCCTGCGCCCCTTCTCGATGGCGGTCTGGACGAGCTGGCCGACGCCGGTCTGGTCGAGCGTGGCGAACGGGTTCTTCTTGAAGATCTCGTTCTCGGTGTAGGCGCCGAGGAAGTTGCCCATGTCGTCGCGGCTGACGCCGAGCGCGGTCTG
>JAURLX010000016.1 GCA_030830965.1 Verrucomicrobiota bacterium | reverse complement strand
GCCTGCCAGAAACTCCGCGAGGGAGAAGTCAGACCCGAGCAGATCGTCGCCCTGACCTTCACCCGGGCGGCCGCGGCGGAGTTCATGGCCCGGACCTTGGAGAAACTCGCCAAGGCCGCCTCCAGTGAGAAAGAGGCCGCCGACCTGCGCAGGCCGGATCGCCTCGACCTGCCTGAGACCTGCGACGCCGCGTTCTTCAGGGAGCTCCTGCGCAAGACCCTGCTGTCCATGCAGCGCCTGACCTTGGGGACCCTGGACAGCTTCTTCGCGCGGCTCGTGACCAACAATCCGACCGAAGTCGGACTCGACGGCGGCAGCATCCGGAACATCAGCGAAGTCGAGGCCGAGGACATCCGCACCCAGGTCATCGCCCAGATGATGGCGGAGACCGCCCCCGAGCAGATCGATGAAATCTGGGGCCTCCTGCGCTCCCTGAATCAGGGCAAGGAAGTGGCCACCCCCCTGAAGGGGCTCGCCGAGACCGCGGCCAAGCTGCAGGACCTGATCACCCTCGCCCGGGAGGACGCCAAATGGGGCGTGGCCGAGACCATCTGGAAGCAGGGCGTGCCGGAGATCTTCAGGAGACCGAGCGGGGCGGAGACCAAGAAAGCGGCGGGAGACCTGCTGGCGTGGCTGTCCGGAGCTGACTTCCACAAGACCCTGATGAAGAGCCTGGCCGGCGTCGCTGAAGCCATCGGCGACATGAAAGGCGCCTCGGACCTGAAGCCCTCCATTTGGGACAACCTCGAGGGCCGCCTGAGGCCCATCATCCTCGGAAAGACAGGCGACGACATCACGCTGATCTATCCCGCCGGGGAGAAGGGCAGGCCCATCCACCTGCCCGTCGCTGCATGCGACAACCTGCGCGTGCTCGGGAGGACCGCCTACTCCATCGCCCTTCAGGAAAAACTCGCGCAGACCAAGGCCATGTATCGCCTCCTGGAGCGATACGACGAAATCTACGACCGGGAGATCCGGCAGCGCGGCCGCCTGACTTTTAGCGACAACGTCACCCTGCTGCTGGATGCCGAGGGCAAGTTCGACATCGACTACCGCCTGGACTGCAGCGTGAAGCACTGGCTCTTTGACGAGTTCCAGGACACCAGCACCCGGCAGTGGAAGGTTTTGGAGAAGAACCTGACCGAGATTTATGAAGAAAGAGACCAGAAGACCGAGTGGCGGACGACGTTCTTCGTCGGGGATCTCAAGCAGAGCCTGTATGGCTGGCGGGCGGGCAACCCTGAGCTGCTGCGGATGGTGGACGCTAAGATTCCCAAGACTGGCAACAACCGACGCGACTACACCCGTCGATGCGCCCGTCCGGTCGTCGACATGGTCAACAGGCTCCTTGGCGACCTGGAGCCGCACGGAAGATTCTTTTCGACCGAAGCTGCGGCCAAGTGGGGCGCAGTCTGGGGCGACCACGAGTCCAAGAACCCCGACCGTCCGGAGTCCGGCGAGGCCCTCTGGGTGCGCCTAAACAACCTTGAGGAGACGGTCGAGGCCAAGGAAGGCGACGAAGGGGATGAGGACACCGGCAAGGCGGCCTGTCAGGCCAAGTGGATCGGGGCGCACATCCGGCATTCGGGCCTGCTTGACGGCAACAACCTCCTGAAGCCTGGGATCACCTGCGCCGTGCTGGTCTCGAAGAACGAGCAGGCCGCCGAGATCACCGAGCAGCTCCGACGCATGGGCATCGAGGCGGCGGACGAGGCGGCGGCAGAGATCGCCATGGACAACCCCTTCACCGCCGGGGTCGTGTCGCTGATCAAGAACGCCGCCCATCCGACCGACCGCCTCAGCAAGGGCATGGCGGAGATGTCCCCGAGCGCGAAGGCGTATGTCGACGCGTGCGGAGGCTGGGAACCCGCGAGGCTCAGGATGGCGGAGGTCTTCTATGAGCGGGGCGGAGAGGCCCTCCTACAGGAGCTCCTCAGGGGCCGGATGCCGGACGGCGAGACCAACGCCGAGCGATTCCTGGCCAAGCGCGTGCAGCAGATCCTGGCCTTGGCGGTGAAATTCGATGAGGACGAGCGACGCGACCTCGCCCGATTCGCGACCCATCTCGAAAAGTCGTCCTTGCGCGACACCGCCGACCCGAGGTCGGTGCAGGTCCTGACCATCCATCGTTCCAAGGGTCTGCAATACACCGCCGTCTACCTGCCCTGCCTTAACAGCGATAAGCAGAAGATCGCGCAGGTGCGGATGAAGGACCCCCTGGTGAAGACCGATGCCGAGTTCACCCCTGAATGGGTGCTGACCCGGCCCAAGACCGCCGTGTGCGAGGCCGACCCCGGCACCCTGAACGCCGTGCTGACCGAGGAGCGGACTGCGGCGGCGTACGAAAACCTCTGCCGGCTGTATGTCGGCATGACCCGGGCGATCCGGAGACTCGTGCTGGTGACCGATGAGCTGAAGCCCGAGCTCAGGGAGGACCTCACTAACGAGAAACTCGAGCGGAAGTATGATTTCGCCACCCTGGTCGAGGCGATCCTGGGCGGCACCGACGGCGCGGGTATCAAGGGAAAGAAAGTGCACCTGCGCGGGGCCTGCGAGGCCGAGATCATGTTCAGCCAGGGGTCCGACGACTGGATCGGGGCGGCGGCCGCGAAGACCGAGACCGTGAGCGAGGCGCAGGCAGTCCGGGACATCAGCGTCCTGACCCCCGTGCAGCGGACCGAACGCCTCAGACCCTCGAAGTCTGGCAAGCCCTTTGCGGGGGGCTGGAAGCCCGGCAAGGACGTCGCCCGAGGCAAAGTGTACGGGACCCTCGTCCACGAGCTGTTCAACCACCTCGAATGGGATGCCGAGGCCTTCCTGAGGGACTTGGAACGCAGGGCGTGGCCGGTCGAGATTCCGGACCTTTATGACGAGGCCGCGGAGGCCATCGCGGCCTGCCTGAAGTCGAAGCCCGTGGCCGAGCTGCTACGCAAGACCGATGGCGCCGTGCTGTGGAATGAGCGCAAGGCGACCCTCATGCATGAGGGCAAGGTGATCAACGCCGTGTTCGACCGCGTGCAGGTGATCCCCGGGGAGTCCGCGACCGTCATCGACTACAAGACCAACGACTGCTCCCTGGAGCACCTCAAAGAAATGTATCAGGGGCAGATGGACCTTTACCGCATCGCCGTGGCTAAGCTGTGCGGACTGGAGGCGGGGAAGGTCAGGTGTGTACTGGTGCATGTACGCACAGGGGCGCTGGTGGAGTGCTGAGGCGACTGCGAGGGACAGGGGCAGGGTTAGGGAGCGCAACTGAGGCCAGAGGCTGGCTGCGAAGGCGGCTGACCGAGGGCGGTCAGCCCTACCAGCGCTGTTGGGGGCGCGGGGTCAGGTGACTTCTGACAGCAGGCTGCGGGCGTCGTGGGCGTGCTCGGTCTGGGCGAATCCGCAGGCGACGGCGACCTTGATCACGAGCGACGCAGCCTCAGCGACCTCCTTGAACCGCCCGAGGACAAGCTGGAGCCGGGCCACAAGGATGAGGGGCGCGACGTCCGGCGCCCTGCCCTTGCAGGCCGCGACGACGGTCCAGGCCTCGAGAGCCGCAGCGACGGCGCGATCGAAACTTCCGGCCAGCCGATAGCACTCCGCCAGGCGCATCCAGACATGGACGAGACGGGGATCCTGCTTCGGCAGGTAGCCGCCGAGGGTGAACTGGAGCGCCTCGGCGAAGCGTGACGCGGCCGGATACAGCTTGCGGGCCAGACACCAGGCCACCGCCTTGGCGGCGAAAGCGATGACCGGCCGGGCGTGCTGGCCGTGCCTTGCCTGCATGAGCCGGTAGCCCTGATGCAGCGTGTACTCCGCCGAACCCCGGTCGCGTCCGCTGAGCAGGACGCCCGCGAGACCGAAGAAGGCGCCGCGCACGATGACCCAGTCGGGCTTCGCCTTCTCGAGCTCCCGCCGGGTGATGCCGCGGAAGTTCGCCACGAGATCCCAGTCGATGCGGTGGAGGCCGGGGCGCCTGATGGCGTATGTCTCCTCCATGCCGTGGCGCTCAAGGCCCGCAGGGTTGATGTTCCGGCAGATGTGATACTGGTCCGTTAGACGCAAGTGGGCGGCCTTGAGCAGCTGGGCCGCAAGGACCTCGAGCCGGTGGCGGTGCTTTTCACGGGAGGCGATGATCTCCGGCGTGGAGCGGAGCAAAATGGCGTCGGCCTCGCGGCGAAGTTTCTCGCGGCGCTGGCTCATGAAGGCCCGCAGATTGCGGCTGATGGGTCCCTCGCGGTCGGGCCGGGAGTCGTTCCTCTTGGGGTCTTTGTCGTCGTCGCGGTTCGGCATAGACGCGGCGATATGCCCAAGGAGGAGGGAATGGCAAGGGGCCGGCCTGGATCGGCACGCGTGACTTTCATCTTCCCCCGGGACCCTCGGCGTGCTTTATCGCCCCTTTCCTCCCCCTCCGTGACCGTTCCTGCGCCCCGCGGCGATGCCGCCCTCACCTCCGCCACCGCCTGGTATGACTCGCCACTCTACTATGACATGGTCTACGCGGACTACACCCCGGCCGAGACCCGTTTCATCACGGGCATCTGCCGGCGGCATGCCGGTACAGGGAGCCGCCCCCTACGGGTGCTCGAGCCGGCTTGTGGCTCCGGTAGGCTGCTGGAGTCCCTTTCCAGGCGAGGCCACGTGGTGCACGGTTTCGACCTGAATCGCAACCAGGTGGCCTTCGCCCGGGCCCGTCTCCGAAGGAAAGGCCTGAAGGGCAAGGTATGGATCGACTCCATGGACCGGTTCCGCCTGCCGGCGGGGCGGCCCTACGATGTCGCCCACTGCTTCGTCAGCACCTTCAAGTATCTCACCAGCGAGGCGGCCGCAAAACGGGCCCTTCGCCTCATGGCGGCGGCCGTCAGGCCCGGGGGCCTGGTCCTCCTCGGGCTGCACCTGACCGACTACAGGGACCGGCGGGAGGGCTATGAACGTTGGATCGGCCGGCGCGGGGGCCTGAAGGTAATCAGCCACACCTGGTCCTTCCTGCCCGACCGGCGCAGACGCATCGAGGGCATGAAGACCCGCATGAAGATCGTCCGCGGCGGCGACGTGCGCGTCGAGGACACCGTCTGGGACTTCCGCACCTATTCGCCCACCGAACTGCGGCGGCTAATCGCGCAGGCGCCCGACCTCGAACTGGTCGCCTGCCACGACTTCCATTACGACCTCGGCTCCACCCGGAGCATCGACCTCTCCTACAGCGACATCGTCGTGGTGCTCCGCCGCAGGGAGCCGACGGCCGGACGACGTCAGCGGTAGAGCTCTCCGCCCTGCTCGCGGAATTCGCGGGACTTCTCCTCCATGCCCTTGGCGAGCGCGGCCTGCTCGTCGACGCCCTGCGACTCGGCGAACTTGCGGATGTCGTCGGTGATGCGCATCGAGCAGAAGTTCGGGCCGCACATGGAACAGAAGTGGGCGGTCTTGGCGGACTCCTGCGGCAGGGTCTCGTCGTGATACTCCTGGGCGCGCTCGGGATCGAGCGACAGGGCGAATTGGTCCTTCCAGCGGAACTCGAAGCGGGCCTTGGACAGGGCATTGTCACGGACCTGCGCCGCCGGGTGGCCCTTGGCGAGGTCGGCCGCGTGGGCGGCGATCTTGTAGGCGATGACCCCTTCGCGGACATCGTCCTTGTTGGGGAGTCCGAGATGCTCCTTCGGGGTGACGTAGCAGAGCATCGCCGTGCCATACCAGCCGATCATCGCGGCGCCGATCGCGGACGTGATGTGGTCGTAGCCCGGGGCGACGTCGGTCGTGAGCGGTCCGAGCGTGTAGAACGGCGCCTCGTGGCACCACTCCAGCTGCTTGTCCATGTTCTCCTTGATCATGTGCATCGGGACGTGGCCCGGACCCTCGTTCATGACCTGCACCCCGCGTTCCCAGGCGCGCTTCGTGAGGTCGCCCTGCGTCTTCAGCTCGGCGAACTGCGCCTCGTCGTTGGCGTCGGCGATCGAGCCCGGGCGCAGGCCGTCCCCGATCGAGAACGAGACATCGTAGGCCGCCATGATGTCGCAGATCTCGTCCCAATGCGTGAAGAGGAAGTTCTCCTGGTGGTGGGCCAGGCACCACTTGGCCATGATCGAGCCGCCGCGCGAGACGATGCCCGTGACCCGGCGGGCCGTGAGCGGGATGTAGGCCAGACGCACCCCCGCGTGGATCGTGAAGTAGTCGACCCCCTGCTCCGCCTGCTCGATGAGCGTGTCGCGGAAGATCTCCCAGGTGAGGTCCTCGGCGCGTCCGTTGACCTTCTCCAGCGCCTGGTAGATCGGGACCGTGCCGACCGGCACCGGGCAGTTGCGGAGGATCCACTCGCGCGTCTGGTGGATGTTCTTGCCCGTGGAGAGGTCCATGAGCGTGTCGCCGCCCCAGCGGACCGACCAGCGCATCTTCTCGACCTCCTCCTCAATCGAGGAGGCGACAGCGGAGTTGCCGATGTTCGTGTTGATCTTCACCAGGAAGTTGCGGCCGATGATCATCGGCTCCAGTTCCGGGTGGTTGATGTTGGCGGGGATGATGGCGCGGCCGCGCGCGACCTCGTCGCGGACGAATTCTGGCGTGATCTCCTTGGGAATGGCGGCGCCGAAGGACTGTCCCGGATGCTGGAACGAGAGCGTGTCGCGTCGGGCGGCTTCCTCGCGGACCTGCCTGAGCTTCAGATTCTCGCGGATCGCGATGAACTCCATCTCCGGCGTGACGATGCCCCGGCGGGCGTAAGCAAGCTGCGTGGGCCGCTGGCCGGCCTTGGCGCGGAGCACCTGGCGGTCCGCGCGGTCGAACTGCACCAGACGATTGCGCGACGTCGCGCGCTGGGCCGTCTCGGCGTGCTTCCAGGAGAGGTAGCCGTCGTCCTCGGGCTTGAGCGCCCTGCCCTGCACCGGTTCGACGTCACCGCGTTCCAGGATCCAGCCCGCGCGGATGGCCGGGAGCCCCTTCTCGACATCGCCGTGGAAGGCCGGGTCGCCCCACGCGCCGGACGTGTCGTAGATGCGGACCGGCTCATTGGGCGAAGTCACGCCGTCGGGCCGGCGCGTGTCGGAGAGCGTCACCTCGCGCATGGGGACCCGGAGGTCGGGCCGTGAACCCTGCACGTAGATGCGGGTCGAGCTGGGAAAGGCGTTGGGTTGGTTGTCGGAGACCATGTTCGGTGAAAGGGACCGCGGGAGACCGCGGCAGGGGCAGGACATGGGCGAGCTGTGAGGCTGGATCCACTTCCTACGGCGCTAAGGCGCATCAGGTACTAGGGTTCGAGGCATCGCCTCATCTCAGTCCGGCACCGGACTCCCCTGGGAAAGGCTCACAATGAACTGGGCCGGAGTGTGGACTTGAAACCGCGGGGGGCGAGGGGGAAGTTGCGCCGCCTGCCGACCGCAGACGACCCCGCGGGGCAAGGATCTCGAAGAGACCTTCGCCATCGGCGACTACGCGGCCTCCCTAGAGACCGCCGGGACATGGGCGCTGAGAGGGGCAGGGACAGGGCTAGGGACGGAGGCAGGGGTTCGGATGGGAGATGCAGATGAAGGGCGGCTGGATCGGGATGCCGCGCAAGGCAGCTGCCTGCTGAAAAGCGGGCGATTTGCAGAAGGGGCATACGGCTTTCAGTCTCAAAATGCCGTTGCTCTGACCGTCACGGCGGAAAGAATGAGAAAAACCCGATGAAATCGATCCTCTGCACCCTGATCGCAATCAGCGCGACCCTGTCCCCTGTCCTGGCCCAGAACACCCAGGTGCAGACCAACACCAAGACGGAGGAGGCGGGCAACAAGTCCAAGACCACCGTCACCATCGAAGTCGACGTGAAGCAGCCTCAGCCCTCCGACCGCTCCGGCCTCCTCGTCATGCGTGCCTCGTCGCAGAACGCCGCCGCCTTCGCCAACCTCATCGCCCCCAAGCTGGCCTCCAAGGCCTCCGGTTCGGGCGTCTCCATCTCCCCGACCGAGAACCCCGCCCAGACCGAACCCCAGATGATCATCGAGGCGCGCGGGCGCGGGGCGGTGTACCTCATCGATGTCACCGTCGCACAGTTCAGCACCGCCACCGCGACCGTCTTCGGCCAGGAGCAGCGCCGCATGGCCGCCACCCTGTCCTGGCGCGTGATCGACGTGGCCAGAGCCAACGCCGCCGTCGCTTCCGGCGAGGCCAAGGACTTCTCCCTGAACGACCCCGTGATCCCCGCCGACGAGCAGTCGTCCGCCCTGGCCGACAGCATCGCCGCCAAGGCCGGCGAGGCCATCGCCGCGGCCTTCACCAAGGCTCCTGCGCGCAACGCGAACGACATCCCCGTGCCCGTCTCCATCGTCGCCGACGACCTTTCCTTCCCCTCGATCGTCATCGACAAGGACAACATCGTGCGCCGCAGCCCGGAGAGCCTGCAGGTCAAGCTGACCGGCTTCACCCTGGTCGTCGACGGCATCACCGTCGGCACGGTCTCCGGCGACGAGCCGCTCTACCTCCCGGAAGGCCTGCACACCGTCTCCTTGCAGCGCAACGGCTTCGAGCCCTGGACCCAGAGGGTGCGCGTGAACAAGAACCTGAAGCTGCACCCCGTCATTCGGCCTGACGACGCCGCGCTCACCCGCTGGCGTGAACAGATCTCGTACCTCGAGGCCCTGAAG
This sequence comes from Verrucomicrobiota bacterium, assembly GCA_030830965.1. Lineage (GTDB taxonomy): Bacteria > Verrucomicrobiota > Verrucomicrobiia > Opitutales > UBA953 > UBA953. The sequence continues at coordinate 41,943 of JAURLX010000016.1, read as the reverse complement.
ATCGGCACCAAGCTGACCGACGCCCAAGTGGCCCGCGTGCGTGCCGAGGCGCAGATGCTCGCGCAGAGCGGCTTCAAGATGGACGTGAAGGTCGACAACAAGATCGACGAAAAGTCCGACACCAAGGTCGACGCGAAGAAGCTGCCCGACAGCACCGTCATCATCCGCTGAACGGAACATGGCCGCGCGCGCCCTGAAATCGTTGCTCCTGGCGGCACTCGCCGGTGTTTCCGGCTGCACGTCCGACTTCGCGAACCAGGCGGCGCTGGTGGACGAGACGTTCGCCGTCGGCGACTACGCGGCCTCGCTAGAGGCCGCGACCGCGCTGGCCGCCGAGGCGCAGCCCAACGACGCCGTCATCCACAAGCTCAAGCTCGCCTCTGTGCAACGCGCCAGCGACAGGCCGGCCGAGGCCGCGCGCACCATGGAGGAGGCCGAATCGCTCTTCTCCGCCTACGACGCCGCGCCCGAGGTCTCCCTCAGCGCCGAGGGCATCTCCGCGTTCAGCAACCCTTACGCCCTGCCCTACCGCGGCCGCGCCTACGACCGGACCCTGGCCGCCACCTACCAGGCGCTCTGCCTCCTGCAGTCGGGCGAAGGGGCCAAGGCGCGCGTGGCGATGAACCGGGCGCTATTCCGACAGGAGGACGCCCGTCGGCTCGCCACCGAGAAGGCGAGGATAGCCTCGGAGGAAGGCGCCGCGGCCTCCGTGGCCGACGCCCGTTCGAGCGAAGCGGCGCGCAATGACGCCGTCGTCGCGGCCAGCGCGGCGGCCAAGGCCCTGATCAAGGACCTCCCCGCCTACAAGGACTACGTCAACCCCTTCACCTCCTGGCTGCACGGAGCCTTCTTCCTGCACCGCGCGGAAGGAGCGGGCGACGTCGAGCGCGCGCGCAAGTCCCTCGAGCTGGCCTCCGTGCTCGCGCCCGGCTGCTCCGCCGTGAAGGCCGACCTGGCGGACGCCGCCTCCGGCCGCGCCCCCTCCGCCCCCGGCGAGACCATCGTCTACGTCCTGCACGAATCGGGGCGTTCGCCCCTCTGGACCGAGAACAAGTTCACCTTCCCGTTCATCCTCCTCGACACCAGCGCGCCCATCGTGTCGGTGGCCCTGCCCGAGCTGCACCCCGTGCCCGGACAGGCCGAGATCACGGTCTCCGCCGGATCCGTCACGCAGCGGGGCGAGGAGATCGTGAACGTCGACGCCCTCGCGGCGCAGGAGTTCAACGACGAATACCCCATCGCGCGCAACCGGGCGATCGGCAGCGCCGTGGTCAAGGGCATCGCCGCCTACGCGGCCAACAAGGCGGCGCAGGAGTCGGCGAACCGGAGCGGCGGTCTCGGCGGCAGCTTCCTCTCGCTGGCGACCCTCGTGGCCACCAACGTCTACACCACGCAGTCCGCCCAGGCCGACCTGCGCAACTGGTCCACCCTGCCCAAGCGGATCACCCTGGCGCGACTGGTCGTTCCGGCCGGCTCCGAAATCGGACTTTGCGTCGACGGCGCCAGCACCGTGAAGCAGAAGCTTCCTGATGCCCGCGCCGTGATCCTCAGCTGCCGGACGCCCGCCGCCGGCGGCCCGTTCTCCGTCCAGACCACCGTCCTCAAATCCCGATGAAAACCCAGATTCTCCCGGCCCTCGCGGCCTTCACCCTCATCGCCTGCACCCAGCCTGGCACGCCCAACGAGGCTTCAGGACAGGAAGGCATACCGGGCTTCGAGTACAGCTCGTCCAACTCCACCTTGGCGGAAGCCGCCCAGCCCGTCGATGTGCGGACCGCGATCGCCGAGGACGGCTCGTCGCTCAAGGTCATCTTCTCGCTACGGAACACCACGCGAAACCAGCAGCACGCCAAGTACACCGTCGTCTGGCTGGATGCCGAGGGTGCGCCGCTCCCCGGCGTGATTGAAGTCGCCCGGCAGGTCACCCTGCCCGTCGGCACCACCAACTTCTCGGCCGTGGCCACCAGCCCCCGCGCCAAGAAGTACCGGATCATCATCTCCGAAACCCGCTGAACTGAACCATCATGAACAAGCTCCTCCCTCTCCTGACCCTCGCGGCCTTCACCGGCTGCCAGACCCAGCAGGCCGTCTACGTCGACCCCAACAAGGGCGCCGGCATCGTCTCCCTCGACCAGATCGACATCCAGGACTTCGCCAACGCCGCGGACGCGATGCTCCAGTCGCTCTACGACTCGCCCGCCTTCGCGGGCGCAAGCCGCAGCGGACAGCGTCCGATTTTCATGATGGGCAACCTGACCAACGACACCGCGGTCAACTTCGACACCGACCTCCTGACCAAGAAGATCACCGTCTCGCTGACCCGCAGCGGCAAGGTCGGCGTGGCCAAGGCGGCCGGCTTCGGCGGCCCGGCCGACCTCGCCGCGGCCGAAGCCCGTCGCAACGCGGCATTCCTCGGAGGCGAACAGGCGAAGCCAATCCTCCCCGACTTCACCCTCTCGGGGAAGATAATCGAGACCCGCGCCGCCGCGGGGAACGTACGTCAGACCTCCTTCGTGTTCCAGCTGAGCCTGACCAACGTCAAAACCGGACTGGCCGACTGGGAAGAGGAAAAGATCATCACCAAGCAGGGCACCCGCAACCAGGTCGGCTTCTGAGCGGCCGAAGAAGCCCCGGACAAGGCCGCATAAGCGGCCTTTTTCGTGGGATAACCAGGGGATGGAGGCCTGAAAAAGGAATCACCCCCCTGCTGGAAAGGGGGTTCTTGACAGTGAACATCTATTCATGGAACATCCGTTCACCATGGAAGCACTCACCAAGAAGCAGGCCGCCATCCTCCAATACATGAAGGACCACGTCGCCAGGCATTCTTACTGGCCCAGCATCCGGGACATCCAGGCCAAGTTCCGGTTCGCCTCCACCAATGCGGTGTTCGGACATCTCCAGGCCCTGGAGCGCAAGGGCGTCATCCAGCGCATCCCGGGCGCCGCCCGCGCCTACAAGATCACCGCCCCGGCGACCGAGGACCTTTCCGAGGTCGTTATCCGCTACGAGGGCCCCGGCGAGGACGCGCTGGAACTCGAGGGTGTCCGCGTGCTCGGCTCGATCGCCGCGGGCTTCCCCGATTTCACCGAATCGTCCGGCGCCGTCCAGGAGATGCAGGCCCAGATCCCCGCCGGGGCCAGGCGACGCCCCCCGCAGTCCTTCGCGCTGCGCGTGAGAGGCGATTCCATGATCGATGCCGACATCCATGACGGTGACACCGTCATCGTGGAGCCCGGCGTGCCCAAGCACGGGGATATCGTGGCCGCCCTCATCGACGGCGAGACCACCCTCAAGCGCCTGATCAAGCAGGGCAACAAGGTCTTCCTCAAAGCAGAGAACGCGAATTATCCGAACCTCATCCCGACCTCCTCGCTGACCATCCAGGGCATCGCCAGGCAGGTCATGAAGAAGATCGGCTAAATCGGGCGGAGGCCTCGCGACGGGCCGCCTCCGAAGATGTGTTGAAACATCCCATGAAGCCAGCATAGGTCAGGCATGGAACCTCCTGTGCTACAAGAAGCGGACCCCGTCCCGAGCTCCGACGAAAAGAACCTGGCGCTCATCATGCACGTGCTTTCGCTGGTCGGTTTCGGCATCATCTCCACGCTGATCATCTGGCTGATCAAGAAGGACGAGAGCGCCTTCATCAACAAGGCCGGGAAGGAGCACCTGAACTTCCAGATCAGTGTCCTGATCTACGCCCTCGCCTCCGGCCTGCTCTCCTGCATCGGCATCGGCATCCTGATGCTGATCGCCCTCGGCGTGGCCGTGCTGGTGCTCGGCATCATCGGCCTGATCCGTGCCACCGAGGGCAAGATCTACCGTTATCCCGCGATCCTCCGGCTGGTGAAGTAAGGCATGGCGACGGCGTACGTCCCACGGGCGGTCGGTATCGTCGCCTCGGTCCTGCTCGGAGCCGGCGCGGTCGGGCCCCTCGTCCGCACGATGCTGGTCGAGATCCAGCTCGACGACGTGTCGACCGGCCGATTCCACCTGCTGCTCGGCATCGCCGCCCTGTCCCTCCTGCTTTCCGCGGTCGGACGCACGGGATGGCTCCTCCTGACCGGGCTCGGCGCGACAGGCACCTTAGCCTCCCTCTTCATTCGTCGTGAGGAAAGCGTACGCATCCCCGTGGTCAGCGACCTGGCCGACCAGCTCACCGGCACGCTGGGCGGCCTGCTCACCGATTTCACGAAGAATGTGACCAGCCTGGAATGGGGAGCCGGCTGCCTGCTGGGCGGCATCCTGCTGCTCCTGGGCGTCGGGCTGACCTGCAGGCGATACTAGCAGCCGACTCCTCAGCGCATCCAGCGCTCGATCTCGGCCACGAAGGCGGCCATGCCGGGACCCTTGGACTTGAAGACGGCAAGCGCCTTGCGGAAATGGACGTCGGCCTCTTCGGGCCGGCCCTGCTTGCTGCGCAGGATGCCGAGATTCTTGTCGTGGAAGGCCAGCTTCAACGGGTCGTCGTTCCCGGACAGGATCAGCCCCGAACGGTCCAGCATCGCCTCCGCCTCCTCGAGCCGATCGAGATGCAGCAGGCAGAACCCCATGTTGTTGTAAGGACGGCTGAGGTCGACGTCGTCCGCCTTGAGCAGACGGAGCGAGTCATCCAGGACCCGGCGAAGCAGGGGCTCCGCCTCGGCGTAACGGAGACGTCCCACCAGGTAGTTGGCACGGACCTGCAGCGCGCCGACGGTCTCCAGATGGTCATCGCCGAAGCGCTCGACATGCTCGAGGTGGGAGATGCGGCGCTGCTCGTCCCCCTCGGCGTAGTCGCCCAGCGTCTCGCAGTAGCCGCCGAGCTGGCGGCGCAGCCGGGTGAGGATCCCGAACTTGGCCGGATCGGGCTTGGCGAGGATGCGCGCCACGCCACGCGCGGCCCAGGCCTTGGCCTCGTCGATCCGGCCCTCGAGCTCCAGCAGGTCGGCCATGTTCTCCATGCCGCTGACCACCGCCGGCTCGTCCTCCTCCTCGCCGAGACGCTCGAGGACGGGCAGGCACGCCTCCAGCATCTCACGGCAGCGCGCCAGGCGGCCCGGGTGGATGGCGGCGCGGGCCACCGCCATCTGGCAACGGGCCAATTCCAGCGGCGGGCACTCATCGTCGTCTTCGAGCCGCAGCCGCAGGGCCCGCTCGCAGGACTCGAGACACGCCTCGTGCCGCTTCGTCTCGCGCTGGTGGTAGGAGAGGCAGAGCAGCGCGTTGCTGAGCGTGCGGCGGAACGACGGCTCGTCCTCCTCCATGATCGCGATGGCCTGATGCAGCGCCTTCTCCGCCTCCTCGTTCTCGTCGCCGCGCCGGCAGGCCGTGGCCAGGTCGATGAGGCCGGCCACGAAGACCTCGCTGCGCTCGGGCGCGTGCTGCCCCCTCAGGTTGCAGCGCAGCCGGCTGAACTCGATGGCGCGGGGGTGACGGCCGACGTGCCCGAGAAACTCGGCGTATTCGCCCAGCACGTAGTCGACCTCCGCGACCGAGCTGACCTCGGACTCACGGAGGGCCTTCTCATAGGTGGCCTCGGCCTTCTCGACCTCGCCGTCCTGGGCGAGCCGTGCCGCTCGCTGCATCACGCCCTCGAGTGCCTCCCTTTTCATGTCATTGATTCTGCCCGCCGGGGCGAGGATGGCAAGGGCGGCGCAACCGCCGCCGCAGCCGCCACGCAGCCGGCTCAGTTAGCCGGCGAAGCGGCGTAGACCTTGAGGTCGTCGAACACCCCGCCCGGCCCGGCCACTCCGAATTCATAGCGGCTCTTCGTGGCATGGGCGATGCCGGGAGACTTCAGGTAGGCCACAGGCTTGCCGTCCAGCACGACGCGAATCTGGTCGCCCACGATCTCGACCGTGAGCGCGTGCCACTTGCCCTTGACCACTTCGGCCGGGAAGCTCGCGGAACGGCCCACGAGCAGCTTCGCCATCGCGCCCTTCTTGGAAGGGTCATCCTTCATGGCGCGGATGTCGTTGCGCATGCCGCCCTCCTTCTCGTCGATAATGACCACGGAGCCCTTGCCGGACTTCGGATCGATGCGGAGCTGGGCCCGGCAGATGTGCCCGTAGTGGGCCCCCGTGTATTCCCGGTCGTCCAGCTCGACGTCCATCATCGTGGCGCCGTCGAAGCGCACCTTGACTTCGACCACGCTGTCCTTCGTGGGGACGTTGAGACCATGCACGGCCGCATGAGCCTTGACGACGCCCTTGCCGTCCTTGGTCGGCTCGTCCTTCACCCGTGTCTGCACCCCGCGGAGGACGCCGCCGTCGACGGAGAAAGTCGGGACGACCCTGACCCAGCGTGCGTCGGGCTGCGCGCCCGAGAAATCGTCCGAGAACAGCAGCTCGCCCTTGCGGGCGATGGAGGCCTCCGGAACCGGGGCGGCGGCGAGGCAGGCGGAGACCAGGAGCAGGGGGAGTTGGGTGCGCATGACGGAATACCCTCCAATGGCCCGGGCGGACCTTCCCTGCAAGCGAGACCTGTCGCGCCGTTCTGCAGCAAGGCCGTCGGCGGATCCCTTGCGGCATCCGCGCGGGCCGCGTCGCTGGAGCCGACGCCGCGCAGATCCGGGCCCTGCGTCTAATCCGTTTGCCCTCGGAGGAAGACTCGCACACCAAGGGCGTAGCATGTCCCGCCTGAAGTTCACCCTCGAGAAAACCGCTTCCGGATCGCGGGCGCGGGCGGCGACCTTCCGCACCCTGCACAACGAGGTGCAGACGCCGCTGTTCATGCCCGTGGGCACCCAGGCCACGGTGAAGGCGCAGACCTTCGAGTCGCTCCTCGAGTCCGGCTCGCAGATACTTCTCGCCAACACCTATCACCTTCTCCTGCGGCCCGGCCCCGAGGTCTTCCGGCGCCTCGGCGGCATCCACAAGTTCACCGGCTGGGAGAAGTCCTTCCTGACCGACTCAGGCGGCTTCCAGATCTTCTCCCTGCCCCACGCCCGGAGCATGAAGGAGGAAGGCGCCGAGTTCCGCAGCTACGTCGACGGCAAGATCCACCTGCTGAGCCCCGAGACCAGCATTGGCACCCAGGTCGCCATCGGCAGCGACATCATGATGGTCCTCGACCAGTGCATCCCCTCGACGGCCGACCGGACCACGGCCAAGGCCGCCCTCGACATCACCCACCGCTGGGCCGTACGCAGCCTCAAGGCGCGTGGTGACTCCCCGCAGGCCATGTTCGCGATCGTGCAAGGCGCCCTCTACCCCGACCTCCGCAGGGAGAGCGCCGAAGGGCTCACCCAGCTGCCCTTCGACGGCTTCGCCATCGGCGGGCTCGCGGTCGGCGAGGGCAAGAGCGAGCGCGAGGACACCTGCGAGGCGGCGGCCGCGATGCTCCCTGCGGACCGGCCGCGCTACCTCATGGGGGTCGGGACGCCGCTCGACCTGCTCGAGGCCGTGCACCGCGGCGTCGACATGTTCGACTGCATCATCCCCAACAAAGTCGCGCAGTTCGGGACCGCCTACACCTCCCGCGGCATCCTGCAGCTGCGCCGGTCGGCCTACAAGTTCTCGGAGGAGAAGCTGGACCCGGCGTGCGGCTGCCCCGTGTGCGCCAGGCATTCGCGCGGCTACCTGCATCACCTGACCAAGACCCAGGAGCCGCTGGGCTGGACCTTGATCGGCCGTCACAACATCTGGTTCTACCATCAGCTCATGCGGGAGATCCGACAGAGCGTCCTCGAAGACCGGTTCCTCCCTCTCTACCACGAGAAGCGCGCCTTCCTGCAGGAGGAGGACGTCGACAACCCGTCGGTGCCCCCGAAAGTCGGCAAGGAGCGTCGGCCACGGAAACTCGGCGACTACGAAGTGCACCTCGCCGACGAGGGTTTCGCGAGCATCCGTCAGGTCTCCTCGGGCGAGATCATGCATTCGCACACCCCTCCCATGGTCGAAGCCAGGGCGCTGTACGTCGACCAATCCGGACTCGCCGGACGCCTCGCCCTGCCCCCCGGTCGCGGACCCGCAGATGTCGATCCGCTCGTCGTCTGGGACGTCGGGCTGGGAGCCGCCGCCAACGCCATGGCCGCGATCGAATGCTACGAAGCCGAGGCCGCCAAGGGGCCGGTGCGACGGATGCGTGTCATCAGCTTCGAGAACGACCTCGACTCCCTACGGCTCGCGCTCACGCACAAGAACCGCTTCGAATACCTACGCCACTCCGGGCCCGATGCGATCCTCGCCCGGCATGCCTGGCAGTCCCGCCAGTTCGAAGGCCTCAGCTGGGAGCTGCATGTCGGCGACTTCTGGCAGACCGTCGGCGGATCCTCCTCCGCCCCCGACCTCATCTTCTTCGACTTCTTCTCGCACAAGACCGACACCGCCTGCTGGACCCCGGGCCAGTTCCGGCGCCTCTTCAGCCTGTGCGACCCACGGAGGCCCGCGGAGCTTTTCACCTACTCCGCCTCCACCGCGGTGCGCGTCGCCCTGCTCGACGCCGGCTTCCACGTCGCGATCGGCACCGGCACCGGCGTGAAGAAAGAGACCATCGTGGCCCTGACGCCCGGCTACGTCCGCCCCTGTCGCTATGCCCTCCTCGGACGCGAGTGGCTCGACAAATGGCGTCGTTCGTCGGCCAGGTTCCCCGAGGGGCTGGGGGACGCCGAGCGTGCCGAGCTCGAGGCGAGGATCGAAGGACACCCGCAGTTCGCCCAGGGCTGACCCCTCGGCAGGAGTGGTCACGACCGATGACAGGCCCGACAATGACATTGCCGCGAGACTGCGGGCTTCGCATGATGCCTTCATGCGTGTGATCTCCGCGCTAATCTGCCTGCTGGCGCTGCAGATCACGCTCTCCGCCCAGACCAAAGACGCCGGGCCTGTCGACTTCGAAAAAGCGCGCGGCTATCTCCGCCGGGAGCAGGCCGGGGAGACCCTGACGGCGTCCGAGCGCGCCTACCTCGAACGCGCGAAGGCCGAACGCGCGCGCGGCTCCGGACGCAAGGACGCCGAACCGGCGAAAAGCGCCGTGACCTCGACGGGGATGACGCCGCTGACCGAGCTCAAATCGGATCATCGCGGAGAATCGGGCGGACTCTACGGCGAAGGCGCGAACGTCCCGCCGCCCAAGCTTGCGGAGGCCGCGACGCAGGCCGCGGCGGGCATCCGCCCGCTCGACCCGGCCGGCAAGCCCTCCGAGACCGGGCGCATCGTCCTGCTCTCGATCGGGATGTCCAACACGACCCAGGAGTTCAGCGCGTTCCAGACATTGTCCGACCAGCGAGGGGCCCGAGCCAAGAACGTCGTACTGGTGGACGGCGCCCAGGGCGGCCAGTCGGCGGATCGGATCGCCGATCCCGAGGCCGGCTTCTGGAAAGTCATCGCGCAGAGACTGCAGAAGGCGGGCGTCTCCGCCCCGCAGGTGCAGGCGGTCTGGTTCAAGCAAGCGTTTCCCGGCCCCCGCTCGCCCTTCCCCGCCGAGGCGGCGCGCCTGAAGGACTACATCGCGCAGGACCTCGCCGCGCTACGGAAGCACTGTCCCGGAGTCCGGCTGGTCTTTTTCTCCAGCCGCATCTACGCCGGCCACGCGCGGACCGGACTCAACCCAGAGCCCCATGCCTACGAGAGCGCGTTCGCGGTGCGCTGGACGATCATGGACCAACTGAAGGACGGAGGCCTCAAGCCCGGTGCGCCCGTGCTGGTCTGGGGGCCCTACCTTTGGGCGGACGGCCTGAGGCCCAGGGCCTCGGACGGACTGGTCTGGAAGCCCGAGGACTTCGGCCCCGACGGAACGCACCCCTCCCCGGCGGGCCGCCAGAAAGTCGCGGAGCAGCTCGAACAATTCCTGACGACCTCGCCTTTCTCCAAAGGGTGGTATGTCGGCAGATGACGACCGGCTGAACGGGCGGCGCGCGGACGGCGCGGCGAAAGATTGCGGAGGAGACGCCGGGGCGTAGACACAAGAACGCCCCATGCGCTACCTCAAGCTGCTCTACGTCCAAGTCCTCATCGGGATCGCCTTGGGCGTCACGATCGGCCACTTCAGCCCCGAGGCCGGCGTGAGCCTCAAGCCCGTCGGCGACGCCTTCATCGCCCTGATGAAGATGCTCATCGGCCCGATCATCTTCACGACGGTGGTCATCGGCATGGCCGGGATGGGCGACCTCCGGAAGGCGGGCAAGGTCGGCCTGAAGGCCTTCGTCTACTTCGAGGCGGCGACCACCCTGGCGCTCGTCATCGGCCTCGTGGTCGCGAACCTGGTCAGACCAGGCGAAGGCCTGCATGTCGACGTCGCCTCCCTCGACGCGAAATCCGTGAGCGGCTACGCCGAGGCCGCGCGGCATTCGGGCGGGGCGGCGGACTTCCTGCTCCATCTCATCCCCCGGAGTTTCGTCGGCGCCTTCGCCCAAGGTGACGTCCTGCAGATCCTCGTGGTCGCGCTGCTCTTCGGCGCGGCCCTCGGGCGGCTCGGCGAGCACGGCCGGCCCGTCATGAACCTGCTCAACGACGTGTCCCGGGTCTTCTTCGGCATCGTGGCGTTCGTCACCCGCCTCGCGCCGGCCGCCGCGGCGGGCGCGATGGCCTTCACCGTCGGCCAGTACGGACTGGGCGCCATCGCCAAGATGGCCCAGCTCATCGCCTGCGTCTACCTGACCTCCGCCGCCTTCATCTTCCTCGCCGTCGGGCTCATCCTCCGCGCCTGCGGATTCAGCCTGTGGAAGCTGCTCAAGCTCCTGAAGGAGGAGCTGCTCGTCGTGCTGGGCTGCTCCTCGTCGGAGCCCGCGCTCCCCGCCCTGATGGAGAAACTGGAGCGCGCCGGCTGCGCCCGCCAGACCGTGGGACTTGTCGTGCCGGCCGGCTACTCCTTCAACCTCGACGGGACCTGCATCTACCTGACCATGGCGGCGTTGTTCATCGCGCAGGCCACCGACACCCCCATGGACCTCGGCCAGCAACTGTCCCTGCTCGTGATCCTGCTGATCACCTCGAAGGGCGCCGCCGGCATCACCGGCAGCGGCTTCGTGACCCTGGCGGCGACCCTGGCCGCCACCGACCAGCTGCCCGTGGCGGGCATGGCGCTCATCCTCGGGGTAGACCGCTTCCTTTCCGAATCCCGGGCCATCACCAACTTCATCGGCAACGCCGCGGCGACCCTGGTGGTGTCCAAGTGGAACGGTGATTTTGACCCTACCAGGGGCGGCGAGGTGCTCGCGTCGGACGACGGGAGATAGGCGCCTCGGCGGGGGCGCCTCTGCGACCTTGCCCTCCCTGCTCCCGCGGGGCATCCTAAGGCCATGGGACGACTTCACAGGACGGCGTGCATCCTGATCGCCGGGCTGCTGCTGACAGGCTGCGAGCAGCCGGGCGGAGCATCGACCAGGGTGAATCTCGAGGAGCAGAACGCCGTGATGGCGTTCGCCCTCTCCGACCAGATCGAGGCCAACGAGTTCTCCGGAGCAGTCACGGTCGTGACGGGGCCGGACGGCGTCCTCGGCATGGAGGCCTTCGGCCTGGCCGACATCGGCGCCTCCCGCCCCATGCGCAAGGACTCCGTCTTCTGGATCGCGTCGATGACGAAGCCCATGACCGCAGCCTGCGTGATGATGCTCGCCGAGGAGGGCAAGGTCTCCCTGGACGACCCGGTCGCCAAGTTCCTGCCCGCCTTCAAGGGGCAGAAACTGCTCAAGGACGGGAAGCTCGTCGATCCGGCCCGGCCCATCACGGTGAAGGACCTCCTCACGCACACCTCGGGGTTGACCACGGCCTACGCCACCCCGGCCGGCCAGCCGAGCGACACGCTGTCATTGGAGAAGATGTGCGACTTCTACGCGAGCCAGCCCCTGCGGTACGAGCCCGGCTCCCAATGGTCGTACAACAACCCCGGCATCAACACGCTCGGACGGATCGTCGAGGTCGTCTCCGGGATGCCCTACTCCGATTTCCTCGAGACACGCCTGCTCGAACCGCTGGGCATGACCTCGACCACCTTCTGGCCCGATGACCAGGAGCTCGGCCGGCGCGCCCTGCCCTACGCCCGGGACAAGGAGAGCGGCCGTCTGGTCCTCGGTCGGACGCACACCTTCCGCGAGCCCTACAGCGACCCCTCGCGCACGGCGATCCCAGCGGGCGGCCTTTGGTCGACCGGTGAGGACATCGCGCGCTTCTGCCGGCTGATGCTCAACCAGGGCGAATTCGAAGGCCGCCGCATCCTCAAGCCGGAAACCGTCGCCCTGATGACCCGCAACCAGCTCGGAGACATGTCCAAGGTCAGCTTCACCCCCGGGATGGCCATGGGGCTCGGCTTTCACATCGTGCGCGACCCGCAGGGCGTGACCGAGAGCCTAAGCGCGGGCTCCTTCGGACATGGCGGCATGCATGGCACCCAGATGTGGATCGATCCCGTCCGTCAGCGCGCCTACGTGCTGCTCGTACAGCGGGCCAACTTCCCCAACTCTGACGCCAGCGAAGCCCGCCGTACCTTCCAGAAGGCCGCCTTGGAGACGTACGGGAAGTGAGGGGGCTGACTGAGGGCGGTCAGCCCTGCCCAAGGCAGGAGCTCGCGATCAATGACGACCTGCCTCATTCTCCCTGAGGCCAACGAAGGTCATCGTTTCGCTCATTTTCGACACATTAACGCCTTTGCACAGCGGACGGCTCAGCACCATAAGAATCCACCCCCATGAGCAATCCCCTCTCACGCCGTCGTTTCGTCCAGACCTCCGCGGTCGCCGTCGCCGGCTTCCCCGCCCTCGTCAGCTGCCAGAACGTCAACTCCCGCCTGCAGATCGCAGCCGTCGGCGTGAGCAACAAGGGGCTCTCCGACGTGCGCGAGGTCGGCTCCCACCCCAAAGCCAAGTACGTCGCCTTCTGCGACATCGACACCAGCCGGTTCGGCGGAGCGGACGCGGCCTTTCCCGGCACCCCGCACTACGCCGACTTCCGCGAGATGTATGAAAAGCTCGGCGACACGTTCGACGCCGTGACCGTCTCGACTCCGGACCATATGCACGCCCTGCCCGCCCTCCTGGCGATGCGCAGGCGCAAGCACGTCTACCTGCAGAAGCCTCTGACCCATTCCGTCGCGGAAGCCCGCCTGCTCACCGAGGAGGCCGCCCGCATGGGCGTGCAGACGCGCATGGGCAACCAGATCCACTCGCGCACCGAGTACCGCACCGCGGTGAAGCTCATCCAGTCCGGTCGCATCGGCAAGGTGAAGGAAGTGCACTCCTGGCACCCCAATCCCGGCAACCGCTACACCAACCTCACCGGCCTGCCCCCCAGCACCGCGCCCGTGCCAAAGGGCCTCTCCTGGGACCTCTGGCTCGGCGTCGCGCCGTCCCGACCCTTCGCGCCCGACGTCTATCATCCGTTCAAGTGGCGCGACTGGCTGGACTTCGGCTGCGGCACCCTCGGCGACTTCGGCTGCCACATCTACGATCCCGTCTTCTGCGCGCTCGAACTCACCAAGCCCCTCACGATCAAGGCCGACAGCGTCGGCGTGAACGCGCAGACCTGGTGCTCCGCCGAGACCATCACCTACGTCTACCCCGGCACGAAATACACCGCGGGCGACACCATCACCATGACCTGGCATGACGGCGGCCGAAAACCCGAAGCCTCGCTCGCGCAGCTCCCCAAGGGTAAGAAGCTCTTCGACGGCGGATCGATGTTCGTCGGCACAGACGGCGTACTGCTCCTCCCTCACGTCGGCACGCCCGTGCTGCTGCCGGAGGAGAAGTACGGCGCCACCTTGACCCCCGGAGAGGAGGCCCGCCGCAAGCGCGCCCTCGACCGGGGTGAGAAGGTTCCGGCGATCAAGATCGCCGACATCCGGGCCGAGGAGAGCCTCAACCATTACCATGGCTGGGTGGACGCCGCCCTGACTGGCGTCGAGTGCACCGACAATTTCGCCTACGCCGGGCCTCTGACCGAGGCCGTACTGCTCGGCACCATCGCCTCACGCTTCCCCGGCGCCTCCCTCAAGTGGGACGCCGCCGCCCTCCGGATCGCCAACCACAAGGCCGCCAACGCCCTTGTGCGCAAGGAATACCGGGACGGATGGAGGGTGTGAGCCGGGCTACGGCCGGGGCTCCGGCTACTCCCCGCCCTGCTCGCGGGCGCGATACTGGCCCGGGGTCATGCCGGTGTGACGTTTGAAGTCCTTGCTGAAGAAATAACGGTCGGAGAACCCGACCTGCGCGGCGATCTCCTTGATCTCATCGTCACTGCCGGCGAGCCGGCGCTTCGCCTGGCTGATGCGCTCCCGACGCAGCCAGTCGATCGGGCTCGTGCCGAAAGCGGCCCGGAAGACGCGTGTGAAATGCGTGGGGCTCAGACCGGCGAGCCTAGCCAGACCCTCGAGCGTATGCTTCTCAAAATAGAACAGCCGCATCCGCTCGACGACCTTGGCGAGCGCGGGAGGGACGTCGGGTGCGGCGTCGCCGGACCGGGCTCGGGCGGCGCAGACCACGGCAAGCAACCGGGCCACGACGGCATGGAGACGGGCCGGAGACTCGGGAGCACGGTCGGCCACGAGACGGAACGCCTCCTTGAACGCCGCGACCGCCTCCTTGCGGTCGACACCCGCGATGACCGGAGCGGCGCGGACCGACATGAGCTCGGACAGCTTCGCGAGCTGCGGACCTTCGGCACGGACCCACATCGCCTCCCAAGGGTCCGAAGGCTCCGCCCAATGCTCATGCGGATGGTGGCAGTTGAGCCACACGAAGTCGCCAGGCCTGATGGCGTGCGTCCGTCCTGCGACGCGCGTCCAAGCGCGGCCAGAGAGGCAGAGGATCAGCTCGTGACCCGGATAGCGGTCGCGACTGATGCGGTGGGAGGGCGAGGCCTGCAGGTGCCCCGCCCGTGGCACCGTGTAGAACACGTCCTGGTGGGCAGGTGCCGGCGTCGAGTGCAGCGACACCAGGAAACGCGTCTCAGGCCCCTTGGACATGGTTGGATACTACAACCGACTGCCGGACGTCCGCCATTTAAAAACCTCGGGCAGGAGGGATAATCCTCCCATGTCCCGGCTGACCCCGTCCGTGCCCCTCCTCTTCGCCGCCCTCGCCTGGGCGGCCGAGCCCGTGAGCTTCAGCCGCGACGTCCTGCCCATCCTTTCGGAGAACTGCCTCTCCTGTCACGGCCCGGACGAGTCGCACCGCAAGGGCGACCTCCGTCTCGACACCTTCGAAGGCGCCACCACGGAGAACGACGGCGTGCGTGCGGTCGTGCCCGGCGACCCTCGGCGCAGCGACCTCATCGCACGCATTGTCAGCCAGGACTCCGACGAGGTGATGCCGCCGCCGAAGTCGCACAAACCTCGGTTGAAGCCGGAGGAGGTCGACGTCCTCCGGCGCTGGATCGCCGAGGGCGCCAAATGGGGGAAGCACTGGGCCTTCGAGCCGCCGGTGAAGCGCCAGGTCGAAGGACATCCCGTCGACGCCTTCATCCGTGCCCGACTCGCCAAGGTGGGCCTGAAGCCTTCGCCGCAGGCGCCCGCTCATATGCTCGTGCGACGCGTGCACCTCGACCTCACCGGCCTGCCGCCCACCCCGGAAGAGGCTTCGGCCTTCCTCAACGACAAGGCGCCCGGAGCCTATGAGCGGATGGTCGATCGCGCCCTCGCCTCCCCGCATTACGGCGAGCGCCTGGCCATGTGGTGGCTCGACGCCGCGCGCTACGCCGACACCGACGGCTTCCAGTCCGACGCCACCCGCAACAACTGGCCCTGGCGCGACTGGGTCGTCGACGCCTTCAACCGCAACCTGCCTTACGACCGGTTCACCCTGGAGCAGTTCGCCGGCGACCTCCTCCCCGGCGCCACGCCCGAGCAGAAGCTCGCCACCGCCTTCCACCGGAACCACATGACCAACGGCGAGGGCGGCCGCGACCCCGAGGAGTCGCGCGTCGACTACGTCATCGACCGCGTGAACACCGTCGGCTCCACCTGGCTCGGACTCACCCTCGCCTGCTGCCAGTGCCATTCGCACAAATTCGACCCCGTCTCGCAGTCCGACTACTATTCGCTGACCGCTTTCTTCAACAGCATCGATGAGGACGGCAAGGCCGGCGGCGGAGCCAAGCCCTTCATGCCCTATCAGTCGCCCTTCGCGGCGCGTGCGCTCGACGAGGCCAAGTCGCTGATCGAGGCGGCCAAGCCCGCGGAAGCGGTGGCACGCAAGGCGGCCGAGACTCCCTTCGCGGACTGGCTCAAGCAGGCGACCGCGCGCGTCGCCGGCGGGCACGTCAGCTGGCGTCCCATCAAGGCCGAGACCTTGGAAACTGCCGAGGGCACCATCCTGACCCAGGAGCCCGACCTCGCCGTGCAGGCTTCCGGACCGCATCCCAATCAGGACGAATACCGCTTCATCACCACCCCGCGTGGCCGACGCATCGCGGGCCTGCGCCTCGAGGTGCTTCCCCACCCTTCGCACACCGAGGGCGCGCTCTCGCGCGGCAAGGACGGCGAGTTCCTGCTCACCGACCTCAAAGTCCAGGTCCGCACCCGCGGCAACTCACTCATCCGGGACATCGCCCTTGATTCCGCCGTCGCGGACGTCGGGGCCGACAAGAAGAAGAACGGCAACTATGGCGACGTGAAGGACACGCTCGACGACGACCCCCGCAACGGCTGGACCACCATCGGCGCCGACAAGAAGGCACCGCACACCGCCGTCTACCGATTGGCCGAGCCGCTGACCCTCGGAACCGACGAGGAGATGATCGTCGAGCTGCGCCAGCGCTCCACCCTCGGCGACCGCAACATCGGACGATTCCGCCTTTCCGTGACCGACGAAGCCGGACCCGCCGTGGCGTCCGTCGGCGTCACCCCGCTGGAGCGTCTCGCCAAGGCGACCGGAGCGACGGACCCGAAGCTCCGCGAGGACCTCTTCAGCCAGTTCCTGGCGGACCATCGCCCCTACCGCGAGGCGCGGGCGGCCTTGGACCGGGCGCAGAGGGACTTCGACGACATCAAGGCGCGGGCCGGCAAGGTGAACGTCATGGTGCTGGCGGAGCGCAAGCAGCCGCGTGACTCCTTCGTCCTCGTCCGAGGCGTCTGGGACAAGCATGGCGACAAGGTCGGCCCTGACGCGCCCGCGGCCGTGCTGCCCTGGCCTCAGCAACTGCCCAAGGACCGGGCCGGGCTCGCCCGTTGGATCACCGCGCCCGAGAACCCGCTGGCCGCCCGCGTCGCCGTGAACCACCTCTGGCAGCTCCTGTTCAGCAACGGCATCGTCCGCAGCGTCGAAGACTTCGGTCTGCAGGGTGAGCGCCCCAGCCATCCCGAGCTCCTCGACTGGCTGGCCGTCGACTTCCGAGAGAACGGCTGGGACGTCAAGCGGCTCCTCCGCCTGATCGTGACTAGCGAGACCTACCGTCAGGACTCTTCCGTCACCCCCGCTCTGCTCGCCAAGGATCCGGACAACCGGCTCCTCGCGCGCGGCTCACGGTACCGGATGCCCAGCTGGATGCTGCGCGACGCCGCCCTGCGCGCCTCCGGACTCCTGCATCCCGTCCTCGGCGGGCCGCCCGTGAGGCCGCACCAGCCCGACGGCGTGTGGGAGGAGCTCTTCATGGGCCGCTTCAAGTATGAGTCCAGCGAGGGTCCCGCCCAATATCGCCGCACCCTGTACGCCTTCTGGCGACGCTCCATCGCGCCGACCTTCCTCTTCGACACCGCGCAGCGTCGCACCTGCGAAGTCCGGCTGCCCCGGACCAACACCCCCCTGCAGGCCCTGACCCTGATGAACGACGCCACGTTCCTCGAGGCCTCGCAGGCCCTCGCGGCCGCCGCGCTCAAGGAGCGCGGCGATTCGACCCGCATCCAGTCCCTCTGCCGCAAGGTGCTCACGCGCGAGGTCGGCGACCGGGAAGCCGCGCTCATCGGCTCCACCCTCATGAAGGCCAGGGAAACCTACCGCAGCGACCCGGCCGCCGCCGTCAAGTTCCTCGACGTCGGCCAGCGCCGGATCCCGGCCGGCGTCGATCCCGCCGAACTCGCCGCCTGGACCCTGGTGGCGAGCCTCGTCCTCAACCTCGATGAGGCGATCACGCATGAGTGAAAGAAGCACGAGGGGGCACGTGGGCAAGGTGACACAGGGACAAGCGGACTAATTCATCTTCTTTCAGCCATCCGTCATCTGCCATCTCCTTACAATGTCCCCTCTCTCCCGACGTTCCTTCCTCGCCAGCAGCCTGACAGCGCTGGCGGCGCCGCGCCTGCTGGCGCAAGGCAAGCCCGAGCCCGCCCATCATGGCGCCGTGATCGGCCATGGCGCGTTCCGCTACCGCGTGGACAAGCTCTGGTGCCAGGCGGACCCCGCCGCACATGCTGTCAAGGACTGCCACGAAATGTGCCAGTCTTCCGACGGTCGCCTCTTCCTCATCACGAACCACCCCAAGCACGACGTCCTCGTCTTCGACACCGAAGGCAGAGTGCTGACCGTCTGGAGCCTCGGGCTGAAGACCGGACACGGACTCACGCTCGCCAAGGGCGCCGACGGCGTCGAACACGCCTACCTCACCGCGAATTCCGGTCGCATCGTGAAGTGCACCCTCGACGGCAGGCCCGTGCTCGAGCTGCCCGACCCGCGCAAATGCGGAGCCTACGGGGCGAACGAACCCTACAACCCGACCGAGGTCGCCGTGGATGCGAAGGGCGACATCCACGTGGCCGATGGCTACGGCTCGCAGTTCATCCTGCGCTTCGACCGGGACGGAAAGTACCTCGGTAAATTCGGCGGCAAGAGCACCCAGCCCACCAACCCCGGCAAGTTCATGCAGGCGCATGGCGTGGCGATCGACGACCGCGGACCGGAGCCCCTGCTCGTGTGCACCGAACGCGTCCGGAACGAATTCAACTGGTTCACCCTCGACGGAAAGCACGTCCGCGGCGTCTACCTCCCCGGCGCCTACGTCTCCCGTCCGGTCATCTCCGGCCGCCACCTCTATTCCGGCGTGTGCTTCGGAGCGAAGCCCGACGACCACCGCATGTGGCAGGGCCGCGGCTTCGTCACCATCCTCGACGACCGCGACCAGGTCGTCTCCAACCCCGGCGGACAGGAACCGAAATATGAGGACGGACGCCTCAAGCCCATGCTACAGGATCTCCCCGTCTTCAACAACTGCCACGACGTGTGCGTCCTGACCGATGGCGACCTCATCGTCTGCCAATGGAACAGCGGCTCCACCTATCCCATCCGCCTCCGTAAACTCTCCTGACCATGGACCCCTTCCGCCTCCACCGCCGTACGTTCGTCCAGCAGGCCGGCCTGTCCCTCGGGGCCATGGCCTTCGGCACCCTCGCCGCCCGCGCCGCGGCCGCGGCGCAGAAGCCCGGACTGCCCGCCCTGCCCCATCATGCCGCCAAGGCTAGGCGCGTCATCTTCCTGACCCAGTCCGGCGGGCCTTCCCAGATCGAGCTGTTCGACCACAAGCCCGGCCTGACCAAGTTCGCCGGTACCGAACTCCCCGAGTCCGTCCGACGCGGGCAGCGCCTGACCACGATGACCTCGAACCAGCGCCAGCTGATCAAGCCGGGCGCGACCCAGTTCGAGCGTTGCGGCAAGTCCGGCGCGACCATCGGCGAATGGCTGCCCCGTCTCCGGAAGATCGCGGACGACCTGTGCTTCATCAAGTCGATGCACACCGACCAGATCAACCATGCCCCGGCCATGACCCAGTTCCTCACCGGCAACCAGATTCCCGGCCGGCCGAGCATCGGCGCATGGGCCAGCTACGGACTGGGCAGCGAGAACAAGGACCTGCCCGACTACCTCGTCCTCCTCTCCCGCATGCAGCGGCCGAGCGACCAGCCCCTCTACGACCACTACTGGGGCAGCGGCTTCCTGCCTTCCAGTCATCAGGGCGTGAAGCTCCGCAGCGCCAAGGACCCCGTGCTCTACCTGCGCGATCCCGAGGGCCTGCCCCGTGGACTCCGACGCGAAATGCTGGACGGACTCGCCGAGCTGAACCGAGGCACCCTGGAGCGGACCGGCGACCCCGAGGTCGCGACCCGCATCCGACAGTATGAGATGGCTTTCCGCATGCAGGCCAGCGTGCCCGAGCTGACCGACCTCTCCGACGAGCCCGACGAAGTCTTCGAGCTCTACGGTCCCGATTCGCGACGCCCCGGCAGCTATGCCGCCAACTGCATCCTCGCCCGGCGCCTGATCGAGCGGGGCGTGCGCTTCGTGCAGCTCTTCCATCCCGACTGGGACCATCACAGCCGACTCACCTCATGGTGCACCGCCCGCTGCCGCGACACCGACCAGCCCAGCGCCGCGCTCGTCACAGACCTCAAGCGCCGCGGACTCCTCGACGACACCCTCGTCGTCTGGGGCGGGGAGTTCGGACGCGGCGTCGCCGGTCAAGGCAAGTGGGACAGCCCCGAGGCCGGGCGCGACCACCATCCCCGTTGCTTCACCATGTGGATGGCGGGCGGCGGCGTGAAGGCCGGCCACACCCACGGCTCGACGGACGACTTCAGCTACAACGTCGCGACCGATCCGGTGCACGTGCGAGACCTGCACGCCACCGTCCTGCACCTCCTCGGCGTCGACCATGAGCGCCTCACCTACCGCCACCAGGGCCTCGACTTCCGCCTCACCGGCGTCGAGCCGGCAAAGGTCGTCAAAGGATTGCTGGGATAGGCCCGGCCGGGCATTTGTACTTTATCCCCCCCGGCGCTGGCTTAGTTTGCCCGCAAGCCCATGCCCCTGCTGTCCCTGTTCCTTGCCGCTTCGACCGCGGCCCCTCTCCCTGACAAGGTGGACTTCAACCGCGACGTCCGCCCCATCCTCTCCGAGAACTGCTTCTACTGCCACGGACCTGACGCCAGCCACCGCAAGGCCAAGCTGCGTCTCGACCTGAGGGACGCGGCCCTCGCCAAGGAGGCTTTCGTCCCCGGGAAGGTCGAGGAGAGCGAACTCTCCCTGCGCCTGGACGCCGAGGACCCCGAGGAACGCATGCCTCCGGCTGATTCGCACAAGAAGCTCGATGACCGTCAGAAGGCCATCCTGCGCAAGTGGATCGCGCAAGGAGCCGAGTATCGCCAGCACTGGTCCTATGAGCCGCCCGTAAAGCCCGACGCGCCCGCCGGATCCGAGGGCGTCGACCACCTCGTCGAAGCCGGGCTGAAGCAGCTCGGACTGACGCCTGGCCCCGAGGCAGACCGCCGCACTCTGGCCCGCCGCCTGCATCTCGATCTTCTCGGACTGCCCCCCACGCCGGAAGAAGTGGACGCCTTCGTACAGGACGCCTCGCCCGACGCCTACGCCCGCCTCGTCGAGCGGCTGCTGGCCAGCCCCCACTACGGCGAACGCATGGCCGTGACCTGGCTCGACGTCGTGCGCTTCGCCGACACCATCGGCTATCACAGCGACACCCCGCGCAACGTCTGGCCTTACCGCGACTGGGTCATCCGCAGCTTCAACGACAACAAGCCCTTCGACCGTTTCACCCT
This sequence comes from Verrucomicrobiota bacterium, assembly GCA_030830965.1. Classification (GTDB taxonomy): domain Bacteria; phylum Verrucomicrobiota; class Verrucomicrobiia; order Opitutales; family UBA953; genus UBA953. Next base: position 20,547 of record JAURLX010000016.1, on the reverse strand, counting down.
CGAGCAGGTGGCGGGCGACCTCCTGCCGGACGGCGGCCGCGAGGCGCTCATCGGCTCCGGCTTCAATCGCCTCCTGCTCACCACCGAGGAGGGCGGCGCTCAGGCCAAGGACTACCAACAGCGCATGCTGACCGACCGCGTGCGCGCCGTCGGGGCCGCCTGGCTGGGCCAGACCACCGGCTGCGCCCAGTGCCACGACCACAAGTTCGACCCGATCTCCATGCGGGATTTCTACTCCCTCGGCGCGTTCTTCGCCGACGTGCACGAGCCGGACATCGGCAAGCGCGAGGAGGGCGTCCTGGTGTCCACGCCGGAGCAGGACGCCCGTCTGGCCGAGCTCGCCGCCGCCGTGACGCAGGCGCGTAAGAGGCTCGAGTCGGCCTACCCTTCCCTGACGGCGGCGATCCAGAGCTGGGAGAAGGATTTCACCGCACCGGAAACCCCGGCCAAGAAGGCCAAGGCCAAGCGCAAGGATCCCGACGCCAAGCTGGCCGCCCAGGCCGCGCCCATCCTGAAGAAGCCGGCGGACAAGCGGACCGCCGCCGACAAGGCCGTCCTACGCAACTACTACCTCTCCCTCCACCCCGAAGCCCTCAAGGCCGAGCGAAACGCAGTCGTCACGGCCCAGAAGTCCCATGACGCTTTCCGCGCCTCCATCCCCAAGACCCTGGTCACCACCAAAGCCGCGAAGACCCGGACCGTGCGCATCCTGCCTCGCGGCAACTGGATGGACGAGTCGGGCGAGATCGTGAAGGCCGCCCTACCCCACTACCTCCCCCAGCCGAAGTTCGAGGGTCGCGAACCTAACCGGCTCGACCTCGCGCAGTGGCTCGTCTCGCGCGAAAACCCCCTGACCGCGCGTGTGACCATGAACCGGCTCTGGATGCAGTTCTTCGGCACCGCGCTGAGCAAGAACCCCGGGGACCTCGGCGCCCAGGGAGAGCTCCCGCCCAACCTGCCGCTCCTCGACTGGCTCGCCGTCGAGTTCATGGACGGCAGCTGGGATCTGAAGCGCATGGTGCGCATCGTCGTGAACAGCCGCGCCTACCGTCGCGCCTCGACCGCGACGCCCGCGCAGCGCGAGGCCGACCCCTACAACCGCGCCCTGGCCCGCCAGACGCCCTTCCGTCTCGACGCCGAGTTCGTTCGCGACAACGCCCTCGCCGTGTCCGGGCTCCTCGTGCCGAAGGTCGGCGGCCCCAGCGTGAAGCCCTACCAGCCCGAACGCTACTGGGAGAACCTGAACTTCCCCGTGCGCGAATACATGCACGACCAGGGCGAAGCGCAGCACCGCCGCGGGCTCTATGTCTGGTGGCAGCGCACCTTCCTGCATCCCAGCCTCCTGGCGTTCGACGCGCCGAGCCGTGAGGAATCCTGCACGGAGCGCACCCGGTCGAACATCCCGCAGCAGGCCCTCGTGCTTCTGAACGACCCGACCTACGTCGAGGCCGCCCGTGCCTTCGGAGCGGCGGCCTCCGCCCAGGCCGGCGACGACGACGCGCGCCTGCGCTGGGCCTGGCGCCGCGCCCTCCAGCGCGAACCCGACGCCACCGAGCTCGGCACCTTGCGCAAGGTCCTGACCGACAGACGGGCCGCCTATCGCGCCGACCCTGAATCCGCGAAGAAACTCCTGCAGGTCGGACTGACTCCTGCGCCGAAAGAGAGCGACCCCGTCGAGCTCGCCGCCTGGACCCACGCCGCCCGCGTCCTCCTCAATCTCCACGAGACCGTCACCCGTGACTGACCTTCCGTCCGAGATCCTGTCCGCCGTCACCCGGCGCGCCTTCCTCGGACGCGCCACCCAGGGCGTCGGCGCGCTCGCGCTCGCCTCCCTGGCGGCGCGCGGCGCCGAAACCGGCGTCCTCGGCGCGACCCATCACAAGGCGAGGGCGAAGCGCGTCATCTGGCTCTCGATGGCCGGCGGACCCTCGCACCTCGAGACCTTCGACCCGAAACCGAAGCTGGCCGAGATGCACGGCCAGCCCATGCCCGAGAGCATGACCAAGGGCCAGCAGCTCGCCCAGCTCCAAGGCCAGCAGCTCAAGTGCTTCGCCCCTCAGCACAAGTTCTCCCGCTTCGGCCGGCAAGGCGCCGAGATCTGCGAACTTTTCCCGCACATCGGCTCCGTCCTCGGCGACATCGCCCTCGTACGGTCGATGACCACCGACGCGATCAACCACGACCCCGCGCACATGTTCATGAACACCGGGTCCCAGATCGCCGGACGCCCCTCGATGGGCTCCTGGGTGACCTACGGACTCGGCTCCGAGGCGCACGACCTGCCCGGCTTCGTCGTCCTGACCTCCCTCGGCAAGGGCGGGCAGAACCAGCCCATCGCCGCGCGCCAGTGGAGCAGCGGCTTCCTCCCCTCGCGCCACCAGGGCGTCCAGCTGCGCTCGAAGGGCGACCCGGTGCTCTACCTCGGCAGCCCGGCCGGCGTCACCCGGGATCTCCAGGGCGCGGACATCGCCGCCGTCGCCGAACTGAACCGGCGTCGCGATGGCCTCGTCGCCGACCCAGAGATCGCGACCCGCATCGCGCAATACGAGATGGCCTTCCGCATGCAGGCCGGCGTGCCCGGGCTCATGGACCTCAAGGATGAGGACGCGCGCACCCTTGAGCTCTACGGCTGCGTCCCCGGCGATGGCACCTTCGCCTCCAACTGCCTCCTCGCCCGCCGTCTCGCCGAACGCGGCGTGCGCTTCATCCAGCTCTATCACAAGGACTGGGACCACCACGGCGGCGTGAAGGACGGCGTCGCGCTCAAGGCGCAGGAGATCGACCGCGCCTGCATGGCGCTCATCACCGACCTGAAGCGACGGGGCATGCTGGACGAGACCCTCATCGTCTGGGCCGGCGAGTTCGGCCGCACGCCGATGTCCCAGGGCGGCAGCGGGCGCGACCATCACAACAAGGCCATGTCCGTGTGGCTGGCCGGCGGCGGCGTCCGTGGCGGGATCGTGCACGGCGAGACCGACGAACTCGGCTACGCCGCGATCAAGGACGTCTGCACCGTGCATGACCTGCACGCCACCATGCTGCGCTGCCTGGGCGTGGACCATGAACGCTTCACCTACAAGTTCCAGGGCCTCGACGCCAAGCTGACCGGCGTCGAGCCCGCGAAGCCCGTCGCCAGCATCCTCACGTGAGCCCGGAGGCGCACCATCGCACCCTCCGGCGTCGCGCTTTCCTCCGCGGCGCGGGTGGCGGCGTGGGCGCGGCCGCCCTAGCCTCCCTGCTGACCCGCGACGTCCGGGCCGCGCCGGGCGCGATCGGGCACCCGCACCATCCCGCCAAGGCGAAGCGTGTCATCTGGCTGACCATGGCGGGCGGCCCCTCGCAGCTCGAGCTCTTCGACCACAAGCCGAAGCTGGCCGAGATGCATGACCGGCCCATGCCCGAGAGCTTCACCCGCGGACAGCAGCTCGCGCAGCTCCAAGGCCAGAAGCTCCTCTGCCAGGGCCCCCAGTTCAAGTTCAGCCGCCACGGCCGGGCCGGCATGGAGCTGTCGGAGCTCCTGCCGCACATCGGCTCCGTGTGCGACGACATCTGTCTCGTACGGTCGATGACCACCGACGCGATCAACCACGACCCCGCGCACATGTTCATGAACACCGGGTCCCAGATCGCCGGGCGTCCCTCCATGGGCTCCTGGGTGACATACGGACTCGGCACCGAGGCCGAGGATCTTCCCGGCTTCGTCGTCCTCACCTCCACCGGCAAGGGACGGTCGCCCCAGCCCATCGCCGCCCGCCAGTGGAGCAGCGGCTTCCTGCCCTCGAGGCATCAGGGCGTGCAGCTGCGTTCTTCCGGCGACCCCGTGCTCTATCTCGGCAGCCCGGCGGGCGTAAGCCGAGACGCCCAGGGCGCGGACGTCGAGGCCGTCAACACGCTCAACCGCCGTCGCGCCGGCGTCGTCGACGACCCCGAGATCGCGACCCGCGTCTCCCAGTACGAGATGGCCTTCCGCATGCAGGCCAGCGTGCCGGAGCTCATGGACGTGCGCGGAGAAGATCCGAGGACCCTCGCGCTCTACGGCTGCGAGCCCGGCGACGGCTCATTCGCTTCCAACTGCCTCCTCGCCCGCCGTCTCGCCGAGCGAGGCGTGCGCTTCATCCAGCTCTATCACCGTGACTGGGACCACCACAGCCTCCTGAAGGAGGAATTGCCCTTGCGCGCCAAGGAGGTCGACCGCGCGTGCATGGCGCTGATCACCGATCTGAAGCGACTCGGCATGTTCGAAGACACCTTGATCGTGTGGTCCGGCGAGTTCGGCCGCACCCCCATGAAGCAGGGCAACAAGGGGCCCGTCGGACGCGACCATCACAACAAGGCCATGTCCGTCTGGCTGGCCGGGGCCGGCCTCAAGCGCGGCTTCCAGACCGGAGCCACCGACGAACTCGGCTACGCCGCCGTGGACGGCGTATCCACCGTCCACGACCTGCACGCCACCATGCTGCACCTGCTGGGGGTGGACCACGCCCGCTTCACCTACAAATTTCAGGGCCTGGACGCCAAACTGACCGGAGTGGAGCCCTGCCGGGTCCTTAAGGAGCTCCTAGCCTGAGCGGTCGTGACGCATTCGTGACAGTTCCTTCGGTTGACTCGTTCGGATGCCGGGGGTTGCCTGTCGGAGCCCCATGAGCCTGCTCCAAGCCGCCCTGCGCCGCCCCGTCACCGTCGTGGCGGCCGTCGTCGCCCTCGTGCTGACCTCCGTGGTCGCCGTCCGGCGCATGCCCAAGGACGTCTTCCCGCCCCTCAACGTCCCGACTGTCTACGTCGCGCAGCCCTACGGCGGCATGGACGCCGCGCAGATGGAAGGCTTCCTCACGTTCTTCTACGAGTACCACTTCCTCTACATCACCGGCATTGAGCACGTGGAGTCGCGCAACATCCAGGGCGCCGCGGTGATGAAGCTGCAGTTCCATCCCGGCACCGACATGGCGCAGGCCATGAGCGAGGTCGTGGGCTACGTGAACCGTTCCCGCGCGATGATGCCGCCCGGCACCGTGCCGCCCTTCATCATGCGCTTCGACGGCGGCAGCGTGGCCGTCGGACAGCTCGTCTTCACCAGCCCGACCCGCAGCGTTGCGCAGCTGCAGGACGTCGCGCTGAACACCGTCCGCCCCCTCTTCGCCACCCTGCCCGGCGTGTCGGCCCCGCCGCCCTTCGGCGGCAGCGCCCGCACCATCCTCGTGAACCTCGACCCTGACCGCCTGCGCAGCGTCGGCGTGACGCCCGAGGAGGTCGCGACCGCCCTGGCCGGCGCCAACACCATCGCCCCGACCGGCAACCTCGCGCAGGGCGACCTCAACCTGCAGGTGCCCATCAACGCCACGGTGAAGAGCATCCGGGAGCTTGAGACCGTGCCGATCAGGCCGGGCGCCGGCGCGGCCGTGCTCCTGCGCGACGTCGCCACCGTCGTCGACGGGGCCGACGTCGTGACCAGCCACGCCCTGGCCGACGGCCGTCGCACCGTCTACATCCCCGTGACCAAGCGCGCCGACGCCTCGACCCTCGACGTCGTCGGTCATGTGAAATCGAACCTCGCGCGCTTCCAGGCCGCCGTGCCCGAGGACGTCAAGGTCAGCTACGAGATGGACCAGAGCCCCGTCGTCCGTCGGGCCATCGACGACCTCCTGCTCGAGGCGATTCTCGGCGCCGTGCTGACCGGACTCATGGTGCTGGCCTTCCTACGCGACGTGCGCAGCACCCTAATCGTCGTCGTCAACATCCCCCTCGCGCTCCTGACCGCGGTGACCGGACTCTGGCTCTGCGGCCAGACCATCAACCTCATGACCTTGGGCGGACTCGCCCTCGCCGTCGGCATCCTCGTCGATGAGGCGACCGTGGCCATCGAGGCCGTACACCAGGAGCTGGCCAAGGGACTCCCGCCGCCCGTGGCCGTGCGCAACGCCGTGGCCGCGACCGCCGTGCCCCGTCTCCTAGCGATGCTGTGCGTCGTGGCCGTGTTCATCCCCTCCTTCTTCATGGAGGGAGCCGCGCGCGCCCTGTTCGTGCCCATCTCCCTCGCGGTCGGCTTCAGCATGGCGGCCTCCTACGTCCTTTCCTCGACCCTCCTGCCCGTCCTGGCCGCCTGGCTCCTGCCGCGCGGGGGCTCGCATGGCGACGCCGGCTTCATGGCGCCCTTGGCGGCCTTCTACCGCAGCCTCCTTGCGCCCGTCCTGCGCAGCCCCGGCATCGCCGCCCTCACCGGCATCGTCGCCGCAGCGGCCCTCGGCTGGTTCTTGGTGCCCGGACTCGGCAAGGACATCTTCCCCGCGGCCGACCATGGACAGCTGCAGGTTCGCCTGCGCGCCGCGCCCGGCACTCGTCTCGACGTGACCGAATCCATCGCCATCCGCGCGCTGGACCTCATCAAGGCCGAGCTCGGACCCGCCAACGTCGGCACCACCCTCGGGCTTGTCGGCGTCCATGCGCCGAACTATCCCGTGAACCTCGTGCACGCGTGGAACAGCGGCACCGACGAGGCGACCCTGCAGGTGCAGCTCAAGGAAGGCGCCAAAGCGGACCTCGCCGCCGCCAAGGAGCGCCTCCGCGCACGTTTCGCCAAGGAGCTGCCCGGCGTGCGCGCCTCCTTTGAGCCGGCCGACATCGTCAGCCGCGTGATGAGCTTCGGCGCGTCCACCCCGATCGAGATCGCCGTCAGCGGCCCAGGCCTCGCCGACAACCGCGCGCACGCCGAGAAAGTGCGCGGAGAGCTGGTCAAGATCCCTGAACTGCGCGACCTGCAGTTCGCCCAGACCCTCGACTACCCCGTCCTTGAAGTGAACATCGACCGCGAGAAGGCCGGACGCCTCGGCCTCCGTCACGCCGAGGCCGCGCGTTCCGTCGTCGCCGGGACCTTCTCCACCCGCTTCATCCTGTCCAACTACTGGGCCGACCCCAAGAGCGGCGTCGCCTACCAGGTCCAGGTGCAGGTGCCCGCCGCCGCCGTGAAGAGCGCCGAGGACATCGCCAACCTCCCCGTCGGTCCCGCCGGCGCCGACCGCGGCCCCGTCCTCCTGCGATCCGTCGCCACCCTCAAGCCTTCCACCGCCGTCGCGCAGTATGACCGCTACAACATGCAGCGCCTCGTCACCCTGACCGCGAACTTCCATGGATCCGACCTCGGCACCCTCGCGGAGAAGGTGGATGCCGCCGTCGCCGCCGCGGGCGCCCCGCCCGCCAAGGTGAAGGTCGATGTCCGCGGGCAGGTCGCGCCCATGCGCGAGCTGCTGGACGGACTTCGAACGGGGTTGATCGCCGCCCTCGCCGTCATCGCGCTCCTCCTCACCGCCTCCTTCCAGAACATTCGCGCCGCCGTAGCCGTGCTCGTGCCGATCCCCGCCGTCCTCGTGGGAGGCGCCGCTCTACTTCTGTTCACCGGATCGACCCTGAACATCGAGAGCTACATCGGCCTGATCATGGCCGTAGGCGTCTCCGTCGCCAACTGCATCCTCCTCGTCACCGCCGCCGAGGAGCATCGCAGGGCCGGACTCACCGCCGACGCCGCCGCCGAAGAGGCCGGGCGCTCCCGCCTGCGCGCCGTCCTGATGACCGCCGGCGCCATGCTCGCGGGCATGCTCCCCATGGCCCTCGGCCTGACCGAGGCGGGTGAGCAGACCGCACCCCTCGGACGCGCCGTCATCGGGGGTCTGCTCCTCGGCACCCCCGCCACGTTGCTCCTCGTGCCCGCCGCCTATGCGGCGCTGCACCGCGGACGCGCGGCCGTCTCACCTTCCCTCGATCCCGACGACCCTTCCAGCACCCACCATGCGCCCCATCAAGCGTGACCTGACGCTCCTCCTCGCCGTCCTGGCGTGCGCCGCCGACGCGGCCGAATTCAAGACGACCGCCCTCACCAAGGCGGACGTCACACGCAGCGTCGAGCTTCTCGGCGAAGTACGCCCGTACCGGCAGGTCACCTTGACCGCCAAGGTCGCCGGCCACGTGAAGGCCATCCGCGTCGAGATCGGCGACAAGGTAAAGGCCGGACAGGTCCTGGCCGAACTCGAGTCCCCCGAACTCTCCGCCGACCTCCTCCGAGCCCGGGCCGAATCCGCCCTCGCCGAGCGGGACGCCGCACGCGCCCGTGACGCCGCGAAGCAGGCGCCCGACCTCGTCGTCAAGCAGGCCCTCGATGCGGCCGAGTCCCGCGCCACCGCCGCCAAGGCCGAGACCGCACGCCTTGAGGCCCTCCTCGCCCACGCCCGCATCACCGCGCCCTTCGACGCCACCGTCACGAAGCGCTTCGTCGACGAAGGCGCCTTCGTGCCCGCGGCCACCGGCGCCGCGGCCGGACAGGCGTCCATCGTGACCCTGACCGACTCCGCCAAAGTGCGCGTGCAGGCCTCCGTCCCGGAGTATGAGTCGTCCCTCGTCGCCGTAGGACAGCCCTTCCTCATCGCCGTGGACACCGCGCGCACCAAGCCCGTCGCGGCCCGCCTGACCCGCCATTCCGAGGCCCTCGACCCCGCCAGCAAGACCCTGCTGGCCGAGGCCGAGGTCGCCAACGCCGACGGCGCCCTCAAGGCCGGCATGTTCGCCAAGGTGAAGCTCGGGGTCGAGACCCACGCCGGCGCCGCCGTCCTACCCCTCTCGGCCATCACCTTTGAGAAGACCACCGCCGTCGCCTTCGTCCTCCAGGACGGGAAGGCCCGCCGCCGCGTGCTCAAGCACGGCTTCAACGACGGGACGAACCTCGAAGTCCTCGAGGGAGTCACCGCAGCCGAGACCGTGATCGTGACCGCCGGCGCCGCCCTCGTCGACGGACAGCCCGTGACCATCGCCAAGTGATGCGCGCCCTCCTTTTCATCGCCTGCTTCGCCGCCTCGCTCCGCGCGGAGAGGATCGACCTGCCCGCCGTCCTGCGGCTGGCCGGAGCCGATTCTGTCGAAGTGCGCATCGCGCAGGAACGCCTAGCCGAGGCCCGGGCGCGCGAGGACGGCACCCTGTGGCAGATGTTCCCTGTCATCGCGCCTGGCATCACCTACCGCAACCATTCCGGACAGCTGCAGGACATCGTCGGTAACGTCACCGACATCACCAAGAACTCTTTCGGCGCCGGAGCGACCCTCCAGCTCTCGCTTGAGATCGGAGAATCCACCTACCGTCGCCTCGCGGCCAAGCAGGTGACCCTCGCGGCCGAGCACCGCCTCGAATCGGAGCGTCGCCGCATCCTCCTGGCCGCTTCCGAGGCCTATTTCGAACTCTGCGCCGCCCAGGCCGAGGCGGACCTCCTGAATGAAGCCGTCGGACTTGCAGGCGACCTTCATCATCAGGTCAAGGCAGCCGTCGCGGCCGGCCTCGCCTCGAAGGGCGACGAGCACCGCGCCTTCGCGCAGGTCACGCGTGCCGAAGTCCGCCGCCAGAAGGCCTATGAGGCACGCCGTGCCGCGGCGGCCCGACTCGCCGAAGTCGTACGCCTGCCCTTGCAGGAAGACCTGATCCCCGCCGACCGACGTCCCGTCGCGATCAACGTTCCCGGCACCGGACTGGCCGTCAAACTCGACGCACTCGTGCAGACCGCGCTGGCGAAACGTCCGGAGATCGCCGAGGCCGAGCGCCTGGACCATGCCGCGCAGGAGAACCTCGCGGGCGCCAAGTACGCCCCACTCTGGCCGACCCTCGGCGCGCAGGTCTTCGGCGGCGGGCTGGGCGGAAGCCCGAGCTCGGCCCGGCAGGACTGGGGACGCAGCACCGACACGCAGGTCACCCTCTTCTGGCGCATCGGCGCCGGCGGCCTCCTGGACTCCTCGCGCGTGCGGGCGGCGGAAGCCGCGGCCGCGCAGGGCAAGCTGGGCATCGAACGCATCCGTGACGCCGTCACCCGCGAAGTCGTGGAGGCCCATGCCTCCGTGCATGCCACTTCGGCGGCCGTACGGGCGGCCGAGGTCGGACTCAAGTCCGCGGAAGAAGGCCTGAAACTGTCGACCCAGCGGCGTGATTTCGCCGTGGGCGCCGTCCTGGAGACCCTGCAGTCCCAGCAGGACGCCGTGCAGGCCCGACTGGAGGCCGTGCGCACCATCGCCGACCTCAACAAGGCGCGCCACCGACTGAAAGCGGCCGTCGGAGAGTGAGGCGGCCGAGGTAGCGGTTGCCAATCCGCCCCGTCGGGGCCATGGATGGCCCACCCCCATGATTCGCCGCGCCCTCCCCCTGATCGGGCTCGCCGCCGCACTCTGCGCCGCCGACCGCCCCCTCAATGTCCTCTTCTTCGCCGTGGACGACCTTCGCCCCGAGGCGCTGGCCTCCGGCTCCGACGTCATCCGCACGCCCAACCTCGACCGCATCGCCGCCCGAGGCACGACCTTCGATCGGGCCTACTGCCAGCAGGCCGTCTGCAGTCCCTCGCGTTCGTCCCTGATGACCGGACGACGTCCCGACGCGACCCGCGTCTGGGACCTCGAGACCCATTTCCGCACCGCCCTGCCCGACGCCGTGACCATCGGGCAGCACTTCAAGAACAACGGTTACTTCGTGCAGGGGATGGGCAAGATCTTCCACAACGGCTTCGACGACGCGCCCACCTGGTCGACCCCTTGGCAGACGCCGAAGGCGGCCCAGTACGCCTCGCCCGAGGGCGTGAAGGCGGCCCAGGACCCGAAGAACAAGGACGGCAAGGGACGCGCCCGTGGCCCGGCCGTGGAGTCGGCCGACGTGCCGGACGACACCTACACCGACGGAAAGACCGCGCGCCTCGCGGTCGAGACGCTCGCCGCGCTGAAGAAGAAAGGGCAGCCCTTCTTCCTCGCCGTGGGCATGGCCAAGCCTCACCTGCCTTTCGTCGCGCCCAAGAAGTACTGGGATCTCTACGACCCCGCGAAGATCTACGTCCCTGAGTTCAGGCAGCTGCCCAAGGACGCGCCCGGTTTCGTCGGCCACACCAACGGAGAGCTCCGCACCTATTCTGACATACCCAAGTCCGGACCCATCTCCGACGAGCTCGGTCGCCGCCTGCGACACGGCTACTACGCCGCGGCCAGCTACATGGACGCCCAGGTCGGCCTGGTGCTCGACGCCCTCGAAAAGGAAGGCCTCGCCGGGAACACCGTCGTCGTCCTCTGGGGCGATCACGGCTGGCAGCTCGGCGAGCACGGACTGTGGCACAAGCACACCAACTTCGAACTCGCCGCACGCGCCCCCCTGCTGATCAGCGTGCCCGGACAGAAGGCCGCCGGAAGACGCAGCCTCTCCCTCGCGGAGTTCATCGACATCTACCCCACCCTTGCGGACGTCTGCGGACTGCCCAGGCCCAAGGACGTCGAAGGCGTCAGCCTGCGCCCCGTGCTGGACGACGCGGCCGCCTCGGTCCGTCCGGTCGCCATCAGCCAGTACCCTCGCCAAGACGCCGGCAAATCGCTCATGGGCTACAGCATCCGAGACGACCGCTGGCGCCTCACCCTCTGGCGCGACCGCGCGACCAACGGCATTCACGCCACGGAGCTCTACGACGAAGCCAACGACCCGCACGAGACCGTGAACGTCGCCGGTCGACCCGAGCATGCCGAAGTCATCGCCAAGCTGTCCAAGTTCCTCCCGCCCCCCATCGCCCCCGGACCGACCCAGGGCGCGGCCAAGGGGAAAGGCGGCAAGAAGAAGGCCGACCCCAAGGCCGCCAGCCGCGACCGCGGCGCCATGTTCGACGGGCGCGACGCCAACAAGGACGGTAAGCTCGACCGCGCGGAGTTCATGCGCAACCAGCGCGAGCCCGAGCAGGCCGCCCAGAACTTCATCAAGTTCGACAAGGACAAGAGCGGGGACGTGAGCCGCGACGAGTACGTCAACCAGGGTCGCTGATAATCGAGCGGAATTGGAGGAGGCGACCCGGCGGGCCGGCCCCCTAATCTGTTGCACTCAGGCGGGGGCAGCCTATCCGTGACTGACCCCCTCGACCCATGCGACTCGCCCTTGCCTGCCTCATGCTGTCACTCTGCGCTTCGTCCCTGACGGCGCAGGACGGCTTCCGCCCCCTCTTCAACGGCAAGGACCTGACCGGCTGGGACGGCAATCCCGAGCTGTGGAGCGTCGAGGACGGCTCCATCACCGGCCGGACCAAGGGCCCCGACCACCTCGCCTTCAACCAGTTCATCATCTGGCGGGGCGGCGTCCTGAAGAACTTCGAGCTGCGCGCCAAGGTCAAGTGCTCCGCCAGCAACTCCGGCATCCAATACCGCAGCAAGGAACTTCCCGAGGCCGGCAAGTGGGTCATCGCCGGCTACCAGTGCGACATCCACGCCAACGCGCCTTATAACGGCATGGTCTACGACGAGCGCGGCCGCGGCATCCTCGTCCAGAACGGGCAGACCGTGATTGTCGATGACAAGGGCGGCAAGTGGCTGGCCGCTGAGCGCGACCCCGTGAAGGTCGACTTCACCGAGTGGCACGAGTACACCGTGATCGCCCGGGGCAACCGCCTCGTCCACAAAGTCGACGGCAAGGTCACCATCGAACTGACCGACCACGACGCCAAGGAGCGCGACCTCGAAGGACTCCTCGCCTTCCAGGTGCACAAGGGTCCGGCCATGGTCGTGCAGATCAAGGACGTGATGCTCAAGGAGCTGCCCGATGAACCCTTGGTCACCCTCGACAAGAGCCCCATCCCGAGCGACGCCCAACGCATCGAGAACCCGGCCGCGAAAGCGAAGGCCAAGGCCGCGGCTCCGAAGGGACCTGCGCCCAAGACCCCTGCGAAGAAGGCGCCGGCCAAGAAGGCCTCGCGTCCTGCCGCCGTCGGCCCCGTCGTGGGCCAGAACCGCGCCACCCCGGTCAACCTCATCAAGGCGCCCGCCGGCTTCAAGGTGGAGCTGCTCTATTCCGTCCCCGGCGGAGACCAGGGCTCATGGGTCGCCCTCTGCGCCGACGACAAGGGCCGGATCTACGCCAGCGACCAGTACGGCGCCCTCTACCGTTTCGACGCGCCGGCCCCCGGCAGGCCCCTGGCCCCCTCCGCCGTGAAGAAGATGCCGGCGCAGATCCGCGCCATCAACGGCATGACCTGGGCGTTCGGGGCCCTCTACGTCGGCGTCAATGACTACGAGCGGAAGATCCCCAGCGGGCTGTACCGCATCAGCGACGCCGACGGCGACGACCTCCCCGAGAAGGTCGAGCTCCTGCGCGGCATCGAATCAGGCGGCGACCACGGCGTACACAAGGTCCTGCTCACGCCGGACGGAGAGGGCTTCTACCTCATCTGCGGCAACAACGCCGTGAAGACCGAGACCGCGTCGACCTCCCCCGTCGCTCCGCTCTGGGGCGACGACCACCTCCTGCCCCGCATGCCGGACGGACGCGGACACAACCGCCACGTGATCGCGCCGGGGGGCATCGTGTACCGCGTGAGCAAGGACGGCAAAACCTTCGAGACCTTCGCCAGCGGCTTCCGCAACATCTACGGCGGCGCCCTCAACCGGGCCGGCGACCTGTTCACGTACGACGCGGACATGGAGTATGACTTCAACACGCCGTGGTACCGACCCACCCGCGTGAACCACGTCGTCAGCGGGGGCGAATACGGCTGGCGCAACGGCGCGGGCAAGTATCCGGAATTCTACCCCGACAGCCTGCCCGGCACGGTCAACATCGGCCCCGGCTCGCCCACCGGCATCGCCTTCGGCTACGGCGCCAAGTTCCCGGCCAAATATCAGGACGCCCTCTACATCCTGGACTGGAGCTGGGGCAAGATCTACGCCGTGCACCTCCGGCCCGACGGAGCCACCTATGCCGGCACCAAGGAGGAGTTCGTGACCGGCGCGCCCCTGCCCGTGACCGACGTCATGATCCATCCCGGCGACGGTGCGATGTACTTCGCCATCGGTGGCCGCCGCGTACAGTCGGGCCTCTATCGCGTGACCTATGCCGGCAAGGAACCGACCGCCGCCGTCAAGGTCGACGCGCCGACGCCCGCCGCCTCAGTCCTCGCCCGCAAGGCCCTCGAACGTTTCCACGGCAAGCAGGACCCGAAGGCGATCGACGCTGCCTGGCCGCACCTCTCGTCACCCGACCGGTGGCTGCGCAGCGCCGCGCGCGTCGTCCTGGAACACCAGCCTCACGACTCCTGGACCGATCGCGCCCTCGGAGAGAAGGACGTGACCGCCCGCTTGGAGGCGCTCCTTGCGCTCACCCGCCAAGGCCTCCCCTGCCCTTACCACACCGAAAAGGCTGCCAGGCCTGACCCGCGCACCGGCGTCCCCCTGAACAAGGCCGACCCCACCCCGGCCCAGGCCGCCCTGCGTGATCGCGTGCTCGGCGTGCTCCTCGCGACCGACTTCGCCGCCCTGACCCGCGAGCAGAAGATCCTGCACGCCCGCGTCGCCCAGCTGGCGCTGCATCGGGGCGGGGATCCGGACGCCGCCCTCGCGGCCAAGGTCGCCGCGCAGTACGACGCCGCCTACCCCGACTCAGCCTTCGAGGTGAACTGGCTGCTGACCGAGACCCTCTCGCACCTCCAGTCCTCGAAGCTCGCCGGCAAGGCCATGGCCCTCGTGGCCAAGTATGGCAGCCAGGAACCGGAAATGGAGATCATGCGCAGCCTGCGCATGCTGAAGTCCGGCTGGACGCCCGAACTGCGCGAGGCCCAGCTCAACTGGTTCGTCAAGGCCGCCAGCTACCGCGGCGGCTCGAGCTTCACCAAGTTCGTCGAGTTCATCCGCAACGACTCCCTCGCGACCTTCACCCCCGAGGAGAACGCCCGCCACGAGAAGCTCGTCGCCCTGGCCAAGAACCCGCCCGTGAAATCCGCGTACGAGAACGTCGGCGCAATCTTCGCCGGACGCACCCCGAAGAACTGGACCCTCGAGGAGCTCAGCGCGGCCGCGGCTGGCGGACTCAAGGGGCGCGACTTCGAGACCGGACGTCGCATGTTCACCGCCGCAGCCTGCTACACCTGCCACCGTTTCGGCAACGCCGGGGGCATGAACGGCCCCGACCTCACGGGCGCGGGCGGACGCTACAGCCCGCACGACCTCCTCGACCAGATCATCAACCCCAGCAAGGAGATCAACGAGCAGTTCGCCCCGGTCGTCGTGACCAAGGAGGACGGAACGACCGTGACCGGCGTGATCGTGAACCTCAACGGCGACACCGTGCAGATCAACACCGACCTCACCGACCCCGACCAGCGCGTCGGCGTCGACCGCAAGCAGGTGAAGAGCATCGAGGTCTCCAAGGTCTCGCCCATGCCCCCGATGCTCCTGAGCATGCTCACCAAGGAGGAGATCCTCGACCTGCTCGCCTTCGCCCTCAGCGGCGGCAACGCCGAAGGGCCCGCGTTCAAGAAGTGAACGCGGCGCCCCTCCCGGGCGGACCTCCCCTCAGAGCGAAGGCCCGAGGTCGGCGATCCTGACCGACCGCATCCGGCCGACGTGCGACTGATCGGACCCTCGGCTGTTGGAGCCGACGAGCAGGTTGCCGTCCGGACCTTCCTCGACCCCCAAGGATGCGTCGAAGTGCCACCTGCCCGTGATTCGGAAATCGCGGTCCGCGCGCAGCAGCACCTTCGGTTCACCGTAGCAGCCGAACCACCACGAACCATGGGCCCAGGCGACAGTCTGAATCCCCATCAACGTGGGGCCCGAGGCGAGCACGTGCCTTCGCTTGAACCGCAGGCCGACGTCATACTCGTAGACGTAGTTCTCGGGCACGTCCGGAGGCAGACCGCCCACCACGAAGAAGCTGCCGTCCCGGTGCGCGATACCGCCCGCCCCGTGCACCGCCTCGGGCGCCGGATGCCGTGAGATCAGCCGCAGCGTGGTCGCGTCATGCACGTGGATCCAACTGTCGGCCCGGCCCGCCGGCCGGTTGAACTCCCCGAGATTGACCGCCACGTACACCCTTCCGCCCGCCAGGCACAAGTCGCCTTGGTGGGAGGGAGCGGGCGCGCTCACGAGGACGCGACCGGTCCGGTCCGTCCGCACGAGGGTGTCCGTCCAACTCCAGTAGACCGATGCCCCGTCCGTGCACAACCCCTGGAGATGGCGCGGATAGGACCCCGCACAGACCACCTCGGGCCCCGTATTCGCGGCGCAGCCGGAAAGGAGTGCGGAAACGAGCAGGAGGACGGAGCGGGGCATGACGCAAGCCTGACCCGTCGGTCACCCGCCGCAAATGTTTAGGATTCATCGGTTGCCCCCGGGCGACGACCTTCCTAACAAGACGGCACCCCATGAAGCAGCTCTTCATCCTCCTGGCGGTCGCGCTCAGCCTCGCCGTACCCGCCCAGACCAAGAAAGCCGCAAAGAAGTCCGGCAGCTACCCGCCCGTCATCGAGGGGACCAAGGTCGAGACCTACCGCAAAGTCGGGGAGACCGAGCTCAAGGTCTGGATCTTCGATTCCAGACAGAAGATGACGGACAAGCCCCTGCCGGCCATCGTGTTCTTCTTCGGCGGCGGCTGGACTTCCGGCTCGCCCACGCAGTTCGAGGGACAGAGCCGCCACCTCGCCGCGCGCGGCATGGTCGCCATCGTCGCCGACTACCGCGTCAAGTCGCGTCAGGACGCCAAACCCGCCGACTGCGTGTCGGACGCCAAGGCCTGCGTGCGCTGGGTGCGCGCCAACGCCGGGCGACTCGGCATCGATCCCTCGCGCATCGCGGCCGGCGGCGGCTCCGCGGGGGGGCATCTCGCCGCGGCGGTCGCAACCCTGCCAGGGTTGGACACGGCCACGGACGACAAGAACGTCTCGTGCGTCCCGGACGCCCTCGTGCTGTTCAATCCGGGCACCGTCATGGCGCCCTTCCCCGGCCTCGACCTCAAAGGCTTCGGCGCCGGCCTCGACAAGGCGCGCTTCGGCTGCGAGCCCGTGGAGATCTCGCCCCTCCATCACGTCAAGAAAGGCGCCCCTCCGACCATCATCTTCCACGGGAAGGCCGACACGACGGTGCCTTACACGACCGTGGAGAAGTTCGCCGAGGTGATGAAGTCCGTCGGCAGCCGCTGCGAGCTGGTCGGCTTCGAAGGGCAACCGCACGGCTTCTTCAACAAGACGAAGTATGACGAGACGCTGGCGGCCACGGACGCCTTCCTGACCTCCCTCGGCTACATCGCTCCCAAGACCCGCTGAAATGCGCCTCTGCGCCGCCGCCCTCCTCTTCCTGCTGACCGCCGCCGGACTGGCCGCCCGTCAGCCCAACGTCATCGTCCTGCTGGCCGACGACGCCGGCTGGGGCGACTATTCGCACAACGGCAACCGCCAGCTTTCCACCCCGAACATCGACTCGCTGGCGAAGGACGGGGCGCGCTTCGACCGCTTCTTCGTGCAGCCCGTCTGTTCGCCGACGCGCGCCGAGTTCCTCACCGGACGCTGGCATCGTCGGCTCGGCGTCTACGGCGTGTCCACGGGCCAGGAGCGCCTTAACCCCGGTGAGAAGACCGTGGCGGACGCCCTCAAGGCCGCCGGATACGTCACCGGCATCTTCGGCAAGTGGCACAACGGCAGCCAGTGGCCCTACCATCCCCTTGCGCGCGGCTTCGACACCTTCACCGGCTACACCTCCGGCCACTGGGGCGAGTACTTCGACGCGCCCCTTGAACGCAACGGGGTCATGGAGAAGTCGAAGGGCTACATCGTGGACGTCCTCACCGATCGCGCCATCCAGTTCATCGAACGCAACCGGGAGCGCCCCTTCCTCTGCTACGTGCCCTTCACAATCCCGCATTCGCCGTGGTCCGTGCCCGCCAAGCACTGGGACAAGTTCAAGGACCTTGCGCTCACCCAGCGTGCGACGAACGCCGCCGCTGAGATCGAGCCTCAGACCCGCTGCGTGATGGCCATGATGGAGAACCTGGACGGCAACATCGGACGGATCCTCGCCAAGCTCGGCGAGCTCGGGCTCGAACGCGACACCATCGTGGTCTACTTCTCCGACAACGGGCCCAACGGGCACCGCTGGACGGACGGCATGAAGGGGGTCAAGGGGACCACCGATGAAGGCGGCGTGCGCTCGCCGCTGCTCGTGCGCTGGCCCGGACGCATCGAGGCCGGCGCGCAGGTCGACCGCATCGCCGGCGCCGTGGACCTCTGCCCGACCCTCCTCGCCCTCACCGGCGTCCAGCGTGCCGGCGACCGCCCCTTCGACGGACGTGACCTTTCCCCGCTGCTGCTGCGCGGCAAGGACGCCGACTGGGCGCCTCGCCTGATCTTCAACACGTGGGCCGACCGCGTCAGCGTGCGCTCGCAGACCCATCGCCTTGACGCAGAAGGCAACCTCTTCGACATGGTCGCCGACCCCGGACAGACCAAGCCCGTGCAGGACGCCCAGCCGGCGGTCGCCGCCGAGCTCCGCACCGCCGCCGAATCATGGCGCAAGGACGTCGGGATGGCCCCGGCTCAGCCCAAGGGCAAAGGCAAGGCCAAGGGCGGCCCCGGCAACGCCGTCGATCCGCGTCCGATCCAAGTGGGATACCGGGAGTTCCCCATCACAATGCTCCCGGCTCGTGACGGCACACCCAAGGGCGGACTTGAACGCAGTTCACGCGCACCCAACTCGTCTTATTTCGTCAAATGGACCACCCAGGAGGCCCACCCGTCCTGGAACATCGAGGTCGTGAACGACGGACGTTATGAGGTCTGGATCGACTACGCCTGCCCTCCCGCCGACGCCGGCTCCATGGTCGAGGTGCGCTTCGGCGGATCCGCCCTGCGTGCCCGGATCGCCGAAGGCTGGTACCCTCCCCTGCTCGAGCAGGACGTCTTCCCCCGCAACAACGGCGAATCGGTCATGCGTGAGTTCAAGTCCGTCCGCCTCGGCGACATCGATTTGGCCGAGGGAGCCGGCGAGCTGACGATCCGGGCGGTGGAGATGCCGGGCAAGACCGTGATGGAACTGCGGCGGATCACCCTCATCCTGAAGTGAGAGCCCTCGCGGTCCTGCTGCTGTGCTCCGCACTGCGGGCCGAAGATCCGGAGATCGCACTCAGCGTCGTCTCCGAGGGCTTTGACGGCGTCACCTGCTGGGTGCACGCCCGGCCAGGCTTCCTGCACGGAACGGAGCGGACGGCGGTCATCACCCTGCAGAAACTCACCCTCAAGGGCAGCGACCTCTTCGGTCCGATCTCCGAGTTCCGCTCCGAAGACCGCGGCAGGACCTGGTCGACCCCGACCATCCACGAGAAGACCCTCGGACACCGGACGGAAGGCGACGTCACCGTCACCCCCTGCGATTTCTGGCCAAAGTGGCACGCCAAGTCCGGCAAGCTGCTCGGCACCGGCCACGATGCCCGATACAAGGATGGCAAGGTGATGCCTAACCGGCCGCGGTCCACCGTCTACTCCGTCTACGACCCGGCCAGCCGGAGCTGGAGCCGTTACGACACCCTCGCGATGCCCGACCCCGTCCGCTTCCACAGCTCCGGCGCGGGCTGCACGCAGCGCGTCGACCTGCCGGACGGCGACATCCTGCTGCCGATCTACTTCGCGCCCAAGGGCGAGAAGGAATACCGGGTCTGCGTCGTCCGCTGCGCCTTCGACGGAAGCCGCCTGACCTTGCGCAGCATCGGGTCCGAAATCCGCATCCCCGGCGCCCGCGGGGCCGGCGAGCCTTCCCTCGCCGTCGTCGGAGGAAAGTACTACCTGACCCTGCGGCACGACCTCGCCGCTTACGTGGCCGTAAGCGACGACGGACTGGATTTCTCGACTCCCAGGAAGTGGACCTTCGACGACGGGTCCGACCTCGGCAGCTACAACACGCAGGCCCACTGGGTGACCCACCTCGACCGCCTGTTCCTCGTCTACACCCGGCGCGGCGCTAACAACGACCATGTGTTCCGGCATCGTGCGCCGCTGTTCATCGCCGAGGTCGACCGGTCGGCGCTGCAGGTGAAGCGTGCCACCGAGCGCGTGCTGGTGCCCGAACGTGGTGCGCGACTCGGCAATTTCGGCGTCGGCGAGGCGGGCCCGGCCGAGACCTGGGTGACCGTCACGGAATGGATGCAGACCCTTCCGCCTAACCCGTACGATCACACCAAGTGCACCGCGCGGGGCTCGAACAACGCGGTGTTCATCGCCAGGCTCACCTGGAACGAGCCCGACCCGAACTGGATCAACCGGTGAGATTGACCGCCGCCCACCTCCTGCTCGCCACCTGCCTCCTCGGCGCGGACGGACCGTTCGCCGACAATGAGAAGGTGCTGGAAACGGCCAAGACCTTCAAAGGACGCGGCGTGCAGGCCGACGACACCCCGCCCTCCTCTCCGCAGGATTCCCTCAGGCGCTTCACCCTGCGTCCAGGACTGACGATCGACCTCATGGCGCACGAGCCGGCCCTCACGCAGCCCATCCACGGCAGCTGGGACTCCCAGGGGCGGATGTGGATCGTGCAGTTCCGCCAATATCCCTTCCCCGCCGGCCTAAAGATCGTCGCCTACGACCAGCATCTCCGCGCCCAGTTCGACAAGGTGCCCGCCCCCCCGCCCCTCGGGGAGAAAGGCGCCGACATCGTCAGCGTGCTCGAGGACACCGACGGAGACGGCGTTTTCGACCGGCAGACCGACGCCCTCAAGGGCCTGAACATCGTCACGGCCGCCGTGGCCGGCGCGGGACGCCTCTGG
>JAURLX010000015.1 GCA_030830965.1 Verrucomicrobiota bacterium | reverse complement strand
GGCCCCCTGGATGCCATGAGGATGCCCGTGGGAGGGCAGGGCGCTCAGTCGGGCGTGCTTCAGCACCTGCTCCTCCTGCTTGTAGAACCAGGCGACGGGCGAGACGCGCATGGCCGCCCCGTTGCCATAGGATTCCCGCGGCCGGGTCGCGCCTTCTTCCACCCAGCCGAGGAATCCGCCGCCCCACGCGGGGCTCAGGCAGGCGCGGTTCTCGGGCCTGCGGGACAGCGCCACGCCACGGAGGAGGTAGGGCCTGTAGTCCGTGACTCCGGCCCGGCAGGCCTCGGCAATGGTCCAGGTGAGCAGGGAGTCGTCGGTCGGGCACGACGATTCCACGAACAGCTCGAAATCGTCCCGTGTGTTCGAGGCGAACTCATGCACGGACCCGATGATGTCCCCGGTGATGGCTCCGATCATGGTCGCACTATGCCTCGGCCGTCCGCTTCCGCCAGCCCCGCCCTCGTCATAAAGGCAGGACTTCGCCCGAATAAGACGTCCATTCGCCTTTGCAGGCCTTGCTGGCCCGCCTAGTACTCTTTCACCCCGGCCGCCCTCAGGCGGAACCATCCCATGACGATTTGTCGACCTTCCAGCCTGCCCGCCCGCGGGCTCGCCGCGTTCGCCCTGGCCCTCCTCGTCTGCTCCCTGTCAGGCGCTCCGGTGCCCGGCCCGATCGAGGCCCCCGCGGAGGGCCGCACGGTCTGGTTGCGCGCCTGGGTGAAGGTCGACCCGAGTTTCTTCTCCAAGCACGAGCGCAATCTGTTCGAGGAGTCGGTCGGGGTTCATTTCCGCGACTTCGCCGGCGCCCACGAGCTACACGTCAACGGGGTCAAGGTCGGCACGGGCGGATCGTTCGAGCCCTATCGCTCCGGCGCGGGCGAGATCTTCCGTCACAAGGTCCCGATGGGCACGCTGCGCAAGGACGAGTGGAACGAGCTGGCGTTCCGCATCTTCGCCAAGGGCGGGAAGGGCGGTTTCACGGGCGAGGCGCCGTTCATCATGAACTATTTCCAGGAAAGCGTGCTGGAAGGGGAGTGGGAACTCATCGAGGGCGACGGGTTCCGTCCGGGTCCGGCGCTCAAGGACCGCCCGGCCGCCTTCACGTTCGACAAGTTCCGTGAATCCAACCGGGTGCTGGGCCGCGCCGCCCAGGTGCACGGCCCCAAGCTCTCGCCGGCCGAGGCCTACGCCAAGATCCGCACGCTGCCGGGTCTGGAGGCCGAGCTGCTGCTGTCGGAGCCGCTGGTCGCCCAGCCGACGCACTTCAGCTTCGACTCCAAGGGTCGTCTCTGGGTCACGCAGTATCGTCAGTATCCCTACCCGGCCGGGGTCAGCATGGTCAGCCGCGACAAGTATTACCGCTCGCATTACGACCGCGTGCCGCCTCCTCCTCCTTTCCATGACAAGGGCGCGGACGTGGTCTCGATCCATGAGGACACGGACGGCGACGGGAAATATGACCGTCACAAGGTCTTCCAGGACGGGCTCAACATGGCCAACTCGGCCTTCCGCGCCCATGGCGGGGTCTGGGTGATGTCTCCGCCCTACCTGCTCTTCTACCCCGACGCGAACGGCGATGATGTGCCAGACGGTGCACCGGTGGTGCACCTGCAGGGCTTCGGGCTGGAGGACACGCACTCGGTGGGCAACGGGATCATCCTCGGGCCGGACGGCTGGATCTACGGGGTGCACGGCAGCACGTCGTCGTCCCGCGTCACGCGGCCGGGCTTCGATTCCTCGGAGGCGGGCAGCGTCCACTTCGAGGGCTGCATGGTCTGGCGCTATCACCCGAAGACGCGCGAGTATGACATCTTCTGCGAAGGTTCGGGCAATCCGTTCGGTCTGGATATCGACGCGGACGGGCGGCTCTACTCGGGCCACAACGGCGGGACGACCCGCGGCTGGCACTACGTCCAGGGCGGCATCTACCTCAAGCAGGGCGTCGACCCCGGCAAGTTCGGTCCCCCGCGGAGTCCCTATTCGTTCGGCCAACTGCCGATCCTGGGCACGCGCACGAAGGTCCCGCGCTTCGCCCATTTCGGGACGTATGTCGAGGGCACGGCGATGCCCCGCTCGCTCGCAGGCCACCTGCTCTCCATCGACCCGCTGCACAACACGGTCACGGATTCCGAGCGGCTCTGGGTCGGGGCGACGTATGAGACGTCCGACCTCGGCATCCCGATGTGGTCGGAAGACGTGGCTTTCCGTCCGCTCTACATCGCCAACGCGCCGGACGGCTCGGTCTACCTGTCCGACATGTATGAGTTCTACATCGCGCACGGGCAGCACTACCAGAACCAGATCGACCCCACCACGGGCCGGATGTACCGCCTGAAGGGGCAGGGCGCCGCGCTCGACCGCGACCTCAACCTGCAGGACAAGTCCTCCGCGCAGCTGGTCGCGCTTCTCGCCCACCCCAACAAGTGGCATCGCACGATGTCACTCCAGCTGCTCGCCGAACGCCGCGACCTCTCGGTGGTCGACGCGCTGGAGGGCCTGCTCTTCGCCAAGGGGATGCCGGCCGACGATCGTTCCGACGCGCCTCACGGCGCCTTGGGCGCGCTCTGGGCGCTCTACCAGCTCGACGCGCTCACCGACGCCCGGGCGGTCCGCGCGCTCAGCCACGGCTACGCCCCGGTGCGTCATTGGGCCACGCGTTTCCTCGGCGACAAATACGGCGTCAACCGCGGCCTCGGGGTGCCCGGCATCGGATCCCAGGGCGCGCGCGACCTGCCGGCCGACGTCTTCCAGTCGCTGCTCGCCCGCGCCGACGTCGAGACCGACGCCGAGGTGCGCTCGCAGATGGCCTCCACGGCCCGACGTCTCACGACCTCCCAGTCGCTCAGGCTCCTCGACCGTCTCGTGCGCAGGGACGAGGACGCGAAGGACCGCTACATCCCGCTGCTGCATTGGTGGGCGCTGGAAGCCCACGTCACGCTGGACCGTGAGGCGGTGCTCGGCTTCCTGCGCGACGGTTCGCTCTGGGACCGCCCGGTGATGCAGGAGTACCTGCTGCCGCGCCTGATGCGACGCTTCGCCACCGAGGGTCGCCGCGCCGACCTGCTGGTCTGCGCCCGGCTCCTCGGCCTCGCCCCCACGCCGGCCCACTCGGCGCATCTCATGAAGGGATTCGAGGAGGCCTATCGCGGCCGCGAGATGTCCGGTCTGCCCGACGAGCTCCTGAAGGCCCTGGCCGCCTCCGGTCGCGCGCCTCTCGTGCTACGCGTCCGGCAGGGCGAGGCCGCCGCCATCGCCGAAGCCCTCGGCATCCTGCGCAATCCGAAATCGAAGCCCGAGGACCGCATCCTGCAGGCCCGGCTGTTCGGCGAGGTGCGTCATCCCGAGGCCCCCGCGCTGCTGCTCGCCATCGCCACTTCCGAGCCCTCCGTCCCCCTGCGCAAGGCCGCGCTCATCTCCCTGATGGCCTACGACGACCCGTCCGTCGGCCCCAAGGCCGTGACCCTGCTGTCGGCGGCGAAGCTCGATCCCGAGGTGCGCACGGCCGTCCTGGCCCTGCTGGCCAGCCGTTCCGCCTGGAGCGCGGAGCTCCTCCGTGCGGTGAAGTCCGGCTCGGTCGCCGCCGCGATCATCCCTGCCGACATCGTGGACCGCATGCGCGGCCACGCCTCCGACGACCTGAAGGCGCTGCTTGCCGAGACCTATCCCGCGCCCGTCGCGAATCAGGGCGCCGATTGGAACGCCAGGATCGCCGATGTCGAGCGACGCCTCAAGGCCGGCACCGGCAATCCCTACGCCGGCGAGGCGACCTTCATGGAGCGTTGCGCCTCCTGTCACCGCCTCTTCTTCAAGGGCGGGCGCATCGGGCCGGAGCTCACCGCCTACCAGCGGGACAACCTCGGCACCATGCTCATCAGCATCGTCAATCCCAACGCCGAGATCCGCGAGGGCTTCCAGTATTTCTCCGTCCAGACCGTCGACGGACGTTCCCTCAGCGGCTTCCTCGTCGAACG
>JAURLX010000014.1 GCA_030830965.1 Verrucomicrobiota bacterium | reverse complement strand
GAGCAGGCGCGGGGCCTTGTCGACCAGGGCGAGGTATTCCTTCTGCGCGGTGCGTTCGGCGAACTGGGCGACGAGCGCGTGGTAGGCCTTGTCGGTCTTGGCGAGCACGATGACGCCGGAGGTCTCGCGGTCGAGGCGGTGCACGACGCCAGGCCGGGGCGCGCCGCCGGCCGGGGCGAGCTTGCCCTTGGTGTGATGGAGCAAGCCGTGGACGACCGAGACTTCATCGGAACCCTGCACGGGATGCGTGAGCAGGCCGGCCGGCTTGTTGACGGCGATGAGGTGCGCGTCTTCGAAGAGGATCTCGAGGGCCATCTTCACCGGGCGGGCGGTGGGCTCGCCGGGGGAGGGCAGGGCGACTTCGACGGCGTCGCCGGGGTTGAGCACCGTGCGGCAGTTCGCCGGCAGGCCGTTGACCTTCACCATCCCGAGGTCGAGGGCCTTCTGCACGCGCGAGCGGCTGACGCCGTCGAGCAGCGTGGCGATGATCTTGTCGGCGCGGGCGGGTTCGAATTCGCCCGGGATGCGGGTCCTGAAGATCTCATCCGGGCGGGCCTCCTCGACGGGCGCCTTGGCCGGACGGGCCTTGCGCTTGAGCGCCTTGGCGGTGCGGGCCTGCGGCTGGGAGCCGATGCGCGCGGGTCTGCGCTTGGCGGGCTTCCGAGGGGTCGCCATCTTACTTGGACTTGCCCAGCAGGTACGCGGGATTGAGTTTCTGAAGCTCTTTGGGCACGAACAGTCCGTCCTTGCGGATCACCCTGCCGTCGAAGCGGATCTCGCCGCCGCCGTATTCGGGGCGCTGGATGCAGACCATGTCCCAGTGGATGGACGATTGGTTGCCGTTGTCGGTGGTCTCGTAGCACTTGCCGGGCGTGAAGTGGAAGGAGCCCGCGATTTTCTCGTCGAACAGGATGTCCTGCATCGGGTTGAGGATGTGCGGGTTGAAGCCGATGGCGAATTCGCCGATGAAGCGGGCGCCGCCGTCGGTATCGAGGATCTCGTTCAGGCGCTTGGTGTTGTTCGAGGTGGCCTCGACGACCTTGCCCTTGCGGAAGACCAGACGGATGTTCTCGAACGAGACGCCCTGATAGATCGTCGCGCAATTGTACTGCAGCACGCCGTTGACGGAGTCCTTGATCGGCGCGGTGAAGACCTCGCCGTCGGGGATGTTGTATTCGCCGCCGCAGGGGATGGCGTTCATGCCCTTGATGCTGAACTTCAGGTCGGTCCCAGGGCCGACGATGTGGACTTCGTCGGTCTTCATCATGGCGTGCTGGAGGGCCTTCATGCCCGGGATCATGCGCGAGTAGTCGAGCGTGCAGACGCGGAAGTAGAAGTCGGCGAACCCTTCGGTGCTCATCTTGGCCTGCTGGGCCATGGAGGAGGTCGGCCAGCGGAGGACGACCCACTTGGTTTTGTTGACGCGGTGGTCGAGGACCGGGCGCATCAGCTCGCCGTTGAGCTTGGCCTGTGAGGCCGGGATGTCGCTGCCTTCGAAGATGTTGTCCGAACCGCGCACGGCGATGTAGGCCTGCATCTTCTTCATGCGGGCGAGCTCGTGGTCGGCGGCCAGCTTGAACTGCTCCTTGGTGCCGCCCTTGACCATCTCGCGTCCGACGCGGGCCTTGTGGAGGTTCACCATCGGGGTGGCGCCGCGCTCGCGGGCGGCCCGGATGAGGGCGATGACGAAGTCCTCGGGGACGTCGTGGGCGTCGATGAGCACGTTTTCGCCCTTCTTGAGACGGGTCGAGAAACCGCAGAGCACGTCGGCGAGCTTACCGTAGCGAGGATCCATGCCGCAGGGTTGTCTTGCGGAGGTCTGTTTCCAAGGCGAAAGGAGCGCTTGCGCGCCGCCGCCTACGGACAAGCATCGTGCCATGGAGAAGCCCGAGGCCCTGGCCCGAAGACTGGCGGACGAGGCCGCGTTTCATTTCGCCGTCGGCGACGAGGCCGCCGCCCTCACCGGCCTGAGGTCGGCCCTCGGGGCCGACCCGGCGTGCTTCGAAGCCTGGTTGGCAATCGCCGAGGTTCATTTCGCGGCCCGACGGCTGGACGAGGCGCTCGAGGCGGCCGATAAGGCGCTGGGCCTCCGGCCCAAGGACGTGCACGTCCATACCTCCCTCTCTCGCATCTGGATGGAGCGCGGCGACAAGCCGAAGGCCGAGCATCATGGCGCCCAGGCCCGCATCTTCGGCTGGGGTGAACAGTTGAAGGAGCCGGGGGGCGATAAGGGCGATCTGGCTGGTCCGGGGGTGTGACAGTCCCGGTAGACAGCTTGGGACACCCTGTCCCGGAATAACGGGACTTTTGGGGCTCTAGGGCATCCGGACCCGGGGCAGGGCTTAAAAAAACCCCGTAATCGGTTGCTAAACCCGGACCGAAGCGTTTTGGCATCCCTTCTGCAATTCACCGTTCGTCCGACGGACATCTCTCTACCCACACCAAACAACATGGCCAAAAACACCAAACCCTCCGTAAAGCCCCTCGGCGACCGCGTGCTGCTGCAGCGCATCGAGGAGGCCGAAGAAATCAAGGGCGGCATCATCATCCCCGACACCGCTAAGGAGAAGCCCCAGGAAGCCAAGGTCATCGCCCTCGGCACCGGCGGGCTCGACAAGGACGGCAAGAAGCTGCCCTTCAACGTCAAGATCGGCGACAAGGTCCTCGTGGGCAAGTACGCCGGCCAGGAGGTCAAGCTTGATGACGTCACCTACCTGCTCCTCTCGGAGTCCGAAATTCTCGCCGTCATCGAATGACCCGGCGTTCCTGAAACCATCCAACCCGCACACACATGTCCAAGAAGCAGATCCTGTTCGATGAAGCCGCCCGCCGCAAGGTGCTCAACGGCGTCTCCATCCTCGCCCGTGCTGTCAAGGTCACCCTCGGTCCGAAGGGCCGGAACGTGATGATCGACAAGAAGTTCGGCGCCCCCAAGGTCACCAAGGACGGCGTCACCGTCGCCAAGGAGATCGAGCTGGACGACCCGTACGAGAACATGGGCGCCCAGATGGTGCGCGAAGTGGCCTCCAAGACCGCCGACAAGGCCGGTGACGGGACGACCACCGCGACCGTGCTCGGCGAGGCCGTCTACCGCGAGGGTCTCCGCTTCGTCGCCGCCGGCGCGAACCCGATCTTCGTCAAGCGCGGCGTCGACAAGGCCGCCGAGGCCGTCGTGAAGGAGCTCGCGGACATCTCCAAGAAGATCAAGACCCGCGAGGAGATCAAGCAGGTCGCCACCGTCTCCGCCAACTGGGACGAGTCCGTCGGCGAAATCATCGCCGAGGCCATGGACAAGGTGGGCAAGGACGGGACCATCACCGTCGAGGAGGCCAAGACCATCGAGACCACGCTCGACGTCGTCGAGGGCATGCAGTTCGACAAGGGCTACCTCTCCCCCTACTTCGCCACCAACGCCGAGACGCTCGAGGCCGTCCTGGAGGACGCCTACATCCTCCTCTACGAGAAGAAGATCAGCTCCATGAAGGACCTTCTCCCCGTGCTTCAGGAGGTCGCCAAGACCGGCAAGCCGCTCCTCATCATCTCCGAGGAGGTCGAGGGCGAGGCCCTCGCCACGCTCGTGGTCAACCGCCTCCGCGGCACCATCAACGTCTGCGCCGTCAAGGCGCCGGGCTTCGGCGACCGCCGCAAGGCCATGATGGAGGACATCGCCGTCCTGACCGGCGGCCGTTTCATCACGGAAGACCTCGGCATCAAGCTGGAATCCCTCAAGGTCGCCGACCTAGGACGCGCCAAGCGCATCGTGGTCGACAAGGAGAACACCACGGTCATTCAGGGGGCCGGCAAGTCCGCCGACATCCAGGGCCGCGTGAAGCTCATCCGTCGCCAGATCGAGGAGACCACCTCGGACTACGACAAGGAGAAGCTCCAGGAGCGCCTCGCCAAGCTCGCCGGAGGCGTTGCCGTCATCCATGTCGGCGCGGCCACCGAGACCGAGCTCAAGGAGAAGAAGGACCGCGTCGATGACGCGCTCCATGCCACCCGCGCCGCGGTCGAGGAAGGCATCGTGGCAGGCGGCGGCGTCGCGCTGCTCCGCACCGTCAAGGCCATCGACGCCCTCATCAAGTCGCTGGAAGGCGACGAGAAGATCGGCGCCCAGATCGTCCGCCGCGCCATCGAGGAGCCCCTCCGCACGCTTTGCTCCAACGCCGGCGTCGAAGGCTCGCTGATCGTCCAGGAGGTGCTCCTGAAGCACAAGGGCAACCACGGGTACAACGTCGCCACGGGCGAGTACCAGGACTTGGTGGCCGCCGGCGTCGTCGACCCGACCAAGGTCACCCGCACCGCGATCACCAACGCTGCTTCGGTGGCCGGCTTGCTCCTCACCACGGAGTGCCTGATCACCGACCTGCCCGAGGACCCCAAGCCCGCGGCCGGCGGCGATCACCACGACCACTGATCCCGGAGGTCAGGCCTGAACACGGCGCCCGTCTGGGCGCCGTTTTTTTTGCACCCTTTTCATCTTTGCGACATCCGCACCGGGGCAGGGCGGGTGGCTCGCATCTTTTAACGGCTTCACCAGTTGCATGCCGGGCGGGGCCGGTCTTCTCTCAAGTCAGCCCCATGAGAAGCCTTCTCGCCCTTCTGGCCTTGGCCCTTGCCTCCGTCCTCGGCGCCGCTCCGGTACGAGTCCTCTATCTTGACCCCGCCGGCGCCGAGCAGTCGGCCAAAGGCCCCCTGCACGAGCTGATGGCTGCGCTCGGCCGAGACGCCATCTGGTTCGACTATCATCGCGAGGCTCCCTCCGCCGAAGACCTCCGTCGCTATGATGCGGTCGTCGTCGTGGGCGGATCCTTCAGGTCAGGCCTGCCCGACCTCTCCGCGCACGCCAAAGAGCCGGCCGCCTTCCGGGTGGCGCTCGAGAAGTCGCTGCCCGCCGTGCGTCTGGAGGCTTGGCGCGCCTTCCTCGCCCAGCGCGAACCCGAGGTTCGCGAGAAGGACGGCAACGTCGCCAACTACGAGAAGCGTCCGGAGCCGCTTACCTTCCAGAAGCCCTTCTCGGTCAAGGGCAGCATGGAGCGCACCCAGGTGCCGGCCGACATGCGCCTGGTGCTCTTCGCCGCCGAGCCTGACATCGCCAAGCCCATCGCCTTCGCGTGGGACGAGCGCGGCCGCCTCTGGGTCGCCGAGACCCGCGACTATCCGCATGGTGTCATGGAGGATCAGCAAAAGGGCAATGACTCCATCAAGATCTGCGAGGACACCGACGGCGATGGCCGGGCCGACAAATTCACGGTTTTCGCCGACAAGCTCAACATCCCGACCAGCTTCGTCTTCGCCCGGGGAGGCATCATCGTCTCGCAGTCCCCGACTTTCGTGTTCCTCAAGGACATCGACGGCGATGACCGCGCCGACGTCCGTGAGGTCGTCCTGACCGGATTCGGCATCCGTGACACCCACGCCCAGGCCAGCAGTCTATCCTACGGCTATGACAACTGGCTCCGCGGGGCGGTCGGCTACAGCGGGTTCGACGGCGAGGTGGGCGGCAAGAAGCTGGGTTTCGCGATGGGCAGCTACCGTTTCAAGTCCGATGGATCGGCGCTCGAATTCCTCCACCAGTTCACGAACAACACCTGGGGCCAAGGGTCCAACGCGGCCGGCGACGCCTTCGGCGGGACGGCCAACAACGCGCCGATCTTCTTCGGCGGCATCCCGGCGTCGGCCTGGGGTCCAGGCGGCCGGGGGCTCACCGCCAAGCGCATCAACCTCGTCGGCGAGGCGCATACGGTCACGCCCAACTTCCGTCAGGTCGACGTGATGGGAGGCTACACGGCCGCCGCCGGTTCGACCTTCGTCTACTCCAAGGCCCTTCCTCCTCGTCTGCAGGGACGCGCCCTGGTCTGTGAGCCCACGATGAAGCTCGTCGCTGCCATGGACGTCCGCGCCGTCGGCGCCGGTTATGAGGCCCGTGACGGCTTCAACGTCCTCGCCAGTTCCGACGAGTGGATGTCTCCGGTCTTCGCCGAGGTCGGTCCCGACGGCGCCATCTGGGTCGCCGACTTCCAGAACTTCATCATCCAGCACAACCCGACGCCTTCCCCCGAGCGCGGCGGCTACAAGGCCGTCACCGGGGTCGGCGGCGCCCACGAGAACCCGCTGCGCGACCACTCCCGCGGCCGCATCTACCGCGTCGTCTGGGACCGCCCCGGAGTCCTGGACAACCCCGCCCAAGGGCTCGCCGACGCAGACCTGGTCAAGGGCCTCTCTGGCTCGACGCAGTACGGCCGCCTCCGCGCCCAGCGGCTGCTCGTGGAAGGCCGGCGTACCGCCGCCGTGCCCTCGATCCGCGGGGTGCTCGGCTCCTCCGACGGCGTCGCCGCGCTCCACGCGCTCTGGACCCTTCATGGACTTGGCTCCCTGGGCGAGGACGAGCACCGCAAGGCCCTGCTTTCCACGTCCGCCGAGCTGCGCCGCAACGCCGTGCGCGCCCTCGGCGCGGATGATGCCGGCCGTCGGCTGTTCTTCGGATCCGGGGTCGTGGCCGACAAGGATCCCGCCGTGCGGCTCGCCGCCTTCGTCAAGCTTTCGGAATTCCCCACCTCGCCCGAAATCCAGACCCTCGTGCGCGGCCTGGCCTCCGACCCGTCGGTGAAGTCCGACGAGTGGCTCGCGGGCGCGGTCAAGGCGCTCGGACGCCGCCATCAGGCGCTGGTCTTCCGCGAAGGCCCGAACCTGCTGCCCAATCCCGGCTTCGAGGCGCTCGACGACAAGAAGCTGCCCGTGGGCTGGAAGCGGCGGGACTACGGGCGGCGCCCCGGCAATGCCGGCGCCGATTGGGGCATCGTCATCGACCCGAAGATGGTGCATTCCGGCAAGCTCGCCATGCGCGGCATCACCCGCGACGACGGCGACACGAGTTTCTTCGCCGACGTCGCCCTTAAGCCTAACACCGAGTACCGCCTAAGCGGATGGATCAAGACCCATGCGTTCCGGGGCAAGGCGAGCCTCAACGACCATATCGGCCGCGCCGAGACCAGCACCATCTCCCGCAGCCAGGATTGGACCGAAGTCGAGGTCGTCTTCAACTCCGGCCCCCGCACCAAGGCCAGCATCAACCTGCTGCACGTGGGGAAGGGCGACATCTATTTCGACGACGTGAAGCTCTGCGAGCTGCTCTCGCCCGACGAAGCGCCGGTCGCCAAGGGGGACGCCCGGCGGGGCGAGGAAGTCTTCTGGAGGCATCCCACCGCAGCCTGTGCCACCTGCCACATGGTGGGAGGCAAGGGCAGCGCCATCGGCCCTGCTCTCGACAAAATCGCTGCAAGGTCGACCCCCGCCTACATCCAGGAATCGCTGGTCGAGCCCAGCAAGGTCCTTGCCAAGGGGTATGAGGCGCTGGGGGTCTCTCCCATGCCCCCTATGGGTCTGATCCTCAAGCCGCAGGAACTGGAGGACGTGAAGGCCTACCTGCAGACCCTCCGTTGACCGCATTCGGATTGCCTCCGGCGTGCCGTCCCCAACTCTGCCCGCATGGCCGTAAAGCTTGAAAAAGAGGGCAATCCCGTCGTCGGCATCATCCTGTTCTTCCTCGTCCCCGTGGTCGCGGGCGTCGTGCTCTGGCACGGGATTCCAGGCTCGAAATTCAACGGCATGCGCCCGGGCGTTTTCTTTCCGCTGCAGACCGAGCTGCCCGAAGATGCGCGCTTCATGGACAACCGCATCAAGTGCGACTCGCAGGAGGCGCTGGTCGCGGTGCAGTCCGCCCTGCGCAAGGTCCAGTCCGACTATCCAGTGGAGTTCGTGACCGTCCGGCTCGAGAACTACGCCTCGGGCTACAAGTTCCGAGTGAGCTATCCCACCTATTTCGCCCAGCGGCTCGATTTCAGCGACGGCTGGCCGACGTTCCGCAAGGGCGCCCTGGTCGGCGACGCCGAGCTGGAGGCCCAGGTGAGGACGAAGGATGCCCTGCTCGAGAAGACGATCCGCGACTCCCTCGAGGCCTACTTCAAGTCCAAGGGCGCCCATTGAGGGAGTCCCGGACCGTGCCGGGACTCCTCTCAAAAGTGGGGTGATTGAGGGGACTCGAACCCCCGACCCTCGGTACCACAAACCGATGCTCTAACCAACTGAGCTACAACCACCGTGCGCCTCTCCCGTGGGAAAAGGGAGGGAAATAGAGATTATCCGACCCTTGTTTGTCAAACCCTGAGGCGAAGGGGGCAGGGGACACTTGCAACGCCGCGGCGGATGTGCTGCTCTCGCACCTTGCCCGCCTTCCAGGCCGGCGAACCAGCGTCCCCCGTCATCCATGTCCACCTTCACCGAACTCGGCCTGCCCGAGCCCGTGCTCCGCGCCCTGAACGAAAGCGGATACGTCAACCCCACGCCCATCCAGGCCGCCGCGATTCCCGCGATCCTCGGCCTGCGCGACATCATCGGGGCCGCGCAGACCGGCACCGGCAAGACCGCCGCCTTCGCGCTCCCGACGCTGGCCCGCCTCGGTCCCGCGGGCGGCAAGCCCCGGTGCTTGGTCCTGGTGCCCACGCGCGAGCTGGCCATCCAGGTCGACGAGAATTTTCGCAAGTACGGCAAGCATCTCGGCACCCGCACGGCCCTCCTCTACGGCGGCGTCGGCTACGGCGCCCAGGTGAAGGCGCTCGAGGATGGCGTCGACGTCGTCATCGCGACGCCCGGACGGCTGCTGGACCTGCATGAGCAGAAGATCCTGGACCTGCGCTCCATCCAGGTCCTGATCCTCGACGAGGTGGACCGCATGCTGGACATGGGCTTCATCGAGGATGTGTCCCGGATCGTGAACTACTGCCCGAAGGACCGCCAGACGCTACTCTTCTCCGCCACCGTCAGCGACGCCATCGGCCGCATCGCGGGCTGGGCCCTGCGCGACCCGGTCACGGTGGACGTGCGCACCGGCACCACGGCGGCCGACACGGTCGAGCACGCCATCTACCCGGTGGACGTCTTCCAGAAATACGACCTACTGCTGGCTCTGCTGAACCGCAGCGGCTACAAGTCCGTCATCGTCTTCACGCGTACCAAGCGCGATGCCGACCGCATCGCGGAATGGATCGAGGGGCATGGCACGCCGGTCGCCACGATGCACGCCGACCGTTCGCAGACCGAGCGCGCGGAGGCCCTTGCGGGCTTCAAGTCGGGCAAGTACTCGGTCATGGTGGCCACCGACATCGCCTCCCGCGGGCTCGATATCCGCGGCGTCACGCACGTCATCAACTACAACGTGCCCGAGCACGCGGAGGACTACGTCCACCGCATCGGCCGCACCGGCCGCGCCTCCGCCGAGGGGGAGGCCTTCACGCTCTATTCCCCCGACGAGCTGCACCACCTGCATCAGATCGAGCAGCTCCTCGGACGTCCCATCGAGCGCCGTAAGCTAGACGGCTTCCGCTACTATTCCGAGCCGCAGCTGACTCCCGGTGGTCCCAAGGCCGCCGCGGGTCCGCGTAAGCGCAACCGCTGACGGTGCCTGAAAACGCGGCCGAGCCCCCCATGCTCCGCGCGTTGGAGCTCGCCCGCCGGGCCTGGGGGCGGACGCACCCCAACCCGATGGTCGGCGCGGTCATCACGGAAGGGGGCAGGGTGGTCGCCGAGGGCTTCCATGAGGCTCCCGGTGGTCCGCATGCAGAGGTCGCCGCGCTAAGGGCGCTGGGGCGTCGTCCGTCAGCCGAAGCGGTGCTCCACGTGACGCTTGAGCCCTGCTGCACCCATGGCCGGACCCCTCCGTGTGTCGATGCGATCCTGGCGTCAGGCATACGCACGGTCGTGGTCGGCGCCCGTGACCCCAACCCGGCCCACGCGGGGCGGGGGCTCGAGCTTCTCCGTCAGGCCGGGGTGGGCGTCGTTGAAGGGGTCCTCGGCGAGGCCTGCGTGCAGCAGAACTTCATCTTCAACCATTGGATCGTGGAGCGCCGGCCGCTGATGGTCCTCAAGGTCGCCTCCACCCTCGACGGCCGGCTGGTGCCTCCGGCCGGACAGCCGCGCGACGTCACCGGGCCCGAGTCGCGCGCAGACGTCCACCGCTGGCGACGCCTCTTTCCCGCGGTCGCCGTCAGCGCCGACACCCTGCTCGCCGACAATCCTCGGCTGACCGCCCGGGACGAAGGCCCCGAGCACGCCCCTCTGCGGTTTGTTCTTGATCGCCGTTTCCGCACGGCCGGGCACGCAGGCCTCAATGTCTTCCGCGACCCTCACCGCGGCCGCACGGTCGTCGTCGGACTAGCCTCCGAGCTGCGTGCATCGGACGCCGCCTGGTTCGAGGCGGAAGGGGTGCGCGTCTGGCCTCTGCCCGGCCGGCCGGAGGAATTCCTCGGTCATTGGTCGGCGCGATGCGCGGCCGAGGGCGTGGTCGGTGTCATGATCGAGGCCGGCCCGCGTCTCGCCGTCGCGATGCTGCAGGCAGGCGCGGCCGACATGCTCTTCGCTTACGTCGCCCCGCGCCTCGGCGGCGACCCGAACCATTCGCCTTGGTTCGGGTCGGCCGACCTGGGGCTTTCCGATGTCACCACGATTCCGATGGGGAAAGACGTGTTTTTCCGCGGTCGTGTACGAGGTGGCTCTTGATGCCGTCGTAGTGCTTCGTGCCTGAAAAAGCGGGGTTTTCCCCGCTGACGGGAAAGATTGCGGCGCCTTGCCGCTTTTGTCTCGACTTTTCAAGGAAAAGTTTCATATCAGCGTGTCCGCCTCTCTGCCCGACGGCAGACCTGACCTAACCTTCTAAATCCTAAGTACTTATGGCCGAGAAAATGCTGGATATCAGGAAAAAAGAGAAGCCCACCTTCGCCGCTTTGATTGAGAAGAAGCGCGATGGTGGAGAGTTTTCCGACGCCGAAATCCGTCAAATCGTGGATTCGGTCATGGACGCCGAGATGCCCGAGGCCCAGCAGGCCGCCCTGGCGATGGCCATCTACTTCAAGCAGATGTCCGCCCAGGAGACCGCGCTCCTCGCCGAGGAGCTCCGTCTTTCCGGCGACGTCATCGACCTCGACCGGCTGACCCAGCCCAAGATCGCCAAGGTCTCCACCGGTGGCGTGGGAGACAAGACCTCCATGGTGCTTGGCCCCCTGGGTGCCGCCGCCGGAGTGGTGATGCCCGGCATGAACGGCAAGGATGAGGAGTTCTGCATCTCGACCGTCGAGAAGCTCTCCTCGGTGCCCGGCTTCAAGGGCAAGGCCACCATGGACCAGTTCCGCCAGCAGCTTGAGCGCACGGGTTGCGCGGTCACCGAGCAGTGCCGCGAAATCGCCCCGGCCGACGACATCCTCTACACCCTCCGCCAGAAGACCGGCACGATCCCGTCTCTCCCGCTCATCACGGGCAGCATCCTCTCCAAGAAGCTCGCCGAAGGCTGCGAAGGCCTGGTGATCGACGTGAAGTGGGGCAACGGCTCGTTCATCCGCGATCTCGAGCAGGCCAAGCAGCTCGCCCGCATCGTCACCCGCGTCGCCCGCTCGCTCAACCGCAAGTGCGTGGCCCTCGTGACCGACATCAACCAGCCCCTCGGCGACTCCGTCGGCACGGG
>JAURLX010000001.1 GCA_030830965.1 Verrucomicrobiota bacterium | reverse complement strand
ATGGGGGTGGGGCGGGGCATCGGGGTCAGTCTTGGGTCAAATCCAAGGGCGGCAAGAAGCCGTCCTGCATCTGCACCATCTTACTAAAACTCCGACAGTCCTCTACGCCCGATGTTTCAGGGGGTGGCACTATCGTCTCACTTAGGCCAGCAGTTCCTTGATCACGTGGCCGTGGACGTCGGTCAGGCGCCGCTTGGTGCCGTTGTTGTAATAGGTCAGCTTCTCGTGGTCGATGCCGAGCAAGTGCAGGGCGGTGGCGTGCAGGTCGTAGCAGTAGGTGGGCTTGTCCACGGCCGTGGCGCCGAGTTCGTCGGTCGCCCCGTAGGCCGCGCCGCCCTTCGCGCCGCCTCCGGCCATCCATGCGGTGAAAGCGGCCGCGTTGTGGTCCCGTCCCTTGCCTTGGGCGGCGGGCTGCCGTCCGAACTCGCTGGTGCAGATGACGAGCGTGCTGTCGAGCAGGCCGCGGGACTTGAGGTCGGTCAGCAGCGCGGCCGTGCCGTTGTCCAGGATCGGACCCCAGTAGCCGTGGTCGCGTACGAGGTCCTCGTGGCTGTCCCAGTTGGGCCGGATCTTCTTGGCGCCGGTGTTCTCCGCGCCGCAGTAGATCTGGACGAAGCGCACGCCGCGTTCGACGAGCCGTCGGGCGAGGAGGCACTGCCGTCCGAAGGTACCGATGTCCTCGTGGTCGAGCCGATAGAGGCTCTTGGTCGCCTCGCTCTCCCCGGTGAGGTCGGTGGCCTCCGGCGCGCTGAGCTGCAGGCGGGCGGCGAGTTCATAGGCTCCGATGCGCGCCTCGAGCTCGGTGTTGACGGTCCGTTCCTGCGCGTGGGCGCGGTTGATCGTGTCCAGGAACTGCCGGCCGGACTTCTCCGCGTTACCCCGGAGGTGGGCGAACTCCTTGCCGGGGAAGAGGTCTTGGATCGGCGGTTGGGAGGGGTCGGTGTTGAGGGTCGTGCCCTGGTGGATGGCAGGCAGGAAGCCGGCGCCCCAGTTGATCACGCCTCCGGGCGGCAGGCCGCGCGGATCCGGCAGCACCACGAAGGCGGGCAGGTCGGCGGATTCGCTACCCAGTCCGTAGGTGACCCACGCGCCCATGCTCGGGAAGCCCGGCAGGATGAAGCCGCTGTTGGCCATGAACATCGCCGGCCCGTGCAGGGCCGACTTGCTCTGCATCGAATGGACGAAGGCCATCTCGTCGACCTTGCCGGCCAGCTTGGGGAAGAGGTCGCTCATCCATCGGCCGCTCTGCCCGTGCTGACGGAACGGCCAGTAGCTGCCCTGGCAGGCGCCGGGCTTGGAGGCGAAGAACTGCACCTTGCCGTCGGGGTCGAACGGCTTGCCCTGGCGCTTGGTCAGTTCGGGCTTATGATCCCACGAGTCGAGGTGGCTCAGTCCGCCCGGACAGAAAATCTGGATGACCGCCTTGGCCTTGGGCGCGTGATGCACGCCGTGCCGGGCCTTGGGGTCGGTCGCCGCCTGCGCCTCATTGAGCATCGCGGCGAACGCCACGCCGCCCAGTCCGCCGCCCAGTTCCCAGAGGAAGTCACGGCGGCCGACGAAGCGTCGGCGGCGGTTGCAAGGGTAGGGTGATTCCATGGTCGTGGTCAGCGGGCGGCCAGGCGGTCGATTTCTTCGATCTTGAAACGGATGCTGACGATGGAGCAGCCGATGTCTTCCTTGCGGGCGTTGGCATACGTCGTGGTCACGATCGTGCCGTCGGGCTGCAGGTGGATGCCGGGATAGAAACCGTCCTTGAAGGTCTTGAGCAGGCTCACGCGATACTGCCCGGGCCTGCCCTGCCTGATGTCTTCGTAGGTGCCGACCCACGCGATGAAGCCCTTGTCCTTGGCGTTCGGGGTGGCGTTGCGGAAGACGACCACCATGCGCCCGTCGGGAAGGAAGACGCCGTGGTGCCGGTCGCCCGTGAGCCCCCAAGGCGCGTCTACGGCCGCGGTCCACGTCTTGCCCTCGTCCCGGCTGAACATGACGAGGCTGGTGCCCATGCGCTTGTTCTCACGCAGGAGGCAGCAGAGTTCGGCTCCGTCGGGCGAGCGGAAGACGTAGGGCTCGCAGGGGCTCTTGCCGTCGAGCTTGTTGCCATCGCACACCACGACGGGCTCCGACCAGGTCAGCCCGCCGTCACGCGTGACGGACTGCATGATTTCCGCGACGCCTGGCGTCACGCTGCCGCGGTGGAACAGTCCGAGATGCGAGCCGTCCTTGAGCCGGACGATGCTCGAGAAGGTCATCACGTTGCGGAAGGGGTCGGTCTTGGCGTCCTTTCCGCCGAGGGGCGGCAGCTCCTTCCAGGTCTTGCCCTGGTCTTCGCTCATGATCCGCGGCATGTAGCCCTCGAGGCGACCGGGCAGCGGGCGGGGGTTTTCCCGGTCGAGCAGGGTGCGGGCCGCGAAGACCCAGAGCCGTTCCTTCCCTTGGCCGTCGGTGAGACGGTAGAGGCTCGGGCAGTTCTTGAAGTTGGCGTAGTTGGGCGGCAGCGCCTCGTCCATGCGCGTCCAGGTCAGTCCGCCGTCATCGCTCCTGGCCATCGGGCCGGCATGTCCGCCGTGA
Organism: Verrucomicrobiota bacterium; assembly: GCA_030830965.1. GTDB lineage: Bacteria > Verrucomicrobiota > Verrucomicrobiia > Opitutales > UBA953 > UBA953. Next base: position 3,290 of record JAURLX010000001.1, on the reverse strand, counting down.
CCGATGTTCCAGACGCAGAAGATCGTGCGGCCGTCGGCGAGCATCGCCGTGGTCGGGTGCGCGTGGTAGGCGTCCGGAGCGGGCGAGCCTTGCGCGACCACCACCTGACGCTTCACGTCATCCGACAGGTCGATGGTGCGCAGCGCGTCGCGCTGGGCGGCCCAGGCGGCCTTCTTCTCGGCCGGGGCGCTCTCCCAGGCGCGGGCCGGGTCCTTGATCGCGTTGGCGATCTGCGCGTCGGCCTGGGCCTGCGTCGCCAGCGGCGCGAGCAGCAGGGCGGCGACGAGGGGGAGGGCGGGTTTCATGGTCAGTCTAAGTAGGCGAACTCGTTGGCGTTGAGGAGGGCGCGGCAGAGGGCGAAGAGGCCCTGCTCGTTCACGAGCGCGACGGCGGCCTGTCTTTCGGCGGCGCTGGGCGTCCGTTGGAAGGCGAGGGCGAACGCGCGGTCGACGCCCGCAGTCCCGGGCCCTCCCTCGTTCTCGACCCGCAAGGAGAGATGCCGCGCCTGCCGGAGCATGAACTCGTTGTTGGACAGCGCCAGCGCCTGCAGGGCGGTGGTGGTGCGGTTGCGCGCGGGCGTGAGGTTCGCCGGGTCGGGACAGTCGAGGGCTGACATGAACGTGTGCGGGGTCGTGCGCACGACGAAGCGGTAGACGCTCCTGCGCCAAAGCTCAGGCTTGTCCGGAGAGACGTAGTTGTAGATGGGCGCGTACGCCTCGAAGTAGTCGAAGTCCTTGAAGCCGGGTCCGCCCATGGCGAGGTCGAGCTTGCCGCTGGAGGCGAGGACGGCGTCGCGGAGGGACTCGGCGTCGAGGCGCCGGGGGTTCTGCCGCCAGAGCAGGCGGTTGGAAGAATCGAGCGCGGCCGCCTTGGCGTCCTTGGTCAGGGAGCTCTGGCGGTAGGCGGCGCTCATCACGATCAGACGGTGCACGGGCTTGAGACGCCAGCCGCCCTCGAGGAGCCGCTGGGAGAGCCAGTCGAGCAGCTCGGGATGGCTGGGCCGGTCGCCGCCGAGGCCGAAGTCGCTCGGGGTCGTCACGATGCCCTGGCCGAAATGATGATGCCAGAGGCGGTTGACGATGACGCGACGGGTGAGGGGGTTGTCCGGATGGACGATCCAGTCGGCCAAGGCGCGGCGTCTTTCGCCCTCGGGCCGGTCGTTGCCGCCCAGTTCGGGCGGCGCATGTCTGGCCCAGCCGAAGGCCGATGGCGTGACCTCTTCGCCGAGGTCCTCAGGGTTGCCACGTCGGTTCACCTTGATGACCGGCACCTCCTTCTGGGGCGCGGCCGCATAGACCATCGCCGGAGTCTTCAGCTGTTTGACGGCGGCGTCGGTCGCCTTGGCCTCGGCGCGCAGGGACTTCAGCTTTTCGGCGTCAGCCAAGGCCAGCTGCGACTCCTTCGCCGCGGGCTCCAGTTTCGGGTCTCCGATGAAGAGCAGGTCGCTGCCGATCCCGTCGCCGCCGTCCGTCGCGACCAGGGTCAGCGTCCGGGCGTCGGCTGGCACTGGCACATCGAGCGCGACGGTCTCCTTCTTGCGCAGCTTGAGCCGCTGGAACTTGATCTGGTCGTCGACGAAGACGGTGAAGTCGGCCTTGGTCTCGGCGGCGGCCTCGGAGGCGCCGAAGCCGACGATCCCGGTCAGGCGAACTTCCCGGAGGCCGCTGAGCCGGCGGATCCTCTCCAGGTCGAAGGTGATGCCGCCGTTGGCGTGCAGGCCGAGCAGGGTCCGTCCTTTGGCGGCATAGTCGATGCCGTCGAGCTTGGTGGTGCGCTGGCCTGCCAGCGGACGGTTGGCGACGGTATCCCAGGCGTGTCCGCTGGTCTTGGGCAGGCCTTTGAGCACCGTGCGGTCGTCCAACTTGATGTCAGCCTTGCCGTCGGGGAGGAAGACCCCGAGCACGCCCGGCGCCTTGGCGACCTTCTGCAGGACGTTGGCGCGGATGTCCCGCAGGTAATGCTGTTCCTTCCTGGTGATTTCACCATTGCTGCGGTCGATGCCTGATTTCTCGGGCAGCAACGAGGCAAGGGCGAAGCCCTCGCCACTGAGCCGGGCGATCCCGGATCTCAGTTCGGCGAGCCGGTTGTCGAGCGCGGCCTTCTCGCGGTCGTAGCGCGCCTGCTCCCGGGGGTCGACGTGGCGGTCCTCGCGCTTCACGCCGGCGAAGACGGCCCAGAGCCCGTAATATTCGCGTTGCTTGATCGGGTCGAGCTTGTGGTCGTGGCAGCGTGCGCAGTTCATCGTCACCGCCATGGTCGACGTCATCACCTGGGTGACCATGTCGTCGAGGTCTCCCGCCCGGGCCGCACGCTTGAGGACGTCGCTCTTGGTCTCGACCTGGCCGACGAAGTCCCAGGGGCCGGCGGCGAGGAAGCCGGTGGCGACGATCGCCTCCGGTTCCTGCGGCCAGAGGACGTCGCCGGCGATCTGCTCGCGGATGAAACGGTCGTAGGGCTTGTCGGCGTTGAGCGAGGCGATGACGTAGTCGCGGTAGCGCCAGGCGTTCGGGCGGAGCTGGTCGCGTTCGAAGCCGTGCGTGTCGGCGTAATGGGCGATGTCGAGCCAGTGCCGTGCCCAGCGTTCGCCGTAGCGGGGCGAGGCCAGCAGCTCATCGACGAGCTTGGCGTAGGCGTCCCGCGACGCGTCCTGCACGAACGCCTCGACCCGTTCCGGCGAGGGCGGCAGGCCGTGCAGGTCGAAGCTCAGGCGGCGGATGAGGGTTCGGCGGTCGGCTTCGGGTGACATGCGCAGGCCGGCCACCTTGAGACGGGCGGATACGAAATCATCGACGGACTCCCCGGCCCCGAAGTCTTGGCGGACGGGCTGCACCGACCAGTGATCCAGCCGGGGGTCGCGGAGCGCCGCGCGGTCGGCGTCGTTCTCGGGCCAGACGGCGCCCTCGGCGATCCATTGGCGGACCTTCTCCAGCTGGGCCGGCGTGAGTGGTTCGCCCTTGGGCGGCATCTTGGTGTCCTCGTCCTTCGTGGTGATCCGTTCGAAGATCAGGGACTTGGCCGGGTCGCCCGCGACGAAGGCCGGGCCGGACTCGCCGCCCTTGAGCGCGTGGGGCTTGGCGTCGAGGCGGAGGTCGGCCTTGTTCTTCTTGGGACCGTGGCATTCCACGCATCGGTCCTGGAGCAGCGGGCGAATCTCGCGGTCGAAGTCCACGGCCGCGCCCAGGCCGGCCGCGATGAGCAGCAGCGACACGATGGGGGTGGGGCGGGGCATCGGGGTCAGTCTTGGGTCAAATCCAAGGGCGGCAAGAAGCCGTCCTGCATCTGCACCATCT
>JAURLX010000013.1 GCA_030830965.1 Verrucomicrobiota bacterium | reverse complement strand
TCGCCCGCGAAGGCACCTACATCCGCGAAGCCAAGGACGCCAAACTGGCCTACCAGCGCCTGCTCGAGACGGTCAACGCGATGCTCGACTACGACCAGAACATCGAGATCTGGATCGAGCCGAAGCCGAATGAGCCGACCGACCAGGCCTATGTGCCCACCATCGGCCACGCCCTCACCCTCTCCTACGCCTCCAAGGACCACAAGCGCGTCAAGGGCCTCATCGAGTCCGCCCACGCCATGCTCGCCGGCCTCGACGCCAGCGACGAGATGGCCTTCGCCCTCGCCCACGACAAGCTGGCGAGCGTCCACCTCAACGACCAGAACGGCCTGAAATACGACCAGGACAAGAACTTCGGCGGCGCCAACCTCCGCGCGGCGTTCAATCAGGTCCGCGTGCTCGAGGAGGCCGGCTACGGCCGCCGGGGCGAGTTCATCGGGCTGGACGTGAAGGCCATCCGCACCCAGCGCGGCTGCCCGGTGACCGACCACCTGAAGAACAGCCGCGAGCTGTTCCTTGCGCTCGTCGAGAAGGTCCGCACGCTCGACCGGAAGCTCGTCCAGCAGTACCGCGACGCCCGCGACTACGAAGCGCTCGAGCTCCACGTCCTCAAGCACATCATGGGACTGAAGTAAGTCCCCGCCCCTCCCTCCCCTCATGAAGCAGTACCGCCTCAACCGCCTCTTCAACGCCACGTCCAAGCGCTGCTTCGACGTCGCCGTCGACCACGGCTTCTTCAACCAGCCCGGCTTCCTCCAGGGCATCGAGGACATGCGCAAGGTCGTCGAGACGCTCGTGGACGCGGGCCCCGACGCCATCCAGCTGACGGTCGGCCAGGCCCGGCACCTGCAGGCCATCCCGGGCAAGCAGAAGCCGGCCCTCGTCCTCCGCACGGACACCGCGAACGTCTACGGCAAGGAGCTCCCGTCCACGGCCTTCAGCCTGATGATCGAGGAGACGATGCTGCAGGCCGTGCGACTCGACGCCGCCTGCGTCTGCGTGAACCTCTTCCAGATCCCCGGCGCGCCGGACGTGACCGCGCGCTGCGTGGAGAACATCCTGAAGCTCAAGCCGCAGGCCGACTTCTACGGCATGCCGATGATGGTCGAGCCGCTGGTCTTCCAGCCCAACGCGGTCGCGGGCGGCTACATGGTCGACGGCGACCTCACCAAGATCCTCCATCTGGTCCGCCAGGCGGTGGAGCTCGGCGCCGACGTCATCAAGGCCGACCCGACGGACGACGTCTCACAGTATCACAAGGTCATCGAGACCGCCTCGGGCATCCCGGTGCTCGTGCGCGGCGGCGGACGCGTGAGCGACAAGGAGATCCTCGTGCGCACCGAAGGCCTGCTCAAGCAGGGCGCCTCGGGCATCGTCTACGGCCGCAACGTCATCCAGCACCCCAACCCCCGCGGCATCACCCAGGCCCTCATGGCCATGGTGCACCGCGGCGCCTCGGTCGACGAGGCGCTCAAGCTCATCTGAGGGCTCCGTGGGCGCCGCCGACCCGACATTCGTCGACGCCCTGAAGGCGGCGGTGGGCGCGGCCAACGTGCTCACGTCCCCCGAGGACACGCTGCCCTACGGCTTCGACGGCACGGCCGCCCTCAAGGGGCCGGTCGGAGCGGTCGCGCTGCCGGGCTCGACGGAGGAGGTGGCGGCGGTCATGCGGCTCGCCCACGGGAAAGGCGTCCCGGTGGTCACGCGAGGATCGGGCACGGGCCTCAGCGGCGGGAGCGTGCCCTCCCCCGGCAGCCTCGTGCTCTGCCTCGTCCGCATGGACAAGGTGCTGGCCGTTGACGCCCCGAATCTCACCGCGCGCGCCCAGGCGGGCGCTATCACGGCCGCGATCGATGCGGCCGCCGGCAAGCACGGCCTGTTCTACCCGCCCGATCCGGGCTCGATGAAGATCAGCACCATCGGCGGGAACGTCGCCGAGAACTCCGGCGGCCTGCGCGGGCTCAAATACGGCGTGACGCGCGATTACGTGATGGGCCTCGAGGTCGTGCTGCCCGACGGACGGATCGTCCGCTTCGGCAACGCCTGCGTGAAGGACGTCGCCGGGTACTCGATGAAGGACCTCTTCATCGGATCCGAAGGGACGCTCGGCATCATCACCGAGGTCCTGCTGAAGCTGGTGCCCCGCCCGGCCGTCCGACGCACGATGCTCGCCACCTACGCCACGATGGAGGCGGCCGCCCAGACGGTCTCGGACATCATCGCGGCCCGCATCATCCCCTGCACGCTGGAGTTCCTCGACCGCACGACCATCGGCTGCGTGGAGGACTACGCCAAGATCGGCCTGCCGCGCGACTGCGAGGCGCTCCTGCTCATGGAGACCGACGGCCATCCCGCCGCGGTCGCCGAGGAGGCCGCCCGCATGGCCGAGATCGCCTGCGCCCGGGGGGCCAAGGAGGTCCGTACGGCCGCCGATGACGCGGAGGCGGCCCGGCTCGCCACGGCGCGTCGCTCGGCCTTCTCCGCCCTCGCCCGGGTGCGACCGACCACGATCCTCGAGGACGTCACCGTGCCGCGCGACCGGCTGGCGGAGATGGTCGCCTTCATCGCCGAGGTCGCGAAGAGGCGCGGGCTCCTCGTCGGCACGTTCGGCCACATGGGCGACGGCAACCTGCACCCGACCTTCCTCACCGACGAACGGAACGCCGACGAGATGGCCCGGGTCCATGAGGCGCTCGAGGACATCGTGACCAGGACCCTCGCGGTCGGCGGCACGATCACGGGCGAGCATGGCGTCGGGCTCGCCAAGAAGGCCTGGCTGCGCCGTCAGGTGGGCGACGGCAGCCATGACCTGATGCGTGAGCTCAAGCGCGCCTGGGACCCCCGCGGCCTGCTCAATCCCGGCAAGATCTTCGACTGAGCGATGAAGGCGTCGCTGAAGTCCCTCGACTACTCGGTGCTCCAGCAGTGCATGCACTGCGGGATGTGCCTGCCGTCCTGCCCGACCTACGACGCGACCAAGAAGGAGCGGCACAGCCCCCGCGGACGCATCGCGCTCATGCGTGCGGTGGCGGACGACGAGCTGAAGCTCACGCCGGCCTTCGCCGAGGAGATGAGCTACTGCCTCGGCTGCCTGGCCTGCCAGACGGCCTGCCCGGCGGGCGTCGACTACGCGAACCTGCTGGAGACCGCGCGCGCCGAGGTCGCCGGCGCCGGGGTCGGCCGGACCTTCACCAGCCGCTTCTGGCGCGCGGTCACGGTGCGCGGGCTCTTCATGCGTCCGCGGCTGCTCCGTCTCGCGGGGCGGCTGCTGCGTCTCTACCAGCGGCTCGGGCTGCAGACGGCCTTCCGCCGCGTCGGCCTGACGCGGCTGCTGCCCGCCGACCTCCGCCGGCTGGAACCGCAGTGCCCGACGGTCTCGCCGAACTTCTCCCACGAGCTCATCCGGCCGGTCGAGCGTCCGGCGCGACGCCGCTTCCGCGTGGCGCTCCTCACGGGATGCGTGCAGGACCTCACGTTCTCGGACGTGAACCGCGACACGGCGGACGTGCTGCTGGCCAACGGCTGCGAGGTGGTGACGCCGCCCGTGCAGCCCTGCTGCGGATCGCTGCATGCGCACAACGGCGAGCCCGGCCCGGCCCGCACGCTCGCGCGCCGCATGATCGACCTCTTCCCGCCGGCGGACTTCGACGCGATCATCACCAACGCCGGCGGATGCGGCAACCACCTGCGCCATTACGGGGCGCTCCTCGCTGATGACCCCGCCTACGCCGCCCGGGCCGAGGCCTGGGACGCCAAGGTGAAGGACGTGCATGAATGGCTCATGGACAACGGTTGCGTGGCGCCTCGGAACGGCCTGGGCGACCTCACCGTCACCTACCACGACTCCTGCCATCTGACCCACGGCCAGAAGGTCACCCGTCAGCCCCGCGACCTCCTGAAGCTGATCCCCGGACTCAGGCTCGTCGAACTCCCCGAGGCCAACTGGTGCTGCGGCAGCGCCGGCGTCTACAACATCACCCAACCTGCGCAGTCCGAACAGCTCCTCGTGCGCAAGGTCGGGCACGTCATCTCCACCGGCGCGACCGTCCTGGCCACCGCCAACCCCGGCTGCCATCTGCAGATCGAGCGCGGCCTCCGCCAGGCCGGCTCCCCCGTCACCCTTCTCCAGCCCGTGACTTTACTCGCCCGCGCCTATCGCGCGGGAATGAAGCCGGAATCGTTGACTGCATAGAGGGTGGAATCGATCACGGACAGACACATCCTTTTGCGCCACCTGTCATCCGCCCGCCTTCATCTTCTTCCGGCCAACCGTTCAACCATTCAACCCAACAACTGATCCTTCATGACTCCCGTAAACATCGGCATCATCGGCGGCGGCCTCATGGGCCGCGAAATGGCCAGCGCCTTCGCCCGCTGGTGCGCGCTCACCGACGTCACGGTGAAGCCGGTGCTCACCGCCGTGGCGGACCTCAACCCCGCTACGCTCGCTTGGTTCGACTGCGTGCCGTCGTGCACGCTGAAGACCACCGACACCAAAGCCCTGCTCGCCAGCCCCGAGGTCGACGTGGTCTACGTCGCCGTCCCGCACAACCTGCATGAGAAGCTCTACTGCGACGTCCTCGCCGCCGGGAAGGACCTCTTCGCCGAGAAGCCTTTCGGCATCGACCTGGCCTCCGCCCGACGCATCCAGGCCGCGGTGAAGTCCAGCGGGCGATTCGTGAGATGCAGCTCCGAGATGCCCTTCTTCCCCGGCGCCCAGCGCGCCTTCGAGCTCGCCAAGTCCGGCGCGATCGGCCGGGTGCTCGAGGTCGTCTCGGGCTTCCACCACAGCAGCGACCTCGACCCGACGAAGGCCGCCAACTGGAAGCGCCTCAACGCCACCTGCGGCGAGGGAGGCGTGCTCAACGACCTCGGCATGCATGCCTGCCACATCCCGCTGCGCCTCGGCTGGAAGCCGGTGAAACTCTTCGCGCAGCTGCAGAAGGGCTACCCGCAGCGCCCCGACGGCAAGGGCGGCGTGACGGCCTGCGACACCTGGGACAACGCCCTGCTGAGCACCTGGATCAAGGTCGGCGGGCAGGACGTTCCCATGCGCCTCGAGATGAAGCGCCTCATGCCCGGCGCGACCAACACCTGGTACATCGAGATCCTGGGCACGGACGGCGGGGTCCGCTACAGCACGTCCGACACCAAGGCGCTCTGGCTCTTCGAGCGGGGCAAGGAGCAGTTCTGGAAGCGCACCGACCTCGGCTTCGGCACGCCGTTCAAGGCGGTCACGGGAGGCATCTTCGAACCCGGCTTCGCCGACGTGATCCAGCAGATGTGGGCCGCCTACCTGATGGAGCGCGCCGGCAGGCTGGACGGACGCTTCGGCTGCGCCACGCCCGAAGAGGCCGTCGCCACGCACGAGATCTTCGACGCCGCCCTGCGTTCGCAGGCCAAGGGAGAGGCCGTCGCGCTCTGACGCCATGGGCCGCACGGAACGCAGGGGCCTGCTCGCCGCGGGCAACTTCATCGTCGACTACGTCAAGGTCATCGACGCCTACCCGGCGCAGGACACGCTCGCGAGCATCCTGGACGAGTCGCGTTCCAACGGCGGCGGACCCTACAACGTGCTGAAGGACCTCGCGGCGATGAAGGCCGGCTTCCCGCTCGAGGCCTGCGGGCTGGTGGGCGACGACGCCAACGGCCAGTGGATCCGCCGCGACTGCCAGGAGCACGGCATCGACGTCGCCCAGCTCCACCTGAGCAGGGAGCACCCGACTTCCTACACCGACGCGATGACCGTGCAGTCCACCGGTCGGCGCACGTTCTTCCATTGCCGCGGGGCCAACGCCCACTTCGACCTGCGGCACTGCGCCTTCGGCAAGACCCGGGCCCGCATCCTGCACCTCGGCTACCTCATGCTGCTCGACCGCATGGACAGCTTCGAGGGCGGCCAGACGGTCGCGGCCAAACTGCTCTTCAACGCCCGTTCGGCCGGCCTGGAGACCTCGGTCGACATGGTCAGCGCCACGCATCCCCGCTTCCGCGAGATCGCCCTCAGCGCGCTCCCGCTCACCGATCACCTCGTGCTCAACGAGATCGAGGCCGGGAATACGCTGGGTTCGCCGATCGCCGCCGGCGACGCCGACGGACTCATCCGCGCCGCGGAGCAACTGCTCGCCGCCGGGGTGAAGCGCACGGTGACCATCCACACCGAGCACGGGGCCGTCTGCGCGACGGTCGAAGGGCTTCGTCTCAGGCAGGCCTCGCTCAGGCTTCCCGCCGGCTACAGCAAGGGCGCGACCGGCGCGGGCGACGCTTTCGCCGCCGGCATGCTCTACGGTCTGCACGAAGGCCTGGAGATGCCGGCCCGCCTCAGGCTGGCCGTCTGCACGGCGGCCGCCTGCCTCTCCGACCCCACGCCTTCAAAGGGCCTCAGGCCCGTCGCGGAGTGCCTCGCCTTGGCGGATCAGTTCGGCTTCGGAGAATTCTGAGAGACGGGGACAGCACCCGGTGCTGTCCCTAGGTGCAAAGGTGCAAACCAGCCTGTGGCCTGTGCAAAGGTGCAAAAGTGGATGCAGGTTTCAGGCGTCAGGGGGACACGCCGGCACGGGGACATGGGGCGCAGGCCCAAGGTAGGGCGGACATTGCCATGACCGCCGTTCGCAGAGTCGCATGCCCCTCCCCCTGGCCCTGCCCCTGGCCCTGCCCCTCGCAGCGTCCCCTTGTCACCGTGTCACCTTGCCCACGTGTCCCCGCTTCGCAGCGGGTTAAGACGGAAAAGAGACTATTAAAGCAGAAAAAGCGTCTCGTTTACGTTTCCTGTCCAAGTCATCGTGAAGCATCCTCAACGGTAAGACGTCCCCCAACGTCTCCAGACCAAGGTCGCGCCTTCGTTGCGCGTCCCGCACCCTTCCCCACTCCATGAGCACCAAGAAATACAATGTCGGCGTGATCGGCTACGGCTGGGCCGCCGCCGCGCACATCGACGCCATCAACGCCACCGGCCTCGCGCAGGTGACCGCCGTCTACTCCTCACGTCCCCTCGACGCCGCCGCCCTCAGCGCGAAGCACGGCGGGAACATCAAGGCCTACCGCTCCGTGGACGCCCTCCTCGCGGACCCCGACGTCGCGGTCGTCGACATCACCAGCTACCCGAGCCAGCACTGCGAACAGGCCGTCGCCGCGGCCAAGGCGAAGAAGCACATCATCCTCGAGAAGCCCATGGCCAACTCGATGGAGGAGGTGCAGCGCATCGTCGACGCCGCCGAGCAGAACGGGGTCAAGGGCTGCGTCTGCTTCGAGCTCCGCTTCTCCGGCCAGATGGAGTCCACCAAGGCGATCATCGACCAGGGGCTGCTCGGGGAGCTCCACTACGGCGAGGTCGACTACTACCATGGCATCGGCCCCTGGTACGGTCAGTACCGCTGGAACATCGGCAAGAAGGACGGCGGCAGCGCCCTGCTCACCGCCGGCTGCCACGCCCTGGACGGACTCCTCATGTGCATGCCCGGCGAGGTCGACACGGTCTCGAGCCTCAGCACCAAGTCGAAGAGCGAATACTTCACGCCCTACGAATACGACACCTCGGCGGTCACCATCGTGAAGTTCAAGAACGGGGCGGTCGGCAAGTGCGCCGCCATCGTGGACTGCATCCAGCCCTACTACTTCCGGACGCACCTGATGGGCAGCCACGGCAGCCTGCTCGACAACCGTCTCCACTCCTCGAAGCTAAAGTCCGACAAGTCAAAATGGAGCACGCTCTCCATGAAGATGTGCGACTCCGGTGACGTCAGCGACCATCCCTACCAGTCGCAGTTCGAGGCATTCTTCAAGGCCCTCGCCGAAGGCCGCGAGATGCCGCTGACCTCCTTCCGCGAGTCGCTGCGCACGTTCAAGGTGATCTTCGCCGCCGACCGCAGCGCCGCCGAGGGCGGACGCCCGGTGAAGGTCGTCTGACCGCCATGCCCTCCTGCCTGGCCGTCTTCGCGCACCCGGACGACGTCGAGTATTTCGCCGCCGGGACGATGCTCCAGCTCGCGAAGCGCGGCTGGGAACTGCACTACTTCGACCTCTGCGCGGGCGACTGCGGTTCGGTGCGGACGGACGGGCCGGCCACCGCCGCGCTGCGGCTCCAGGAGGCCCGCGAGGCCGCGCGCATCCTCGGCGCGACCTTCCATCCGCCGGTCGCCGGCGACATGACGCTGACGTTCGACATCCCGCTGATGCGCAAGGTGGCCGCGGTGATCCGACGCTCCCGGGCCGACATCGTGCTCACGCACGCCCTCTCCGACTACATGGAGGACCACATGGCCTGCGCCCGGCTGGCGACCTCGGCCGCCTTCACGCACGGCATGCCCAACTTCGAGAGCGACCCCCCCGAGGCCACCTACGGACATGACGTGACGGTCTATCACGCGCTGCCGCACGGCCTGCGCACGCCGCTCCGCCAGAAGGTGAGCGCCGGGCTCTACGTCGACGTCGAACCGGTCCACGCGCAGGCGCGTCAGGCGCTCGCCGCCCACGCCTCGCAGAAGGACTGGCTGGACGTCAGCCAGGGGGCCGACTCCTACCTGGCCACGCTCGACCGCATGTGCGAGGCGGTCGGCAGGCTCTCCGGCCGTTTCAAGATGGCCCAGGGATGGAACCGCCACCTGCACCTCGGCTACAGCGCCAAGGAGATCGACCCGCTGCGCTCGGCGCTCGGCTCCGACTGCGCGGTCAACGAAGGCCACGAGACGGCGCTGGAGAGACCTTTCCCATGATGACGACGCTTCATCGCCGCAGGCTGCTCGCGGCCCTCATCCTGTGGGCCGGCCTCCTGGCCGGCTGCGTCAACCCGGCCCAACGGCCCGAACCGGACGAGGTCGTGCTCCTCAACGACACGCATGTGACCGCGGTCGCCCACCGTCGTTCACCGTCGCCCGAGGACAATCTTCGCGCGAATGTACGCGCCATCCTCGCCCTACCCCGGCGTCCCGCGGTCGTCATCATCAACGGAGACCTCGCCCTCTCCGTCGGCACGCAGGCCGACTACCGCGTCCTGCGTGAATGCGTGACGCCGCTGCTGGACGCGGGCCTGAAGGTCCACTTCAACTTCGGCAACCACGACGTCCGGTCGGAATTCTTCGCGGTCTTTCCCGAGGCGAGAGGCGCCACCAGCCTCAAGGACGGCAGGCACGCCGCCGTGATCGACCTGCCGAACGTCCGTCTCCTGCTGCTGGACACCCTCAAGGACTCGCCGGCGGCGCCTGGAATCCTCGGCGCCGAGCAGATCGGCTGGATTCTCGCGCAGGCCGACGCCTCGCCGGAAAAGCCGCTGGTGCTCGTCGGACACCATAACCCCCAGGTGGGCGGAGACCCGCGGCACTACCCGGGCGGCATCCTGGACACCGCCGACCTCTGGCCTCAGCTCGTGGGACGGCATCAGGTGAAGGCCTATCTGCACGGGCACACCCATGAGTGGACCCTGGCTTCCGACAACGGCATCCATGTCATAAGCACCATCGCCTCGGCCTACGTCTTCCGACCGGAGATTAACTCGACGGGCTGGACCCTCGCGCGCTTCCATCCCGAAGGCGTGGAGCTGGAGCTCCGGACCCAGGACCCGGCGCACCGCTGGTCGGGCGAACGCAAATGGCTCTTCTGGAGACTGCCCCCTCCCGTGAAGCCCTCGCCCGCCAAAAAATGACCCTGCACCGCCGCGACTTCATCCGTGCCGCCTCCTCAGCCGCGGTGGCCGCGGGGGTGCTCGGCGCGGGCGCGCCGCCGGTGAACCGCGTGGTGGCGGAAAACGCCAAGGAGGGCTCGACGGACTGGCAGCTGACGCGCGTGCGGGTGGACGCCTCGAAACAGCGCTCGACCTGGATCGAGGGCTACTGCTCCCGGCAGAGCGCCCGTGCCGGCGAAACGGTCGAGGTCATGGTCTCCGCTAATCCGGCGCGCCGCTTCAAGGCGGAGTTCTTCCGCATGGGCTGGTACGGAGGCAGGGGCGCACGCAAGGTGCTCGAGCTGGGACCGATGCAGGCCCGCCCGCAGCCGACGCCGACGCCCGGCGCGAAGAACCTCCACGAGTGCCGATGGGAGGCCACGTTCTCCGTGCGCGTGCCGGCGGACTGGCTCAGCGGCGTCTACCTGGGCAGGCTGACGACGATTCCGGAATCCGAGGACGAACCCTACTGGCAGAGCCACGTCACGTTCATCGTCAAGGACGACCGGCCCGCCGACATCCTCTTCCAGTGCAGCGACAACACCTGGCAGGCCTACAACAAGTGGCCCTCCAACTTCTCGGTCTACACCCATCCCAAGGGCGTGCAGGGGCCTTGGGCCGACGTCTCCTTCGACCGACCCTACGGACGTGAGGCCCAGTTCGACGGCGTGGTCGCCGACCCGCGCACGGTGGGGTCGGGCGAATTCCTGCCGCTGGAGTTCCCGCTGGCCTTCTGGCTCGAGGAGAACGGCTACGACGTCACCTACTGCTCCAACTCCGACCTGCACACGCCCGAACGGGGCCTGAAGTGCCGCGCGTTCCTCAGCGTCGGACACGACGAATACTGGGACATCCGCGCCTTCCGGAGCGTCGAACGCATGCGGGACGAAGGCGTCTCGCTCCTCTTCCTCTCCGGCAACTCCGTCTGCTGGGTCACGCCCATGCGGCCCTCGGCCGACGGTCGGCCCGACCGCATCCTCTTCCGCGGCGGACCCTACGGCGGCCAGCAGGAGTATGCGCGCAACCGTCAGAAGAACCACGGACCTTTCCCGGAGCACGGCCCGGACGAAGGCCTGCTGATGGGCGCACGCAACGTCGAGCCGGTCAACGGCGGCGGCGACTGGATCTGCGTCAATCCCGACCATTGGATCTTCGAGGGCACCGGCATGCGCAAGGGCGATTCGATCCCCGGCCTCATCGGGTGGGAGTATCACGGACAGCCCGCCACCGAGATCCCCGGCCTGGAGGTCGTGGGCGCCGGCAAGGCCTGGGTCGGCGGCGTGCGTCCGCAGGCCTGGACGGCGACCGTGCATCCGGGACCCAAGGGCTCGGTGACCTTCAACGCCTCCTCGATCTTCTGGTGCCAGGGACTCTCCTCCCCTCCCGGCCACGTGCTGCCCTGGTCGCACTGGTCGCGTCCGCACGGCCCGGATGAGCGCGTCCGACGCATCACCCGCAACGTCCTCGCCCGGGCCCTGGCGCCCCGCTGAAGATGAAGCCCATCATCGAGAAGCAGGCTCCGCACGCCACGAATGAACTCGTGGCCTGCGAACTGGTGCGCGGCAGGGACTTCGGGTGCGTCTGGCACCACCATCCTGAGTATGAGATCACCCTCGTGCGCAAAGGCGGCACGGAGCGCTGGATCGGCGACCGCCTGACCCCGCTGAAGCCCGGTGACCTCGTGCTGCTCGGCTCCGGCCTGCCGCACGACTTCCGCAACGAAAGGGGGCGCGGACAGGTCGACGCCGTGGTCCTCCAGTTCCGCCCGAACTTCCTCGGCGAGGACTGGATCAAGCACGCCTCGGTCAGCGCCATCGCCCGGCTCCTGGACCGCGCGCGGCTGGGACTCGAGGTGCGGGGCGCCACGCGGCGGGCGGCGACAAAGATAATCGAGCAGGCGCCGAAGCTGCGCGGCGTAGGGCGGCTCGTCCTCCTGCTGCAGCTGCTGGAACTGCTGGCGGGATCTGACGAACTGCGGGAGATCGCCACGCCCGGCTTCCGGGCGGACACCGACGCCCACTCCTCGGACCGCATCGGCGCCGTCACGCGCCACATCGAGGAATCGCTTTCCGGACAGATCTATGTCGCGACGCTCGCGCGCATGACGGGACTCAGCGAAAGCGCCTTCAGCCGTCTCTTCCACAAGTGCACCGGCCGGTCGGTCCCGCAGTACATCAACGAGCTCCGCATCGCCCGGGCCTGCCGTCTACTCGCCGAGACGGACCAGACAGTGAAGCAGCTCGCCCACGCCTGCGGCTACCCGACGCCGGCCTACTTCCACCGCCAGTTCCATCGGCAGCACAGGGTCTCGCCCCTCGCCTATCGTGCCGCGATCCGCCGTCATGCCTGAGCTGCTCGCCATCCTCGCGGGCTCCCTGGCCTTGGCGGCCGCCCCTGCGCCGGAGCCGGTTCCGGCGTCCTCCCGGAGGCCGACCGTCGTCCATGCACGCCCGGCCGGCCCGGCGCCCGACGCCCTGCTGCCCGCCGGCTACGTCCTGTCCGTCGCGGCCGGGGCGCCGCTGGTGACGCACCCGATCGCCGGGTGCTTCGATGACCGCGGCCGGCTGTTCATCGGCGACGCCGTGGGGGTGAACTGGAAGAAAGACCAGCTGGAGGCGAATCCTCCTAACCGCGTGCTGATGCTCGAAGACACCGATGGCGACGGGGCCTTCGACCGAAGCACGGTCTTCGCGGACAGGATGACCTTCCCATCCGGCGCCCAATGGCTGGCCGGCAGCCTCTACGTCGCCTCCCCGCCGGGCATCTGGAAACTCACCGACAAGGACGGGGACGGCGTGGCGGACGAACGCGAGATGATCGCCAGCGGCTTCGACTACACCGGCAATGCAGCCGACGTGCACGGCCCGTTCCTTCATCCTGAAGGACGCCTCTACTGGTGCCACGGCCGCAAGGGCTACAAGGCGGCCGGCAAGGACGGCAGGGTCCTCTTCGAAGGCAGGAGCTCCGGCATCTGGAGCATCCGCCCCGACGGCACCGACCTCCGCTGGCACGCCTTGCTGGCCGGCGACAATCCCGTGGAGGTCGACTTCACGCCCCAGGGCGAGGTCGTCGGGGTGCAGAATCTCTATTACAACCAGCCCCGAGGGGACACCCTGGTGCACTGGCTCTACGGCGGCGTCTACGAACGTGCGGACCTGCCCCAGGTGATCGCCGGCCTGCCTCGCACCCTGCCCACGATGCCCGTGATGCACAACTTCGGCCACGTGGCCGTGAGCGGCGCCTGCTTCTGGAAATCCTATCCGGAGACCCGCGGGGCCGACGCCCCCCTGCAGATGCTGGTCACCCACTTCAACACGCAGCGGGTCGTGCGCATGGAACTTTCGCGCGACGGCTCGACCTATCGGGCGTCCGAGAACGAGTTCCTCAAGCTCACGGATCCCGACGCACATCTCACGGACGTCATCGAGGCCCCCGACGGCTCGCTCATCGTGCTCGACACGGGCGGATGGTTCCGTCTGGGCTGCCCGTCCAGCTTGACGGCCAGACCTCACGTGCTCGGCTCGGTCCTACGCGTCCGCCCGCCCGCAAGCACCTCGAAAACCTCGGCGTGCGACGGCGCCTGGCAGCAGCCCTACCGCCGCGTCGGGGACGACGCCGCCGGCATCCTCGCCGGACTCGACGACGCCGACGCCCGGACACGGCTGCGCGCGCTCGCCCTCGTCGCCGAGAAGCGCCCGTCCGACGCGCGCGTCGCCGCGGCGGTGATCGGCCTCATGTCGAGGACGCTGGATGCGCCCTGCGAGCATGCGCTGATCCACGCCGCCAGAGCGCTCCACGCCGTCACGGACGTCGCGCAGTTGCGTGCGACGGAAGATCCGGTCGCCCGCCGGAGGCTGCTTGCGGCCTACCAGCCTCAGGTCAACTCGTACCCACCGGCGCACAAGCGGGCGATGGAGGCGTTGGGTTCCTTCGCCCGGGCCCAGCTTGACCACGCCGACGCCCAGCTGGCCGCGGCGGCCCTGAAGGTCATCGCCACCCACCCGGACGCGGGCGACGGACTTCCGGAGATGCTCCTTTCCTGGCTGGACGCAAAGACGGTCGACGGAAATCGAAGGCGGGCGCTCCGCGACGTGGTCCTGACGCTGCCCGGTCGACCTGAGATCCAGGCGATGACGACCGTGATGCTCCGTCACGCATCGCCCGACATCCGGGAGATCGCCCTCGGCGCCATCGCCGCCGGCGGCGCCCAACCGGCGGCCGAATGGACCGACGCGCTGCTGACGACGCTCGGCCAGACCGAGGGGCCCAGCCCCCTGCTGCTGGACGCCGTCAAGCGCCTCCGTTCGGCTAAGTTCGATGCCCGCCTGCAGGCCCTCGCCGACGACGTCCGTCGTCCGACCGCCCTGCGCCTCCGCGCCCTGGACGCCATGCAGGCGCGGGCGATGACCCCGCAGGTCTTCACGCTGCTGCTCACGACCCTGACGCAGGACAGCTCCGTGGCGGCCCGGATCCAGGCCGCGTCGATGCTGGGTTCGGCCGCTCTCACGCCTGAGCAGACGCTCGCCCTGGCGCCAGCCCTCGCGCAGGTCGGCCCGATCGAGCTGCGTGAACTGACGAAGCTCCTCCGCCGCACGCCCGCCAAGGAAACCGCCGCGGCCGAGGCGCTTGTCGCCGAACTCGCCCGCAACCCCGCGCTCATCAGCCAGCAGGAGAGCGTCTACCGGACGGCCCTGAGCGAACACCCTCCCCGGCTCTTCGAGGAGATCGTCCTTCCGGCGCGCCGCGAGGCCGAGGCCGTGCTGGACCAGAAGAAACGTTCGCTGAGCGACATCGCGAAGGCGGCCGAGCGTGGATCTCCGGAACGGGGCCGGACCTTGTTCGCCTCCGGCCGAGGGACGTGCGTCGCCTGCCACAAGGTCGGTGCGCTCGGTCGCGCCATCGGGCCGGATCTGTCGAAGATCGGCGCCATCCGCACCGGACGCGACCTGGCTGAGAGCATCCTGCTGCCCTCCGCCACCCTCGCCCGGGACTACGAGTCCCACGCCGTCGAGTCGGGCGACGGCCTGGTCGTGACGGGAGTCGTCCGCGGCCACGTGGCGGAGGGGGTCATCCTCATCGACCCCGCCGGCCAGGAGCACCTCGTCCGTCATGAGCAGGTCGTCTCCGACACCCTCCTGGAGCAGAGCCTCATGCCAGCCGGGCTGGACGCCGCCTTCTCCACGGACGAGCTGGCCGACCTCATCGCCTGGCTCTCCTCCCTCCGCTGAACTTTCACCCCACGACACCATGCAAGAACAACGCCCCGCCCCGAGCCCCCTGACCTACGCACGCCTCGCGCTCATGGTCTTCACCCACTACTTCATCTGGAGCTGCTGGTACAACACCCTCTCGGTGTACCTCGGCGCCCTGAAGTTCAACGGCACCCAGATCGGCCTCGCCTACGGCACCACCGCCATCGGCGCCCTCGTCTCGCCTTTCCTCGTCGGCGTCGTCGCCGACCGCTTCTTCCCCGCGCAGCGCATCCTCGCCGCCCTGCACCTCGTCGGCGCCGGCCTGCTCTGGTGGATCTCGCAACAGACCGAGTTCGCGGTATTCTACCCCGCCCTGATCGTCTACACCCTGACCTACATGGCTGGCCACGGCCTCATCAACACCGTCACCCTTAGCCATGCGCCGGCCTCGGCTTTCCCGGTCATCATGACCGCGGCCAGCGCCGGATGGATCGCGGCTGGCAATCTCGTCAGCCTCACGGGTCGCGAGGACAACGCAGGGATGTTCACGCTGGCCGCGACGGTGGCGCTGGGCATGGGCGTCTTCTCCATGACCCTGCCGAACACCCCGCCCAAGGGCGACCAAGGACCGATGTCCGTGGCCAAGGTCCTCGGGCTCGACGCCCTGCGGCTCTTCAAGGACCGATCCTTCGCGGTGTTCATGGCCTGCTCCTTCCTGATCTGCATCCCCCTGAGCTTCTACTTCACCTGGACCGGCGCCTTCCTGAGCGAACTCAAGGTCGCGAACGTCGGCTCGAAGATGACCCTCGGGCAGGTCTCCGAGATGGGCTTCCTCCTCTTGCTGCCGCTCCTCCTGCCCAGGCTCGGGGTGAAGAAGATCCTCGTCCTCGGCATGGCCGCGTGGGCCGCGCGCTTCGGGCTCTTCGCCTGGTTCAACGAGACCCCGACCGCCCTGTGGGCGATGTTCGGCGGCATCCTGCTGCATGGCATGTGCTACGACTTCATCTTCGTCATGGGGCGCATGTACGTGGACAAGTTCGCGGGCGGCTCCCTGCGCGCCTCGGCGCAGGGACTGCACGCCGTCTTCACGCTCGGCGCGGGCATGTTCGTCGGCTCCTGGCTGTCCGGCGCGGTCGGTGAGCACTTCACCCGCGAGGGAGGTCATGACTGGACCGGCGTGTGGCTGGTGCCCGCCGCCATGGCCGCAGTCCTGATTCCCGTCTTCCTCCTCCTCTTCCGCGAAAAGCCGTCGGAAGACGCGAAGGTCTGAACCAGCCCCAGCGCTGGCCCTGTCTCGCAGCCCTCGTCTTTCATCCTGCACCTTCCATCCACTCACGCCCCATGCCTCGCAAGCTCAGCCACATCGCCCCCGACTGGTGGGACTACACCACGCTCGACTCCGACCTGATCAACGACGCCGCGCGCCTGACGGAGAAGGACCTCCGCCAGCTGTCCCGTCCCGGCTTCAAGGTCGTGATGTATGACACCCTCGAGGACTTCTACCTCGCCGAGGCGCTGGAATACATCGCTGCGTGGAAGCAGGCCACAGCCGACAATCCTGTCGGCATCTGCGGCCCAATCGGACCCACTGAACAGCTGCCCCTGGTGGCGCGCCTCGTCAACGAGCTGGGGCTGAGCCTGAAGCACGCGCACTTCTGGGGCATGGACGAGTGGTATGACGAGAAGACCAAGAAAGAAGTCCCGGTCACGCACCCGCTCTCCTTCGAGCGCGCCGACCGTGAGCTCTGCTTCGACCGCATCCAGAAGAAGCTGGCGATGCCCGAGGCCAACCTCCACTTCCCCAAGGCCAAGGTGTCCGACTACGTGAAGACCTGGGACGCCGGCATACGCTGCGCGGTGATGCAGGGCGGTCAGGGCGACATCAAGCACTGGGCCTTCAATGATCCGCTGAAGCGCACGGGGAAGCACAAGGACGCCCCGCCCTCCCCGGCCGAATACCGCAAGCTCGGCACCCGCATCGTCGAACTGCATCCCGTCACCCTCAGCCAGAACGCCCGCACCTCCGGCGGCGGCAACATCACCATGGTGCCCAAGATGGCCATCACCGTCGGACCCGTGGAGACCTGGAAGGCCGAGAAAGTGTCCATCTGGCAGGCTGGCACCCACGACAACCCCCTGGGCCAGCGCCTTACCGCCCTGATGATCTCGAAGAAGATCCCCGACGCCGCCGTGCCCATGTCCCTCCTGGCCGACCACCCCAACGTCCAGTTCAACTACTTCCGGGGCGGCCTGGGCTCCTGCGCGGTCGAGATGCACTGACCCCCCCCGAAAAGGGGCGTAAAATAAAACGCCTCTCTTTTTGACAGAGTCCATAACTTGAGTTCGTAGGGGGGTGTGGTCGACCAGGCCGACATCCTCCGTAAGCACGGACTGCCCGTCACGGCACAGCGCATCGCCGTGCTCAACGCCGTGCATCGTCGACCCCATGCCACAGCGGACGAGATAGAGGAGGCCGTGCGGGGCGAAATCGGCACGGTGTCCCGTCAGGCCATCTACAACGTCCTCGGGACCCTCACCGAGAAGGGCCTGCTCAGGCGCATCCAGCCCGCGGGCTCACCGGCCCGCTACGAGGACAGGGTCGGAGACAACCACCATCACCTCATCTGCAGGTCCTGCGGACGCACCGAGGACGTCTGCTGCGCCAAAGGCTCGGCACCCTGCCTGAAAGCCTCCGAGCCCCACGGCTTCGCCATCGACGAAGCCGAAGTCATCTACTGGGGCCTCTGCCCCGCCTGCGCGAGACGCTGACGGCCCCGCGGCACCTCCCTTCCATTCTTCCCATGAAACCACAAGCAAGCATCCTCAAAACCCTGGCGCTCTCCGCGCTGGTGCTCAACGGTTCCGCGGCCTTCGCCGCCGACGCCAAACCCGCTTCCAACCCCAACAAAGACATGTCTGACATCAGCAAATGCCCCGTGATGGGCAACCCCGCCCCCGCCAACCGTCACACCGCCGCCGGCGCGATGACCAACCGCGACTGGTGGCCGAACCAGCTCAACCTGAGCATCCTGCACCAGAACAACGTGCGCGGCAACCCGATGGGCCCGTCGTTCAACTACGCCGAAGCGTTCAAGAAGCTCGACCTCGAGGCCCTGCGCAAGGACCTCAAGGCCCTGATGACCGACTCCCAGGAATGGTGGCCGGCCGACTACGGCCACTACGGCCCCTTCTTCATCCGCATGGCCTGGCACTCCGCCGGCACCTACCGCACCACCGACGGCCGCGGCGGCGCCGGTTACGGCACCCTGCGCTTCGCCCCGCTGAACAGCTGGC
>JAURLX010000012.1 GCA_030830965.1 Verrucomicrobiota bacterium | reverse complement strand
CGCCGCCACCGTGCATTTCGACCCGGTGATCACGCGCAACCGCAAGCGCACGACGCGGCAAGGCTACCGCGAGGACGTGCTCTTCGACGAGGCGATGGCGTTCATCGACGAGGCCAAGGGCGCGCCTTTCTTCTGCTACCTGGCGACCTACTCGCCGCACGCGCCCCTCAAGGCTCCGGACGTCTTCAAGGCCCCGTTCGTCGGTAAGGTCGACGCGGAGGAGGCCGACTTCCTGGGCATGGTGGCGAACCTCGACTACAACCTCGGCCGCATCCTGCGGCACGTCAAGGAGCGTGGGCTGGAGAAGGACACCATCGTCGTCTGGATGAACGACAATGGCGAGACCCATGGCCTCGACGTCTACAACGCGGGCATGCGCGGCTGCAAGGCCACCGCCTGGCAGGGCGGTTCCCGGGCGATGTCCTTCTGGAAGTGGCCGGACCGGTGGCCGCCGCACACCGCCAAGAATCTCACCGCGCATCTCGACGTCCTACCGACGCTCTGCGACGTGGCCGGGGTGAAGATCCCCGCCGAACTCGGGGCAAAGCTCGAGGGTTGGTCCTTGCGTCCGCTGCTGGAGTCGACCGGCGATCTGCCCTGGCACGACGACCGCCTGCTGTTCCATCACGTCGGCCGCTGGCCCAGCGGGCTCGCCGCCAGTCACAAGTATGCGATGGCCGCCGTCCAGTCAGGGGACCTGCTGCTGATCCGCAGCGAGCCCTGCGGCGACAAGGAGTGTGAGCAATACGGGAGCCAGTGCACGACCCTGCGGCAGGTGCAGGCCGGGCAGAAGCGCGCGACTTACACCAAGGCCGACGCGGCCTACCACTGGGGCGTGACGTCGCCCGGTCGCTGGTCCTTGTACGATCTCGCCGCCGACCCCAAGTGCGCGACCGATCTGTCAGCAGAGCGAACGACCGAAACCTCCCGGCTCGCCGCCGCCTACGATCGCTGGTGGGACGGCCTCTATCCTTCGATGATCGCCAACGGCGGGGACAAGGGCGTGCCCGAGAAATTGGGCGGCAAGGCCAGGAAATGAAACGAGGCCTTCCCTTTGGTCTCGGCTGGCGTGGTCACTCCGGGTAGGGCAGGGAGTCGACGTCGGGGAGGGCGCGTCCAGGGCCGGATTGCTGTCTCAAGGACCGCCTTTGCCTCAGGCCAGCACGGGCCTGATCACGTGGCCGTGGACATCGGTCAAGCGCCGCTCGATGCCGTTGTTGTAGAAGCTGAGGCGCTCATGGTCGAGGCCCAGCAGGTGTAGGATGGTGGCGTGCAGGTCGTCGATTGTCGTGACGTCCTGCACGGCCATGTGGCCGAATTCGTCGGTCGCGCCGTGGCTGTAGGCGCGCTTCACGCCGGCGCCCGCGAGCCAGACGGTGAAGCCCTTGGGGTTGTGGTCGCGGCCGTTGGCTCCCTTCTGGAACGTCGGCATGCGGCCGAACTCGGTGACGAAGGCGACGAGGGTGTCCTTGAGCAGGCCGCGGGCCTTGAGGTCCTTGAGCAGCGCGGCGGCCGGCTGGTCGAGGATGGGCGCGTGCACGGCGTACTGGTCGACGATCTTCTTGTGCCCGTCCCAGTTGCCCACGCCCTCGCCCATCGCGTAGGAGCCGTTGAAGAGCTGCACGAAGCGCACGCCCTTCTCGAGGAGGCGCCGCGCCAGGATGCAGTTCTTGGCGAAGCCCGCCTTGTTGACATTGCTGTCGTCGGCGCCGTACAGCGCGCGGGTCGCGGGCGACTCGCCTGAGAGGTCGGAGAGCTCGGCGGCGCTCAGCTGCATGCGGGCGGCCAGCTCGTAGGAAGAGATGCGCGCGGAGAGGTCGGAGTCGCCGGGATTCTTCTCGAGGTGACGGTCGTTGAGGCGGCGCAGGAAGTCGCGGGTCGCGCGGTCGGCCTCAGGGGTGATCTCGGCGGGGCGCGCGAGGTTCGGGATGACGCGCTGGGCGCTGAAGGCCGTGCCCTGGAAGGAGGCCGGTAGGAAGGCGCTGTTCCAGTGACGCGGCCCGTTCTGGGGCACGCCCCGGGGATCGGGGATGGCGACGAAGGCGGGGAGGTCCTGGTTCTCGCTGCCGAGCGCGTAGGTCACCCAGGAGCCCATGCTCGGGAAGCCGTCCAAGGTGAAGCCGGTGCCCATCTGGCTCTCGGCGGGGCCGTGCGTGTTGGACTTCCCGGTCATCGAGTGGATGAAGCACATCTCAT
The DNA here is from genome assembly GCA_030830965.1 of Verrucomicrobiota bacterium. GTDB lineage: Bacteria > Verrucomicrobiota > Verrucomicrobiia > Opitutales > UBA953 > UBA953. The sequence continues at coordinate 3,742 of JAURLX010000012.1, read as the reverse complement.
CGGCGAGCTCGGCGAGGTTGGGCAGGAGGTCGCTCACCATCTTGCCGGACTGTCCGCGGGGTTTGAACTCGGCGATGGGCTTGATGAGATTGCCGTTCGCGCCCTGGAAGGTGACGAGGCCTTCGGCTCCCGGCATCGGGGTGTCGTGCCGCTTGATGAGCTCAGGCTTGTAGTCGAAGGTGTCGACGTGGCTGAGGGCGCCGGAGCAGAAGATCACCAGGACGCGCTTGGCCTTGGGTTCGAAGTGCGGAGGGCGGGGCGCGTACGGGCGGGAGGGGTCGATGGCCGGACGCAGGGGCGTGGCGGCGAGGAGGCGGTCCTGCGAGAGCAGGTGCGCGAGGGCGATGCTGCTCAGGCCGGACAGCGTGCGGCCGAGGAAGCCGCGCCGATTGAGGAGATGGTTCATTCGATGCGGACGAATTCGTTGGCGTTATACATCGCGCGGCAGAAGGCGGGCAGCCCCTGGGCGGCGATGAAGCGGGAGGATTCGGCGAGCTCCTCGGCCGACGCCGGACGCTGGAAGAGGAGCTCGTAGGCCCGGGCGGCCTGCTTGGCGGAATCCTCGCCCGCCTCCTTGCGCAGGCGATCGGACAGGGCCGACGCCTGCTGCAGGGAGAAGCTGCCGTTGAGCAGGTTCAGGGACTGGAGGGGCGTGATGGAGGCGGTGCGCTTGGGCTGGGGCTGGCCGGCGTCAGGACAGTCGAAGGCCCCGAAGAAGTCGTCCAGCATCGCGCGGGGCTTCGACTGGTAGACCATGCGCCGGTAGTCGCCGGCCAGGAACTCCTGCTTCGTGACGTAGACCTTCACGTAGTTGGTCATCGGCTCGAAGAGGTCGAAGCCCGGTCCGCCCATGGTGAGGTCGAGGCGTCCTGCCGTCGCCAGCATGGAGTCGCGCAGCATCTCGGCCTCGATGCGGCGGGGCGGATGGCGCCAGAGCAGCCGGGCCGCGGCGTCCACGGCCGCGGCTTTCTCGATGCGCTTGGAATCCTGACGGAAGGTCCGCGAGGTGAGGATGAGCCGATGGACGTGCTTGAGCGACCAGCCGTGGTCCATCAGTTCGGCCGCGAGGAAATCGAGGAGCTCGGGGTGCGTCGGTCGCGAGCCGTTGAGCCCGAGGTCGCTCGGGGTGTCGACGATGCCGGTGCCGAAATGGTGGTGCCAGAGCCGGTTCACGATGACGCGCGCGGTCAGCGGATTGTCCTTCGAGGCGATCCAGTCGGCGAGGGCCTTGCGCCGGTCAGCCTCCGGAGCGTCGGCGGGCAGGGTGAACTTGCGTCCGACGAGCGAAAGGGCGCCCGGCGCCACGGGTTCGCGCGGCTGGGTCGGATCCCCGCGATGCTTGCGCAGGGTGGGGCCGGGCTGCTCGAACTTGCCGACATAGCCCTTGGGCTTGGTGGTCAGCCGGGTGATCTCGGACAGCAGCTGCGAGTGGCGCTTGGCGAGCGCGTCGACCTGGGCGGCCTTGTCCGCGGGGACTTCCCCGAGCGTGGGCAGGCTGCTGACGCGGTCCTTGAGCGTAATCGAGAGCCGGTCGTCGCTGGAGGCGACCTTGGTCCACTGCTTCCCGTCCGCGGACGCTTCGATGCGGTAGCCGTAGGCGAGGCGGTCCTTGTAGCGCTGGTCGGAGGCGTCGCGGTTACGGCTCCACACGACCCGGTTGATCGTTGTCGTCGCGTCGAACTCAAGCTGCGCCCAGCCCGCATTCTTCTCGGAGGGAATCCAGCTGCTGCGGTTGCCGTAGATGCCGTCGTTGATGAAGCGGGTCTGGTGGATGCTGTTTCCGTTGGCGTAGAGGCCGGAGACGGACACCTTGGCGCCGAGGGAGAGGTTCTTGCCGGCCAGGTCGAACACCTCGAGCTCGTCGATACAGGCTTCGGGATTCGAACCGGTGATGGTGAAGCGCACGAACCTGGCCTCGACGGGGTCGAAGACCTCCTCATTGGCCAGGTGGGTCACGGGTGCGCGCAGGTGCGGCACGGCGGGCTCCTTGCCTTCCTTGGCCTCCTCGAAGACGGCGAGGTCGGCCGCGGTGGGTCCTCCTTTGTCTCCGGCCCGCAGGATGAGCACGCTCCTGGAGGTGATGCGGTGGACGCCGGCTGACTTCAGTCCGCTCCAGCGCCGCTGGTCCTTGACGGCAGGGGAGCCGTCGGCGAACTGACGCTGATTAATCCGGGCGATCTCGGTCTGGTCCCCCTTGGTCTTGAGGTCGCCGTCGAGGTCGAGCACGTAACGTGCGTCCGGGGCGTGCGTGGTCCATGCCCCCCAGGAGATCCAGATGCGCACGGGCCCGTTCATGGACGGCTTCCAGGTGAAGAAGTCCTCGCCGGGCTTGTCGGCCCGCCACCAGCGGTAGCTCTCGCCGAGATTGGGCAGGCGGCGGATGTCGCCCGGATCCTGCGCGAGCCCCTTGCCGGTGCCCTTGTCGTAGGCGATGGGGTTTCCGTTGTCCGGTAGTTCGACCTGCTGGGTGTAGCGGGCGTCGGAATCGTCCGCGAGCAGGATGCGTCCAAGGTAGGCCTTGGGCTTGAAGGTGCGGAGGCTCTGCTCGATCGGACGCAGTTCCGCGCGGAGGGTCTCGGCCTGCCGTTCGCGGGCGTCGCTGTCCGCGTCGCGCAGCTCACGTTCTCCGTGCTGCACGCCCTGCAGCATGGCCATGAAGGCGTAGTAGTCCGTCGTCGGCACCGGGTCGAACTTGTGGTCGTGGCAGCGGGCGCAGGCCAGGGTGGCGCCGAGGAAGGCCGACGCGGTCGTCCCGATCATGTCGTGCAGTTCGTCGGCGCGCTGGTTGGCGGTCAGCACGGGGTCGGGCGATTTCACCCGGTCCCAAGGACCGCCCACGAGGAAGCCGGTGGCGGCGTCGGCGCCGAGCTGGTCTCCGGCCAGCTGCTCGCGGATGAAGCGGTCGTAGGGCAGGTCGGCGTTGAAGGCCTGGATGACGTAATCGCGGTAGGGCCAGGCGTTGGGACGCGCCAGATTGGTCTCGAAGCCGTCGGACTCCGCGAAGCGGGCGACGTCCAGCCAGTGCCGCGCCCACTTCTCGCCGAAACGGGGCGAGGCCAGCAGCCTGCCGACCATCGCCTCGTAAGCGCGGTCGGATGGGTCCGCGACGAAGGCGGCGACTTCCTCCGGCGTCGGCGGCAGTCCGATGACGTCGAAGTAAGCGCGTCGGATGAGCGTGCGGGGGTCGGCGGGCTGGGAAAGCCCGAGGCTCTTGGCCTTGAGCGCCGCCTCGATGAAGTCGTCGATCTTCGAGCCCTGGGCGGGCCTTCTGACCGGCTGGTATGACCAGTGGTCCAGGCGCGGGTCGCGGAGCGCCGCGCGGTCGGCGTCGTTCTCGGGCCAGACGGCGCCCTCGGCGATCCATTGGCGGACCTTCTCCAGCTGGGCCGGCGTGAGCGGTTCGCCCTTGGGCGGCATCTTTTCCTCTTCATCCTTCGTGGTAATGCGTTCGTAGATCAGGGACTTGGCCGGATCGCCCGCGACGAAGGCCGGGCCGGACTCGCCGCCCCTGAGCGCGTGGGGCTTGGCGTCGAGGCGGAGGTCGGCCTTGTTCTTCTTGGGACCGTGGCATTCCACACATCGGTCCTGGAGCAGCGGGCGGATCTCGCGGTCGAAGTCCACGGCCGCGCCCAGGCCGGCCGCGATGAGCAGCAGCGACACGATGGGGGTGGGGCGGGGCATCGGGGTCAGTCTTGGGTCAAATCCAAGGGCGGCAAGAAGCCGTCCTGCATCTGCACCATCT
>JAURLX010000003.1 GCA_030830965.1 Verrucomicrobiota bacterium | reverse complement strand
GCGGTTCCGCCGAGGCTGTCGTTGCCGGCGTTGGGGCTGGGGCCCATCGCCGCGAGCTGCTTTTCAGGGATCGGGGGCAGCGTGGTGACGAAGCGGGCCGACAGCTCCTTCTCAGGGACCGCCGTGCGGCGCACCGTGACCTCGTCGATCCAGCCCTTGAAGCTGCTGCCGACATTGCCGCCCATCGAGGAGCCGATCCAGACCGGCGCGTCGTCGACCACCGGGGCGTCGGCGCTGGCGCCGGACATGTCCCAGGCGCCCTTCATCGCCTTGCCGTCGATGAACGCCCTCACGCTCTCCGGCTTGCCGAAGACGTAGCTGACCGCCACATGGTGCCACCGGCCGTCGTTCCGCAGGCCTGATACGGTCGTCCAGCGGTGCCAGTCGACCTCACGCGGTCCCTTGGGAGAGGCGAAGAGGAAACTCACGCAGGCCGAGCCGTACATCTCGCGCAGGCGCAGCGCCCAGTTCTGGTTGTTGGGCGCGGCCGCCTTGGGATCCGTACGGCCCTTGCCGATGAGGTAGACGTTCTCGCCCTTGCGGATGCCGTCGAGCTTCACCCAGGCCTCGAGGGTGATCGCGTCGCCATTGGTGAAGTCGAACACGCTGTCCGCACCGGGGTCTTCGACGATCAGGCGTGCGCCCTTGCCGTCGAGACGCACCGCCCGGTTCGTCTGGGCGAAGCCGGGATAGTCCGGGCGGCGAGGGCCCGGCTGGCCCAGCTCGACCTTGCCCTCGGCGCGGAGGCCGCCCGTCTCGGCGTCGAACGTCCAGGCCTGTTCCCGGGCCGTCAGCGGCGTAAGCCACAGGCTTGCCACAAGAAGGGATGAACTGCGGAAAAAGGGCATGATTTTGGGACAACGCCGGTCGGGAGGGGTTCCTGTCCGACGGCTGGGATGATGCTCTCAAATCCGACGACTTTTGACACGATAAAACTGGCCGGCGAAAGGCTCGGTCCACCGTCTTTTTCCCATGATTGCGGCGCCTCGTCTCCGGGCCCTACGCTGAGCCATGCCTAGGACCGCCCGCAGACTCGCCGGATTTACCGAATCGGTCATCCGGGGCATGACCCGCCTGGCCAACCGGCACGGCGCGATCAACCTCTCCCAGGGCTTTCCTGATTTCGACCCGCCGGAGGCTCTCCTCTCCGCCCTGGAGCGGGCCACGCGCGGCCCGCACCATCAGTATGCCGTCACCTGGGGCGCCCCGCGGTTCCGTCAGGCCCTCGCCGGCAAGGTACGCCGCTTCACCGGCCTCGACCTCGACCCCGACCGGCATTTCGTCGTCACCTGCGGCAGCACCGAGGCGATGATGGCCTCCATGATGGCCGTGTGCGATCCGGGCGACAAGGTGGTGGTCTTCTCGCCCTTCTACGAGAACTACGCCGCGGACGCCATCCTCTCCGGCGCCGAACCCATCTATGTCCACCTGCGCGCGCCGGACTTTTCCTACGATCCCGCGGAGCTTGCGCGCGCCTTCGCGCAGGGGCCCAAGGCGATCATCGTCTGCAACCCCTCCAACCCCTGCGGCAAGGTCTTCACCCGTGCCGAGCTGCTGGAGATCCTGGCGCTCGCAGAGAAGCACGACGCCTTCGTGATCACCGACGAGCCCTACGAGCACATCGTCTATCGACCGGGTGAGCACGTGCATTGCGCCTCGCTGCCGGGCGCCTTTGAGCGCACCATCACCTGCAATTCGCTTTCCAAGACCTACTCCATCACCGGCTGGCGGCTCGGGTACGTCCAGGCCGCGCCCGCCGTCATCGAGCAGGTGAGGAAAGTGCATGATTTCCTGACCGTCGGGGCCGCCGCGCCGTTGCAGGAGGCCGCCGTGGCGGGCCTGGAGCTGCCGGGATCCTATTATGAAGGCCTGCTGGCGTCCTACGCCGCCAAGCGGGACCTCTTCCTCGACGTCCTCGCCCGCACCGGCCTGACCTGCACCGTGCCGCAGGGGGCCTACTACACCTTGCTCGACGTCTCGCCGCTGGGATTCAGGACCGACACCGAGGCCGCCGAGTGGCTGATCCGGGAGGTCGGCGTGGCCGGCGTGCCCGGATCATCCTTCTTCCGCGAGCCCGAGCATCGTTACGTTCGTTTCCACTTCGCCAAGAAGGAAGAGACCTTGAGGGCGGCGGGGGAGAAGCTGACGAGAATCGCCAGCAGATAGCGGCAGGGACGGTCGGGCCGGGATACGCGCCCCGCCTACCCGACGATCTCTTTGTAGGGCCCGCCTTCGTTCTGCGTCGGACGCTCGGGCCGGCCCTTGAAGCGGTAGGAGAGGCCCATGTTGTCGATGCCGAGCAGCCAGAGGATCGTCGCGTGCAGGTCGTGCACGTGCAGGGGCGTCTCCTGGGCGCGCAGGCCGAGCTCGTCGGTCGAGCCGATCGTCTGGCCGCCCTTCACGCCGCCGCCGGCCATCCACATCGAGAAGCCGGTCGGATTGTGGTCGCGCCCGTCCCCCTTCTCGGACATCGGCGTGCGGCCGAACTCGCCGCCCCAGACCACGAGCGTCTCGTCGAGCAGCCCGCGAGCCTTGAGGTCCTTGAGCAGGCCGGCCACGGGCTTGTCCATCGAGGCGCAGAGCTTCGAGTGGTTGTCCTCGATCTTGGAGTGGGCGTCCCACTTGGAGCCCGCTCCGTGGAAGATCTGGACGAAGCGCACGCCGCGTTCGACCATCCGTCGCGAGAGCAGGCAGAGCCGGCCCATCGTCTCGGTCGTCTTGTCATCGAGGCCGTAGAGCTTGCGCGTCGCTTCCGTCTCGCCGTTGAGGTCGACCACGCCGGGCGCCTCGGCCTGCATGCGGAAGGCCATCTCGTAGCCGGCGAGGCGGGCGGACAGCTCGGACTGGTCGGGGAACCGGCCCGCGTAGCCGCGGTTGAGGTCGCCGATGAGGTCGAGCTTGGCGCGCTGCAGCTCCGGCCCGACCGAGTCGGGCGTGAGCAGGTTGGGGATCGGCTCGGAGCCGCCCTGGATGCGCACGCCCTGGTGCACCGCCGGCAGGAAGGCCGAGCCCCAGGTGCGCGGCCCGTTGACCACCGAGGACTGGTTGTCCTGCATCACGACGAAGTCGGGCAGGTTGCGGTTCTCGGAGCCGATGCCGTAGCTCACCCAGGAGCCCAGGGAGGGCTTGCCCGCGATGATCGACCCGGTGTTCATCTGGCAGACGCCGGCGGAATGGTTGAGGCCGTCCGACTTGCAGGAGCGGATGACCGCGATGTCCTCGGAGCAGCCGCCGATGTGGGGGATCCAGTCGGAGAACCACTGTCCCGTCTTCGCATGCCGCGTCCACTGCCGCTTGGAGGCCAGCAGGGGCGCGCCGACCTCGCCCATCGCGGTGATGACCTTGCCGAAGCTCTCGGGCAGCCTCTGTCCGGCGAGCTGCTGCAGGAGCGGCTTCGGGTCGAGCAGGTCCATCTGGGACGGCCCACCCTCCATGAAGAGGAAGATCACGCTCTTGGCGCGCGGGGCGATGGCGCCGACGCCGTCGCGCCGGGGCGTGCCGGCCGCCGGCACGCGCAGGTCGCGGGCGAGGAGATCGGTGAAGGCCATCGAGCCCACGCCGAGTCCGGCGTTGAAGAGGAAGTCGCGCCGGGTGGAGGGCTTCTCGTAGCGGTGGCAGCGGGGATCTTTCATTCGAGGTAGAGGAACTCGGAGCCGTTGAGCATCGCGTGGCAGAAGGCCGCCAGGGAGCGGTCCTCGGCGGAGAGGGGCGCGGACGCCGCGCTCGACGGCCGGGCGTCCTTCTTCGCCGCCGGTACGCCCATGGAGAGCCCGTGGCTGCGGCCGGAGGAGTCCGACATCACGCCTGCCTTGCTCTCGAAGCGCCAGAAGCCCAGCGTGCGCGGGCTCGGATCCTCGCTGGTGAAGAGCAGGTCGCCCGTGCCGAGGGCGCCCGAGCTGATGCGCACGTCGTCGAGCGCTCCGTGGAAGCCGGAGGCCAAGGAGGAGGCCCGGCCGCCCAGGCTGACGGGCAGCGGGTTGGCGGGCAGCGCGGCGAGACTGCTCGGCACCTTGTCGACAAGCAGGGGCTCGTCGTCGTTCGAAAGGTCCTTCACCGCGAAGGTCACCTCCCCGGGCGCGCCGGCGGCCGCATAACGGACGGCGGCCGAGACGAAGTAGGGCTTGTTCATCTCGATGCGCAGCCCGGAGAAGTGCACCGCCTCGCCGAAGGAGCCGTCCTGCAGCGTGCCATAGGCCTGGAGCGCCAGCACCATCGGGGCACGGCGCGAACGCATGCCCGTGATGCCGAGCTGCCAGTAGGACTCCTTGGAGGAGCCTGAGCCCTTGGCGACGATGACGCGCAGCGCGCCGGTGTCGCTGACCGAGCGCGGCACGATCACGGCCTCCACGGTGAAGCCCTTGGACAGGTCAAGGCCCTCGGTGCCCGCCGCCAGGAAGGGGGTGCGGTGGTCGAGCTCCAGCCGGGCGGCCTGTCCGTCCCGGTTGGGGATCTTCTCGGGCGTGAAGGCGGCGGCCGCGGTCTCCGCTGCGGGCTTGCTCGAGGTGTTCTTCCGGATGAAGGCGGCCCCCCGCTCCGTCTCCTTCGCGGTGGGCGCACGCGCATGGAGGATGGCGTAGGCCCGCGCCACGAGCTGTTCCGGCGCGCCCCGGGGCAGCTCGGCCCGCAGCCTTCGGGCGAGGGCTTCGCCGCGCTTGAGCATAAAGGGGCTGTTCAGGAGCAGCAGCGACTGGATGGGTGTGGTGGTGACGGGCCGCGACGAAGACGAGTTGAACCACTCGGGCGCGTCAAAGACGTCCATCAGCGGGTCGCGGTTGTTGCGGATCGCGCGGGTGTAGATGCTGCGGACAGGGGCCGAGAAGAGCACGCCTTCGCCCCCTTGCTTCCTGTCGTCGAGGTCGCCGCAGGCCGCGAAGAGCGCGTCGCGGATCTGCTCGGCCTCCAGACGTTGGGGTTGGAAGCGCCAGACAAGGACGTTGAGCGGGTCCTTGGTGCGGCCGGCGGCGGGGTCGGGGTGTTCCGAGGAGCGCCGGTAGGCCGCGCTGGTGAGGACGAGCCGGTGCATCGCCTTCACGTCCCAGCCCAGGCGGACGAACTCGGAGGCGAGCCAGTCGAGCAGCTCGGGGTGCGAGGGCGGCTCGCCCAGCCGGCCGAAGTCGCTGGCGTGGGGGGTGAGGCCGCGGCGGAAGTACTGCTGCCACAGTCGGTTCATGGCCAGCCGCGCGGTGAACGGGTTTTCTGGGCGCGTCAGCCAGCGGGCGAAGACGGACCGCCGTCCCGAGGATTCCACGCCTTCGGGCGCGGGCGGGATCACGGCGGGGGCGGCCGGGACGGCCGGGCTGAGCACGGACAGGAAGGCGGGCTCGATGGCGGACGTCTTCTTGGGGATCGTCACGGGGGAGGCCGACCGGGCGGGCTCGCGGATGGAGAGCACGTAGGGAGGGTCGGCCGGCTTCTCGGCGTCCAGCTCAGCCAGCTTCTTGCGGAGTTCGTCCAGGCGGGTGCGGTTCTCCCCCTTGATGACGCGGTCGAGACGGGCGAATTCGTAGTCGACCTGGCGCCAGGCGAGCGCGGCGAGCTGGGCCTCGATCGGCGTGCGCTCGGCGGCCGGCTTGTTGATCATCGCCTGGATGTCCTCGGGGAACATGGCGACCGACTTGGCGGTCGCCTTCTCACGGTAGGGCTGCTCGATCTTGGCGATCTCCTCCCTTGTCGCGGCGGTCTTCTTCTCCCAGTCGGCGAGCCGTCGGGCGTGGGCCTCCGACTCCTCCTTCGTCCATGCCGCACGGTCCTCTACGGGCAGGATGTTGGAGAAGAAGGCGCGCAGGGCGAAGTAGTCCCGCTGCAGGATGGGGTCGAACTTGTGGTCGTGGCAGCGGGCGCACTGCATGCCGGCGCCGAGCAGGGCGTCGCCCACGGTGTCGGTCACGTCGTTGAGGATGGTGGTCCACTGGCCGCGCGCGTCGCGCAGGTTGTACTCGTAGATCCAGTGGTGCAGGAAGCCCGTGCCCGTGAGCGCGTCGGGGTCCCCGGGGAAGAGTTCGTCGCCGGCGACCTGCTCCTGCAGGAAGCGGTCGTACGGCTTGTTGGAATGCAGGGATCGGATGACGTAGTCGCGGTAGCGCCACGCCGTCGGGCGGTAGTCGTCGGCGCGGTAGCCGTCGCTGTCGGCGTAGCGGACGAGGTCGAGCCAGACGCGGGCGTTGCGCTCGGCGAAGCCGCGGGAGGCGAGCAGCCGGTCGACGAGGCGCTCATAGGCGTCCGGCGACGCGTCCTTGACGAAGGCCTCGACCTCCTCGGGCGAGGGCGGGAGTCCGGTGACGTCGAAGGTCACGCGGCGGACGAGCGCGGCGCGCGCGGCCTCGGGCGCCGGAGTCAGGCCCTCCTTGGCGAGTCGTCGGTCGATGAACCGGTCGACGGGGTTGGGGCCGGTGGAGGGCAGGGCGGGGGCGGGGATCTCGGCCCGGACGACCGGACGGTAGGCCCACCAGGCGCGGTCCTCGTCGTTGATCCGTCCGGGAAGGTACTTGGCGCTGGTCGCCCTTGTGGCACGGCTGGCGGGCCACTTGGCGCCCGCGGCGACCCAGGCTTTGACCGTCGACACTTCTTCCTCGGTGAGCCTTTCGCCCTTCGGCGGCATCATCTCGTCCTTGTCGGTGGAGAGTATCCGCTCGATGAACAGACTGTCCTCCGGCTTGCCCGCTACCAAGGCGGCTCCGGATTCTCCGCCGACCGAGAGGCCCTGCGGGGCATCCATGACCAATCCGCCCTTGTTCTTGCCGGCCGAATGGCTGTGGCACTCGAAGCAGCGCCGGTCGAGGATGCCCAGCGCCTTCTCGGCCGTCTCCTCCCCGGCCGCGAGCGGCTGGGAGGCCAGCAGGGCTAGCGTCATGAGGGGGCGCAGGGGCATCGGCTCCTATTTTTGAAGGGTTACAGACCAGACCGCAACCCCCTAGGGATTGTTCCGGGTCATGGCCCCGTCCGTTTCTTCCATGCCGGGTAGTCCTTGGCCAGCAGATCTCGTGCGTACTCCCCGAACCAACTGTAGCCATTCCGACGTTCGTGCCCGATCTCGGCAAGCGACGCCTTGGGGACTCCGTCACGGTCGCAGACGAACGGCCGGCCGGACTTCAGATCGTAGAACCGCGCCCACAGGTCCGGGGCGGACGGGTCGGGCGTCATCACCAGGTCCTTGACCCCGAGCAGGGATCGCGTGGGCTCGAGCTTCTGACCTCTGATCCGATGGGCCTCGAGCCAGGCGACCGCGCCCTCGATGGAGGCGCGGACCTCGGGGGAGGGGCGTTCGATGCTCATGAGCAGTCTCACGACCCCGACCGACTCGCTGCCGCTGAAGGAGGGCAGCTCGTAGGTGCGCGCCTTGGCCGGGGCGAAGGTCGTCTCGTCGTGCTGTGCGCACCATACGGTCGGTCTGCCCTCGACGACGATCTGGCATTTCAAGATGCAGGCGACGCCGCGCTCGAACGCCTTCCGGCAGGCCTCGCGGGTCCGGCTCTCCACGAACGCGTAGGCCGGCTCGGCGCCGACCTCCCGGACAAGCTGGAGCACCCGCGCCATGGAGCCGTCGTTGAAGGTGATGCGGCTGTAGTAGCCTTTGCGCAAGGGGTAGAACTGGGGCCAGCCGCCGTTCGGGTACTGGGCGGAGAGCACGTAGGTCAGGCCGCGGTCGAACGACTTACGGTACGTCTGGTCCTGGGTCGCGCCGAACATGCGCGCCATGAAGCGCAGTTCGTCGACCGTGGCCTTGTTGTCGAAGGTCGGGACGAGATTGGCGCGGTCGCCGTCGTAGGCCTTGCTGATGGTGTCGGTGTTCTTGGGCCAGCCGCCGGCGTCGGTCTGGTAGCTCAGGATGATATCCGCGACTTTCCTGGCCTCCGGGGTCGCGAACCAGGCGTCCGGCTTGCCGAGGTAGCGTCTCGCGCTGTCGTCGGCGGAGAGCCGGACGCCGGCGGTGAGCAGGGCGAGCATTATCAGGGTGTGCCGCATCGGGAAGCGGCCGCACCTTAGGGTGGCGCGGCTGCCAAGTAAAACCGGGAAAGTGCGTGGGTGTTGCGGTTGTCTTCCGGCCCTCTACCGGGTTCATTGCGTCCGTGCCTAATCCGCCCCCGTTCATCCTCGCCTCGGCTTCCCCTCGCCGGACGCAGCTCCTGTCCGCCGCCGGCCTGCGCCACACCGTCGCCGTCGCCGCCGTGACCGAGCACGAGGATCCCTCCACCGACCCCGCGGCGATGGTCCTGCACAACGCCCGGATCAAGGCGGCGGCGGTCTCGGCGCTCCATCCCGACGCCCTCGTGCTCGGGGCCGACACCACCGTGGCGCTCGGCGACCGCGCGCTCAACAAGCCGGCCGACCTGGCGGAGTCCGCCGCGATGCTGCGCGCGCTCTCCGGGCGCGAGCACGTCGTGCACACCGGTGTCTGCATGCTCTGCCCGGCGCTCGGCATCGACGAGGCGCACGACGTGACGGCGTGGGTGCGGTTCAAGCCGCTCACCGACGCGGACATCGCGCGCTACCAGGCCCTCGTGGACACCCTGGACAAGGCCGGCGCCTATGGCATCCAGGAGGGCAGGGAGATCATCATCGAGGCCCATCAGGAGCCCGTCTCCACCATCATGGGCCTGCCGGTCGAGTTCGTGGTCGCGAGATTGCGCGCGCTCGGGGTGCTCGACGGACTGCGCGCATGAGGACGGCCCTGCTCCTGCTGCCCGGACTGCTTTGCGCGGCCGCCCCTTCGGGCGACGCAGAGCTGCGCGCGACGGTGCTCGGTCGACCGACCGTCCTGCGCACGACCACGCGCACGGCCGGGGCGATCGACTCCCTGCGCTGGGGCGGCGAGGAGTTCATCGACACGCACGATCACGGGCGCCAGCTCCAGTCCGCCCTCAACGCCGATTTCGAAGGGCAGTTCTTCGTCGAGACCTACAACCCCACCGAGGCCGGATCCCTCGCCGATGCGCTTGGCCCCCGGTCCAGTAGCGTGCTCGAGGGCGTACAGGTGAAGGAAGGCGTGCTCTCGACCCGCACGCGCATGGCCTTCTGGCTGCCTCCGGGCGGAAGTTCCCATGGTCGGCCTGCGTTCAACCGCGAGGTCGTCTCCGGGCACGTCCTGCGCAAGAGCGTCAAGTTCGGCTGTGACGGCGTGGAGAACGCCCTCGACTATGCCGTGGCCTTCACCGTGCCCGCGGACCACGAGCACCGCTACCTGCAGTTCGAGGTCCTCACCGGCTACATGCCGTCGCGCTTCTCCCTGGCGCTTTCCTTCGACGCATCCCGGGGCGCGCTCGTCCCGCGCCCGCCGGGGACGCGGGGCGAGCTGCCCGAGCCCGTGGCCTTGTCCACGTCGGACGGTCGTCTGGCGATGGGCGTGCTGCTGCTCTCCGGCCCCGCCCCGGACGCGCGCAGCAAGGAGGGCTACGGCAGTTTCTTCTTCGGGCGCGAGGAGGTCGCCAAGTGGAACGTCGTCGTGCGTCGCCGCTCCGAACGGCCGATCCCCGCGGGCGAGCACGCCTTCCGTTGCGCCGTGGTGTTCGGCTCCCGGGAGGACTGCGCCCGGGCCTTTCGCGCGCTTTCAGGGCGTTCGGCCGCCAGGTGAACGGCGGCGACGCTTGAAGTCGGGGTTGCGTAAGGTCACATTGGACCGCGTGCAGGAGCCTGCCTCATACGATCCGGCCTCCGTCGCCCTCGCGGCGACGGTCTCCGTCGCGGCGCACGTGCTGCTCTTTCTCCTGCTGCCCGCCGACTTCACGCCGGAAATCCCACGCCCCGCGCGCGCCCCGCGTCCGACCGAGATCGTCGTCGCGCCGGCTGAAATCGCACCGGCCCGGCTGCCCGAGCACATGCGGCCCCGTTTCATCGAGGCCCCCTCCGCGGCCAACCGGGCCGTGCCGGAGAAGGCTCCGTTCGTCGCCGCGCGTAACCAGACCGCGGCGCAGCCCGTCCCTGAGAAGAGCCCGACCCAGTCCGCGCTGCCTCGCACCGAGGGCACCTCGCAGGAGATGCGTGTCAGTCAGGGCGTCCCGCGGCGCATCCAGGAGTCTTCCGCCGTTCCGGCGGAGGCCCGGGCTGGCTCCTCCGCGGTGGCCCTTGGCATGGCGCCCGGCACCCTTCCCGGGCCTGTCGGCGCAGGGGGGCGGGTGCCCCAGGCCCGGCCCGCTCCCGCGCCCGGGCCAGCGGCCGAGGTGCCCAAGCCCGTCAATCCGGAGCGTCCGCGGGCCATGGTGCCTTCCGGCACCGCCGGACTTCTCCTGCGCAACAACGTCGGCGTTAGCCGGGCCGGGCTCGTGGCCGTCGACGCCCGTTTCAGCCAGTACGGCGACTACGTGCAGCGCATGCTCGAGGCCATCCAGTCGAGCTGGTGGGACATCATCGGACGTTCGCGATTCGAGGCCGTGTCCACGGGCTCCTGCGTCGTGCGTTTCGTGCTGCGCCGCGACGGCACCGTGCACGGCGCGCAGGTCCTGCGCAGCGAAGTCCCCCGCATGATGGCCCTCGCGTGCAAGGACGCCGTGATGGCGCCCGCGCCGTTCGATGCCTGGCGGGCCGACATGGTCGCCCTCTACGGCGAGGAGGATGTGGTCACGATCTCCTTCCACTACCGCTGATGTCCTCCGCCGACTGGATCCCGTTCGCGGATGGCGTGAAGATCGTCGCCGAGCATCCTTGCGGTCTGGTCGCCGTCGAGAAGCCCCACGGGCTGCTCGCGCATCCCAACCCCGAGGAGGCGGGCGCCCGCGACAATGTGCTCATTCCGGGCAACTACTCCTTCGAGGAGGAGGCCTTCCACGTGCGTGACGGGCAGGGCGGTGTGCGTCGCGTGTACCTCCTCAACCGTCTCGATTCACCGACCAGCGGCGTCCTCCTGCTCGCGCTGGACGCGGCCCTCGCCGCCGAAGTGCGACGCCTCTTCGCCCGTTCGTTGGTCGCGAAGCGTTACTACGCCCTCGTGCGCGGCCGCGGCCTGCGCCAGCCCCACGGCACTTGGCAGGACCAGCTCGTGAAGTCCCGTGGCCCCGGCGGTGGTGTGCGGTCCTCGGCGGGTCCCGGCCCGGGCGCGCCCGCCGTGACCGTCTACCACTGGGAACGTTCGGCTGGGCGCGGCCTGCCGATCTCGCTGGTGCGCCTGGAGCCGCGCACGGGGCGCACGCATCAGCTCCGCGTGCAGACCTCCATGCACGGCCACCCGATCCTCGGCGACCGCACGTACGGCGATTTCGAGTTCAACAAGGCCATGGGGGCGGCGCGGGGCTTCCGGCGGCTCTTCCTGCATGCCGCGACCACCGAGCTGTCCTTCGACTGGGCCGGGAGGCGCATCCAATTCTCGGCCGCGGCTCCGATGCCCGAGGAGTTCGAGCGTGCGCTCGGCGGGGCGGACGACGGGCCCGGGCGCGCGAAGGATCCGGGCGTCCCTGTCTCGCCGCGGCTGCGCGTGCGCCTCTGAGCCATGAGCGGCCCTTCCGCGGAGGCCGTCGGCGTCTGGTCCGTCTTCCGTGACGCCCACCGCGTCATCTGGGATCGCGGCTGCTGGAAATACCTGCTCGCTCCTGTCCTCCTGTGCGCGTTGTCCGTCGCCGCCCTCAGCGCCGCGGTCTGGTGGGCCGCCGGATCCCTGTCCGATTCCGTCGTCGCGTTCCTTTTCTCGTCGCCTTCAGCCCTGTCCGTGTGGGCGGGGCGGTTCGTCTTCGTGCTGCTGCTGATGCTCGGCGCCCTCGTCGGGACGCTGTCGTCGCGTCTCCTCGTCGCCGCCTGCTACGCGCCGTTCCTCGGGCTCCTCGGGGAGGCCGCCGAGGCCGAGCTCGAAGGGGTGTCCGTCGTCGTCAGCCCGCCCTGGCTCGCCAGCCTCGTGCGTGCGATCGGCTTGGGGCTCGCCTCGGCGGCGGTTTCCTTGGCTCTGCTCGTGCTGGGGTTGCTGCTCTCGTTGATTCCCCTGGCCGGTCCCGTGCTTTCCGTGGTGGTCGTCTTCCCTCTCCAGTGCGTGCTTCTGACGGCTGGCTACCTTGATCCTCACGTGGAGCGCCGCGGCGGCCCTGTGACCGAGACCTTCGCCCTGGCCCTGCGACGCTTCGGCACCTCCTTCGCCTTCGGGGCCTTGGGTACGGCGCTGACCATCGTGCCCGTGGCCGGCTGGATTCTCGGACCTACCTACTGCGTCGTCGGAGGCATGGCCCTCGGGCTTCGTTTCCGCCGTGCCGGGGCCTGATCAACGCGCGCCCCAGACCTTGCGCAGCATCGCGGCCGCGCCCGGGTCGGCCGATTCGAGCTCCTTGCGGTCGAACGGGAAGAAGTCGTTCTTGCCGAAGAAGGCCTCCGTCGTCTCGGCGAAATACTCACGGTGGTTGGTGAGGGCGTAGGCCCGCACGCCCTTCGTCTCCTTGCCCTGCCAGTCGCGTCTTGCGACCGAGGCGTAGGTGCCGGCCTTTTCCGCTTCGCGGAAGGCCTCGAGCACCCCAGGATGCTCGAAGCCGAGGGTCCGGTCGTGATAGCCATGGGCCAGCTCGTGCAAGGTCAGCAGGGGCATCCGCCTGACCTCCTTGTCGAGGATCTCGAGATTGGTGAACTCGACGGCCTTGACCATGGCGGGGTCTCGTCCGTTGGCCGCGAGCCAGCCCCTGCCGGGATGGTACTCCGCACGTCGGGGCACGCCCGCATAGGGCGGGGAGAAGTAGAGCGGGATGCGGCGAAGCTCGGCGAGGGCAGGGGCGGGGATCACGCGGAGCACCGCGTCGAGCTGCTCGCCGACGAGCCGCACGGCGCGCTCGGTGACTTCGGCCTGGTCGGGCGTCGTCAGCTCCTTGCGCACGTGTAGGGTCCAGCCGCGGAGGTCGCGCGTCGCGTAGGCGGGAGGGGAGGCGGGGTCGGCGGCCTGCAGCGAGGCCGCGACAAGCGCGAGGACCGCCGTCCTCATCGGTCCTCGTTCGGGTCGAAGAGCCCCTGTCGGATCACGAACCGGATGACGCCGGCGACGTCGTGCACGCCCAGCTTGCGCATGAGGTTGGTGCGGTGGTTCTCGACGGTCTTGGCGCTGATGCTGAGCCGGGCGGCGACCTCCTTGCTCGAGTGGCTCCGGGCGAGCAGCACCGCCACCTCGCGTTCACGGTCCGTGAGCAGCACGCCCTTCTCGTCCGTGGAGCGTTCCGGACCCTTGCGGGCGCGGTCTAGGGCGGCGTTGAAGGCCTCGCTGAACCAGGTCCCGCCCGAGGCGAGGGCGTCGAGCGCCTGACGGAGCTCGGAGAGGGGGGCGGCCTTGCTGATGTAGCCGCGGACGCCCTGGTCGAGCAGCCCGTGGGCGAGCTGCTTCTCCGATTTGCTGGAGAAGACCAGCACGGACATCTTCGGCGCCGCGTCGTGCAGCCGTCGCAGCACCTCGATGCCGCTGATGTCAGGCAGCAGGATGTCGAGGATGAGGAGGTCGGGTTTGACGCGGATGACGAGGTCGACGCCCTCCTGTCCCGCCGCGGTGGACCCGACCACCTTGTATCGGCCGCGTGATTCGAGCATCTCCGTCACCAGTTCGCGCACGGCCGTCTGGTCCTCGATGATGACGACGGTCTTCTGCGGGGCGTCGGGGGTACCCATGGGGATGAATGAAGTCCATTCCCCGGCCCCTTTCCACCAAAAACCTCAGCCCGCGCTCGGGTCGACCAGCCCCTGCCGGATGATGTAGCGGACCAGACCGGCCACGTCGCGGACCCCGAGCTTGCGCATCAGGTTGGCGCGGTGGTTCTCGGCCGTCTTGATGCTGATGTTGAGCCGTGAGGCCACCTCCTTGCTCGAGTGGCTGCGCGTGATGAGCACCGCGATCTCGCGTTCGCGGGGCGTGAGCAGGTCGAGCAGCCCGTCTGGCGAGTGCGAAGGGCTTGCGAGCGCCTCGCGGACCGTGCGGTCAAAGTCCTCGGTGAACCAGGTCCCGCCCTTGGCGAGCGCGTCCACCGCCTGCCTGAATTCCGACAGCGTGGCGGCCTTGTTGACGAAACCGTGGATGCCTATCTGGACCAGCGACCGGACGATGTGCGGGTCCTGCCGGGCGGAGAAGACCAGGATGCGCATCCCGTCCCGCCCGCCGGAGAGCCGCCGGAGCACGTCGATGCCGCTCAGTCCTGGCATCAGGATGTCGACCACCAGCACGTCGGGCCGGAGCGTGAGCGCCAACGCCAGGCCTTCCTGTCCGTCGGAGCTCGAGCCCACCACCTCGCAGCGTTCACTCGCCGCGATCGTCTCACACATCAGCTCACGGATCGCCGTCTGGTCCTCGATGACCACGAAGCGGCGGCGGCTTTCGGGTTTGGTGGGGGCGGGACGGGCTGCTTTCGGAAGGGAGGAGGGCCGGGTTATGCGGAGGCGCTTGGTGGAAGGACTCATGCGTGGGGTATCTCCTGTTTTGAAGACGTATCCAATCCAAAGATGGTAGGGGTCATCACTCATGAACAGCAGGCACGGATTTGCTCTTTCGATCTCGCTCGGCTGCGTCGCCATCCTGCTTTCATCGACCCTCGTCTTTCATGCGCTACTCAAGGTGGAGACGAGGGCTTCGGCCGTGCATGCGGTGAGCCAGCGTCTTCGGTTGGAGACGGAGCAGGCGGCTCGGCTGGCTCTGGCGAGTCTCCAACAGCAAGTCGGTCGGGACAGGCTGGCCACGTATGAGATGGATGACGGGGCGTGGTCGTTGAGCGGAGATGGCGTACGTGCACCGCTCTCCGGGCTCGCGCCGGAGGTGGGCTGGCGATGGAGGATTGAGGACTGTTCCGTCCGCCACGACGGGGACGCTGCGCTTCGTGCGAGCCTGTCGGCGGACGCCTGGTGTCTCGGGCCATGGGGGCGGGGAAAAACGCCCCTCCGTCGGGGCCCGGCGGAGATGACGGATGAAGTCCGACGGGCGGCGGAACTCGGCTGGACCGAGTTGATGAAGGGGGGCGGGTTCCGCGTCTCCAGAGGGCTGATGACGGATCCAGTTTCCGGGGGATTCAGGAGGGATTTGTCGGATGACATTGCCCTGTCCGAGCGAATCACGCCCGAGATCCACGCCCGTTGGCGGAACTTGGTGCGCGATGGCGATCCTCTGGCCGGTCTCGACATTCGCCGGCCAGGCGGGCCGGCGCCCTTGCTGGTGGGCCTGAACTGGAGCGTAGGCGTCTTCAATTCCCGGGCCGACGGACGTCATCGCATAAGATTTCATGCCACGGGCAGGATGTGGAACGACTGTCCTCTGCCCGTCTACTCCGCCCCGCGCGGCAGGATGCTGGTGATTGAACTGAGAGGCGCGCCCGTCTTGACGATCAGGAATCTCGATAGTGGCGCGACCATCGAGGCGGATCTGGAGGAACTCCCCGAGCTGGACCTTGGTTTCCTGGAGCAGGGCAGGAGGGAGCGCCGCCTCTGGTTCGTCACCGGAGTGCACGATGGCGCGATCCCGCCCATGACCTCGCCTGGATTGCTGGCGGGCGAGACCTACGCTTTCACGGCCCCGCACCCCGTCGGCCAACCCCAGGGGCTGGCCAGGATTCTGTCCCCGGTCACCTGGCGCATGGACCGAAGGCCGCACGGTGCCGGTTGGGTTCGTCCGTCTCCCGAGGACATGGCTCCCGCCGACCGCATCCTCATCACCCTTCGTTTTGACGGGCCTGTTTCCTTCGTGGTCAGGAAATATGTCGGCGAACCGCCGAAGTCGCTCGCCCTGGATGAATATGCGGGGGAGGTCGTGCAGGTCTTCGACGGCCTCCGCTTTCCCACGTTGGAGATCGAAACTACGGCCGAGGAATATTCGCGGCCCGACAGCGCCGGATATGAGATTGCCGAACGCCGGTTCTGTCTCGGCGCACAGCTGAGGTGCGACAGTCCGGAGGGGGTGATGAGTTGGGTCCAAGGCCGGAGGGCCGGCAAGTCCGGAGCCGCGGACTGGCTGGTCAGGCACCCTCTCGATTTCGGAAGGCCGGAGGACGAGCGGACTGATGTCGTCCAAGGCCTGCTCTGGGATCATGAGCCAGATGCCCACGGGTCGCCCCTGTCGTTTGGTCGGGCGATTTCGTTCGAACGTCCTTGGCCGCCGTTGCTGGCCGTTCCCAGTCTCAGGCATCTTGGAGATCGGACCTGGGGCCGGGCCATGGACTCCTGCGTGTTCCTTCCGCGCGAGGGTCGCCCGTCCCATCCCCATCTGCGTCCTTGGCCGAAGGGCGTGGCAGGCGTGGCGGACTGGTACATCGATGGGGCCTTCAACGTCAATTCCACCAGGCCGGACGGGTGGTCCGGACTTCTGTGGACCTCGGCTGCCGAGCCTTCGACCGAAGCCGAGGCCATTATTCCGACACGGCCTTCCGCCGTGGCCATCCCTGCGGAGGGAAGCCGCGATCGACGTTGGCTAGGAGAACACGAGTTGCGGGCGGCGCCCTCCGCGGTCCTGAAGGACGCTCAGCTGAACCAGTGCCGGCGGATGCTCACGCGCTCCCAGGTGGATCAACTGGCCGAATGCATCGTGCGAGAAGTCCGTGCGCGAGGCCCGTTCTCCAGCCTGTCGGAATTTGTCGGCAGCGGGTGTCTTTCGGCGGCCATCGACAGCGCAGGCCTGAACACGTGCATTCCGCCGGAGCAGGTCGACCTTCCCTTGAGGCTTGATGCGGAACATTTGCTGGAGCTGCTTGCGCCGCGACTTGCCTCCCGGGCCGACACCTTCGAGGCGATTGTCACCCTTGGCGGGTCGTCCGTCGAATGTCGGTTAATCATTCAACGGGTGCCTAATTCGGAGGGGCTGCCGTCCCACCTGGGCAGGCGGCTGAAGATAATTTCCGTCCGACATCATAATTCAGGCCGCCTCCCTCCGGCTTGACTGCCGGGCAAGGCGGGTAAACTGGAGGGACACCCATGTACGAATCCAATCCGTTCATCGTCGCCGACGCCCCCGTCGCCGCCCGCGCGGCCTTCTACCGCCGCACCTACGGCCTGGTGGCCGCCTCGTTGGTCGCCTTCGCCCTCACGCTTTTCGCGATGTTCGCCACCGGCGTCGCCCAGTCGGTCATGAACGGGCTGGGCTCGATGCTCGGCTCGCTCGGGGGCTGGAGCATGCTGCTCATCATGCTGGCCTTCTGGGGCGCTTCGACGGTCGCCCAGTCGCTGGCCTTCAACCGCGCCTCTCGCGGCTCCCAGTATCTCGGTCTCGGCCTCTACGTCCTGCTCGAGGCCCTCATCTTCATCCCGATCATCGCCTACACCGCTGCCGTCACCAAGGGCAACGCCGGGGAGATCCTTGTGCCGGCCTGCCTGATCACGGGCGTGCTCGCCGCCGGCCTCACCGCCGCAGTGTTCATGTCCTCGACGGACTTCTCCTTCCTGCGCACCGCCATCGTCATCGCGAGCTTCTGCGCCCTCGGCGCCATCGTGGTCTCGATGATCGCCGGCTGGACCCTCGGCTCCTGGTTCTCGATCGCGATGATCGTCCTGATGGCCTCGGTCATCCTCTACCAGACCCACGAGATCAAGAACACCCTGGAGACCGACCAGCACGTGGCCGCGGCCTTCGTGCTCTTCTCATCCTTCGTCACGCTGCTCTTCTACGTCATTAGGCTGTTCCTCGGGCGGCGCGACGACTGAGGATAGAGAAAGCGCTGGTCAACCGGGCGGGGCGTGCCAATCTCACGGCATGCCCCGCCTGCTTTGCGCCCTCACGTCGTTCGTCTGCGCCGCCCTGAGCGCTGCCGATAGGCCCAACATCTTGTTCATCTTCTCGGATGACCATGCCCAGCACGCCATCTCGGCCTACGGCTCGAAGGTGAACCAGACGCCGCACCTCGATCGGTTGGCCGCGGGCGGGGCGCGTTTCCTCAATTCGTTCGTCACGAACTCGATCTGTACGCCCAGCCGGGCGACCCTGATCACGGGCCAGTATTCGCACCTCAACGGCGTCCCGGTCTTCAACCGTTTCGACGGCGAACGGGACAACGTCGCCAAGCGCCTCCGCGGCGCGGGCTACCACACCGGGATGATCGGCAAGTGGCACTTGGGAAGCGACCCTACGGGCTTCGACCGCTGGATCGTGCTGCCCGGGCAGGGGGTCTACGTGAACCCGATGTTCCTCGTGCCCGGCACCAAGAAGCTGACCATCGAGGGGCATTGCACCGACGTCACCGGCGACCTCGGCGTCGAGTTCCTCGAGACGCGCCCCAAGGACAAGCCCTTCTTCCTCATGCTGCACCAGAAGGCGCCCCATCGCGAATGGACGCCCGCCGAACGCCACGCCGAGATGTTCAAGGACAAGCTCATCCCCGAGCCCGACACGCTCTGGGATGACTACGCCACCCGTCCGGCCGCCCTCCCCGAGAACGAGCAGACGGTCGCCAAGGACCTCACCCGCCGCGACCTCAAGTTGGTCCCTCCGGACGACCTGAAGGGCCCCGACCGCAACAAGTGGCTCAACGAGAAGCCGATGGAGCTCGTCGTCGACGGGCGCGTGCTGACCGGGCGTGACCTCGTCCGCTACAAGTACCAGAAGTACATGCGCGACTACCTCGCCTGCGTGCAGGGCGTGGACGACAATGTCGGTAAGGTGCTGGACTACCTCGACCGGGCCGGGCTGGCCAAGAACACCTACGTCATGTACTCGGCCGACAACGGCTGGTACCTCGGCGACCTCGGGCTCTACGACAAACGTTTCATGTACGAGCCCGGCCTGCGCACCCCGCTCATCGTGCGCGGCCCCGGGGTCAAGGCGGGTCTGACCCCCGGCTCCTTCGTGACCAACGTCGACCTCGCCCCGACCTTCCTGGATCTGGCCGGACTGTCCGTGCCCGACAGCATGCAGGGGCGCAGCTTCGCCCCGATTCTCCGCGGGGAGACGCCCGCCGACTGGCCGAGGTCCATGTACTACCGCTACTACCACAGCCCGGGCCACCACAATACCGCCGCGCACCGCGGCGTCCGCACCGAGACCCACAAGCTCATCCACTACTGGCAGAAGGACGCTTGGGAGCTGTTCGACCTCACCAAGGACCCGTCCGAGCAGCGCAACCTGCTGTCAGTCTCGCCGGACGCCCCCGAAGTGCGCCGTCTGTTCGGCGAGCTCAAGGCCGAGCTCGAACGGCTCGCCCGTCACTACAAGGACGACGGCCTTTACGCCGACCCGGCCACCTGGCCCAAGGGTTCGGCGGACGGACCGTTCACCGCCTATGCCCCCACCGGCGTGAAGTCGGTCAAGCAGGCGATGCAGGCGGCGGCTGGGCGCTGATCCGAGACTTTGCGACGCGGTCGGGGTAGTATAGTCATGATGAAGCGACTTGTCCTGTTCGTCTGCCTCTTGGCTTTCCTGCCGCTGAGAGGGCAGGAGAGAATCAAGGCCCTGTTCGGGGCCCGCGCCCCCGAGGGCATGACCGAGCTTTCCTGGACGGTCGACGGCGTGCGCCGCACCGCCCTGGTCGCCAGTCCGGCAGGCTCGGCCGCCACGCCCGGCCCCGTCGTGTTCGGCTGGCATGGGCATTTCGGCAACTCCGCCCACTCGGCGAAGTCCTGGGACATCGCCCGCCTGTGGCCCGAGGCCACGTTCGTCTTCCCCCAGGGGCTGCGCACCGCCACGCCTCTGGTCGACAAGGGCGGACTCGGCAGCGGCTGGCAGAGCTCGGTCGGCGCGGAGGGCGACCGAGACATCAAGTTCTTCGACGCCATGCTGGCCGACCTGAAGAAGCAGCGCCGCGTGGACGAACGGAAGGTCTACTCGATGGGGCATTCGAACGGCGCGGCCTTCAGCTACGTGCTCTGGCAGGCCAGGCCGCGGGCTCTGGCCGCCGTCGGGTCCGTGGCGGGCACGCTGACGGTCAAGGCGAGGGACATGGACCCGATGCCGGTCATCCATGTCGCCGGCGAGAAGGATCCGATCGTCAAGTACGCCTGGCAGCAGATGACCTTCGCGGCCGTCCGACGTTTCAACGGCTGCGGGGAGGAAGGGACCCCTTGGGCCAAGGAGGGTGTGCTCGAGGCCACCCTTTACGCATCATCCAAGGGCGCTCCGCTCGTCACCGCCGTCCATTCGGGCGGCCATGAGTATGCGAAGGGTTCGTCGGAGCTGATTATCCGTTTCTTCAAGGAGCGGGCGGCCGGGGTGCGTTGATCAGGGCCGCTCGGCCGCGTAGAGCCTCGTGACGCCGGCGAACGCGCGCACGGCCGGCCCGTCCTCGGCCAGCTCGCTGCTGAGCGCCGATCCGACCGCCCTGAGCCCGGCGGCCTCCAACTCCTCCCGCATCTCCTCCTCGGTGCAGCTGCGCATGAACACCGGCGAGGTCGGGGAGTCGTGCCAGCGTTCCCCGGGCTCGAGCCCGTCCTCCGGCGCGTGCCGCGCCCAGGCCTCGCGATTGTCGCCGCGCTCCCGGTCGTTGGCGGAGAAGACCAGCCGACCGCCCGGGCGCAGCACGCGACGGATCTCCGCCAACGCCTTCTCCCGGTCGGCGCGTCCCCGCAGGCACATCAGGGCGTTGAAGGCCGCGAGCACGCCGTCGAAGGCGCCGTCGGGGAAGGGCAGTCCGGTCATGTCGGCCGGCCGCACCTTGTCCTCCCATCCCGGGCCGGCCTCGGCGAGCACCCCCCGGGCCATCTCCACCATCGCCGGGGAGAAATCCGTGATGACGAGGTCCGTGAAGCCGAGACGCAGCAGGCCGAGTCCTGCGCGGCCGGCGCCGGCGCCGACCTCGAGCAGGCGGTGCTCCCTGCGGAAATGCCTTTCGATCATCACCCGCTCCGAGGCCCAGAGTCCGACCCTCGCCGCGGCCCGCGCGTAATGCAGGGCCGTGCCCGTCTCCAGCCAGTGCGCCCTCCGGTCGCGTTCCATCGCTCCAGCCAACCCGCTCTTGCGTCCATGGCAACCGCCGGGAATCCTGCCCCATGCGCTCCGCGGTCCTGCTCGTCCTCGCCGCCTTCGTGACGGCCTGCGATTCCGGCCGTCCCTCCTCGCCTGCGTCGGGCGGCCTCGAGGCTGGCCTCGAGGTCCGTTTTCCCGTCGCCGTGGGCCGGTCCGTCGTCCGTCTGCGGCTGGCCGTGACCGACCTTGAGAAGGCCCGGGGGCTCATGGGGGCTGAGCTTCTGGCCGAGGACGAGGGCATGGCGTTCCTCTACCAGCAGGACCAGCGGCTCGCCTTCTGGATGAAGGACACGCCGCAGGATCTCGACATCGGCTTCGTCGACGGCGCCGGCGTGGTCCGTGAGATACGCACCATGAAGGCCTTCGACCAGACCACCGTCGAGTCGCGCGGTGAGTCCCTGCGGCTTGCGGTCGAGATGCGCGCCGGATGGTTCGCCCGCTCCGGCGTCGGCGTCGGCGACAAGCTCGACGTCGAGGCCCTGCGTCGTGGGCTCACGGCCCGGGGCTTCGACTCGTCCCGTTACCTGCCCTGACCTTCAGAGCGAGCGCCAGGCCAGCAGCAGGGCGGCCGCTATCGCGAGCAGAGAAAGCACCAGCGCGGCGGCCGCGCGTTCCGAGTCCGTGGTGCGGAAGAGGCGCATCAAAGCGGGGCCAGTCTGGCGGCGGCCTCGCGCAGGAACCCCGTCAGGCGTAGGAGGAAGAAGGGGGAGGGCGAGCCCTCGGCCGGGGCCAACGCGGCCTCGGCGGCGGCGATCTCCGCGTCCAACTGACGGAAGGATTCCCTCCAGGCGGCGGACGAGATTGCCCGGCGGGGGTCTTCCCCCGCCCGCAGACGGCGCACCCCTTCGGGCCCCTGCAGGTCGCGTTCGAGTATCATAGGGAGCGTGAGTTTGCCGCTCGCGACATCCGTCCCGAGCGTCTTCCCCGCCTTGGACTCCTCTTGGATCAGGTCGGCCAGGTCGTCGTAGATCTGGTAGGCGATCCCGAGGTGGCGTCCGAAGCGGGCGCAGGATTCGACATGCTCCGAGGGACGTCCGGCGAGCAGCGAGCCGAGCCGGCAGGCGGCCTCGAAGAGCTCGGCCGTCTTGAGCTGGATCTGCCGGCGGTAGGCCTCGGCGGACAGGGCGTCGTCGCCGCGCGAGAAGGTCTGGCAGACCTCGCCGGAGCAGACCTCGCGGGAGGCGCGCGCCACGATGCGGCAGAGCTCCGGGGTCGTGTGCTCGGCCGCGAGCACGAGCGCGTGGGCGAAGAGCGCGTCCCCGAACAGGACCGCGGCGTGTGCGCCGTGCGTGCGGTTGGGCGTGTCGGCTCCATGGCGACGGTCGGCCCCGTCGAGGACGTCGTCATGGACCAGCGTCGCGAGATGCACGAGCTCCACGATGGCGGCGCCCCGCACCAGGGCCATGGTGGGCGGCCCTCCCGCGCCCGCCCCGAAGGCGAGCAGCGGACGGAGACGTTTTCCGGGATGGGCCAGCGCCTCGCGGACCATCGGACGCACCTCGGGCTCGAAGGCCGACTCCTGCTCCTTCAGGAACGCCTCGAGCGCGGAGAAGTGCGCCTCGAGGCCGGCATGGAGGGGCGTGGACACCGTCACAACTTGTGACCGCTCCTCCTCCGGCGCAAGCGCAGGTTGGCCCGTGCTCAGGGCGCGAACTGCGTCTCGATGCGCACCGTCACCTTGCCCGATTCGCAGGAGGCGCAGGGGATGCGCTTGTCCTCGAGCTTCCCCTTCTGCGCCTCGCGCGTGAAGCCCAGGCCGCCGCAGGTCTTGCAGGGGAACTTCTCCGCCGTGAACACGGAGATTCTGGCGCCAGCCTTCACGTTATCCACGAACTTCTGGAGCGCCGCCGGGCCGTCGGGCAGGGGGGCGCATTCGATGAAGGCTTCGCGTCGCATCGTCATGCGTCTGCCGGACAGCGGCGCGAAGGCGGGCGTGAACTTGACCGCCACCAGGCCGACGTTGGCGACGACGGCGCGGCCCTTCTCGCCGACGGCCGGGGCCTTCTCGGGTATGAGGACCGCGTAGGCGTCCTCGCCGGCCCCGAGCAGCCCGTCCGCTGAGGCGCTCCAGTTCGCTTTCACGAGTAGACGCCCCTCGCCGAGATCCTGCTGGACGACGTATTCCATCGAGGTGATCGGGCCCGGCGCGCGGGCGAAGCCTTCCGGGGACGCGTCGGCGACATGCTGCTGGACGAAGGCGGCGTGCAGGCGGAGCAGCTCGCGTGTCGACTCGAAGGCCAGCGGACGGTTGAGCCTCGCCATGCTGAAAGGCCGCACTTCCTTGGCCTCGGCGGTCTGGAACGGGCGGAAGGGCGTGATGGTGACCGATGTGTCGACCGTCTCCTCCGACGGCGTCGCGCCGGGGGAGGGGACGCCGGCGTTCGCCGCCGGCGCCGACGGCGCGGGGGGCGGTTCGGGCGTGACGGCGGCCGCGTTAGCCTTCTTGCCGAAAAGCGACTCCTCGGCTGGGAGCGATGTCGCGGCGAGCAGGATGAGGAGGAGTGTGCGCATGCGGGTCAGTCGAGAGAGCTCAGGTCGCCCTCGGCGGGCGGGGGCAGCTGCTTCGGGCGTCCGGGGGCGGCCGGTGAGGCGGCGGGCGCGGCGGCGGAGGACGCGGGCCTTCGGGGTGAGTCGCCGTCGGGGTCGTCGTCATCGTCGGGACCGTCGTCATCGTCGAGGTCATCGTCCTCGGGGTCGGCGCTGTCGCCGCGGGCGACGCGCTTGCGCCGGACGATGCCGGTGCCGATGGCGACCGCCACCAGGTAGAAGCCGAACAGCACGCCCGTCATCACGAAGAGCGAGATGGGCTCCGCGATGGGCGTGATGAGCGCCACCAGGCACATGATGCCGAAGAGCATGCCCCGCCAGTGGCGGAGCAGCGTGCGCGGACGCACGATCTCCAGCCACATGACCACGATGAGCGCGAGCGGGAACTGGAAAGTGAGGCCCGTGAGCAGGCACATCATGATGACGAACCCGTAGTAGTCCGAGGCCTGCCAGATTACGTCCATCTTCAGCCCGGACGCGAAATGGTGCCAGATCTGGACCGACATCGGGGAGAGCCAGAAGAACGCGAGGGTCGAGCCCATCAGGAACAGCACCAGCGCGGCGAAGCAGAACGGGACCAGCACGCGCTTCTCCCGCTCGGTCAGCGCCGGTCCCACGAAACGTGCCGTCTCGTAGAGGAAGACCGGCGAGGCGAGGGCGATGCCCACGCCGAACGCGGCGTACATGAGCACCTTCCAGACCCCCATGAACGTGAACTCCTTGAGCTCGGGGATGGCGCGGAGCCCTTCGCTGGACTGGCCCAGCAGGAAGCCGATCGGCGAGGTCTCCGGGTGCTTGGCCCATTCCAGTGGCATGTTCAGCAGGGCGGGCGTCTCCTCGTAGAAGATGAGGGCCGCGACCATGCCCACCGAGAAGACCCCGAGCACCCGGAGCATCGAGATGCGCAGGTCGTCGAGGTGCTCGAGGAACGTCATCTCGGCCTTCGGCTTGTTGCGTCTGATGAAGGTGGAGAGCATCGGGTCTTCAGTCCTTGCGCAGGAGCTCCTTGATGTCGTCAAGGGACAGGGAGGACGAGACTGAATCTGACTCGCTCAGCAGTTTCCGCAACATCTCGGACTTGCTCTTCTGCAGGTCCATGACCCGTTCCTCGATGGTTCCGGCGGCGATCAGCTTGATGCTGGTCACGGTGCGGGTCTGGCCGATGCGGTGGGCGCGGTCGGTGGCCTGGGCCTCGGCGGCGGGGTTCCACCAGGGGTCGTAGTGCACGACCGTGTCGGCCCCCGTGAGGTTGAGCCCGGTGCCGCCGGCCTTGAGCGACATGAGCATCACTGGGATGGAGGGCGTGCCGTTGAACTTGTCGCAGACTCCCTGGCGGTCGGTCGTCGACCCGTCGAGGTAGCAGTAAGGGATATCCCGTTCCTCGAGCGACTCACGGATCAGCTGGAGCGCCGAGACGAAGGTGGAGAAGACGAGCAGGCGGTGGCCGGCGTCCCGGGACTCCTCGAGCAGCTCGAGCAGCGCCTGGAGTTTGGAGGAGTCGGCCTCTTCCAGCTTCGGGTCCAGGATGCGCGGGTCGGCGCAGGTCTGGCGGAGGCGGGTGAGCAGCTTGAAGGCCTGCATGCGCACGTCCTTCTCCTTGGCGCCACCGATCTCCATCTCGAAGATCTCCTTGCTGATGGTTTCCTGGACCTCGTCGTACAACTTCTTCTGGGCGTCCTCGAGGTCGCAGTAGATGAGCTGCTCGATCTTGGGCGGCAGCTCGGGCGCGACCGCGGCCTTGGAGCGGCGGAGGATGTAGGGGGCGGCCATCTGCAGCAGACGGTCGTCGTGCCATTTGCGGTCCTCGGCGGCCAGCCGCTCCTGCGACTTGGGCAGGTAGCCCGGCATGAGGAAGCCGAAGAGGGAACGCAGGTCCTCGAGGGAATTCTCGACCGGGGTGCCGGTGAGGATGTACCGCCCCTTGGCGACGAGCTGCTTGACGGCCTTGGCGGCCTGGGACCGGGGGTTCTTGATGTTCTGCCCCTCGTCGCAGGTAACGGAGCCCCACGGGATCAGGGAGAAGACGCCGATGTCCCGGGCTAGGGTGCCGTAGGAGGTGACAACGAGGTCGAACTTGCCGAGGTAGTCCTGCGACACGACCCGGGCCTGCCCGTGGTGGGCGAGCGTCCGCAGGGCGGGGGTGAAGCGTTTCGCCTCCCGGCGCCAGTTCTCCACCAGCGAGGCCGGGCATACGACGAGGCAGGGCCCGTCGTCCCTGCGGTGGGTGCGCAGGGCCTCCATGAAGGCGAGCGCTTGCACGGTCTTGCCGAGTCCCATCTCGTCCGCCAGGAGCCCGCCGAGGCTGCTGGTGTGGATGTGCCAGAGCCAGGCCGCGCCGACCTGCTGGTAAAGACGGAGCAGGGCGGTGAGCTCAGCGCGCACCGGCGCGGGCTGCAGCTTGGAAAGGTTGCGGATGGCGTCCGAGCGCTTGGACCACGTCTCGGGCGGCGCGAAGGCGGCCTGCAGCTCCTCGGCGATCGCGTCGGCGCTGGCGAGGTCGGCGAAGCCGATCTTGAGCTCGAGGTCCAGGTCCATGTCGCGCTTGGCGTCGCCGGTGATGCGCCGCTGCGCGTTGCGGATTGACTCCAGCAGCTCGGGGGTGATGAGGCGCGGGCCGTGGTCGGTGTAGAAGAACATGCGCCCGCTGGAGAGCGCCTCCTGGATGACCTTGGGCGACTTGCCCTCCGGGTCTATGCCCACGGCGAAGGTGAAGCCGTCGTCCGCCTCGGCGGCGTCGCAGCGCGCCTTGGCCATCTGCACTTTGCCCATCGAATTGCTGAGGTTGTGCGAGAAGTAGGACTCGTTCTGTTCCAGCAGCAGCCGGTGGTGCCGGGCCATGAAGTTGAGCACTTGAATGGTGCCGGCGAGATACCATTCGCGCGTGGCCGTCTCGAGGGTGAAGCCGCTGCGCTTCAGCACCTCGCGCAGCTCGGCGACGGGGCCGGACGACTGCTGTGGGAGACGCACGCGGAGCCACTTCATCGAGCCGTCGAGCCAGACCTTGTCCTCGCGTCCGCGGTCGGCGGACCGGACCTCCTGCTCGTCCGCCTCCTCCTCGGATTCGCCGGGCGCGGCGGGCTGGGGCGTCGGGTCGGGCTCCTCGAGGTGCGTGTGCACGCCCGCGAGGCGCTCGCCCTCCCACGCCAGCGGCGTCTCGGGCGCGTTGGCCATGCGGAAGATGCCCAGCCCCCGGCCGACGGAAAGCAGCTGGCGCAGATGGCGCCGGGTCAGGGGCAGGATCCCCTGCAGCTTCCCGTTGCACAGGTTCTCGATGATCGCCAGGAAGAAGACGATCTCCGGCTCGATGTTCCAGGCCTTGCCGCGGTCGAGATTCTCCGGCGCGACCTGCACGTCCTCGACGCGCAGTTCGAGCCGGCAGATGATCTCGTCGCGCTGCGCGGCGGTCGCGATGTTCGGCGGGATGATGAAGCGGACCTCGATCTGGGTGCCCTTGCGTGAAGAGAGACTGATCGACCTCAGGCGCGGTCCCGCCCCGGTCTCCGACGCGGCCCGACGTTCCGCCTGCTTGTCCCCGGGGGCCGGGGCCGGGGCGGCGGGCTTCTCCTCCTCGACCTTTATCCGTCCCTCCTTCACGGCGAGGGCCAGGTAGGCCGCCACGGAATGGACGCAGAGCTTGCGCTGCACGAGCGACACGTCGCAGCCGCACTCGTTGCGCTGGAAGGTCACCGATCGCAGGTTCCAGCGCGCCTCGCGGCTGCCCTTGTCGTCCTCGACGAGCGCCTCGACGACGGGGGCCGTCCAGGCCGCCTTGCGGACCTTGCCCTGGCGCACGAGGGCCTTGGCCTGAAGCACGGTCGCTCCGCCGGCCAGGTCGATCAGGTCGTCTTCTGTGATGTTGGGCAACGGCGACTTGGCCGCCATGGTTCTACGAGGGTTCGGGCGTCCCGCCCAGCGAGGGCGGTCCGTGAGGCTGACTTTTTCTATGGGATAGGCGGCGCCTCAGAGGGCGACGTCCTGGTCCGGTACTCCGGGGTGCATCTCGAAGATGCCCACCGGGGTCGTCGGTCCGGTCATCACGATGCCGTAGTCGGTCCCGATGCCAATACTAATCTGCCCCCCGGGCATGTGCACCGTTACCTCGGGGTCGACCAGCCCCATCTTGCGGGCCACGGCCGCCGAGGCGGAGGAGGATGAGCCGGAGGCGAGGGTGTAGCCCGCGCCGCGCTCCCAGATCTCGATGCGCACGTTGGCGCGGTCCAGCACCTTCATGAACTGCACGTTGGTGCGGTTGGGGAAGTTGGGGTGCACCTCCAGGAGGGGTCCGTAGGTGCGGGCCAGGTCGGCGCTCAGGTCCTCGACGGGTATGACGCAGTGAGGATTGCCCACGGTCGCGGACCAGTAGCGGAAGACGCGTCCGGCGACGGCGATCTCCTCGCCCAGGACCTCGCGGTCCGGCCCGACGTGCGGGATCTGCGGCGCGCGGAAGGACACGCCGCCCATCTCCACGCGGATGCGTCGGCCGCCCTCGAAAACGGCGCAGCCGACGACGCCCCCGGGGGTGTGCAGGCGGAACTCCTGCCCCTCGCGCACCCGGCCGGTCTCGAGCAGGTGGCGGCAGAAGATGCGGATGCCGTTGCCCGATTTCTCCGCTTCGGAGCCGTCGGGGTTGAGGATGCGCAGGCCGATGATTCCGTCCGCGCGCTCGAGCGGTCCGTACAAGATGCCGTCGGAACCGAGCCCGTAGTGACGATGGCATACCTTGCGGATCGCGTCCGCCGGGAGGAGGGCGGGGCAGTCCTTCGGCTCGAGCACGAGGTAGTCGTTGCCGAGGGCGTGGTACTTCGCGAAGCGCATGGCGTTGGATTGGCTTTTTTCGCTCCTTTGGCAAGCGTCCGCGGGGATGGCTTGGCAAAGGATGCCCCCTCGTTATGCAGACGGGGTGTCCGCCCGCCCCGCCGTCCTGCTGCTGCTCGCCCACGTCCCGTGGCTGAGCGCCGGGACCCACCTCGCCCAGGGCGTCCTCGCCGGCGAGGTGACGACGGATTCGGTGCTGCTGCAGACGCGGCTGACGGCGCTGCCGGGTCCGGAGCTGGACGCCGGCGGCGACCTTCCCGGCGCGGCCGGCGTGGCTTGCTTCGAATACGGCACCGACCCCGCCTTCGCCGGCGCGAGCCGCACGCCCTGGCGGGTGGCGGAGGCGGGCGGCGACTTCATCGTGCGCGCTCCCGTCGCCGGGCTGCGGCCCTCGACCACTTATCATTATCGCGTGCTCGCCGGATCGGACGAGGCGTCGGCGAGGCCGCTGCGCGGCGGCCGTTTCAAGACGCTGCCTGGCGCCGGTTCCGACGCGCCGCTGCGCTTCGTCATGGGCAGCTGCATGAATTACCATTCGTTCATGAGCGGCAAGGCCAACGGAGGCGGTCCGGTCACCGCGACGGCCGAGGACAAGCGCCTCGGCTACCCCGTCTTCGCCGCTATGGCGGCCCTGCGGCCCGACTTCTTCATCGGGGCCGGCGACATCGTCTATTACGACCATCCCGCGGCGTCGGCGGCCAGGACCCTGCCGGAACTGCGCCGCAAGTGGCACGAGCAGTTCCGTCTCCCGCGCCTCGTCGAATTCTTCGCGACCACCCCGGCCTTCTGGTCGAAGGACGACCACGATTTCCGCTTCAATGACGCCGACCTCGGCGGCGGCCGCGCCCCGGACGCCGCCACCGGGATCGGGCTGTTCCGCGAACAGATGCCCGTGCTTCCGGCGGGCGACCTCGCCTCGCCGAGCTACCGCACGCTGCGCATCCATCGCCATGTGCAACTCTGGTTCCTCGAGGGGCGCGACCACCGTTCCCCCAACGCGCAGCCCGACGGGCCCGGCAAGACGCTCTGGGGCGTCCGGCAGCGCGACTGGCTGCAGCGCACCTTGAAGGCGAGCGACGCGCCCTGGAAGATCCTCATCACGCCGACGCCCATGGTGGGGCCGGACCGCAACAGCAAGAACGACAATCACGCCAACCTGCGCGGCTACCGCCACGAGGCCGACGACTTCTTCGCCTGGCTGCGTGCCGAGGGGCTGCGCAACGTGCTGGCTTTCTGCGGCGATCGCCACTGGCAGTACCACAGCATACACCCGCTCGGCGTCGAGGAGTTCTCGGTCGGCGCGCTCAACGATGAGAACGCCATCCGTGGCGAGAAGCCCGGCGGCAGGAACACCACCGATCCCGAGGGCCTAATCCGGCAGCCCTACCTTTATCCCAAGCCGACCGGCGGTTTCCTGCATGTGCGCGCCGGCTCCGGCGCGCAGGGCCGCGCCGAGCTCGACATCGAGTTCCGCGACGACCACGGCGAGGTGCTGCACCGTGTCACCAAGCTCGCCGAATGACCTTCCTGCCATGAGACCCGCCATCCTGCTCGCCCTCCTCGCCTGCGCGGCCGTCCTGCCCGCCGCGGACCGGCCCAACATCGTGCTGCTCTATGCGGATGACATCGGCTGGGGCGACCTGGGCTGCTACGGCGCGAAGGTCGTCCCGACGCCGAACATCGACCGGCTCGCCGCGCAGGGCGTGCGCTTCACCGCCGGCTACTGCACCTCAGCCACCTGCACCCCGTCGCGCTACTCCCTGCTCACGGGCGAGTACGCCTGGAGGCGGCAGGGTACGGGCGTGCTGCCCGGCGACGCGCGCATGATCATCCGTCCCGGACGTCCCACGATGGCGTCCAGCCTCGCCAAGCTGGGCTACGCGACCGGGGTGGTCGGCAAGTGGCATCTCGGTCTCGGCTCCGGCGACGTCGACTGGAACGGACGGATCTCGCCCTCGCCCAACCAGATCGGCTTCACTTACTCCTTCATCATGGCCGCGACTGGCGACCGGGTGCCGACGGTCTACGTCGAAGACGGCGGCGTGGTCGGGCTCGACCCGAAGGACCCCATCGAGGTCAGCTACAAGACCCCTTACCCGGGCGATCCCGACCTCAAGCAGGCTGCCGAGCGGGCCAAGCTGAAGATGGACTGGTCGCACGGCCACAACATGGCGCTGGTCAACGGCGTCGGACGCATCGGCTGGATGAAGGGCGGCAAGTCCGCGATTTGGAACGATGAGACGATGGGCGACACCTTCGCGGACAAGGCCTGCGCCTTCATCGCGCGGAGCAAGGACCGTCCCTTCCTGCTCTACTACGCCTCGCACGAGAACCACGTGCCGCGCCTGCCGCATCCGCGGTACGCGGGGCGCACTCCGCTCGGCCCTCGCGGCGACGCGGTCGTCTCCTTCGACGATCAGGTCGGCCGCATCCTCGCGGAGCTGGACCGCCACGGGCTCGCGGAGAAGACGCTCGTCGTCCTCTCCTCCGACAACGGTCCCATCCTCGACGACGGTTACAAGGACCAGTCGACGGAGCTCAACGCGAAGGCCGGTCACGAACCCGGCGGGCCCTTCCGTGGGGGCAAATACTCGATCCTCGAGGCCGGCACCCGCGTCTCGTTCATCGTGCGCTACCCCGGGCGCGCGCCCGCCGGCAAGGTCTCCGACGCCCTGGTGTCCCAGGTCGACCTGCCCGCCACGTTCGCCCGGCTCGCCGGCGGCGATCCCGGCGAATACGCCTCCGTCGATGCGCGCGATCATTCCGCCGCGTTCCTGGGCGGTGCCGGGCGCGACCTGCTCATCTCCAGCACGCAGGGCGGGCAGCTCTCCATCCGGGACGCCCGCTGGAAGTTCATCCCCGGGACGGGCAAGGGCGGCAAAGGGGCCTGGAAATCCGCCGCGGTCCAGCCCGGCAAGGCCGAGGACTTCAAGCGCGACGCCATGCAGCAGGGCGGGGACCGTCTTTTCGACCTGCTCGCCGACCCCTCCGAGCGCAATAATGTGGCCGCCGCGAACCCCGATGTCGTCGCGCGCCTGAAGTCCGCCCTCGAGGCCGAGCGCGCCAAGGGCTTCAACCAGCCCTTGGGCCTCTGATATCCATCCGTATGAAGAAGATCCGCGTTCTCTGCGTCGGCGCCGGCCACATGGGCCGCTCGCACGCCCTCGCCTACCACAAACTGCCCGGCTTCGAGATCGTCGGCCTCGTGACCCGTTCGGCCGAGTCACGCGCCAAGCTCAACGCCGAGCTCGGCGGCGGCTACGCCGAGTTCGGCGACTTCCACGACGCCCTCGCGCGCACCAGGCCCGATGCGGTGTCCATCTCCAGCTATCCCGACACCCACGCCGAATACGCCGTGGCCGCCCTGGACGCCGGCTGCCACGTCTTCGTCGAGAAGCCGCTCGCGGTGACGGTGGAGGAGGCCGAGCGCATCGTCGCCAAGGCCAAGGCCGCGAAGCGGAAGGTCGTCATCGGCTACATCCTGCGCCATCATCCGGCCTGGACGCAGTTCATCAAGACGGTGCAGACGCTCGGCAAGCCGCTCGTCATGCGCATGAACCTCAATCAGCAGAGCTTCGGCGACATGTGGAAGACCCACAAGGCCCTCATGCAGACGTGCAGCCCGATTGTCGACTGCGGCGTGCACTACGTCGACATCATGTGCCTGATGACCGGCAGTCGCCCTGTGCGCGTCTCCGGCCTTGGCGCCCGGCTGTCCGATGAACTGCCTGCCGGCATGGTCAACTACGGCCACCTGCAGGTGACCTTCGCCGACGGGTCCGTCGGCTGGTACGAGGCCGGCTGGGGTCCGATGATGTCCGAGGAGGCCTTCTTCGTGAAGGACGTCATCGGCCCGAAGGGCTGCGTCTCCATCGTCGCCGGGAAGGCCGCCGAGGCGGGGAAGTCCGCCGACGTCGATTCCCATTCCGCCGCGCAGGCGCTCAAGGTGCACCACGCGGCGCTCGGCCCGGACGGCAGGTTCCAGAAGCCCGACGAGGTCGTGCCGACCGAGGCCGATCCCGGTCACGACGGGCTCTGCGAGCGCGAGCAGGTCTACTTCGAGCGCGCCATCCGCGAGGACCTCGACCTCGCGGCCCACATGGACGACGCGGTGAATTCGATGCGCATCGTCGCGGCGGCGGATCGATCGTTCCGCGAAGGCCGGACGATCGACCTCTGAACGGCGATGTCGCTCCCGAACCTCGTTTTCATGGGCGTGAGCGGCTGCGGCAAGAGCACCGTGGCCGCGCTGCACGCCGGGGCGACGGGAGCCACGCTCATCGAGGCCGATGACTTCCATCCGTCCGCCAACGTCGAGAAGATGCGTTCGGGCATCCCGCTGACCGACGCCGACCGCGCGGGCTGGCTCTCGGCCATGGCCGGGCGCATCGCCGAGGGCAGGGGGCGCGACGAGGCGATGGTCATCACGTGCTCCGCGCTCAAGCGGGCCTACCGCGATCGCCTGCGCGCCGCCGACCCCGACCTCGTCTTCATTCATCTCACTGGATCGCGCGAGCTCCTCGCCGCCCGCATCGGCGCGCGCAAGGGGCACTTCATGCCGCCCGGACTCCTCGACAGCCAGCTGGCCGCCCTGGAGCCCCCCGTCGCGCCGGACGAACGTTGCCTGACCATCGACGTCGGACCGGAACCCGAGGTCGTCCGGGCCGCCGTGGCCTCGGCCCTCGCCGCCCTCTGATCCAACAGAAAGGCCCGCCGGGCGGCGGGCCTTGAGGAGGAGACGGGGCGCGCTCAGTTCGAGCGCTTCCAGCTGACCTTGGAGGGCTCGACGACGCTCTCCTTGTCCTTGGTCGGGAATTCCTTCGGGACCTCGAGCGTGACCTTGTTGGTCGCGGCCCACTCGACCGAGCGGGCGAAGACCGTCTGGAAGCCGACGCAGTGCAGGGGGTCGAGGGGGACGCCGCCCATCAGGTGTCCCATGGAGGTCGTGACGACGCGGCCCTGGCCGAACTTCGCCCACCAGACCATCGGCTCGTGCATGCCGGTGCCCTTGGCGTGGTCCTCGGGGGCGGAGTAGGCGCTCGCGAGGATGTCCACGTGGCCGGCGTCGCCGCGCATGCGGTGGTAGAGCTCGTCGGAGGCGTGCAGCCACTCGACGGGCATGCCCTTCTGGATGGGGTGGTCCATGTTGCGTCCCTTCAGCACGAAGGCGTGCTTCGGGCCGTGGCCGGAGCCGAAGCCGCGGTCCTGGAACTTCTCCTTCTCGCGGGGCACGGCGACGGCCTTGCCCGTGGCGTCATCGACCGCGACGCGGTCCTTGAAGCTCTCGCCGCGCCAGCCGAAGCAGATCATCTCGTTGAACTCCTCCCAGTTGGTGAAGGCGTTGTTGGCCGCGTGTACGTTCACCAGGCCTCCGCCCTGCAGGACGTAGGCGGTGAAGGCCTGCTTCACGGGGTCGGTCCATTCGGCGCCGTTGTAGTTGTTCACCAGGACCTGGTACTTGCCGAACTCCGGCAGCCACTTCTCCCATTCGCCGGCGTGGGCGCGGTTGAATTCCGACTCTTCGTTCTTCCAGGCCTGGAACGCCTTCTCGAAGTCGGCCTTCTGCTTGGCGTCCATCTTCTTGGGGCGCTGCGGGGCGCGCTTGGTGAAGGCGGGCGGCGCGGTGGAGACGTCGACCTGGAAGCCGCCGACGGCGGCGAGGGTCGCCTTGAGGGAGGCGGTCGTGCCCTGCCAGTCGTGGTTGTTGCGCCCGTCGATGATGAGCACCTTGACCGGCTCGGCGGCTCCGAGGGCGGCGGCGGCGAGGGCGAGGGCCGCGGTGATGCAGTGGCGGGTGGGGTTCATGGTGGGGCCCTCATATGAACCCCGCCCCGCGGGGTCGGCGAGCGTTTTCAGACCCGGTCCAAGGACCGGTAGTGGATGGCCTCGAGCAGATGCGCGGTGGCGATGCGGTCCGAGGCGGACAGGTCAGCCACCGTCCGGGCCACGCGCAGGATGCGATCGTAGGCCCGCGCCGAAAGGCCGAGCTTCTCCATCGCCTGCTGCAGCAGGTCGCCCTGGGCCCTTTCCATAGCGCAGTGCTCCCTCAGTTCGCGTCCGCTGAGGATGGCGTTGCAGCCCCCGGACCGGCCAGTGAACCGCAGCCGCTGGATCGCCCGGGCCGACTCGACCCTCGCGCGCATGTCCGCCGAGCCCTCGCCGGGTGCGGCGGACCTCAGCTCCTCGATGGTCAGCGCGGGCGCCTCGACCTGGACGTCGATGCGGTCGAGCAGCGGTCCGGAGACGCGGGAGCGGTAGCGCCGCACCTGCGACGGCGTGCAGCGACATTCGCGCATGCGGTCCCCGAGGTGCCCGCAGGGGCAGGGATTCATGGCCGCGACGAGCATGATGCGAGAGGGGAGGGTGACCTTGGCGGCCGCACGTGAGACGGTCACCTGTCCGTCCTCCAGCGGCTGTCGCAGCACCTCGAGGGCCGACCGACGAAACTCCGGCAGCTCGTCGAGGAAGAGCACCCCGCGATGCGCAAGCGAGACTTCTCCCGGACCGGGCATGCTGCCGCCGCCGATGAGGCCGATGTCGCTGATGGTATGGTGCGGCGAGCGGAACGGCCGCGACCAAGCGCGGGCGTCGGTGGAAGGGCAGGTGCCCGCCGCGGAGTGCACGGAAAGGATTTCCAGCCGTTCCTCGGGGTCGGGCTCAGGCAGCACGGTCGGGATGCGTTTCGCGATGAGCGATTTGCCCGAGCCCGGCGGACCGATGAGCAGCAGGTTGTGTCCGCCGGCCGCGGCGACCTCGACCGCCCGACGCACCGCGAGCTGGCCCTTGACCTCCGAGAAGTCGGGCAGATCGATGCCCGCGGCGAAGGGCTGGGCCGTCGTCGGCGGCAGCGGCTCGAAACCCCGGTCGCCGTTGAGGAAGCGCCGGGCCCCGTCCAGGGAGTCGGCCGCGAAGGCCTCGATGCCCGGGACCAATGCGGCCTCCGTCGCGGACGCGCGTGGCAGCACCACGCCCCTGAGGCCCATCTTTCTCGCCAGGAGCGCGAAGGCCACGCCGCCGCGCACCGGCCGCGTGCCGCCGCTCAGCCCGAGTTCGCCCGCGATGAGGTATTGCCCGAGTCGCGTCCGGTCGAGCTGGCCCGTGGCCGCCGCGAGGCCGAGCGCGATGGGCAGGTCGTAGAAGGCGCCCTCCTTGCGCAGGTCGCCCGGCGCCAGGTTGATGGTCGTGCGCGTCTCCGGCAGGCGCAGGCCCGCGTTCTGCAGCGCGGACGTCACCCGGTCCTCGGATTCCTTCACCGCGGCGTCGGGCAGCCCGACCAGCCAGAGCCCGAACTCGCCGATCTCGCCTGAGTTGACCTCGACCTCGACCGGCAAGGCCTCGACGCCGATCAGCGCGCCCGAACGGATGACGGAAAGCATCCTGTCGGCGATGCCGGCGACGACTGACGCCTCAAGCCGTGACGCGTGAGGGGGATTCCTGAGGCGGAATCCGAGATCAGCCGACCTGATTGGCCCTGAGGACCCTGAGCATGTTCTCGCCAAGCTGGCGCAGGGAGTCCCGGCGATGAGGGGCGGATCGCATGGTCGCATCGTGCTTTTTGCTCCCTCGGCTGGGTAACCAAAATCAGGCAGGCGGATTAAAATGATGGGAAACCGGCCGGTTCCCCGCCTGTCTCATTGCCTACATGGAATCCAAGGTCGTCCTCGCCCTTCTGCTGCTCTGGCCGGCCGCCGGCCGAGCCGCCGCATCTCCTTTTCTTGAGAGGCACTGCGTCGAGTGCCATGATGCCGAAACCAAGAAGGGCGGATTGGACATGACGGCCCTCAAGTCCGACTTGAGCGACCCGAAGACGCTCGCCGTCTGGGTGAAGATCCACGACCGCACGACCAGCGGGGAGATGCCGCCCAAGAAGAAGGAACGTCCTGAGCCCGCCGCCCAGGCCGCCTTCCTCGGAGACCTCTCCGCCCGCATCCTCCGCGAGGAGTCAGCCCGCATCGCCGCCCAAGGTCGCTCGGTGGAGCGCAGGATGAACCGGTTCGAATACGAGAACGCCGTCCGCGACCTCCTCAAGGCGCCGTGGCTGGACATCAAGGAATCCCTGCCCGAGGACACCGAGGCGCACCGTTTCAACAAGAGCGGCGAGGCCCTGGACGTCTCGCACGTCCAGCTGCAACGCACGCTGCAGGCGGCCGAGGAAGCCCTTCGGTCGGCCTTTGTGTCCTCGGTGGCGCCGGATGAGTCGGAGAGCCACCGGCATTACGCCCGCATGCAGGGAGGCTATGTCGGCAGGATGAAATTCTCGGAGTTCAACCAGTCGCCCGAGCGCGCCACCTTCCCGACCCTGGGTTTCAAGGGGCAGCCCGAGGTCCGCGCCGGTCGTGCGCCGGTGACCGTCGGCCGGAGCGACCGTGTGCTGCGCGACCAGGAGGGCGTGGGCGTGGTGCACGGTTCTTATGAGCCGGTGGAGCCGTTCTTCGGCACCTTCCGCGCGCCGCAGTCGGGCCGGTATCTGATCAAGCTCTGCGGTCACTCGGTCTGGGTCGGGCCCGGCAAGACCCAGTCCAAGGGCAAGGTGCGCTGGCAGACTCCCGACCTGGATGACATCTCCGAAGGCCGTCGCGCCGAGCCGGTGACGGTCTACGCCCTGACCCCGCCCCGCGTCCTGCGTCGCATCGGCACGATCGACCTCGGGACCGACGTGACCGTCGCTGAACTGGACGTCTTCCTGAAGGCCGGGGAGAGCATCCAGATCGACGTGACCCGGTTCTTCCGCTCCCGGCCCGGAGCGGCTCGGGCCACCAATCCGCTCGCGACGCCGGAAGGGCAGCCGGGCCTGGTGATGAGGTGGATCGACGTGAAGGGCCCCTTGGCCCCGCAGTGGCCCGCCGCGCCTTACGCCGTCCTTTTCGACGACCTGCCCGTCAAGCCTGCCTCCAAGGGCGCTGCCCTGCCGTACGCCGTGACGCCGCGCGATCCGGACGCGGACGCGGAGAGACTGCTCAGAAGATTCGTGCGTTCCGCCTACCGCCGCCCGGTCTCCACGGCCGAGGAGGTTCGTTTCCTGCCGGTCATCCGCGACGCTCTGAAATCCGGCGGTTCGTTCGCCGAGGCGATGCTCTCGGGCTACGCCGCCGTGCTCTGCTCGCCCTCTTTCCTGTACCTGCGGGAGACGCCGGGGCCCCTCGACGGTCATGCGGTCGCCTCGAGGCTGGGCTTCTTCCTCTGGAATTCGCCGCCCGACGACGAGCTCCGCTCCCTGGCGGCCGCCGGCAAGCTGCGCGACCCCGCCGTGCTGCGCGCGCAGGCCGATCGTCTGCTCGACGACGTCCGCTCGGCCCGTTTCACCGAATCGTTCACCGACTACTGGCTCGACCTGCGCAAGGCCGGCGCGAACGACCCGGACAGCCTGCTTTATCCCGACTACTATCTGGATGACCACCTGCTGGAGTCCGCCCGCGACGAAAGCCGTGCCACCTTCGCCGAACTCCTGCGCGCCAACCTTCCGGCGCGCGCCGTCGTCGACGCGGATTTCGTCTTCGTGAACGAACGACTCGCGGCCCTCTATCGGCTGCCGCCCGTGACCGGCGCCAGGCTCCGGAAGGTCACCTTGCCTCCCGGCAGCGTACGTGGCGGCTTCATGACCCAGGCCGCGGTCCTCAAGGTGACGGCCAACGGCACCACCACCTCGCCCGTCATCCGGGGTGCCTGGGTGATGGAGAGGATCCTCGGTCGCAAGCCGCCGCCCCCGCCTCCGAGCGTGCCCGCCGTCGAGCCCGACACGCGCGGGGCCGTCACGATCCGCCAGCAGCTCGAGAAGCACCGGACCTTGGAGTCCTGCGCCGCCTGCCACGCCAAGATCGATCCGCCCGGCTTCGCGCTGGAGAGCTTCGACGTCATGGGCGGGTTCCGCGAACGTTACCGGGCGCTCGATGGCAAGACCCCCGAGGTCGGCATCGGGAAGAACGGGCAACCTTTCGCCTTCCATGACGCCTTGGCCGTGGAGGCTCACGGCGAGCTCGACGCCAAGCCCTTCAAGGACGTCCGCGAGTTCAAGCGCCTGGTCGCCGCCGATGAGCGTCAGCTGGCGCGCAATCTCGTCGGCCAGCTTGTCGTCTACGCCACCGGCACGCCCGTCGGATTCGCCGACCGCGCCAAGGTCGAGGCCATCCTGGACGGGGCCAAGGCCGGCCGTTATGGAGTCCGCGACCTGGTCCGCGGGCTTGTCACCAGCGAGCTCTTCCTCAACAAGTGATTTAGTCCGATGGCCTCCTTCCGCCCTGCCCAAGCCCCCTTCGTCGCGTTCAAGCGCGCCGTGTCGCGGCGCCGCTTCCTCGCCGGAGCCGGCGTGCTCATGGCCCTGCCGATGCTCGAGGCCATGACTCCGGCGTTCGCGGCCACCCCCGCGGCCGCGGCCAAGCCGAGACGCATGCTGGGTATCTGCAATAACCTCGGCCTGGTGCCCGACTACTTCTTCCCGACCGGGAAGGGCAGGGATTACCGGCCTTCGCCCTATCTCCAGCTCCTGCAGGCGCACCGCAACGACTTCAGCGTCTTCTCCGGCGTCTCGCATCCCGACGTCGACGGCGGCCATCCCGCGGACAACTGCTTCCTCACCGCCGCTCCTCATCCGAGCAGCGGTGGCTTCCGCAATACCATCTCGCTCGACCAGTTCATGGCCGAGCGCATCGGCCATCTCACGCGCTTCCCCTCGATGACGCTCGGCGTAAACTGCTCGCGCGGCGCCCGCAGTCTCTCCTGGACCGCCG
Organism: Verrucomicrobiota bacterium; assembly: GCA_030830965.1. GTDB lineage: Bacteria > Verrucomicrobiota > Verrucomicrobiia > Opitutales > UBA953 > UBA953. Next base: position 70,469 of record JAURLX010000003.1, on the reverse strand, counting down.
GCGGCGTGATGATCCCCACGGAGGATCGCCCTTCCGAGGTCTTCCGTAGGATGTTCATGGGCGGCAGCGAGGCCGAAGTGGCGGCTCATGAGCGCCGTCTGCAGCTCGGCCAGAGCATCCTGGACGCGGTGGGCGACCAGGCGGGGGAGCTCCGGCGCGCGACGGGGGCGAGGGACCGCGATCGCATCGACCAGTACTTCACCAGCGTCCGCGAGCTCGAGAAGCGGATGCAGATGGCCAAGGAATGGGAGCGCAAGCCCCGCCCCGTGGCGACCACGTCGGCCCCGCGCGATCCCGCCAGCCCCAAGGAGTACATGGACAAGGTGCGCCTGATGTACGACATGGCCCGTCTCTGCTTCGAGACCGACTCCTCCCGCGCCGTCACGCTGATGCTGGACAGCGTCAACACCCCGGTCCTGGACATCGACCACGAGCACACTACGACCGACGGCTATCACAGCCTCTCGCACCACGGCCGCTCGGCCAAGAAGCTCGAACAGCTGAAGAAGATCGACGGCATGCACATGACCCTGCTCGCCGGGCTGATGTCCGACCTCAAGCAGGCGAAGGAGGACGGCGCGCCGCTGCTCGACCGTACGATGATCCTCTACGGCAGCAACCTCGGCAACGCCAGCACCCACGTGACCACGAACCTGCCGACCCTACTCATGGGCGGAGGGTTCCGTCACGGCCAGCACCACGTCTTCGACACGGTTAACAACTACCCCCTGCCGAACCTTTACGTCTCCATGCTGCAGCGCATGGGCATCGAAGCGGACAGGTTCGCCTCGTCCACCGGCACGCTCAGGGGGCTCGAGCTCGCGGGCTGAAGGCCGTGAGCTCGCGGCAAGGGCGCCGTTAGGCGCTTGCCCGCGGGCGGAGGGTTGCGTCAGTCTGTCCGCACCCCGACATGAAGATCAGGACTTTCCAGGACGCGACCGCCATGGGGGAGGCTGCGGCCGCCCAGGGCGCCGAGGCGATCCGCCAGGCGCTCGCGAAGCAGGGCCGCATCAGCATCATCGTCGCCACCGGCGCCAGCCAGTTCGAGACGCTCAAGGCGCTCGTGAAGGCGCCCGGCATCGACTGGTCCAAGGTCACGGTCTTCCACCTCGACGAGTATGTCGGCCTGCCCGAATCCCACGACGCCAGCTTCCGGAAGTATCTCCGCGAGCGCTTCGTGAACCTGCTGCCTGCCCGCCCCGAGTTCATCCCGGTGGACGGAGACGCCAAGGATCTCCATGCCGAGCTGGAACGGCTCTCCTCCCTGATCTCCAGGGCGACGATCGAGGTCTGCTTCGCCGGCATCGGTGAGAATTCGCATCTGGCCTTCAACGATCCGCCGGCGGACTTCGAGACCGCCCGGCCTTACATCGTGGTCGACCTGGACGATGCCTGCCGCCGGCAGCAGTTCGGCGAGGGCTGGTTCCTGACCATGGATGACGTGCCGAAGCAGGCGGTCTCGATGTCGATCCGAGAGATCATGCGCTCGAAGAAGATCATCCTCTCCGTGCCCGACCAGCGCAAGGCCGCCGCCGTCAAGGGCGCGGTGGAAGGACCGGTCACGCCGCATTGCCCCGCCTCGGTTGTGCAGGGGCACGCGGACTGCACGCTCTACCTTGACCAGGCTTCCGCATCCGGGCTGTCCCGACCGCCGGAGCGGGGATGACATGCCTGGCGACGCGCAGATCATCCGCGGAATCGACCCCGTCACCTCGCGTCCGGTCGCGGTCGAGGTGTCCGGGGGCCTCGTGCGCGCCGTCCGCGAGGAGTCCCACGACGTCAAGTCCTGGGTCGCCCCGGGCCTGGTCGACCTTCAGGTGAACGGATACATGGGTTGCGACGTCAACGCGGCCTCGCCCTCCGCGTCAGAGATCTCCCGCCTCTGTCAGGAGATGCTGAAGGTGGGCGTGACCGCCTTCCTTCCGACCGTCATCACCAACTCGGAGGCGGCCATCCTGCAGGCCCTGAAGGCCGTACGCGAAGCCGTCCAGTCCGACCCCGTGGCGGCCGAGATGATCGTCGGCATCCATGTGGAAGGCCCGCACATCGCGCCCGAGGACGGGCCCCGCGGCGCGCATCCGGCGGCCCATGTCCGTCCTCCCTCAGTCCACGAGTTCGATCGCTGGCAGGAGGCCGCCGGAGGCCTGATCACGTTGGTGACCCTTTCTTCCCACTGGCCCGAGGCGCCCGATTACGTGCGTCATCTCGTCGCCGAGGGAGTCAACGTCTCCCTCGGCCACACCTCGGCCGACGAATCCCGCATCGCGTCCGCCGTCGCGGCGGGCGCCCGCCTCTCGACCCACCTCGGCAACGGATGCAGCGCCATGCTCGACCGTCGGCGCAACGTCCTCTGGCCTCAGCTGGCGGACGACGCGCTTACCGCCATGTTCATCGCCGACGGGCATCACCTCGTCCCTTCGGCCCTCAAGTCGATGCTGCGCGCGAAGGGCCTTTCGCGGTCGCTCGTCGTCTCGGACACCGTGGCGCTCGGCGGCATGCCCGCCGGACGTTACGCCACCTCCGTCGGCGGCAAGGTCATCCTCCGGGAGGACGGGTTTCTGGCCCTGGACGACGGCACCGGCAACTATCTCGCCGGCGCGGCCTTGCCGTTGATCGCGTCAATCCCTGTGCTTGTGCATCAGGCTGCGCTCACCCTCGGCGATGCGTTGACCTTGGTATCGGCCAATCCCGGCAGGTGGGCCAAGGGCAGGGGGGTGCTGGCTCCGGATTCGCGCGCCGACATCCTTTTATTCGACTGGGACGGGTCGACGGCCCCGCCCTCCGTCAAGGAGGTGTGGCTGGGCGGCGTGAGGCAGCTCTGATTTCCAATCGCTGGTTGCTGTCCCCGGGGTGGCGGGAGTAACCTGCCTCATGTCCCGCTCCGATTCGCTGGAACTACTCCTGGTGGTCGCGGGGCTGGCGGTTCTCGCCGTCCCCGTCCTCCTCACGGTGCTGTTAGTGAAGGTCAACCGACTGGACAAGGAGGTGGAGAGCCTCAAGTCCGTCTCCAAAGCGGCGCCCGCGCCTGCCGGGTCGTCTCCGACGCCGCTGCCTCCGCCCTTGCCTGCGGCCTTGCCGTCGCCCGCCCTCGGGTCTGCGCCCGCGCCCGCCGCTCCGTCGCCTTTCGCCGCCCGTCTGCGTGACATCGGCCTGCTGCCTCCCGAGGGCGTAAGCGGTGAGAGCGCCCTCGGCGCTTGGTGGGCGGCCCGGGTCGGCGGGCTCGTCGGAGTCGCCGCCGTCGTCTTCCTGGGAATCTGGCTCAACCTTAAATCCGAGCTTCCGGCCTGGCTTCGTCTCGCCGAAGTCGTGCTGATCGGAGCCGCAGTCCTTGTCGGCGGACTCAATCTTGCCCGCAATAGGCCGGATCTTGGGCGCGTCATCACCGCCGTTGGCGCGGCGATCCTGCAATTCGCCGCCTGGGCCTCGCAGGGCTTGGATCGGATGCGTGTCGTCGACTCTCCTGAGCTCGGGGTCTTCGTCCAGCTGCTCACCGCCGCCGCCATCGCCGCCTTGGCCCTGGCCAAGTCCGATCGACTTCTCGGTCAGCTCGCCACGGGCTTCTCGGCGGCCGTGCTCTTGCTTTCCGTCAAATCCGGCTCGCATGCATCCGCGGTCACGGGGTTCGCCGTGGTCTGCGTCGCCATCCTAGGTGCCGTGCTGGTGGCCCGCGGCGGATGGACTTCCGCCGGCATCATCGGCCTTGTCGGATCCCAGCTCGCGCTGTTCCGCGGCGGAATCGACCTGTCCGGGGTCGTCATCGGTGCGAGCGGCTCCTTCGTCGTGTGCTGGACCGTCGAGCGCTTCGTCCGCCCTCGTGGCCTCTTCCGGTCCGAGGGAGAGCGACTGGCCTTCTCCCTGGGTTCCTTCCTGCTTCCCTCGCTCGTGCTGCTGGCCCACGGGGCCGGCGACTCGAGGACGATCATCGCCTTCGCGTGCGCCGCCGTGGCCGGGCTGCTGGCGCTGGTCGAGGCGCGTGCGGCTTCGGCTGCATCGAGCACCTTCCTCGCCTTCGCCCTCGGCCTCGCTGCCGCCGGCGGGGCTTGGAGCGTCGAGGACCGTCTCGACTGGCTGGTCTGGCTCCTGGCCGGCGGACTCGCCCTTCTGGCCCACCGTCGCACCGGGGCCATCTTCCTGCGGGTCGCGGTGGAGGTGTTCGTGATGTTCGCCGCGCTCAAATTCGACCAGACCTCCATCCTTCAGGGGTCGAAGATGCATTTCCACGTCGCCGCCCTACTTTTCTCCCTGCTGCTCGCGGCCCGTGACCGCCCGGGCGAGACCAGGTGGCCCTTCTCCGTGGCTGGCGGAATCTCGATGTCGCTGGTCCTGCTCGCCTGCCAGCACCGCCTTCCCGACTCCCTCTCCGTCTTGCCCTGGCTCATCGCCTTGGGCGTGAGCATGTTCCTTCCTTCCGTCGCCCTGAGGTTCGCCGCCGCGCCCTCGTTCCTCTGGAGCCTCGGCGTCCTCTCCTTCTGGGGTGAGCTCGCGCAGGGCTCCTCGCACCGGGAGCCGGCCCTCTGGTCCGGTACGCTGTTCGGCCTGAGCCTGCAGGCGCTGCTGGTCGCGGTGCTGCGGGCCCGGCACGCCGTTTTGAGGCATGCGCTGGCCTTTTCTTCAGGCTATCTGGCGTTCCTCCTCGCCCATCACGTCGTCTTCGACTCCTCCGCCCTTTGGAACTGGCGGCTGGCGCTTCCGTGGTCCTGCGCCGGCATCGTCCTGGCTGCCGCTAGTCTCCTGCTCCGCCGTCAGGTGAGCAGGAACCCCGAGGCAGGCCAGGTCGGAGGGGAGCTCTCGATGCTTTCCTGGGGCGCGGTCGTGGGCGTGCTCGTCCAGGCCTTCGCCCTGATCGGATCTTCCGGCCACTCCGTCGGCCCCTCCCGCCCGCTCGTGCTCCCCGCCTGCTTCCTGATCGTCGGGCTTGGAGCCCATCTCCAAGTGCTGGCCACCTGCACCCGGGGTTCGGGGGCGTGGGGGGTCATGCAGCGTTCCTTCCTTCCCGCGGTCTGGCTCCTCAGCGCATTCGGCCTCCTCCGCGGCCTTCCCGGCGCCGCTGGTTCGCTTGGCTGGGCCGTGGCCGCCATGGTCACCTTCCTCGTCGGACATTTCACGGCTGCGCGATCCCTCCGGATGGTCGGTCTCGTCGGCCTTGCCCTCGTGACCCTCCGCATCGTGACCCATGACGTGACCGACCTGATCGGCCGCATCGTGGCCTGCGCCGCCCTGGCCGTCGCGTTCTTCGCCGTCGCCTGGATCTATGGACGCTTCGCGGGCAAGGAGGAGCGCTGAGTGAACGGGACCACCCATGACTGCCATGTGCATCTCGTTGGCAACGGCCGGTCGGGCAGCGGCTGCTGGCTGAGGCTCGACGGCCTCTGGCATCGCGTCCTCGCGAAGGCCATGGTGCGCGAGGCCGGCATCCCCGCGTCAGCGGACGATTCCGGGTTCGACGAGGCGTACGAGCGCTCCATCGTCTCGATGCTGGCCGGCAGCGGCCTGGACCGCGCGCTGCTGCTGGCGCAGGACGAGGTGTACCACGACGACGGCCGCAAGGCCGACTTCGGCTCCTTCCACGTCCCCAACGACTATCTCTTTGCCGTCTGCCGCAGGCATCCGTCATTCCTGCCCGCCGTCTCCATCCACCCCGGGCGCCCCGGTGCGATGGAAGAGCTCGAGCGTTGCCTCGCCCTTGGGGCGCGGGCCCTGAAGCTGCTGCCCAACTGCCAGAACGTCGACTGCTCCCTGCCGCAGTACCGGCCCTTCTGGGAGAAGATGGCCGCGTCCGGACTCCCCCTTCTGGCGCACACGGGCGGGGAGCTGACCGTCCCCGTCTTCAACCGCGCCTTCGAGGATCCGCGCGTCCTCCGCCGTCCCCTCGAGCTTGGGATGAAGGTGATCGCGGCCCATGGCGCCAGCTCCAGCATTCCTTGGAGCCGCGGCCACCTACACGAGCTGCTCGCGCTCATGGACGAGTTTCCGCGGCTGCATGCCGACACCAGTGCGCTGAATAGCCCCGTGCGCAGCGCGATCCTGCGCGACGTCCTCGCGTGCAGGCATCGTGGCCGCTTCCTGCACGGGAGCGACCACCCCGTGCCCGTGGGCGCTGTCTGGCCCTGGCTCCGGGGCGTCATCAGTTCCGAAGCCCGGCGTGCCGCGGAAGCCGAGCGAAACCCGCTGGCCCGGGACAGGATGCTCAAGCAGGCTGCCGGGTTCGGTCCGGAACATTTCAGCCGGTTGGCCGAGGTGCTGCGGCCCCTTTAGACCGACTTCAGCAGCGACGGGACGTCGACCGACTCCCGGATCATCTTCTCGATGATCGGGATCTTGTCCGAATCCTGGCTCATCGTCTTCACCGTCATGTTGTTGATGCGGGCCGTGACCGCGAAGGATTCCGTCTCCGCCGAGGCGATGGCCAACCCCGCCTCCTTGAGCCGCCGCATCGTCTCGTCGCCCGGCAGGAGGCCGTTCGAGAGGATGACCCCCGCGAGACCGCGGGCTCCGGGGTCTGCGACCAGCGCCTCGAGCAGGTCCTCGCGGTCGCCGGGCACGATCACGAGCGTGCCGGCCGTGCGCAGGTACTCGGCCGCGCGGCGCGCGGACATCGCGCCGATGATGACGCGCCGCACCCGGCGGAGGCCGGGAGGCCGGTGGACCCAGCGCGCGCGCGTCTCTTCGGCCACCTGATCCAAGTTCGGGTAGACGAGCGTCTCCTGCAGCGGCACCACGCCCAGCAGCGGCACGCCGAGCTGACGCAGCCCGCGTCCGGCGAAGTCGCGGATGAACTCCAGCTTGTCCGGCATCACCTTGTTGATGACCGCGCCCACCACCTCGACGCCCGCCTGGTCGAAGAGCGCCTTGTTGAGCGCGATCTCGTCGACCGGCTTACCGATGCCGCCGGCGGCGACTAGCAGGGCCTTGGAGCCCAGCACCTTCGCGTTGTCCGCGTTGGAGGCGCCGAAGACCGAGCCCACCCCGGCGTGGCCTGACCCTTCCACCACCACCACGTCCTTGCCGTAGGCCGTGCGGTCGAACGCCCGGCAGATCCGGTCGGTGATCTGGGGGCCGATGACGGCGGGGTTCTCGAGGTACTGTCTCGTGAAGTCGGGTCCGATGGCCACGGGCGACATCGCCGCGATCGGCACATCGAGGTCGAAGAGACCGTTGATCAGCAGCGAGTCCTCGTCGACCTGGTCGTCGCCCGACTGCACCACCCGCTGGGCGATCGGTTTGATGTACCCCACGTTAAGCCCCATCGAGCGGAGCGCCGCCGTGAGGCCGAGGCAGGTCGTCGTCTTGCCGTCGTTCATCCGCGTGGCCGCGACGAAGATGCGTCGCGTCTCGCGGTTCATCGGGCGCGAGAGCAGCCCGGGGACGTTCTCCGCGAACCTGCGCTTCGAGGCCATGCTCAGGCCCTGCCGGGGCCGGTTTCGACGGGGTAGAGGTAGGTGCGGTCCACCGCCTGGGCGGCGACGATTACCGCCGTGCCGAAGATGTCATGGGCGCTGGCCCCGCGCGAGATTTCGGCGGCGGGGCGCTCGAGCCCGGTGAGGATCTGCCCGTAGGCGGGGATGTCCGCGATGTGCTGGGCGAGCTTGGAGGCGATGTTGCCCGAGTTGAGGTCGGGGAAGACCAGCACGCTCGCCCGGCCGGCGACCGCACCCTGGACCTCCTTGGACTGCGCGGCGAAGGGGTTGATGGCGGCGTCGGCCTGCATCTCGCCGTCGATGTCGCAGGGGATCCCCAGCTCACGGGCTTTGCGGCGGGCGAGCTCCATGGCGGCCTGGACCCGCTTCAGCGAATCGAGCCGCGGGTTCGTGGAGTGCGTGGAGAAGGCGAGCAGCGCCACCTTCGGGTGCGAATTGGTGAGATGGCCGGCGAGTCCCGCCGTCGTGACCGCGATGTCGGCGAGCTGGTTCGCGGTGGGTTCGGGTATCACGCCGCAGTCCGCGAGGAAGAGCGCGCCCTCGTGGCCGAAGCGCCCCTCCTCGGATTCCAGGATCTGCATCGAGGAGACCGTCTCGACGCCGGCCTGACGCGGCATCGTCTGCAGGACCGCGCGCAGGCCGGGCGCGGCGTGCGTGGTGGCGCCGGAGATGAGTGCGTCGGCCGCCCCCGTGGCCACCATCAGGCAGGCGAAGTAGTTGGGGTTGAGCGCGAGCTCCTTCGGGTCTCCCTTGAGGTTGGTGTCCCCGTATTTCTGGATCGATTCCAGCTTCTCGGCGAAGGACTTCAGTTCGTCGCTCCGTTCCGGCTCAAGGATGCGGATGTCGTCCAGCCGCACGTTCAGGCGGGCCGCATTGAGCTTGATGCGCTGGCGGTCGCCCAGGAGCACGGGCACACCGAGTTTCTTGGTGGCGAACTGCCGGGCGGCCTGGATGACCCGCGGGTCGGCGCCCTCCGGGAAGATGATGCGCTTCGGGTGGTTCTGGAGCCGGGCGGAAAGGCGGGAGATGAGGGACATGGTCAGTCGTGGCGGGTCTGTGCGTAAGACCCATTTGAAGAATGTCTTACGAAAGGGCGAGCGCTAACGCCCCCATTCCCGACTCCTTTGCCCGCCAATCACTTGCTCTGCGGAGACGGCAGGGCGGGGCGGAACTTCGGGAGGCTCGCGAGCTTGGCGCGCGTGGAGTCCCCCACGTGGTAGCCGAGCTTCACGAAGTAGTCGGAGACGTCGGACTTGGAGAAGCGTCCGTAGCGTTCCACGAAGGAGCTCTGCTGCTCCTCCTTGCCCTTGGGCCCGGGCTCGTCGGCGTAGGAGCGAAGGGTCGCACGGAGCGGTTCCCAGCCGTGGGCGCGGATCAGCAGCACGAAGGTGCCGAGCTGCTCGAAGGGTCCCTTGTTCTCGGGTTCCCCGAAGCGCCGGCGCAGGAGCGCGTCGAGGTCCTTCATCGAGCCATGCCCCTGTCCCGTGGGGAGCCCGACCAGCTTCTCCATCAGGTAGAGCGAGAAGAAGTTGCAGGTGACCTCGACCTGACCGTCGAAGGTCCAGTCCCGGCGCTGGTGGTTGTGGCCCAGCTCGTGGAAGAAGCCCCAGTTGCCCTGCTTGGTGAGCTTGCCCAGGTCGATCATCTCGGCGGCGGAGGGCTTGATCCAGCACATGAACGGGTAGCCCGAGTGCATGTAGCCGGCCGAGATCTGGCGGTCGGGCACGACCCGTTCTGGGGCGAGTCTGCGCAGGGCGACGAGGTCGTCCTCGAGGCTGAGGCACTTGTCCCACCATTCCAGCAGCGCCTTCGGGTCGGCCATCTTGGCGAGGTCCTCCGAACGGACGTGCAGGATGGCGGCGCGTCCGACCAGCGTGCCCCAGGGGGCCGGGGCCCCGCGCGATTTGGCCCAGGACTGAGGCGTGTCCTTGCCCAGGACATAGGTGGGCATCTCGACGGCGTTGGCGAAGGCGAGTCGGGCGGAGGTTTTCCCGGGCTGGCCGGCCTCGCGGCCGCGCACGTGGATGAACAGCTGTCCGCCGAACGCGTTGGCGACCTTGTTCTTCCCCGTCTTCAGCTCGAAGCTGCGGGTGATGATCGGGAAACGCTTCCAGTCGTCGAGTCGGAGCAGGCTGTCGCGATGGCAGCCGACGATGACGTGCACCGTGCGGCCCTCGGGCAGGGCGGCCGCATCGATGACCACGGTCTCGCCAGGGGCCGCATAGAGTCCGGTCTCCTGCCAGGCGTCGGGTCCGGTGGCCAGGTTCGGCGCATTGCCGGCCTTGGTGTCCCAGCGGTGCAGCAGGTCCGGATCGTAGCTGACCGTGCGGGTCACCCGCGCCTTGGAGTTGACCGCGCCGGGAAAGTCCGCGGCGGCCGGGTGGGCCTTCACCTCGGCGGGGTCGAGCGCCATGTAGTCCTTGATCGACTTGTGCAGCGCGGCGCGCTCCGCCTCGGCCGGCTGGGCGAACTTCCTGCGCTCCTCGGGCCGGATGTCCTCCGGCGACGCGAGGCAGGTGAGCGTGAGGGCGAGCAGTGCGAGGGGGTGGCGCATGCTTGCATTGAGCCGAAGAGGCCCCGGCGACCAATCCTAATCCGACCGGCGTGGGCTGATTCGGCCCGACAGGACCTCGGCGCGGTGCGCGCGACGGGCCCGGATGCCCGCCGGTGGCTCAAGACGGCTCAGCGGAGCACGACCGTCTTGTTGCCCGCCAGCAGCACCCTGTCCTCGACCGTGGCCCGGAGCCCGCGGGCGAGCACGACCTTCTCGATGTCCTTGCCGAGCTGGACCATGTCGTCCGGGGTGTCGGAGTGGTCGACGCGGATCACGTCCTGCTCGATGATCGGGCCCTCGTCCAGCTCCGGCGTGACGAAGTGGCAGGTGGCGCCGATGAGCTTCACGCCCCGGCGGTGGGCCTGGTGGTAGGGCTTGGCTCCCGCGAACGAAGGCAGGAAGGAGTGATGGATGTTGATGACCCTTCCCGCGAGGCTGCGGCAGGCCTCCTCGTCGAGCACCTGCATGTAGCGCGCGAGCACCACCAGGTCGGCCTCCGACTCTCGGCAGAGCGCCTCGATGCGGCGGAACGCGGATCCCTTGGAGTCGGTGGTCACCGGCACGTGGTGGAAGGGGATCCCGTGGGCCTCGACCACCCTGCGGTGCGTCTCGTGGTTGGAGATCACGCAGGGCACCGTGAAGCGGAAGTCCTGGGCGACCTGGCGCGAGAGCAGGTCGTAGAGGCAGTGCTCCTGCTTCGAGCAGAGGATGACGACGCGCTTCGGCCGGGCCGAGTCCGAGAGGCGCCATTCCATCCGGAAGCGTTCGGCGAGGGGTCTGAACCTCGCGGAGAACTCCTCGGGAGGGAAGGCGAGGGAGTCCGCGCGGACCTCGACCCGCATGAAGAACCGGGAGAGCTCGTGCTCGGTGTGCTGGCTGGCCTCCGTGATCCATCCGCGGTGCTCGGCGATGAAGGACGAGACCGCCGCCACGATGCCGCTGGCGTCGGGGCAGGAGAAGCTGAGGGTGAGGGTCCGGTCCATGCGCAGCGGCCAGATTTGGCAGAGTCGAGGGACGGGGTCAACGGCACGTTCGGGGCCGCCGCGGCCCCTCCTGCGGGATTGACCCCCCTTTGCCGCCTCCTACGTTGACCCCTCGATCTCACCGAAGATGGCCAAGACACTGTTCCAAAAAGTCTGGGATGCGCACGCCGTGCGCCGGCTGCCGAACGGGCAGACCCAGCTCTTCATCGGCACGCACCTCATCCATGAGGTGACGAGCCCCCAGGCCTTCGGGATGATCCGCGACCTCGGACTCAAGGTGAAGTATCCTCACCGGACCTTCGCCACCGTCGATCACATCGTCCCGACGAACGAGCTCAAGGAGCCCTATTCCGATCCGATCGCCCAGGAGATGATCGAGGCCCTCCGGAAGAACACCAAGGACTACGGCATCCGCTTCTTCGACACCAACACCGGCAACCAAGGCATCGTCCACATGGTCGGTCCGGAGCAGGGCATCACCCAGCCCGGCACCACCATCGCCTGCGGCGATTCCCACACCGCCACCCACGGCGCGTTCGGCGCGATCGCCTTCGGCATCGGCACCACCCAGGTCCGCGACGTGCTCGCAACCCAGACGCTGGCCCTCAGTCCGCTCAAGGTCCGACGCATCGAAGTGAACGGCAGGCTCGCCCCCGGCGTCTACGCCAAGGACGTCATCCTGCACATCATTCGCGTCCTCGGCGTCAACGGCGGCATCGGCTACGCCTACGAATACGCCGGCACGACCTTCGACAACTTCTCCCTCGAGGAGCGCATGACCGTCTGCAACATGGCGATCGAAGGCGGCGCCCGCTGCGGATACGTCAATCCGGACCAGAAGACCTTCGACTACATCAAGGGCAAGCCCTACGCCCCGAAAGGCGCCGACTGGGACGCCGCGGTGGCCCGCTGGAAATCCTTCGCCTCGGATCCCGGCTGCCAGTACGACGACATCAAGGTCTTCAAGGCGGAGGACATCCGTCCGACCGTCACCTGGGGCATCACGCCCGGACAGGCCGTCTTCATCGACGAGAAGATGCCGGCGCTGGAGACCCTCAGCCCCGCCGACCGCCAGACCGCCGAGGACGCCTACGCTCACATGAAGCTGGCGCCGGACACCCCGATCAAGGGCACCAAGGTCGACGTCTGTTTCCTCGGTTCCTGCACGAACGGCCGCATCTCCGACCTGCGCGAGGCCGCCAAGTATCTCAAGGGCCACAAGGTCAGCGACGGCGTGAAGGCCATCGTCGTGCCCGGCTCCCAGCTCACCGCGATTCAAGCCGTCCACGAGGGCCTGGATAAGGTCTTCACCGAGGCCGGCTTCGAATGGCGCGGCGCAGGGTGCTCCATGTGCCTTGCGATGAACCCCGACAAGCTCGTCGGCGACCAGCTCTGCGCCAGCTCCTCGAACCGCAATTTCAAAGGGCGGCAGGGATCCCAGACGGGACGGACCGTCCTCATGAGCCCGATCATGGTCGTCGCCGCCGCGATCACCGGGCAGGTCGCCGACGCCCGCGAAGTCTTCAAGGTCTGATGTCCGCCTCCGCGCCAGTCGACCGCGTGCTCGCGCGCATCTCCCGGGGCGACGACGTCGCCTCGGCCTGCGCGGCCGAGGGGCTCGCCTGCGCCCGTGACGTCCTCGTGGACGCCCATTACGACGGCAAGCCCGTCTGTACCGTGACCCTGCCCTGGGTCGTCGACGGCCACGCCCTTCTGATGGCCGACGAGTCCGTCGCCGCCTCCGTCGCCGAAGACCGTCTCGCTTCCCTGGCCTCCGCCCTCGCGATGCCCGTCCGCGTCATCCGTCGACCCGTCGCCGCCTGATTCCTCCCAATCGTCATGTCCCTCGCCAAAATCACCCAGGTCAAGGCCCTCGCCCTCGCCGTTCCCGGCGACGATATCGACACCGACCGCATCATCCCCGCGCGCTTCCTGCGCTGCGTGACCTTCGACGGTCTCGGCGAGCACGCCTTCCGCGATGAACGCACTGGGCCCGACGGCAAGGACCGTCCGCACCCGATGAACTCGACCCAGGCCGCCCGCATCGCCGCCGCGAAGAAGGGCGTGATGGTCGTCGGCTTCAACTTCGGCTGCGGCAGTTCGCGCGAGCACGCCCCCCAGTCCATCTGGCGCTTCGGCTTCACCGCCATCGTCGGCGGCAGCTTCGCCGAGATCTTCTTCGGCAACTCCACCGCGCTCGGCGTGCCCTGCGTGACCCTTGCCAAGGAGGACCTCGCTGAGTGCGATGCCTTCGTGCGCGCCAATCCGGACGTCGAGGTCGCCGTCGACGTCGAGAAACTGACCGTGTCCGCCGGTGCCAGGAGCTGGAAGGCCGGCATCCCTGCCTCCGCCCGCGACAGCCTCGTCAACGGCAAGTGGGATCCCATCGCCGACTTGCTGGACGGCGCCGCCGCCGTGGACAGGACCGCCGGCGGTCTTGCCTACGTCGAAGGCAAGTGAGCCTCTGATTCAGCCAAAGCGAAAGGCCGCCCGACGGGCGGCCTTTTTGTCATCGGACTCGACTCGACTTACTTGAAGCGGACGCCGTTGGCGTCCTGCGTGACCGTGCAGGCCTCGATGACGGCCCAGATCCACATGAAGAGCCAGAGGATGCCGCAACTCAGGAAGGAGACCAGCAGCTGGATGATGCCCTTCGTGTTGTAGCCGGCGTAGAGGTTATGGATGCCGCAACCCAAAAGCACGGCAAGCAGGACGTAGGCCACGCGGTCCTTGGCGTTGGCGCCGGTCGTCTCGACCGGCTGGAACGATCGTGGGGAGGGCGGGGGCACCGGCATGCCAGCCGCAAGGGAGGTCTGTTGGAGAGCCACCCAGCCGGGCATGCCTTCGGTCCAGACAAGCGTGTCGATGGAGATCGTGCGGTTGGAGATGAGGCCTCGCATAGTGGCTTCATCGACCGGGCCCATGCGGCTTCCGTTCTGTTCGTAATACCACATGCGAGGTTTCTGGAGAGGGAGCGTGCCGCTGTAAAAGCAAAAGAGGCCCGTCGCGGGCCTCTTCGCGGGATGCCAGCGGGGTTTCAGCCCTTCCAGATGCGGAGGAGGGCGTCGGCCATGTCGGAGGGGGTCTCCGCGACCGAGATGCCACACTCCTGGAAGATCTTGATCTTGGCCGCGGCGGTGTCCTCCGCTCCGCCGATGACGGCGCCCGCGTGGCCCATGCGACGGCCGGCCGGAGCGGTGGCACCGGCGATGAAGCCCGCGACGGGCTTCTTGCAGTGCTGCTTGATCCAGCGTGCGGCCTCGACCTCGGCGTTGCCGCCGATCTCCCCGATCATGATGATGGCCTCGGTCTCCGGGTCGTCGTTGAAGAGCCTGATCACGTCGAGGTGCGAGGTCCCGTTGACCGGGTCGCCGCCGATGCCGACGCAGGTCGACTGTCCCTTGCCGCGGCAGGTGAGCTGCCAGACGGCCTCGTAGGTCAGGGTGCCGGAGCGGGAGACCACGCCGACGTTGCCGCGGCGGTGGATGTAGCCCGGAGCGATGCCGATGCGGCAGCCCCCGTGGGACTTGTCGCCGCGGCCAGGGGTGACCAGACCGGGGCAGTTCGGGCCGATGAGGCGGGTGCGACGACCCTGCATGGCGCGCTTGGCGCGGACCATGTCGCGGACCGGGATGCCCTCGGTGATGGCCACGGCAAGGTCGAGGTCGGCGTCGACGCACTCGAGGATCGCGTCGGCGGCGAAGGGCGGAGGCACGAAGATCGCCGAGACCGTGGCGCCCGTCTGCCTCGCGGCGTCGGCGACCGTGTTGAAGATTGGCACCTTCCTGCCGTTGTGCTCGAACGTCTGGCCGCCCTTGCCGGGCGTCACGCCCGCGACGATCTGCGAGCCGTAGTCGATCGACAGGCGGGCGTGGCGCGCGCCGAAGTCGCCGGTGATGCCCTGGACGAGGACGCGGGTGTCTTCCTTGACGAGAATGGACATGGTGAAGCGTTTTCTTACGGGGTGACCAGGGCGACGATCTTCCGGGCTGCGTCGGCCATCGAGTCGCCGGAGACGATGGTCAGGCCGCTCGCGGCGAGCGTGGCCTTGCCGGCTTCGACGTTGTTGCCCTCCAGCCGGACGACCAGCGGGAGTTTGAGCCCGGTCTCCCGGACGGCCTCGACGATGCCGTTGGCGATGATGTCGCAGTCCATGATGCCGCCGAAGATGTTGACCAAGATTCCCTTCACGTTCGGGTCGCCCAGGATGATCCTGAAGGCGGCGGTCACCTGCTCCTTGGAGGCGCCGCCCCCGACGTCGAGGAAGTTGGCCGGGCTGCCGCCGAAGTGCTGGATGATGTCCATGGTGGACATGGCCAGACCCGCGCCGTTGACGAGGCAGGCGATGTCGCCGTCGAGGGCGATGTAGGAGAGGCCGAACTTCGAGGCCTCGATCTCCTTGGCGTCCTCCTCGTTGAGGTCGCGGAGCGCGAGCACGTCCGGGTGGCGGAAGAGCGCGTTGTCGTCGAAGGAGACCTTGGCGTCGAGGGCCAGCAGGCGCCCTTCGGCAGTCACCAGCAGGGGGTTGACCTCGACCATCGAGCAGTCCTTCTCCCAGAAGAAGGCGTAGAGCTTGGTAACCAGGGTCGCGCACTGCTTGAGCAGGTCGCCGGAGAAGCCGAGCGCGAAGGCGACCTGACGGGCCTGGAACGGCTGCAGCCCGACGGCGGGGTCGACATGGACCTTGAAGATGCGGTCCGGCGTCTCGTGGGCGACTTTCTCGATCTCGACGCCGCCCTCGGTGGAGGCGACGATGACCGGCCGGGAGGTCGTGCGGTCGAGCAGGATGGCCAGGTAGTACTCGTCGTCGCGCCCGTTGGGGCGCTTGCCGAGGCTGGCGGCCTCCGTGAAGTAGATTGTCTGCACCTTGCGGCCCTCGGGGCCCGTCTGGGCCGTGACGAGGGTGTTGCCCAGCATCGCTCCGGCTAGCTCGAGGGCCTTCTCCCGGGTCGGGGCGAACTTGACCCCGCCCTTGAAGCCGTCCTTGAAGACGCCCTTGCCGCGGCCGCCGGCATGGATCTGGGACTTGACCATGAGGCCGCCCTTGGCGTCGAGCTGGTCGAGCGCCGGACCGAAGTCCGCGGCGCTCCGGGCGGGCGCGCCCCGGGGCACGGCGACGCCGAACTTCTCGAAGAGGGCCTTGGCCTGGAACTCGTGGATGTTCATCTTCAGCCCTTGAGCTCCGAGATCTTGGCGTCGAGGTGCTTCTCGATGTCGGCCACGTGGCGGTCGGTGTGTGTCTGCACCTCTTTCTCCGAGCGCTTGATGTCGTCGTCGGTGATGAGCTTGTCCTTGTGGGCCTTCTTGATAGCCTCGAGGCAGTCGCGTCGGGCGTTGCGCACGCGCACCTTGCCTTCCTCGGCCATACGGGTGGCGACCTTGGTCAGCTCCAGGCGGCGTTCACCGGAGAGCTCGGGGATGGGGCAGCGGAGGAAACCGCCCTGCGGCACCGGGTTGATGCCGAGGTTGGCGGCCTGGATGGCCTTGCGGATGTCGTCCATCACGCCCTTGTCGAAGGGCGTGATGACGATGGAGCGCGCGTCGGGCGTGGTGATGGCGGCCATGTCCTTCAGCCGCTGCGTCATCCCGTAGGCTTCGACGTGGACCTGGATGTTCTCGACCATGGCGGGCGAGGCCTTGCCGGTGTGGAGCGTGCCAAACTCGTGCACGGTGTGGTCGACGGCCTTCTTCATCGCGGTGCTTCCGTCGTTGATGGTCTTCTTGAGGTCCATGGTTGCTTGGGGTGTAAAGGTTCAGCCGACGAGCGTGCCCACGCGCTGGCCGAGGACGGCCCGGAGGACGGCGCCCTTCTCGGCCATCGAGAGGACGACGATGGGCAGGTGGTTCGCCTCGCAGAGCGAGAAGGCCTCGGCGTCCATGACCCCGAGCCGCTTGCGCAGGGCCTCCTCGTGGGAGACGCGCTCGAAGCGTCGGGCGTCGCGGTGCTTCATCGGGTCCTTGTCGTAGACGCCGTCGACCTTGGTGGCCTTGAGGATGGCGTCGGCCCCGATCTCGTTGGCGCGCAGGGCGGCGGCGTAGTCGGTGGTGCAGTAGGGGTTGCCGGTGCCCGCGACGAAGACCACGATCCGCCCGCGTTCCAGATGCCGGGTGGCCCGTCGCTGGATGAACGGCTCGGCGATGCGATCCATCGGAATCGCGGTCATGACGCGGACCTCGAGGCCGGCCTTCTCGAGCCGGTCCATCAGCGCGAGGCCGTTGATGACCGTCGCCAGCATGCCCATGTTGTCTCCGGTGGTGCGGTCGGTACCGTTGGAGCGGGCGCCGGCCAGGCCGCGGAAGATGTTGCCGCCGCCGACGACGACCGCCACCTGGGCGCCAATCTTCTGCAGGGCGCGCAGTTCCTCGGCGAGGCGGTCGAGGACGCGGGAGTCGATCGGCTCGCCCGATGCGTCGTTGCGGAGGGCCTCGCCGCTGATCTTGAGCACGATGCGACGGTACTTCGGCTTCTTGGCGGCGGCGGGCATGGTGGCAAAAGAGAGGGCAGGGGCGGGGGAGTCAACACCCCCCTTGGTCTCGCTTGACTCCCCGCTCCGCGGGGGTGTTCAGTCGATGTGCGCAGACCCGTGGTGTAATGGTAGCACAGGAGATTTTGGTTCTCCTTGTCGGGGTTCGAATCCCTGCGGGTCTACGCGCGGCGAGCCGCGCCAAATGAAGGGACCCCGGAGGTCCGGGGTCCTGCTGCCTGCCCGTGCCGTGCCGGCCTCAGGCGCGCCCGAGGTATTCCTTGTTCTCGGTGCTGACCTTGATCATCTCGCCCTCCTTGATGAAGAGCGGGACGTTCACGGAGAGGCCGTTTTCGCAGGTCACCGTCTTCTGGACGTTGCCGGCGGTGTCGCCCTTCACGGCGGGCGGGGCCTCGAGGACCTTGACGGTGACGGAGGGAGGCAGGTCGACCGTGACTGGGCGCTCCTCCACGAAGAGGACCTGATAGGAGGTGCCCGGGATGAGGAAATCCTTGGACTCCTCGAGCGAGGCCTCGGAGACGTAGAACTCCTCGAAGGTGTTGGGGTCGCTGAAGACGTAGTTGCCGTCCGCCTGGTAGGACAGCTCGAGCTGCTTGATGGAGTTGTCGAATACCTCGAAGGCCACGTTGATGCCGCAGCGCACCGGGATCTTGGCGCCCGTCTTGATGGAGCGCAGCTCCATCTGGCAGTAGGAGGCGTTGTTCGGGGGGGTGCGGATCAGGCACTCCAGGACGATGCAGAGGTCGCCGTTGTAGCTGATGATGTTCTTCTTCTTGATCCGGTTGACGGGCAGGCTGGGCATGGGAGTAGGGAAGGGTCAGCCAAGTCTCCCGAATCGGCTCGGTCAAGCCGTAGTTGGCCCGCCCGGCCGCGTCGCGCGGGCCTTCCCGGCCCGTCCGGTCACTCGAGGGAGAAGAGCACCCCGCCCACCTTGGTGATGCGGATGGTCGCCCCGGACTGGCCCGCGGCGGCCGCGGCGGCCGCCGCGGCGTTGGCGCCCTCGGCGGTCGTGCCGTCGGCGGACACTGAAACGGGGATCCCGGTGTACAGGTTGCGCAGCGCCGAGTAGAATGCGGCCAGCTCGGATTTAGAACTCACCACCATCTCCACCGTCTTGGCGTGGGTCGTGTTCGGATAGGTCTTCACCACGAGCCCAGCGGTCGTCTGCGTGGCGACGTTGTTGATCTTGGATTCGATGGCCGAAAGCGGCCCGGGTATGGGCAGCCGGGTGGCGGCGGAAGGATCCAGCCCGCGGTTCACGGAGTTGGCGGCGCTCGCGCGGTTGGCGCGGTCGGCGACGTCGGCGGTGCCGGGCGGGCGCGAGGCGTAGAGGCGCAGCTGCTGGTTGGAGCCGCGAAGGTCGATGACCACCTCGGCCACGATCAGCGCCCCGGTGGTGTACTCCTGGAAAGACACCGAGAGGATGGCGTCCGCCTGACCGAAGAAGCTCATGTCGGTTCCCTCGACCTGGATGCCGAAGACGGCCTGGTTGGGGATCTTCTTGGTTTGCATCTTGAAGGCCTGCGCCTCGGGCGTGAGTCCGAGCAGCAGGGCGCAGGTCGCGAGGATGGCGGTCTTGTGCATGGCGTTAATCCTTTACCCGGGGCGGGGTGGAGGCAAGATTCCTCGGCGATGCTCAGCTGCGCCAACCTTACCGTGCGGGCGGGCGCCGACGGCCCGGTGATTCTGGATGGCGCCACGGCGAGATTCCTCCCCCGTGGACTGAACGCGGTCATCGGGCCCTCGGGCTGCGGAAAGACGACGCTCATGAAGGCCATCCTGGGCATCCTGCCCTCCGAGGGGGAGGCCAGCCTCGCCGGAAACCCCATCACCTGCACCGAGGACCTCGTCGGCAAGGTTGGCTTCGCCCCGCAGTTCACCGCCGCCCAGGCCCAGCTCACGGTCGCCGAGTCGCTGGACTACGCCCTGCGTCTCGCCGTCCCGTCGGCCGTCGAACGCCGACGCCGTCTCGAGTCCGTGCTCAAGGTGACGGGCCTGGCGCCCCACCGCGACAAGCGTGTCTCCTCGCTCTCCGGCGGGCAGCTCCGTCGCCTCTCCCTGGGCATCGAGCTGACGCTCGACCCGCCCTGCATGGTCTGCGACGAGGTGACTTCGGGCCTGGACCCGCAGTCGGAGGACCAGATTCTCGCGCTGCTGCGCCAGCTGGCGACCACCGACGGCAAGAGCTTCGTCTGCATCATCCACAACCTCGGCAAGCTCTCGCAGTTCGACTGGGTCACCGTGGTCTATCAGGGGGACGTCGTGTTCCAAGGGTCGGCTTCGGATCTGCTCGCCTACTTCGGCATCCCCGACGGCCTGCGTCTTTACGAAGTGCTCAACGCCGCCTCGCTCGACCACTGGCGTGAGCGCTGGGCGGCGCACCTCGCCGAGAACCCGGGGGCCTACGATGACGCCGTGGTGGCCGCAGGTGGCGGGACCGAGCCGCCCGAGCTGCCGGAGCCCGAGGTGCCCGGCGGGGCCTCGCAGTTCCTCACCCTGCTCGCCCGCCGCATGCGGCTCTTCTTCCGGGACACCGGCTATCTCGGCCTGACGCTGGCCATCACCTTCGGCTTCCCGCTGCTGGTGATCATCTTCAACTTGGATGGCGCCTGGGACGTGCGGAAGATTCCGATGGACCGCAACATGGCCTCGATGGAGGCCATCCAGCAGGCCGTCGCGGTGCAGGTCTCGAACGCCCAGGTCGCCGGGCTCGCCGCCGGTCTGGTCATGTTCCAGGTCATCCTCCTCACGCTCATGGGGGCCAACAACGGCGGCCGCGAGATCTCCGCCGAGCGCGTGCTGTACGAGAAGGAGCGCATGACCGGGCTCCGCCCCTGGGCCTACGCGTTCTCCAAGGTCACCTTCGTCTCGCTCGTCGCCCTGATGCAGGGGGCGTGGATGTGTCTCTTCGTGAAGCTCGTCTGCCGCTTCCCCGGGCCATGGTTCGAGCAGGGGGCTATCCTGGCCGCGAGCTGCGTGTCGATGTCGGTCGTCTGCCTTGGGTTCTCGGCCATGCTCACGTCGCCGGAGAAGTCCTCGCTGCTCTCGATCTACCTGGTGGGCTTCCAGCTCCCGCTCTCGGGCGTGGTTCTGGCCCTCCCGGACGCCCTCACCTGGGTCTGCCGCCCTTTCATCAATGCCTACTGGGGTTGGTCCGGCTACATGAAGGCGATGGCTCCCAACGCCCTCTGGGACGCCTACACCGCGAGCCTGCCCAACCAGAACGCCTACGTGGCGGACACCGGGCTCGGACTCATGGTCCTGCTGGCCCAGGGGCTGTTCGGGGTCTGTCTGGTGGTGGTCGGTTGCCAGCAAAAGCGCTGGAACTAGGCCGCGGCGTCGTTAAGATAATGTCAGCGGTCACATCTGCATGTCCAAAATCAACCCTCTTTTCTTCGCGCTGGGCATCCCCGTGGTGGTCATCGTCGTGCTGCTCGCGATCGTGCTCCCCCGGCTCGCCGGCGGCGGTCAGTTCGGCGACCTGACCCCGTTCTCGCCCGAGGCCTACCGCAAGGACTGGGCTACGCTCCAGGGCAACGCCTACCGCTTGGACTGCAAGGTCGAGCAGCAGCTCGCCTACGTCGAGGGCAGGGGCCGCGTGCTCGCCGTCAAGCCCACCGACGACTCCCGCGGCGGCGGGCGCATCCCCATCTTCGTCCCCATCGGTTCCGGCGACTCCTTCGAGGTCGGCCAGCGCTTCCGCTGCCGCGTCAGAGTCAGCCAGGACCTCCTCGTCGTGGAGGGACTCGAACGCTTCTGACCGCCATGCGATACCTACTGCTCACATTCGGATGGTGCGCCTCGGTGGCTTTGGGGCTCGCGCAGGCGCCTCCTCCCGGCGCGGCCGTCACCGGACCCGGCGGCGGCGATTACAAGAGCTCCACGCTTGAAGGAGGCGCCGACCGCCTGTTCGACGTCAACAGCGACTCCGTCGACATGGAGAACGGCTCCTTGCAGTGGAAGGGCAAGACCTTCGCCCTTGGCAATTCGCGCATGATGCGCGCCCGCTTCGAGCGCTACCTGGCCGCTCCGCCCCTGGCCGGCGACATCAAACGCTACGACGAGATCCTGGGCCGCGTCCAGAAGCTCCTCTCGCCCGGCGTCATCAACGAGGCCAACAATCTGGCCAATCAGCAGGAGGCCTTCAACCTGCTCTTCCAGGCGGCCGAGTTTGAGGTCGACGCCAACAACTGCCTCACCATCGCCGCCCAGGTCCGCAAGATCTGGCAGATGAAGTACGACTTCCGCGGGCTCGAGGTGAGCAAGAACCAGCTCGAGACCATGCGCCGGGCGCAGGAGCAGGTCATCATCAACCGGGCCGAGAAGCTTGAGATGGCCAACGACGAGCGCTCCGGCGCCACGACCAACGACGGCAAGGCCGTGAATCTGGGCAAGACCACCAGCGGGTCCACCGAGCTGCAGTTCCGCACCAAGGATGAGGCGCGCACGCAGGCCCAGATTCTCGCCAAGGACGCCGAGATGATCGCCCTCGGCCTCAAGGCGCAGGTGGAGTTCCAGTCCCAGATGGTGGGCTTCATGCTGGCCCGCCGCTACCGCCATTGTCTCGTCTCCTCGGCCTTCTATCGCGTGCTATTCAAGAGCGGCAACCAGAGCATCAAGGTCGGCGCCAAGGAGGTGAAGGAGTTCTTCCCCGTCTCCGACTTCGTGCCGACGCTCGAATCGCTCGACACGCTCGCCCGCGAGGCCATCAGCGACGTGGCGATCGGCATGCAGACGGTCGAGGAGCACACCAGGAACGGGGAGTATTACGCGGCCTTCGAGCGCCTGCAGGAGACCTACTTCCTCGGCGAGTTCGAGCCGCCCGTCACCTCTTACTCCCAGGAGCGCAAGCGCGAGATGCTCGAGCTGTGGCGCGACCTGAGGGAGCTGCAGCGGCTCGGAGACGAGCGCGACCTCGCCAACGTCGAGGGCTATGT
Source organism: Verrucomicrobiota bacterium (assembly GCA_030830965.1). Lineage (GTDB taxonomy): Bacteria > Verrucomicrobiota > Verrucomicrobiia > Opitutales > UBA953 > UBA953. The sequence continues at coordinate 48,092 of JAURLX010000003.1, read as the reverse complement.
CAACAAGGTCAAGGGACGTGCCCGCGACTTCCCCGGACAGGCCGTGCTCTCCAAGGTCACCAACGCCATCAACGCCTCCAACATGTCGATCCTCGCGGCCAAGCAGGCCGCGCTCGCCGGGGACAACCCCAAGGTCGAGGCCGCCCTGGAGCGGGCCGTCAAAATCTGGCCCCAGAACCCCGCCGTGAAGGCCTTCGCCGACCAGATCGTAAGCCGCCAGGACAAGCTCGCGCAGATGGTGCCAGAGTTCGACCGGATCGTCGCCGAGGCCCGCTGGCGCGACATCTACAACAAGAAGCTCGAGTTCGCCCTGGCGCTGGCGCAGGACAAGGAACGTTCCGACAAGCTCCGCCAGATCGTCAACCGCGTCGGGGAACTCGACGCCAACATCCAGAAGGCCGCGGTGCTCGCCTCGCAGGGCAACCCTTACCTGGCATGGGACGTGATCATCGAGGTTTCCCGTACCGAGTCGGACGACCTCGTCCTGGCCAAGACCCGCTCCGACATCGCTCCGCTCGTCGCCGAATATGCCCGTCTCATCGGTCTGGCCGAGAAGCTGGAGAAGGAGGGCGCTGACGCCGCCGCGCTCGCTTCGTGGCTGGCCGCCCAAGACCTCAATCCGGCCTCCGTGTCCTGCGCCGACTCCGTGAAGCGTCTGGCCGGCAAGGTGGCCCAGGCCGCGCCCGTGAAGTCCGCTGCGGTCACGCCCGCGCCCCCGCCCGCCGGCGAGGACGAGGTGCCCGTGCCCGTCAAGGGCGCCAAGGGCTCCTGAGGGTCAGGTGATCGTCAGCGGACGGTCCTCGAGAGGGTCGAACACGTTCACGCGCAGGTCGGGTCTCAGCTCCCTGACTTCTCGCATGGCTTCCTCCACGAGCACCGTGCGGTTGCATTCCTTGCTGAGGTGCCCGAGGCAGAGTTCCGAGGCGCGCCATTCGCTCAGGCCGGTCAGGAGGTCCCGGGCGGCCAGATTGGAGAGGTGCCCGTGCTTGCCCCGGATGCGCTGCTTGAGGTGCGGGGGGCGCCGGGAGAGTTCGAGCATCTCGTCGTCGTAGTTGGACTCCAGCACCAGCACGTCCGCCAGCGCCGCATGGTGCCGCACGACGTCGGTGACGTGGCCGAGGTCGGTTAGCCAGGTCACCCGCCTCGCAGGGGCGCCTGCGGCCCCGGGGCAGTCCACGGCGAAGCCGACCGGATCGGCCGCGTCGTGGGGGATCGGGATGGAGGTCACGCGCAGGTCGCGCAATTCGAAGGTCGTCCCGGTCTCGAACAGCTGCCACGCCGGACGGACCTTGAGCGTGCCTTGGATGCGTCGCGCCGTCTCGCGGTTGGCGAACACCTTGAGCGCCGGGTTGCGTCGGAGCAGGGAGGCCAGCCCCACGCAGTGGTCGGAGTGCTCGTGGGTGATCAGCACCGCGTCGACCGCGGCCGCGGCCAGCCCCAGCGCCTCCAGGGACGCCTCGAGTCGCGGTCCCTGAAACCCTGCGTCCAGCATGACCCGCGTCCCGCCCGCCTCGATGAGGGAGCAGTTGCCCGAGCTGCTCGTGCCGAGAATGTGGAAGGCGAAGGACATGCCGAGGCCGCATGCAAGGCCCGCGCGGCCCGGCGTTCAAGCCGCTTCGGCTTTTCGCTTGTGGGGTCCCGCCGCGGCGGGAAGATGAGCCTAAGCCATGCCATCCCTGCCCCGCGTCATCAGCATCGTCATGGGCGGAGGCCGCGGTTCGCGGCTCTACCCGCTCACCAAGGACCGCTGCAAGCCCGCCGTCCCCCTCGCGGGCAACTACCGGCTGGTCGACATCCCGATCAGCAACTGCCTCAACTCCGGCTTCAACCAGATCTTCGTCCTCACGCAGTTCAACACCGCGTCCCTGCACAAGCACATCCAGCAGACTTACAAGTTCGACGGCTTCGGACGAGGCTTCGTCGACATCCTCGCCGCCGAGCAGACCGGCGACAAGGAGTCCTGGTACCAGGGCACCGCGGACGCGGTCCGCCAGAACCTCCATCACTACGACCTCAAGGACGACGACATCGTGCTGATCCTTTCCGGCGACCAGCTCTACCGTCTCGACTTCGAGGAGCTCGCCCGTCAGCACGTCGAGTCCGCGGCGGACGTGACGATCGCTGCGAAGGCGTTGCCTTCCGACCAGGTCTCGGCCCTCGGCGTGATGCGCGTGAATCCCGAGCTGCGCATCGTCGAGTTCGCCGAGAAGCCCAAGGACCCGGCGGTCATCGCCTCGTTCGTGCTGAACGGTCCGGCCCGCAGCCGTCTTTCCGACAAGTCCGGCCGCGACTACTGCCTGGCCTCGATGGGCATCTACATGTTCACCGGCAGGGTCATGCGGGAGGCCCTCGCCGACGCCGGGCAGACGGACTTCGGCAAGGAGGTCATCCCGGCCCTGCTCGGTTCCAGGCGCATGATGGCGTACGTTTTCGACGGCTATTGGGAGGACATCGGCACGGTCGGTTCGTTCTGGGAGTGCAACCTCTCGCTGACCGACCCGGTGCCCCCCTTCGACTTCTTCGACGGGCAGAACCCCGTTTACACGCACGCCCGTTTCCTGCCCCCCGCCAAGCTCAACGGGGCCCGGGTCTCCCGCGTCCTCATGGCCGACGGCGCCATCGTCGATGACGCTGAGCTCAGTCGCTGCGTGATCGGGGTGCGTTCGGTGGTCCGCGCGGGCTCCCGTCTCGAGAACGTGGTCATGATGGGGGCCGACTTCTTCGAGCGCCCCCACGACCTGGCCCGGAACCACAGCCTCGGCCTTCCGGACTTCGGCATCGGCCCCGGCTGCTTCATCCGCAATGCGATCGTCGACAAGAACGCCCGCATCGGGGCTAACTGCCGCCTCGCCCCCACGGGCCTGCCCGAGAAGTGGGAGAACGAATCCCTGTACGTCCGTGACGGCGTCATCGTGGTCAAGAAGGGCGCCGTGGTGGCGCCCAACACGGTCGTCGGGGAATGAACGGCTTCGCCCTCACCTACTGGTTCACCTGGGGTCTCCTGCTGCTGACGTCGGCCCTCACGGGCGTGGCCTCGGTCAAGGACGCCTTCTTCGCGGGCCTGATCGCGTCGGTGGCGTCGGCCTTGCTGCACCGTGTCTTCGTCCGCATCGGACCCCGCTTCGCCCCGGTCTTCGGCGCCGCGGTCGGCGCCCTCTGGTCCTCCCTCCTTTTCCTAAAGGTGCGCTGGCTCGGAACGCCGGAGGCCGTCGCGCTGGCTTCCTGGAATCTTGGCACGGAGATCGCCGTCCATGCCGCCGCCTTCGCCGGAGCGGCGCTCTTCACGGCTCTCTTCGCCCGCGGAGCGGGCCTCGCCGTCGGGGCGGGACTTGTCCTGGCCGCCTCGATGTCCGCCCTGCCGTACGGGGTCATCGCCGCCGTCGACCGACAGGTCGCCGGTCCCGTGGAGGTCCTGCTGCTGGCTTCCGCCGAACTGCCGCCCCATGAGGCTCCGCCCCCCCTGCCCGGGGCCGCGGCGGTCTCGCTCGCTCCCGAAGAGGTGTCCGCGCTCCGGGAACTTTATCTCGTCACCGACGGCCCCCGTGGGCCGGTCGTGCAGGATGACCTCGGGCGGCGTTACTGGCCCCTCTGGCGGAGAAGCTTCGCCTATCCGGGCAACCCGGGAGGCCCCGTGCGTCGCCTCATCCTGCTGGTCCCGCCCGTGCTTCCGTCCGCCAGAGGGTGGAGGATTCCCGGCGGATCGAGTCCGGACGGCCGCACAATCGTGCAGCTGGGCCCGGACGCCGCGATGAGGATCCACCCCGTCGCCTCCTCCACCCAGTCGGTCCGCGTCGACGTCGTCGCGGAACCGAAAGGCCTCGCGTTCGAGGTCCGCCGCAGCTCGCCTCTGGGCGACATGTACGTGCCGGTCGCTTCCGGTCCGCATCCGTCGGCCTTCCCGGCGCCCGCCGCCGAGGCTGCGCCGGAGGGCAGGCCGCGTCCGAGGTTCGACGCGGACCGCTGATTCAGCTCGTCGAACTGACGAAATCGCGGTGCAGGCGGGCGTAGTGTCCGTTCCGGGCGACCAGCTCGGGGTGGGTGCCGCTCTCGACCAGGCGCCCGTCGGCGAGCACGAGCACCTGGTCGGCCCGACGGATGGTGCTCAGCCGGTGGGCGACGACGAAGCAGGTGCGTCCCCGCATCAGGCGCGCGAGGGCGACCTGCAGGCGTGATTCCGTGAGCGTGTCGACCGAGCTCGTGGCCTCGTCAAGGACGAGGATGCGCGGGTCGGCGGCGAGCGCCCGGGCGAAGGCGACCAGCTGCTGCTGGCCGAGCGAGAGGCCGCGGCCCTTCTCGGACGTCAGCGTATGGATGCCGTCGGGCAGGGCCTCGATCAGGTCGAGGCAGTCTAGGTCGCGGAACGCCCGTCGGACGTCCTCGTCCGTCGCCTCCGGCCGGACCGAGCGGACGTTGTCGGCGATCGTGCCCGCGAACAGGAAGTTCTGCTGGAAGACGAAGCCCGTCTGCGTCCGCAGCGAGCGCTGGGTGACGGCGGCGAGGTCCGTTCCGTCCACCAGCACCGCGCCCGAGTCGGGCAGCTGGAACTTGGCGAGCAGCCCGATCACCGTCGACTTGCCCGAGCCCGTGTGGCCGACCAGCGCGATGACCTGGCCCGGCTCCGCGCGGAACGACAGCCCGTGCAGCACCGGCCGGCCGGGCAGGTAGGAGAACGTCACGTCGCGGAACTCGACCTCCCCGCGGAGGCGGGGGCACTCGGTGGCGTCCGGCGCGTCCGCCCAGTCGGGCGGCGTGTCGATGGTGCGGAAATACCGCTCGGCTCCGGCCATCGCCAGCGTCGCCTCCGAGAGCTGGGTGCCGATGATCGTGATGGGCGCGAAGAAGAGATCCGCCAGGAAGAAGAAGGTCACGAGGTCGAAGATGTGGGTGCCTCCGCCGGTGAGGATCTCGTACCCGCCCACCCCCACGAGCGCGGCGAGGAACGCGTGCGCGTTAAACTCCAGCAGCGGCAGGTAGAGGGCGCTCAGGCTGGCCGTCGCCACCACATCACCCGCCAGCGTGCGCACGAGACGGGTGAAGATGCCGGCGTTGGTCTCCTCCCTCGCGAACCCCTGCGTGACCCGGATGCCCTGCACCGTCTCCGCCAGCGCGGAGGTCACCCGGGAGAAGCTCTCCTGCTGCACACGGGAGGCGTGCAGGATGCGCCCCCGGAAGAACGCGTGCACGCCGACGAGGCCGGGCACGATCGCCAGCAGCACGAGGAAGAGCCGCGGGTCGGCCGCGAGCATGAGCGCGGCGGCGAACGCCATCTGGCCCGCCGAGACGACGGTGATGAAGAAGTTGTTCTGGACGCCATTGCGCATCGCCTCCACGTCCGAGGTCATCCGGCTGATGAGGCTGCCGTGCCGCCGGGCGTGGAAGAACGCCAGCGGCTGGGTCAGCAGGTGCCGCATGAGCTGGTCGCGTAGGTCCCGCAGCACCGCTTCGCCCAGCTGGTGGGCGAGCCGGATCCGCCAGTAGAGCGCGAAGTCGGCGATCGCCACCGCGGCGAGGAACGCACCCGACCACAGGAACGTGCCGGACAGGTCGGCGGCGGCGAGGGGGCCGCGGATGATCGCCCCCACGGCCCAGGCGAGGCCGGGCAGCGCGGCCGCGCGGAAGGCGCAGAGGAGCAGCAGGACGGAGCGCTGGCCGGAGTAGGGCGTGGTGAAGGACAGCAGGCGGGCGACCGTCGACCAGCGGAGCGGCAGGCGGTCGGGCTCCTCCTCGTCGGGGCGCACGCGCCGGACCGAGATCTCCAGTTCGCGCTTCATCGCGGCTGCTCCTCCGACTGCACGAGGATCGACCGGCGGTAGTGCCCGTCCTGCGCCATGAGCTGGCCGTGCGTGCCCACCTGGACGAGCCTTCCACGGTCGAGCACCAGGATGAGGTCCGCGCGCCGCAGCGTGCTCAGGCGATGCGCGACGATGAAGGTGGTCCGTCCGACCATGGCCGATTCCATCGCCTCGAGGATCTCACGTTCGGTCTCGGGATCGATGGCGGAGGTCGGGTCGTCGAGCAGCAGCACGGTCGGCTCCAGCAGCAGGGCCCGGGCGATGGCGAGCCGCTGCCGCTGTCCGCCCGACAGGTTCACGCCCCCTTCACCGAGGTGGGTCTCGTAGCCTTCCGGCATGGCGCTGATGAATCCATGGGCGCCGGCGATCCTCGCCGCCCGCTCGACGCGTTCCGGCGAGGCGTCCGGGTGGCCGAAGGCGATGTTGGCCCCGACGGTGTTGGAGAACAGGAAGTTCTCCTGGAAGACGACGCCCACCTGACGGCGCAGCTCCTCGAGCGGCAGCGCGCGCAGGTCGTGGCCGTCGAGCTTCACGACGCCAGAGGTGGGGTCGTAGAACCGTGGGATGAGGGAGAGCAGGGCGGTCTTTCCCGAGCCTGTCGCCCCCGCCACCGCGATGCGGCTACCCGGCTCGGCGACGAAGCTGACGCCGCGCAGCGCGGTGGCGTTCTCGCGGTACTCGAAGGTCACGTCCTCGAACGAGACCCGGCCGAGGAACCTTCCGGGAGAAGCCGCTCCGGGCGCCGAGGCCACGCCGGGGTCCGTGTCGAGGATCTCGAAGATCCGTTTCGCGCCCGCCAGCGAGACCTGCGCGTTGTCGACCACCGCCGCCAGCGTCGTGACCTGGGCCGCGAACTGCTGGAGGAGCCCTGCGAAGGCGACCAGGCCGGCGCCGAGCGGGATGTCTCCGCGCAGCACGAGCCAGCCGCCGAAGCACAGCAGCACCGCCATGGAGAGGCGATTCAGGCCGTCGATCACGGGCCAGAACAGCGCGATCTCCCCGAAGACCCGGCGCTTCTGGAGGCGAATCTCCTCCGTCCAGCGCCCGAACCGGGCGGCCACGCGGTCCTCCATCGAGAATCCCTTCACCACCTGGACTCCCTGTGCGTTCTCCGAAAAGCCGAGCACCATGCGGTCCATCAGCTCGCGGTTCTCCTCGTAGGCGGGCCGGACCTTCCGCGAGAAGCGGACCGCGAACCAGGCCTGCACGGGCAGCGTCGCGAGGCAGGCGAGCGTCAGCCTCCAGTCCGTGCGCAGCATGTAGGCGGAGCAGGCCGCGAGAGTCAGGCCGATCACGGCCAGCTGCAGCACCACGCCCTCGATGAACAGCCGCACGGAGTGGGCGTCGGAGGTGACGCGGTTGATGATCGACCCGCTCGCGTTCGCGTCGAAGAAGCGGAAGCTGAGCTGCTGGAGCTTCGCGAAGACCTTCGCCCGGAGATTCACCACGATGCGTCCGTGAAGGAAGCGCACCGAGACGAGGCCAAAGGCGAAGGCGAGGGCGGCGCGGAGCGCGGCCGCCGCTACGATGCCTCCGGCCAGCCATGCCGTGATGACGCCCGGGGAGGCCCCCGTCGGCACGAAGAAGGGGAGGGCGGGGGCCGGGGCGGAGGGGTCGGCGCAGTGGCGCAGGTGGTCGATGGCCAGGCCCGCGAGCACGAACACCTCCACCGTGAGCAGGACCGCCGCCAGTTGGAGCGCCAGCAGGACCAGGCAGTCGGCCCGGTAGGACCAGGCGATGGACAGCAGGCGCCGCAGGGTGGCGTCGCCCCCCGCCGACTGGTGGCCTGCTCCGGTCATGCCCTGAAGCCGACCCTCAGCGGATCATCGTGCCCTCGCGGGACGCCTTCTTGCGGAACTCCGCACGGATCGAGGCGGTGAACGGCCCGGGCTTGCCGGGGCCGATCTGCCGGCCGTCGACCTCCGTGACCGGGATGACTTCCGCGGCGGTGCCGGTGAGGAAGCATTCGTCGGCGTTCCAGACGTCGTAGCGGGTGATGTTGGTCTCGACGACCGGGATGCCGAGGGTGCCGGCGATCTCCAGGGCGACCTGGCGCGTGATCCCGACCAGCGCCCCGGAGTGGGATGCGGGGGTGATGAGACGCCCCTTGGAGATGAGGAAGACGTTGTCCCCCGTGCACTCGGCCACGTAGCCCTGCTCGTTGAGCATGAGGCATTCGTGGTACCCGTGCTGCTGGGCCTCGATCTTGGCCAGGATGTTGTTCAGGTAGTTGAGGGACTTGATCATCGGCGGCAGGGCCGCCGGGCCGATGCGGCGGGTCGGCGCGGTGATGATCTTCATGCCGGAGGCGTAGAGCTCCTCAGGGTAGAGCTTGATGGTGTCGGCGATGCAGACGATGGATGGCTTGGCACAGTTCCGGGGCGAGAGCCCCAGGTCGCCTTCGCCGCGGGACACGACCAGACGGATGTAGCCGTCGGTGAGCCCGTTGCGGCGGCAGGACTCGCACACGATGTCGGAGATCTCCTTGCGTGACCAGGGCAGGGTGAGGCAGATGGCCTTGGCGGACATCTCCAGTCGCTCCAGGTGTTCCTCGAGGCGGAAGACGCAGCCCTGGTAGAGCCTGATGCCCTCGAACACGCCGTCTCCGTAGAGGTAGCCGTGGTCGAAGACCGATACTTTGGCCTCGGCCTTGGGATGGAACTTCCCGTCGATGTAGACGTCCATGGTCTTAAATGTCCGACTTTGCGTGCGCTCCACGGGTATTTCCAGCCTGAAACCGCCCGCGGGCCGCGGTTAACGAGCGTAAGTCCGCAATAATGGCGGCGGGGAACCAAGTTTATTGAACCGTGCCCGCAAATGGCGTAACCCACGGTATGCGATCGCCCCGTCGTGCATTCCTCCGCAAGGCCGCCCTGGCCGCGGGCTTCACCATCGTGCCCCGTCACGTGCTCGGACGCGGATTCATCCCGCCGAGCGAGACGCTCAACCACGTCATCGTCGGCTGCGGAGGCATCTCCAAGATGCACAGCTCGCCGCGCATGACCGGCGCGAACCGCATCATCGCGGTCTGCGACGTGGACGCCAAGCGGGCGAAGGCCAAGCACGACGAGGTCGTCAAGGCCGGCGGCGGTACGCCGCTCGTCGCCCGGGATTTCCGCGACGTGATCGCGTTGCCCGACGCCGACGTGGTCCATGTCTGCACCCCGCCCCACTGGCACGGCGTCATCGCCGCCGCCGCCGCCCGCCGGGGCAAGTCGGTCTGGTGCGAGAAGCCGCTCACCCGCACCATCGGCGAGGGCCTCGCCCTGCGCCGTGTCGTCGAGCAGACCGGCGTCCCGTTCCGCGTGAACACCTGGTTCCGCCTCAACCGCACGAACTACTACGGCGTCGGTCCGGCGCGAGAGATCCGCCGGGTGGTCGCGAGCGGCGTTCTCGGCGGTCCGCTCACCGTCCGCCTCGCGCCCGTGGGCGGCATCCAGTGGAAGGTCAACCTCTGGACCGGCCGGCCCGACCTCAAGCCCGAGCCCGTGCCCGAGCACCTGGACTGGGATCTCTACTGCGGTCCTTCTCCGCTCATCCCCTATCATCCTCATCGTTCGCACGGCTCCTTCCGGGGCTACTGGAACTTCGACCAGGGCGGCCTCGGGGACATGGGACAGCACTTCCTCGACCCGGTCCAGTACTTCCTCGGCAAGGACCGGGAGCATCCCGTCACGGTGGAGTGCGACGCGCCCCCGCAGGATCCCGTGGCCTGCGGCGTCTGGAAGACGGTGACGCTCACCTATAAAGACGGCACCCGCATCATCCTTGAATCGGAGCTCGCCGAGCGTCGTCCCGACAGCCCGTTCCTCGAGGGTCCTAACGGCAAGCTCTTCGCCGGCATGCGCAGCGACCGCCCCGAGCTGCTCCGCAAGGCGGCCGAATACCCGCTGCCTGAGTTCCAGGAGGACGACTTCGACCTCTGCGCCCGCGAGAAGCGACCCTTCGGCTACGGCGTCACCGAGGCCTTCTTCAGCTCAACCCTGGTCAATCTCTCCGCGCTCTCGGTCCGGCTGGGTCGCAAGCTCACCTTCAAGGCCGACGGATCAGGTTTCGTGGGCGACGCGCAGGCGGATCGTCTGCACACCCCCGCGTTCCGCGGATCATGGACGATCTGAGGATCCATTCCGCCCGCCGGGAGTTTCGCGCCCTCGCTACACTCTCGCTCCTCGCCGCCGCGTCCAGCGCGTATGGCTGCCGCGACCTGCTCACCTGGTCGTTGGAGTCCGCCCCCGTCTTCCTGCTCGCCCCCTTCGCATGGCTGCTGGCCTCACCGCCCTCGCGGCTGCTCGGCCGGACGCTCTTCGTCCACGCGCTCGTGCTCGTCGTGGGCGCGCACTGGACCTACGCCGAGGTGCCGGCTGGCAAGGTCGTCGCGCAATGGCTCGGCCAGGAGCGCAACCCCTACGACCGGCTCGGTCATCTCCTGCAGGGCGTGACGCCGGCGCTCCTCGTGCGGGAGTGGGTCGTCCGTTCCGGCGCCGTGCGCGGCACGATGCTGGGCTCGGCTTTCGCGGTGTCCGCGGCCCTCGCCTTCAGCGCCCTCTACGAGCTCTTCGAATGGCTCGCCGCTGCGGTCATCGGCCAGTCGGCCGACGCGTTCCTCGGCACCCAGGGCTTCGCCTGGGACACACAGGCGGACATGCTCTGCGCCCTGATCGGGGCGCTGCTCGCGGTCGTGGCGCTCGGCCGGCCCCACCTCGCGTCCGTGTCCCGCCTGCGCCCCGCCTGACTTTCCCGACATGAAACTCCACCAGCTCCCCGTCCTCCTGCTCGCCTTCATCTGCGTCCGCGGCTTCGCCGCGCCCGGTCCCGATGAGGCGCCCTTCAGCCGGCTCGGCATTCCCGCCGAGCGCATCGCCGCCCAGCAGGAGATCGCCGACCGTTCGCGCGCCTTCTCCTCCGCCAGCGATGACTCGAAGGCCTGGTTCGCCGCGGTGAAGGCCGCGCGCGATCGCCAGGAAGATCCCGAGGTCCGGGCCGCCCTCGAGGCGGTGCTGGCCTTCGACCCCGCCGTGCGTCCGGCCCCCGTGCACGGCAGGATTCCCAAGAACTACCCCGCGCCCGAAGGCTCGACCCCGCAGACCAAGCTCGCCGAGACGGAACGGCTGCTGGACGGGCGCAGGACCGAGAAGGACCTTCCGCTCAAGGCCTCCGACCTCGCTGCCCTCGCACGTTCGGAGGACTTCGCGATCGCCCAGCGTGCCTCACGGCTGCTGCGCCGGGTGAGCAGCAAGGAGGCGGCGCCGATCCTCTGGGAGCGTCTCGCCAAGGCGACGCAGCGCTCGCAGGCGCAGGAGATCGAGGACGAGATCCTTCGCCTGCCGTCGTCGGTCGCCGCCCGCACGGCGCCCGTCTCGCTCGCCGGCTCCTCGCCCGCCGCCCGGGCGGCGTGGCTCCGTGTCGTCGCCTGCCGTCCTGGCGTCAAGGTGGACAAGGCCGCCGTGCTGCCGCTGCTCAAGGGCCCGGCGAACGAGGTCAGCGAGGCGGCCTGGGACGCTGCGCCGCGGATCTTCACCGCCAAGGAGCTGCCGCAGCTCCAGGAGGCGTCGCAGGGGCTTTCCGAGCGCTTGGCCTCCCGTGCCAAGGCCGCGCTCGAGCTGGTACGCTGAACCGCTTGCGGCTTGCGGAAAGGGGCGGTCGGGCTTGCCATTGGAGCATGCCGCCCGCCGATTCCAGGCCGCCTGCGCCCAACCTGCTTCTGGCGGGCTTCATGGGCACCGGTAAGTCGGCGCTCGGCCGTCAGCTGGCCAGGCGCTGGCGTCGGCCGTTCGTCGACACCGATGAGGCCGTGGAGCGGCTCGCCGGCATGTCCATCCCGGAGCTGTTCGAGAAGCACGGCGAGGCGCGCTTCCGCGAACTCGAGCGCGAGGTGGTCACGTCGCACCTGCCGGACGCGGGCGCGGTCATCGCGTGCGGCGGTGGCCTGGTGATTCCCGAGGGCATGGCCGAGCTGGCGAGGTCCAAGGGTGTGGTCGTCTGCCTCTTCGCCTCCGTCGAGACCATCCTGCGACGCACGGCGGGCAACAGCCGTCGTCCGCTTCTGAACGGAGTCGACCTCGAGACCCGGGTGCGCGAGCTGATGCGGTCGCGCGAGCAGGCTTACCTCAGGGCAGGCGTGGCGGTCTACACCGACGGTCGTTCGCTGCAGCAGCTCTGCGACATCGTGGGTCGCGTCTATGACCGCGAGGCCCGCGCGCTCATCAGGCGGGACCGGGAGGGCTGATCCACGGGTCGCCCGGGGGACGTTCGTCTCGCCAGGACCTCAGCGCGGCGAGGAACGCCTCACGGCTCACCGCGAACGCTCCCAACGAGGCGAGGTGCCGGGTGGGCACCTGGCAGTCGATGAGCCGGAAGCCGCTGGCTTCGAGGCGGGAGACGAGGTGCGCGAAGGCCACTTTGGACGCGTCCTTTTCGCGGTGGAACATCGACTCGCCATGGAACACCGTCCCCAGGGCCACGCCGTAGAGCCCTCCGACGAGCTGGCCGCCGCGTCTCACTTCGACGCTGTGGGCCAGTCCGGCACGGTGTAGGCCGCAGTAGGCGGCGACCATCTCCTCCGTGATCCACGTGCCTGACTGGCCTGGGCGCGGCTGTTCCGCGCAGGCGCGCATCACGCCCTCGAAATCGCGATCGCAGGAGACCTCCCAGGCCGCCTCGCGCAAGGTGCGGCGAAGGCTGGCGGAGATGCGCGCGTCGGCCGGTCGCATCACGAACCTCGGGTCGGGGCACCACCATTGGACCGGCTCTCCGTGCGAGTACCAAGGGAACACCCCTGCCCGGTAGGCGGCCTTGAGCGAGTCGACGTCAAGCGTGCCGCCGGTCGCCAAGGGCCGGCTCGCGGGTCCCCGGGCGGGATCTCCTCGGTCCCATTCGGCCATCGGCGCATCCAAACGGACGCGCCTTCCGAGGCAAGGTCAGTCCTTGGTGATGTTGTAGACCGAAGGGATGGAGACGCCCAGTTCGGCCGCGATCTCACGCACCGGGGCGCCCTTCTTGCGCATCGTCTTGGCGCGGCTGCGCATGGACTCGGAGATCTGGGCGCGGGCCCGGCTGGGGCGGGAGAGGAATTTGATCAGCCTGCGGGCGAGCTCCTGCTTGGAGAGAGAAGAGACCTCGCGTTCGATCAGCGTACGCCGTTCCGTGTGCTCGTCCTCCCAGCTCCGCACGGCGAGGTCGCGCGCCTTGGAGAGGGCGGCCCGGACGAATGCATCTTTGGAGGTGAACGTGGAAGGGTTGAGGTCGATTTTCATAATTGTTCCGTGTCTGGGTGCGCGTCGTGTCAGGATATCAATCATTGAGAAACATGCGTAGGGCGCAAGTTCCAGATTATTATTATCGGATGGGCGATTTACCTCGTCTGACCTGTGCTCATCGGCTCCATTCCAGCATCCTGCGGAGGGGTATCTCGGCTCTGGAGCGGATTTCCTCGGGAAGCGTGATTTCGGGAGAGCCTTTGACCAGGCAGTCGCGCACCTTCTGGAGGGTGTTCATTTTCATGAACTTGCACTCGTTGCAGGAGCAGCGGTCGGTCGGCGCGGCGACGAATGTCTTGAGCGGCACCTCCCGGCGGAGGCGGTGAATCATGCCGGACTCCGTCGCGACGATGATCGTCCCCGCGCTCTGCTCCCTGCACCAGGCGACCATCAATTCCGTGGAGCAGACCATGTCGGCGATGTCGCGCACCGCCTCCGTGCATTCCGGGTGCGCGACCACCGGCGCGCCCGGGTGGGCCGCCTTGGCGCGCAGCAGGGCTCCGGGCGTGAACTGCACGTGCGCGTAGCAGTTCCCCGGCCATAGCCGCATCGGACGTCCGGTGCGGGCGGAGACCCAGCGGCCGAGGTTCTGGTCGGGCACGAAGAGGACGGGGCGGTCGGCCGGGACGCGGCCGACGATCTTGGATGCGTTGCCGCTGGTGCAGATGACGTCGGAGAGCGCCTTCACCGCGGCGCTGCAGTTGATGTAGGCGACCACGTAGAGCGAAGGGTCGGCCTTCCTCGCGGCGGCGAGCTTCTCCGCGGGGCAGGAGTCGGCGAGCGAGCAGCCCGCCTCCATGTCCGGCAGCAGCACGCGTCGTCCCGGATTCACGATCTTCGCCGTCTCGGCCATGAAATGCACCCCGCAGAAGACGATGGTCGGGCTGCTGGTCTCGGCCGCGCGGTAGGCGAGCCCCAGCGAGTCCCCTACGAAGTCGGCCACGCCCTGGATGTCCTCGCACTGGTAGTTGTGGGCGAGGATGACGGCCTGCTTCTCGCGTTTCAGCGCGATGACCTCGCGCTGGAGGTCGGAGAGCGGCACGTCCTGAGGCAGCGGCGGGAAGACGGCGGGGGCGGGCGGGGCGTTCATGGGCGGGCGGGGCGGCGCTTCTGGCATCGCTCGCAGAGCGCGGTGACCTGCAGCTTCTGGGAGATGGGATGCATGCCGTGCTTTGCCGCCACGGCCTTGCCGTACCATTCCATGAACGGGGCGTCGACTTCCACGATCGTGTCGCAGTCCTCGCAGACAAGCTGGGCCTGGAAGGCGCTGCCGCCCGCCTCGGCGAGGTAGTACTTGTGGTCGCGGCCCACGTCGACTTCGCGCACGGCGCCACTGCCTACCAGCAGGGGCAGGGCCCGGTAGATGGTCGCCCGCGACACGGTCCGGTCGAGCGCCCGGGCCTTGCGGAGCAGGTCCTCCGCCGTGTAGTGACCGGAGACGGAGCGCGCCGCCTCGAAGATCGCCATCCGCTGGCGCGTGGCGCGTAGCCCCTTCTGGGCGATGAAGGCCCTGAAGGCGCCCGCGTGCTCGAGCGAGTCGGATGGAGACGGCTTGGACATCCTCTTTTGAGACACAATTGAGAAGGTGGGTGCCGTCCGTCAAGCCCGGGACGTGTCATTGACACCTGGGGGGGCGCGGCCCTTCATTCATCCCCTTTTCCCTCAAGGAAAGGCCCATTACATGTACCACAATACGGACGATCTGCGCATCCGCAGCCAGCAGCCCCTGCTGACTCCTGCGCTCGTGCTCCAGGACATCCGTCCCTCGGAGAAGGCTACCGAGGTGGTCACGGCCGCCCGACGGGACGCTTCACGCATCATTTCCGGGCAGGACGACCGTCTGCTGGTCGTGGTCGGGCCTTGTTCGGTCCACGATGTCGGGGCTGCCCGGGAGTACGCCGGGCTGCTGGCGCAGGAGGCCTCCCGCCTCAGCCAGGACCTCCTCGTCATCATGCGGGTCTATTTTGAGAAACCCCGGACGACCGTGGGCTGGAAGGGGCTCATCAACGACCCCCGGGTCGACGGCTCCTTCCGCATCAACGAAGGGCTGCGCCTCGCCCGGCAGCTGCTCGCCGACATCACCGAGATTGGCCTGCCCGCCGCGACCGAGTTTCTCGACCCAATCACCCCCCAATATGTGGCCGACTTGGTGTCCTACGGGGCCATCGGCGCTCGCACCACCGAAAGCCAGATCCACCGGGAGCTCGCCTCCGGGCTCTCCATGCCCGTCGGCTTCAAGAACGGCACCGACGGCTCCGTCCAGGTGGCCGTCGACGCGTGCCTCTCGGCCCGCTCCTCCCACTGGTTCCCCTCCGTGACCAAAGACGGCATCGTCGCCATCTTCCAGACCTCTGGAAATCCGGACGCCCATCTCATTCTGCGGGGCGGATCTCGCACCGGTCCGAACTACGGGGCCGAGGCCGTCGCGGAGGCGGCGGAGCGCGTCCGCAAGGCGGGCCTGACCTCCCGCATCGTCGTCGACTGCTCCCATGGCAACAGCTCCAAGGACCACCGCCGCCAGCCGGTCGTGGCCGAGGACCTTGCCGCCCAGGTCGCCGCCGGCTCCCGCCAGCTCGCGGGCGTCATGATCGAGAGCCACCTAGCCGAGGGCCGTCAGGACTGGAAGGGTCCCTCGGGCTCCGTGCACGGCTGCAGCATCACCGACGCCTGCATCTCCTTCGAGCAGACCGTGCCCGTCCTCGAGTCCCTTGCCGCCGCCGTCCGCCGCCGCCGTGTCTCCTGAACCCACACCCGCCGCCATGAACTCCGTACTCAAGCTCCTCCTCGAGGGCGAGGCCCTCGACACCGCCCAGATCGGCAGGATCCTCGGCCTCGGCGCCGACGCCGTCGAGCGCGAGCTCGCCGAGCTGCGCGCGCAGGGCGTGCTGCTGGGCATGCGTCCGGTGCTCAACCCCTCCTTCGAGGCCGAGAGCCGGGTGCGCGCCGTGATCGAGATCAAGCTCCGTCCGGAGGGCCTGGGCGGCTTCGACGGCATCGCCGAACGCATCAGCGCCTTCGAGCAGGTCGAGAGCTGCCACCTCATGTCCGGCGGCTATGACCTCCTCGTCGTGGTGACGGCCGACAACCTCTATAAGGTCGCCGGCTTCGTGCATGAGCGGCTCGCCCGCATCGAGGGCGTCCAGGGGACGTCCACGCACTTCTTCCTCCGCGCCTACAAGCGCGACGGCTTCGTCGTCTCGGCTGACGGTTCGCGCCGCGACCGTCCCTCCGTCAGCCCCTGAGTCCGGCCCCGATGGACGATTCCGCCCGATTCGTGGCGCGACATGTCGCGTCCCTGCCCAAGTCCGGCATCCGCGACTTCTTCGCCATCGTGTCGAAGATGAAGGACGCGGTGTCCCTGGGCATCGGCGAGCCGGACTTCGTCACTCCGTTCCACATCCGCGAGGCCGCGATGAACGCCCTGGAGAAGGGTCGCACCTCCTACACCGACAACCGCGGCACGCTCCAGCTGCGCGAGGAAATCTCGCGCTACGTGGCCCAGAACTACGGACCTGAGTACCGGCCCGACGACGAGATCCTCGTCACGATCGGCGTCTCCGAGGCGCTCGACATCCTCTTGCGTTCGACCCTCAACCCGGGCGACAAGGTGCTCTACCACGAGCCCTGCTATGTGTCCTACGCGCCGAGCGTCGCGCTCTGCCACGCCGAGGCCGTGCCGGTGCGCACGACCGCCACCGACCAGTTCGCGCTCGACCCGGCCGCGCTCCGCGCCGCCTGGAAGCCCGGCTGCAAGCTGCTCGTGCTGAATTTCCCGACCAACCCCACGGGCGGCACCGCCGACCGGGCCAAGCTGCTCGAGATAGCCCGCTTCGCCGTCGAGAAGGACCTGCTCGTGGCCTCCGACGAGATCTACTCCGAGCTCACCTTCGAGGGGGAGCACGTCTCCATCGCTTCGTTGCCGGGCATGCGCGAGCGCACGGTCTTCCTGCACGGCTTCTCCAAGGCCTTCGCCATGACCGGATTCCGCGTCGGCTACGCCTGCGGTCCCGCCGCCGTCATCGACGGCATGCTCAAGGTGCACCAGTACGGCATCATGTGCGCCTCCATCGTGAGCCAGGAGGCCGCCGTCGAGGCCCTGCGCAACGGAAGGGATTCCGTCCTGCATATGCGGGACAAGTACCGCGAGCGCCGCGACTTCGTGGTGCGGCGGTTCAACGAGCTCGGCCTGCCTTGCCACTCGCCCCGCGGGGCGTTCTATGCGTTCCCGAGCGTGGCCGGCACCGGGCTCGACTCGCTCGAGTTCGCGCGCCGGTTGCTCGAGGAACGCAAGGTTGCCGTGGTGCCCGGCACGGCCTTCGGCGAAGCCGGCGCCGGGTTCTGCCGCGCCTCTTTCTCGACCAGCTACGAGCGGATCCACGAGGCCTGCGAGCGGATCGCCCGCTTCCTCGACGACGTCCGCCGGGGCTGAGGGTCCGGGCTTGCTAGCTCCGCGGGCCGCCCCGACCCTGTCCGCATGGAACGGAACACCGAGCTTGCCCGTGCCGTCGCCATCGTCGGCCGGCCCAACGTGGGCAAGAGCCGGCTTTTCAACCGTCTGGTCGGCCGGCGCATCTCCATCGTGCACGATATGCCGGGCGTCACCCGCGACCTCATCACCGCGGAGGTTTCGGACGGGGCCTACACGCTGATGGACACGGGCGGCATCGGCCTGTTCCGCGCCGAGCTGACGCCGAAGGTCGTGGCCGAGGCGGTGGAGGAACAGGTCGACTTCGCGCTCGCCGCCGCGCGGCTCGTCCTCCTCGTCGTCGACGCCTCCGAGGGATGCGCGCCGCTCGACCTGGAGTTGGCGCTGCGGCTTCGCGAGGCGGGCAAGCGCGTCGTCGTGGTGGCCAACAAGGCCGACACGGAGGAGCGCGACTCCCGCATGGCGGAGTTCTTCGTGCTCGGGTACGGCGAGCCGCTGCTGGTCTCGGCCGAGCACGGCCGGGGCATGCCGGCCCTGCGCGCCCGCGTGCTCGAGGAGCTCGGTCCGCCCCCGGCCGCGCAGCCGGAGGTCGGACGCCCGGTCCGGCTGGCCCTCGCGGGCCGGCCCAACGTCGGTAAGAGTTCGCTGGGCAACCGGCTGCTCGGGGAGGGGAGGCTCATCGTCAGCGAAGTGGCGGGCACCACGCGCGACCCCGTCCGGGCCCGTCTTCGTCGGGCCAAGGCCGACGGCTCCGAGACGCGGTTCGTGCTCGTCGATACCGCCGGGCGCCGGGCGGCCACAAGGCAGGACACGCTCGACTTCTTCTCCCAGTCCCGCGCGGAGGAGATCCTCGCGGAGACGGACGTGGTGTTCCTGGTCCTGGACGCCAGGGACGGCGTCACGCGCATCGACAAGCAGCTCGCGGGCGAGCTCGCCCTGCTGGGCTGCGGCATCGTGGTGGTCGTCAACAAGTGGGATGTCGCCAAGGAGGCCTTCCGTGACAAGCAGGTCGACGGCTACGAGGACGAGGAGGAGTTCCGCGCCAGGTTCCGGGCCGCCGTGCGGCGCGAGCTCTTCTTCCTGCCCGACCCGCCGCTGCTCTTCGTCTCGGCCCGCACGGGCCTCCGCACCGAGGACCTGCTCGACGCCGCCGAAGGCGTCTACCTGCGCGCGGGCACGGCCATCTCCACCGGCAAGATCAACCGCCTGGTGCAGGACCTGATGGTGAAGCGTCCGCCCCGTATGGTCTCCGGCCGGCGGTTCAAGTGCTACTACGTCACGCAGGTCTCCGCGCGGCCGGTCCGTTTCCGGCTGTTCTGCAATTCGGAGGAGCGTCTGGAGGATTCCTACCAGCGCTATCTGGTGAAGGGGGTGCATGAGTCGTTCGACCTCGCCGGCGTCCCTGTCTTCCTCGACGTGGTGGGGAAGCCGAAGCAGCAAGGCCGCAAGTATTTCGCGCCCCAGGGCACGCGTCCGGACGACGTCCCCGCCGCTCCCAGGCCCGCCGCCAAGGCGTCCGCCAAGCGTGCCGGCAAGGGCCCGCGGCAGGGCAAGTCGCGCCCGCCCCGCGCCGCCGGACGCAAGAAATCCTACTCGCGCTGGAACAAGCCGCGTTCGCTCAAAGGGCGCGCGGCGCGTCAGGCCCGCAAATGAGCCATGGTAAAGGTCGTACTGCTCGGCTCCGACGAGATCGCCCTGCCCGCGTTCCTGGCCGTGCGCGCGTTGCCGGGCGTGACGGTGGCGGCCGTCTACTCGCAGCCTGACCGCCCCTCGGGGCGCGGGCAGGAGGTCCGTCCGAACGCCGTCGCGGCCTGGGCCCGCGAGGAGGGGCTGACGCTGCTCCAGCCGGAACGCCTCGGATCGGCCGACGCCGTCGCGCTCGCCGGCATGGGGGCGGAGCTCGGCGTCGTCATGGCCTACGGCCAGATGCTGAAGGATGACTTCCTCGCCGCGACCGTCCGCGGCATGGTCAATTTCCACGGTTCGCTGCTCCCCGCTCTGCGCGGCGCCACGCCCGTCGAGTCCGCGATCGCGCTCGGGCTCTCGGAGACGGGCGTCACGCTTCAACAGATCGTGCGCCGCCTGGACGCCGGCCCGGTCCATGCGCGCGCGAAGCTACGGGCTTCGGACGAGGAGTCACGTGCCGGGCTGCGCCGCAGGATCGGGGCGCTGGCCGGCGAGCTCGCCCGCGACGCCTTGCCCACCGTGCTGGCGGGCGCATCCGTCGTCACGCCGCAGGACGAGACCGCCGTCACCTACTCCCGGCGCTTGACCAAGGCCGATGCCGGACTCGATTTCCACAGCTCCGCCGTGGAGCTGTCGCGGCGCGTCCGGGCCCTGGAGGGGTGGCCGGGCAGCGCGTTCGTCCACCGCGGCGTCACCGTCAAGGCGGGCGCGGCCGAGCCTGCGTCCGCCGCCGCGACCGCGCCGGGTACGGTGCTCGAGTCCGGCCGGCGGGGCGTGCTGATCGCCTGCGGCGAGGGCGCCCTGCTCGTGACCCGCATGCAGCGCGCGGGCGGCCGCATGCTTCCCGCGGCGGAATTCCTCTCTGGCCATCCCGTGCACGTCGGCGAGGTCATCGCCTCCGCGCCGATGCCGGCGCTGGTCTCGCCGACGCCGTTCCCGCGTCCCGGCGGGGCGTAAGCCCTTGATTTCGGAGTCCGCGTCCGATTTCATAGGGCATGCGCTTGCTCCTCCTTGCGACGCTTACGGCGGCCGTCGTCTTGGGCCAGCCGGCGCCCGCCGAGGGGCAAGGCAGGATATCTTTCCGTCAGGTGACGGGGGGCACGTTCTCCGGCTTCAGCGAGGATGCGCGCGCGGAGAAGGTCTGGGAAGCGTCGGCCCGCGGACGTTCGAAGCCCGTCGAAGGCGGACGCTGGCAGATGGACCAGCTCGAGTTCCGCTCCTTCCGCGACGGCCGGCCGTCGGTGTCCTTCCGCAGCCCGGCGGGCACGCTCGATCCGGCCGACCGTTCCGCAGCGGGGGACGGCTCGCTGGACGCGTCCTCGGCCGCCTTCAGCCTGAGCGGCAAGGGCTGGAAGTGGAAGTCCACGCCCAAGGGCGACGTCTTCTCCATCGCCGCCGAGGTTCGCGCGCAGCTCGAAGTGGACAAGCCCGTCGACCGGCGCTGGACGGTCTCGGCGAAGGGCATGGACGCGGCGCCTGCGTCAGGCGGCACGACGTTCATTTTCCACGGCGGCGTCGTGATGTCCAGGCGGGGCGAACGTATCGAGTGCCGCAAGGTGGTCTGTCTGCTCGAGGATTCGCCCGGGGGCGGCGCCCGCTGCCGCCTGATCGACGCGGAAGGCGAGGTCGTCCGCGTCGCGGGTGCGCAGACCCTGCATGGCGAGACCGCGCGGTTCGACCTGGCCGAAGATGTGCTGGAGATGGGCGGAGGCGTCCGCTTCGACGAGCCGGGCTTCGCCGGACGCGCTCAGTCGTTGAGGCATGAGTCCGCCACGGGTAGGACGTCCTTGGCCCGAGGGGCGGACGCGCCTGTCCACATCAAGATGAATGGAAAGGACCAAGGACCGGCCGAACTGACCGGTGACTTGGTCACTTACCTCCGCCGGCCCGGGCAGTCGCTCGCCGTCGTCGACGTGCGCGGTCGGGCCGCCTATGTCACGTCCGGCGCCGATCTCACGGCCGAATCCATCAACGCCACCGACACCGTCGACGGGTCCGGACTGGTCACCGCCGAAGGGTCCGTTGCCGGGCAGGTCGAGGGCCGCAAGGTGCAGGGGGCGAAGGCCGTCTGGAACCGCGCCCTGCGCCGGCTCGACCTGCAGGGCTCCTCATGCCGGGTCTCCGATCCCCGCGGGTTCAACGCGACCGGCGGCTCCATCCGCGCCGACATGGTCAGGAGCCGCTTTGAGGTGCGTGGCGCGCCCGGGATCCGCGCCCGCGTCACCGTTCCGTCCGCCACCGAGGGCTCGCTGCCAGGGTCGGGCGAGGCCGACCAGATCGTCGTCCAGGACGAGGACGGCGCCCTTCAGATGGAGATGCTCGGCCAGGTGCGTTACTCTGGCGACGGCATGGCGATCGAGTCGGACAAGTTCGTCGCCTTCGCCGTACCGGCGGAGGCGAAGGCGAGCGCCAAGGGGGCGTCGAGGGCGTATGAGCTCTCGAAGCTCATCGCCGTCGGAAACGTGAATTACGTCCAGCCCGGCCTCCGGGCCGAAGCCGAGCGCGTCGACCTGGTGCTCGCGGTCCAGGTCGAAGAGATCGTCTCCGCAGACGCCATCCGCGGACGTCCGCGGCTGCTCACCCTCTCTGGCGGGGCGGCGGATACACGGCCGCGCCTGCATCTTGTCCTGTCCGACGGTCAGGACTCCACCTTCACGGCGGATTCGCACGAGGTGCTCTACACGCCGCGGCTGACCAAGTTCTTCCTACGCGGTTCTGTCCGGATGGTCTCGGGGGACACCCGGGCCACCTGCGACCTGCTCGAAGGGCTGGCCGAGCCCGGCCGGGCTGGTCGGCTCGAGGCCAAGCAGGTGATCGGCCGCGGTGGCGTGGTCGTTGACGGGGCGGGTACCCGCGCCACCGGCCGCACCCTGGAGGTGTCGCCTGCCGCGGCCGAGGCGAGGCTCACAGGCGAAGCCTCCATCCTGGCCAAGGACGGCACACTGGGGCTTCCCGCCCGTGAGCTAGTCTACGACATGCGCCAGCGCGCGTGGCGCATGCCTAGCTCCAAGGATGAGCGTGTGCCCGGTCAGGTGATTCGGCCACGAATCTACCTCGGCCGTGACTTCACCCTGCCCGAAGTCAAAAACCTCGACAATCCTGGTCGATGAACTCCTCCTCCTTGCATGGCCGACAGCAGTGAGAAGGGCCTGGTCCGGGTCGACGCGCTGGCCAAGCGCTACGGCGACAAGTCCGCCGTCTTTGACGTAAGCCTCGCCCTGAGGAGCGGCGAGATCGTGGGTCTTCTCGGACCCAACGGCGCCGGCAAGACCACCACCTTCTACATGGTCGTCGGGCTGGTTCCTCCTTCGAGCGGGCGCGTCCGGATGGATGGCGTCGACGTCACGACCCTTCCCATGTGGCGGCGCGCGCGTGCCGGCCTCGGCTACCTGCCCCAGGAGGCGTCCGTCTTCCGCAAGCTCACCGTCTGGGAGAACGTCATGGCCGTGGTCGAGACCCTCGGGTTGGCGGCCCCCGAACGCTCGGAGCGGGTCCAGCGGCAGCTGGAGGACCTAGGCCTTGAACGACTCGCCCGCCAGAAGGCGTTCACCCTGTCCGGCGGGGAGCGTCGCCGGCTCGAGATCGCCCGCGCGCTGGCCACTTCCCCGCGTTTCCTGCTGATGGACGAGCCCTTCAGCGGCGTCGACCCCATCTCCGTGGCCGAAGTCCAGGCCATCGTCCGTCGGCTCAAGCAACGGGGCATCGGGGTCCTCATCACCGACCACAACGTGCGGGAGACCCTCTCCATCGTGGACAGGGCCTACCTGATCCACCAGGGTCGCGTGCTTGTTTCTGGCTCTCCTTCGGAAATCGTGAACAATCCCGAGAGTCGCCGTCACTACCTCGGCGAAGGTTTCAAGATCTGAAAGCCATGTCCGACCCCGCGCCAGACACCCGTCCGGAATCCGTCTCCGTGAGGGAGTTCTTCGACTCCTTCCGTGAGATGCTGCAGATGGAGCTGCTGGCCGGGGCCGAAGGGCTCGACAACATGATCAGCGAGAAGTCGCTGAACCGCCCGGCCCTCGCCGTGACCGGCTATTTCAAGGAGTTCGCCTTCCGTCGCCTGCAGCTTTTCGGCGCCGGCGAGATGGCCTACCTCGGCGACCAGACCAAGCCGGACCGGGAGCGTCTGCTCGAGGCGGTCTTCGCGAAGGGCATCCCGGCCGTGGTGGTGTCCCGCGGGCTCGACGTGGACGAGGTGCTGCTCCGTCTGGCCGACCGTCACCGCATCCCGTTGATCCGCACCCAGCTGAAGTCCAAGGACTTTTCGGCCGAGGCCACCGTGCTGCTCGAGGAGAAGTTCGCCCCGCGCACCAACCTTCACGCCACGCTCGTGGACATCCGCGGCGTGGGCGTGCTCCTGCGCGGCCCCTCCGGCGTGGGCAAGAGCGAATGCGCCCTGGCTCTCATCGAAAGGGGTCATTCGCTGGTGGCGGACGACTATGTTGTCGTCACCCTGGTCGGCGACCGGGAGCTGCAGGGCATGTCCAAGGAGCTCAACCGCGGATACATGGAGTGCCGGGGCATCGGCATCATCAACGTCGCCTCCATGTTCGGCGTGCGTTCGGTGCGGCGCGAAAAGCGCATCGACCTCGTCGTTTCCTTCGTCCTCTGGCAGCCGGGCATGGACGAGGAGCGTTCCGGTCTCGAGCACGACACCCACGAGATCCTCGGGCGCAAGGTGCCCCACATGACGATCCCGGTCCGTCCCGGCCGGGACATGGCCCGTCTGGTTGAGGTCGCCGCCATGGTGCAGGCTCTCCGCAGTATGGGGCATGACTCGGCCCAGGAGTTCAGCGAGCGGCTGATCCGGCACCTCGCCGACCAGAAGCAGGCCTGAGGCTCAGCGGCCGCGGTTTTCCCAGCGGCAGTCGGCCATCACGCGGAGGCACACCTCCCGCAGGTCGAAGAGCACGCTCTCAATCGTCTCGGCCTCCTCGGCGGCCGACATCCTCGCGTCGGACGCGATCGCAGACACGAGCCCGATTGCCTGGTTGATCGCGACCAGCGCGCGCTTCATGTGCACGAGGGCGAGCGCGGGATCGCCGGTGTCCGTCGCGTTGACGGCCATGACCATCTCATGCTGCGCCTCGCAGAAGGCATGCATGATGTCGCCGGCCTGGCGGGGCGTCATCGCATGGCCGGCTTTCTCGCAGAACGTCCGGAAGGTACCGGCGAGCTCCATGCCCAGCGCGCGGGAGACGACATAGACCGGGTGCTGATGGATGCAGTAGGGGAGCTCGGAGGGCTCGGAGTCATCGGGCGCGTCCTCGACGAGCCCTTCGGACGGGGCCCAGTCGGCGTTCTCCCAGCCCATGCGGCGGGCGCTCAGGTCCAGCCGGTCCGGAAGCTTGCGGACCTCGTGATAGTAGGAGAGGAAACGGCCGACCTCGAGGTCGTTGCCGCGGAGATAGCCCGACCAGTCGGATTCATTCCAGGGGGCGTTGCCCGAGCCCTCGGGGTCGCCCTGTGGCTGGTCGCCGTCTCGCATGGACATGGATGATGGCGATTCCGGCGCTTTTGCAACCCTGCTGCGGCCTTAAATTGCCTTGTCGCCCCGCTTGGACGGGCGGTAATGGCTCGCATGGATTCCGCGCTTGTCCAGCTCACCGCCGTCGTGGCGGCAGGCCGGGGTCTCACTCGCGAGCAGGCGGCCGGGGCAGCCGCAGCCCTTGTCGCGGAGTCCGAGTCGGATGTCACCCGGGAGGCCTTCCTGCTGGCGCTGGCCGCCAAAGGCGAGACGGCGGAGGAGGTACTGGGCTTCGCCTCCGCCTACCGTGGGGTCTGCCGCCGGCCCGATTTAGGCGAGGTGCCCGGCCGGGCGATCGACATCGTGGGCACCGGCGGCGACCGCTCCGGCAGCTTCAACATTTCCTCGGCCAGCGCGCTGATCGTGGCTGCCGCGGGCGTGCCCGTGCTCAAACACGGCAACCGATCCATCACCTCCCAGTCTGGTAGCGCCGACTTCCTGGCCGGGCTCGGCGTGCGGCTCGAAGCCGACGACGCCTCGCTGCGCCGCGCGGTCGAGGCCGCCGGGTTCTGTTACCTCTTCGCGCCGGCCTTCCATCCCGCCTTCAAGGCCGTCGGGCCGGTGCGGCGGGCGCTCGCCGAGAAGGGCGTGAAGACGATCTTCAACGTCCTCGGTCCGCTCGTGAACCCCGCCTCGCCCGCCCACATGCTGGTCGGCGTCTACGACGAGCGTTGGGTCGAGCCCGTCGCGCAGGCGCTCCACGGGCTCGGCGTC
The DNA here is from genome assembly GCA_030830965.1 of Verrucomicrobiota bacterium. Taxonomy (GTDB): domain Bacteria; phylum Verrucomicrobiota; class Verrucomicrobiia; order Opitutales; family UBA953; genus UBA953. Next base: position 22,688 of record JAURLX010000003.1, on the reverse strand, counting down.
CGTCGTGGCGTCGTCGTACATTCCCGCGCCGGCGGCGGCATGGATGAACTCACGACGGCCGGGGAGGCCCGCGTGCGCGGTTGCGGCGAGCTCGCCTCCGTCGACGCCGTCTGGCTCCCCGGGGACTTCGGTCTGAAGGCCTGTGCCCCGTCGGACCTGCGCGGGGGGACGCCCGAGCAGAATCTTGCCATGATGTCGGACCTGCTCGTCGGAGCCGTGCCCGAGGGGCTGCTCGACACGGTCTGCCTCAGCGCGGGGGCCGCGCTTTGGGTCGCGGGCCGCGCCTCCGACCCGGGAGCGGGAGCGGAGGCGGCCCGGCAGATCGTCCTTGGCGGCGCTCTCCGGGAGCAGCTGCGCCGGCTGCGCTCGGCCTACGAGGCCTGAGCCGTCGCCTTGAGCAGAATCTCGGCCGTGCGCTCGGTGGCCCCGCGGTTCCGGGCGCACCATGCGGCCGCGATTGTCCCGGCGGATCTCCGACTTTGCCCGTCGCGAACCAGACGGGAGAGCAGGGCGGCGACCTCTTCCTCGTTTTCGGCGCGAAAGGCGGCTCCGGACGCCTCGAGCTCGCGGCACATCTCACGGAAGTTCGTCATCCGGGGTCCGTAGACGAGCGCGACGCCAGCCGCGGCCGCCTCGACCGGAGTCTGTCCGCCTTCGTTGGGGGGCAGGCTCTTGCCGCAGAAGGCCACGTCGGCCGCGGCCGTGAGCCGGCGCAGTTCGCCGGTGGTGTCGGCGAGGTGCACCACGGTGCCCTGCGGGGCGGGAGAGCCGGTCGACCTCTGGTGCCAGGGCATGCCCGCCTCCGCCACCGTCCTTGCGACCTCCTCGCGTCGTTCGGCGTGACGGGGAGTCAGCAACAGCCTGACGTCGGCGCCCGAGGCGCGGAGTCGCGCGACCGTGCGCAGCAGGAGCGTCTCCTCTCCCGGCCAGGTCGAGGAGCCCAGCACGATGCAGTCGCAGCCGGCGAAGCCCAGGGACCCCCGCAGGGAATTCCTCGCGGACCCGTCGTCGTGCGCGGGTTCCGCCACGTCGAACTTGAGGTTACCGGTGGTGACCGGCTCCACGCCGATCTCACGGAAACGCCGAGCGTCTTCCTCGCTGCCCGCGCAAATCAGGCTGAACCCGCCGAGGAGCGTCCGCGAAAGCCGGCGCAGGCGGAGGTGTCGGGCGAAGGAGCGGTCGGAGAGCCGTCCGTTGACGAGCGCCGCCGGCACGCCCCGGCTGCGTGCCTGAGCGAGGTGCTCGGGCCAGATTTCGCCTTCGGCCAGCACGATCACGTCGGGCCGGATGCGGTTCCAGGCCAGGGCGCTGCAGGGCCAGAGGTCGACGGGGAAGATGCCGATTATGTCAGCCGACCCGCCGTGCAGCTGACGGGCGAGGCGGTAGCCCGTGCTGGTCGTAGTCGTGAGCACGATCTCCACGTCGCCGGCGGCCTTGAGCCGCTTGAGCAGGGGGCCGATCGCCTGGATCTCACCGACCGAGACCGCTTGGACCCAGAATCTCCGTCTGCCGCCTGCCTTGGGCGCCAGTTCGGGGAAAAACCCGAGTCGCTGGGCGAAATCCGTGCCATAGCCCCCGCGGCGCACCATGCGCCAGAGGTAGTAGGGCAGGGCGAGGACCAGGAGTATCGGGAACAGTATCCGGTAGGCCCAGATCATCGGTTTTGTGACCCTGAACAGACGGCGGCCCCTGTCAGCCCCAAATAGCCCGTAATGGGGCCATTTTACCGCTTGCACCCGGCCGCCGCCGGTGTTTCAACGACCCTTCCTCCGCTTAGACGGGCCGCCGATCCGTCCGGGCACATCAAACCAAACCGCAGTCAAAACCATCAGATCCAATGTCCCCTCCTCGGCAGGAAGCGGGATACGGAGCCAGAAAACCATGAACATCACAGTCAAAGACCTCCTCGACGCCGGCGTCCACTTCGGGCACCAGACCCGCCGTTGGAACCCCCGGTCCCGTCCCTACATCTTCGACCACCGCAATGGTGTGTCGATCATCGACCTGGAGAAGACCCACGCGTGCCTCGCGGCCGCCGCGGGCTTCGTCGAGGAAGTCGCCGCCAAGGGCAAGGAAGTGCTCTTCGTCGCGACCAAGCCTCAGGCTCAGGACGTCGTCCGTCAGGCGGCCCAGTCCACGGGCATGCCCTTCGCGGTGAACCGCTGGCTGGGCGGCACCCTGACCAACTTCGCCACCATCAAGAAGTCCCTGGACAAGTACCGCACCTACCTCCGCATGGAGCAGGACGGCTCCCTGGCCAAGATGCACAAGAAGGAAGGCGCCGCCGTCCGTCGCGAGATGTCCCGCATGCAGCGCAATTTCGAAGGCCTGCTCGAGTACCGCGACCTTCCTGCGGCCGTGATCGTCATCGACACGAAGCTCGAGGAGATCGCCGTCAACGAGGCCAACCGCCTTGGCATTCCGGTCGTGGGACTCTGCGACAGCAACTCCGACCCGACCCTCCTGCAGTTCCCCATCCCCGGCAATGACGACGCGGCCAAGGCCATCCGTCTCGTGGTCGAGGCCCTCACCCAGGCCGTGCAGTCGGGCGTCGCCCGCCGCAAGGTCGAGCGTGATCCGCGGATGACCGTGACGCCGGTGAACCGCGAGGAGTCCGGCGAATCCGTCCTTCCTGAAGTGAAGATCTCCGAGGACCTGATGAAGGCCAGCGAGCGCACCGAGGAGCCCGGCTCCGAAGGCGCGCCGAAGGGCCCCCGTGGCCGCCGGACCTCCAAGTAATCCCGAGACATGTCCGCGATCACCGCACAGACGGTCAACGATCTGCGCCAGCGCACCGGCGCCGGCCTGATGGACTGCAAGAAGGCCCTGACCGAGGCTGGAGGCGACATGGAGCGCGCCGTCGAGATCCTCCGTATCAAGGGCGTCGCCACCCGCAACAAGAAGGCGGACCGCAAGGCCAGCGAGGGCGTCCTCGCCGTCCGCATCGCCGACGATGGGCGCAGCGCCACCCTGCTCGAGCTCAACTGCGAGACCGACTTCGTGGCCAAGAACGAGGCCTTCCTGGCCCTCTCCAAGGACCTGGTCCTGCAGGCCTCCCTCAAGGGCGTCGACGGCATCCTCGAGCAGCCCTACCATGCGGACGCCTCGCGGAAGGTGAACGACTTCCTCAACGACCAGGTCACCAAGATCGGCGAAAACCTGAAGATCTCCCGCGCCCTGCGTTTCGACGCGTCCGGCACGGGACGCGTTTCCGCCTACGTGCACACTGGCGCGAAGATCGCCGTGCTCCTGGAGCTCGGTCTCAAGTCCGCGGACGCGGCGGCTAACCCTGAGGTCGCCGACCTCGCCCGGTCCCTCGCCATGCAGGTCGTCGCCAATAACGCGCGCTTCGTCCGCCGTGACGAGGTCCCTGCCGAGGTCGTGGCCAAGGAGAAGGAGATCGCCGCCGAGTTCACCAAGTCGGAGGCCGATAAGGCCATCGCCGAGGCCCAGCGTGTCGTCGAGGACTACCGGGCCCAGCTGTCCGAGCAGAAGGCCGCGGGTAACGCCGAGGCCGTGGCCGAGCTCGAGAAGCGCATCGCCGTCTCCGAGAAGCAGGCCGCAGCCGCCGAGGCCCGCAAGAAGAGCCAGCTTTCCAACCTCGAGAAGATCGTCTCCGGTCGCGTCGACAAGTTCTTCGCCGAAGCCTGCCTGCTCGAGCAGGTCTACTTCCGCGAGACCGACAAGAAGATCGCCGACCTCCTGGCCGCCGCCAAGGCGCGTCTCGGGGAAGAGGTCTCCGTCGTCCGCTTCGCCCGCTATCAGGTCGGCGAGACGGCAGCCGAGTGAGCTGACCGCGACGGGCCACGGGGCCGGTCCGCAAGGATCGGCCCCTTTGCTTTACAGGCGGTCTCCGCCGTCGCAGAGTGACCGCATGGCGTTCCGCCCCGGCATCTTCCTGCGCTGCGCACGAGGGTGTTGTCCCGACTGCGCCGAGCCGCTCCCCAGCGGCTGGGCGGGCATGCTGAGCGTGCCCCCGGTCTGCTCGGGCTGCGGTCTGTCCCTGCGCCGTGGCGGGGGCTTCTTCCTAGGAGCCATGGTCTGGAACTACGGGCTGATCGCCTTCGGCGCGCTGCCGGTTCTGGCCGTCCTCCACCTTTGCGGCCTGCTCGGGCGCGCGGCCTCCGTCCAGGCCGCGGTCGCGGCCGCGCTGCTGCTGCCCGTGGCCCTGAACGGCATCGCCTGGCGGTTGTGGCTCGGCACCTACTACGGGTTCCTGCCCGAGCAGCTGCCTTCGGAGGGACGTCGCGCCGACGACTAGTTCCCTCGGGCCGACAGGCGCCGGACAAGCTCGGCCAGGAAGGACACCTCACCCGCGGTGGCTTGGAGATCTTCCACGGCAGCCGTCGTCAGGCGCGCGACGCGCGCGCGCGCGGCATCCGCGCCGTGCAGGCCGACATAGGTCAGTTTGCCGTTCTGCGCATCCGCGCCGGCGGGCTTGCCGAGGCTCGCGGAGTCCGCGGTGACGTCGAGGAGGTCGTCCATCAGCTGGAAGGCCCGGCCCACGGAGCGTCCGGCCCGCCGGAAAAGGTCCACGTCCGCGGTCGTGGCGCCGCCGATCATCGCGCCCATCGCGAAGGAGGACCCGATCATGGCCGCGGTCTTGCCTTCGAGGATGAAGTCCAGCCTTTCGTCCGTGGCGCCGGAGGCGAGACCGCCCATGTCCTCGGCCTGTCCTCCGACCAGGAGGCCGGACCCGCAGGTGCGGGCGAGTTCCCCCACGAGCGCCGTGGCCAGCTCCGGCTCCGTCGCGTGCCCGGCGGCGAGCAGCTCGAAGGCCAGCGCGAGCAGCGCGTCGCCGGCGAGGAGCGCGGTGGCCTCGTCGAAGGCCTTGTGGCAGGAGGGGCGTCCCCGACGCAGGTCCGAGTCGTCCATGCACGGGAGGTCGTCGTGGATGAGCGAGTAGGTGTGGACGCATTCGAGCGCCGTCGCCGCATGGTCCGCCCGGGATCCTCCGCCGAAGGCCTCCGCCGAGGCCAGGCAGAGCACCGGCCGAAGCCGTTTGCCTCCGGCGTCGAGCGAATGGCGCATGGCGGCGTGGAGCCGGGCGGGGCGGGCGTCCGCGCGTGGCGTCAGGCGCCGGAGGGCTTCCTCGGCCTTGGTCGTCAGAGCCCTCAGCCTTAGCTCGAATCCCCCGGAGTCCATGGCCTCAGCCGCCGCCTCCTGTCCGGAAGAAGCTGGCGGTTCGCCCGACCGAGCCAATCAGCTCGCTGTCCGTCATCCGGGCGAGCTCCCGTGCCTGCGCATCCATCTCCTCGCGTGCGGCCGTGAAACGAACCTTGACCAAGTCTGCGTTTCGGAACGCATCCGTCAGCAGCTTGGCGATGCCCGCGTTGACGCCGAGCTTGCCGACGAAGACCTTGGGCTCGATCGTCTGGGCGAGGCCGCGCAGCCGGCCGCGCTCGGCGCCGGTAAGGGAGGGGCGTTCTTCTTCGCCGTTCGACATGACATCTTTTGTCCGCCGGCCGGCGGGGGAGTCAACGGACATGTCCTTTCGGCCCGCTTTGCCCTTCTTTCGAGGCCGGTCGGTCCGGCCTTTTCCTGCTTGCCTGCGCCGGAGCCGTCCGTCATCTCTGAGGGTCAACTTCGTTAGGGGGAGGGGCGGAGCCCTTCTCACGCTGGCCGGGGGTCGCAAGGCCCTTCCAGACGGAGAGCCCGGCCTGAAGGCGGGGCTTTCGGGAATATCTCCCAGGTCGGCCACCCCACAAAACTAACCACACCCAACACCATGTCGGTCGACAAGTCGGACATCATCAAGAAGCACCAGCAGGGATCCAAGGACACCGGTTCCCCGGAAGTCCAGGTGGCCCTAATCACCGCCCGGATCAACCACCTGACCGAGCACCTGCGTTCCCACCGCAAGGATTTCCACTCGCGCCGCGGCCTCATCATGCTGACGAACCGCCGCCGCAAGCTGTTGAACTACCTGAAGTCGAGCGACCTGGACCGGTACAACGCGCTCCTCGGCAAGCTCAACCTGCGCAAGTGATCCGCGCCCTCCGGGCGCCGGTCTCCTGAGCGCGTCCCAGCCCCGGCTGGGACGCCTTCTTTCCCACCCACAAACAACAACCCGCCGGACATCCCGTCCGGCACAACAAAAAGAACCAACAACATGAAGCAGAAGCACTCGGTGACCGTCGACGAACTCGGCATCACCCTCAACACGGGCACCTACGCCAGGCTGGCGAACGGCGCCGTCACCATCAGCAAGGGCGAGACCACGCTCTTCGTCTCGGCCACCGCGGCGGAAGACCTGCGCTCCCCCGACCAGGACTTCTTCCCCCTCACCGTCGACTACCGCGAGAAGTTCGCGGCGGCCGGACGTTTCCCCGGCAGCTATTTCCGTCGCGAGGGCAAGCCCTCCGACAAGGAGATCCTGACCTCCCGTCTCTGCGACCGTCCCCTGCGCCCGCTCTTCCCGGAGGGGTTCCTCAATGAGGTCCAGGTGATCGGCCTGCTGCTCTCCGCGGACCAGGTCAACGACTCCGACATCCTCATGGTCAACGGCGCCTCCGCCGCGCTGCTCTGCTCCGACATCCCGTGGAACGGCCCCATCGGCGGCGTCCGCGTCGGCCGCGTCGGCGGGCAGTTCGTCGTCAACCCCACCCATGAGCAGCAGTACGAGTCCGACCTCGACCTGATCTACGTCGGCAACGAACGCGACATGATGATGATCGAGGGTTCCGCCGACCAGCTGCCCGAGGCCGACTTCGTCGAGGCCCTCGCCTTCGCGCACCGCGCCATCCAGCCCATCATCGCCGCCCAGCGCAAGCTGGCCGCCCTCTGCGCCAAGGCCAAGCGCCAGTTCCCCCTCGTCGTCTGCGAGGCCCGCGCCCTCGCCATCTGCGAACGGGTGGCCGCCGACGGCGACCAGCTCCAGAAGGCGATCTTCCTCGCCTCCAAGAAGGAGCGCGGCGACGCCGTAAAGGCCGTCGTCGAGAAGGCCAAGGAGGCCTGCAAGGCCGAGCTCGGCGACGCGTTCGACGGACGTCAGATCAAGATGGCCTTCGAGAAGCTCCAGGAGAAGGTCTACCGCAACGCCATCATCGAGAGCGGCCGGCGCGCCGACGGGCGCGGTACCAAGGATCTCCGTCCGATCTCCTGCGAGGTCGACGTCCTCCCCCGCGTGCACGGTTCGGCGGTGTTCCAGCGCGGCGAGACCCAGGGGCTCGTCCTTGCGACGCTCGGCACCTCCAAGGACGCCCAGGAGCTCGACTCCATCACCGGCGGTCCGAAGTCCAAGTCGTTCCTCCTCCATTACAACTTTCCGCCCTTCTCGGTCGGCGAGACCGGACGTTTCGGGATGACCAGCCGCCGCGAGACCGGCCACGGCAACCTCGCGGAGCGTTCTCTGCTCTCCGTGCTGCCGTCCGAGCAGGACTTCCCCTACTCGATCCGCCTCGTCTCCGAGATCATGGAGTCCAACGGCTCCACCTCCATGGCGTCCGTCTGCGGCGGCACCCTCGCCTTGCTTGATGCCGGCGTGCCCATCAAGGCCCCGGTGGCCGGCATTTCCTGCGGCCTCGTGACCGAGGAGCAGGACGGACGCGTGGTGCGCCACAAGGTCCTGACCGACATCATCGGCGCCGAGGACCACTACGGCGACATGGACTTCAAGATCTGCGGCACCCGTGAGGGCATCACGGGCTTCCAGCTCGACCTCAAGATCCACGGCCTGCCGTTCGAAATCGCCAAGGAGGCCATCGCCCAGAACAAGGTCACCCGCGACGCCATCCTCGACACGATGGCGAAGACCATGCCCGCCACCCGCGCCGAGCTCAAGCCCTGCGCCCCCCGCACGCACCGCATCAAGATCCCGTCCGACAAGATCGGCGCGCTCATCGGCCCGGGCGGCAAGAACATCAAGCGCATCACGGAGTACACCGGCTGCCAGCTCGACATCGATCAGGACGACTCCGGCTGGGTCACGATCTTCGCGACCGACGGCGAGTCCCTCGCCCGCGCGGTCAACGAGGTCAACCTCATCTCGGCCCAGATCGAGATCAACAAGACCTACAAGGGCGTCGTCCGCTCGGTCAAGGAGTTCGGCTGCTTCGTCGAATGTCTCCCCGGGCAGGAAGGCCTCGTGCACGTCTCCGAGCTCGCCGACCAGCGGGTCGAGCGCGTCGAGGACGTCGTCAAGCTGGGCGATGAGATCATCGTCAAGTGCGTCGGCATCGACGACAAGGGCCGCGTGCGACTCTCGCGCCGTGCCGCCATCGCCGAAAAGGAAGGCCGCGAGTACACGCCCGCCCCCAAGCCGATGGACCGTCCGCGTGGCGACCGTCCCGACCGCGGCGAGCGCCGTCCCTTCCGCGAGCGCGGCGGCGACGCCTGACCGGCTGCCCGAGTCCTGCCCGAAGCCCCGGCCCCGCCGGGGCTTCCTGTTGCCGGGGTCCTCAGCGCAGGGCCTCCTCCAGCCACCGCTCGGCCTTCCGCCTGACCTCGGAAGGCCGGAGGGGCCAGCGGTCCGTGTGCGGATGGGGTACGGCCTCGTTCGGGAATTTTCCGTAGAGGGCCTTCATGTCGACCGTCAGGAAGGTGACGCCCCGGTCCGTGATCGGTTCCAGGAGGCGCCTCGTCCCCTCGTCGCCGCCCGTGATGAGCAGGGGGCGGCCTCCGAGCCGACGCAGGCGTGCGACCGCCTCCTCGCGGTAGCGCGCCAGCGGAGAGCCCCATTCCTGTCCTTTCCATTCCCGCACCCCGTCGAAGTGGTCGTGGGTCCAGAAGGCGCGCCAGAGCCCAGCGATCTCGTTGTCATGGAGTCCGAGGAAGGAGACGCCGATGGCGCCGCGCGAGAAGCCGCAGAGCGCGACCCTGCCCGGATCGCCGCCGAACTCCGCGCAGACCCTCGGGACGTTGGTCTTGGCGTAGCGGACCGTCGCGTCCACGTCACCCCACCAGGTGCGCTCGTTGTTCTTGCCGTCCTTGGCCACGTAGGGAAGGACCACCCAGATCGTTCGCCCGCGCATCAGTCCGTATCCCAGGCCTGCACCCTCGACCTCGCCGGTCGAACCTGAGGTCGGAAAGTGGTTGCCGGTGTACTCGACGATCACCGGCCAGCTGCGACCGCGGGCCTTCCAGTCCGGCGTCCAGTCCTCGGGCAGGGTCAGCAGATGGCGCACCTTTGTGCCCCGGTATTCCGGCGCGGTGATCGTCGCGCGCCGGCCCGGGGCCGGCGGCCCTTCGGTGAGGGCAGGGAGGGGGATGTCTTCGGCCTGCGCGAGGGTGGCGATCAGAAGCAGCGCCGTTCTCATGCGTCCGCAGGATGTCCCGGGACCGGCGCCCAGCAAGCGGAGGTTAACGTCCTGACTCCACGACCTGCGTCCGCGTCCAGACGTCATGCCAGGCCCGCTTGTCCTTGCGGAACAGGGGCACGTGGAAGTTGACGATGCCCACCACGATGAAGACCGGATTGGGCAGGGCGAAGAAGGCCGATTTCCAGGCGGAACGAAGCAGGCAGGCGAGGAAGGACGCCCGCCCGCCTCCGGCGAAGTCCGCCGTCCGCAGCCGGAACATCCTCTTGCCCAGGGTCGTGCCCATGAGCGTCTCCTGCGTGGTCAGCGCGGAGAGCATGACCAGGAACGTCGTCGTCCCCACGTGCCAGCTCCAGGTGACCACCGCCTCGATGGTCTCCTTCGGGGGGCTGAAGGCGTACTCCAGGATCCGCCTGCTGGCGTCCGCCGACGGGGCGCTGAAGGACTGCAAGTAGAGTTCGATGAGTCCGCGCGTCCACTGCTGCTGCGTCGCGTAGGCGGCGAGGGCGTCGGCGTCCGCCACGATGCCGGCCACGGCATGGCCGCAGATGAACAGCGGGATGATGTCCGCCAAGCAGGCCAGGGAGCGCCAGCCGAAGCCCGCGGGCGCCGGGGGGATGGGCGGGGGTTCAGCCACGGGAGCGCTCGCAGGCCGTGAGCGTGTTCATCATGAGCATGGCCACGGTCATGGGGCCGACCCCGCCGGGCACCGGCGTGATCGCCTCGCAGAGCGGGGCCACCGCGTCGAAGTCCACGTCGCCGACGATGCGGTACCCTGACTTCTTGGTGGCGTCGGGCACGCGGTTGATGCCCACGTCGATGACCACGGCGCCCGGCCGGATCATGTCGGCCGTGATGAACCTCGGCCGGCCGATCGCGGCCACGACGATGTCGGCCTGCCGCACCACCGCGGCGAGGTCCCTCGTCTTCGAGTGGGCGATCGTGACGGTGCAGTCGCAGCCCTTGGCGAGGAGCAGGGCCGCGGCGGGCTTGCCGACGATGAGGGAGCGCCCGACCACGACGGCGTGCTTGCCGGCCGTCTCGACGCCCGAGCGTCGCAGCAGCTCCACCACCCCGGCGGGCGTGCACGCGGCGAAGGCCCCCGGCAGCTCCTGCACCAGCCGCCCGATGCTCTGCGTGCCGAAGCCGTCCACGTCCTTGGCGGGCGAGACACGGTTGAAGACCTCGGTCTCGGGCAGGTGCTTCGGGAGCGGAGCCTGGATGAGGACGCCGTGCACCGAGGGGTCGTTGTTGAGCGCGTCAAGGTGGGCGAACAGCTCCGTCCTGGAGACGTCGGAGGCGAAGACCCGTAGGCTGGCCTTCATCCCGACCTCCGCCGCCGTCTTCTGTTTCTTGGCCACGTAGGACACCGAAGCGGGGTCCTCTCCCACCCGGACGAAGGCCACGTGCGGGACGACCGGGCTCAGTCGCGCGGCGCGCTCCCTGACCTCGGAGAGCACCTGTTGGGCGATGGCGTTTCCGTCGATGAGTCGCATGCGGCCTCCACATAGAAGGAACGCGTCGAGGAGGGCGAGCAAAGTCCTGCCGCCGACTTTGCTCGCCCTCCGGGGCTGATTGCCACAGAGATGCCCCGTGGCCACCGAAGGACCCATGAGAATCCATAAGTTCCTCGCCACGGCGGGGGTCTGCTCCCGCCGCGAGGCCGAGCGGCTCGTCGCGGAAGGGAAGGTCACCGTCAACGGCCGGCCGGCGACGGTCGGGCAGCCCGTCGATCCCGCGACCGATCAGGTCCGTTGCCGCGGAATGCTGGTCAGGTCGGCGGCCCGCAGGGTGGTGCTGCTGATGAACAAGCCGCGGGGCTATCTCTGCACCAACCTGGATTCGCACGGAGGTCAGACGGTCTTCGAGCTCGTCCCGCCGGAATACGCCGAGTTCCGGCTGTTCTGCGTCGGGCGCCTCGACAAGGATTCCGAGGGCATGTTGCTGCTGACCAACGACGGTGATTTGGCGAACCGCGTCATGCATCCTTCCGGTGGCGTCATCAAGCGCTACGAGGTCACTTTGAACCGGGACTACGACCCCGCGCTGACGCCGCGGCTGCTGAAAGGGGCCGTGGAGGAAGGGGAGCGTCTCAGGTTTCGCAAGGTCATCCGCCTGCCCGACCACCCTGCGCATCTCGAGGTCCATCTCGACCAGGGTCGCAAGCGGGAGATCCGCCGGCTATTCGAGATTTTCGGCTTCCATGTGCGTACCTTGCGTCGGTTCCAGATGGGTGCGTTGCTGATGCGCAGGATGCCTCCGGGCGACTGTCGGCCGCTTTCCCAGAAGGAAATCGGGATGTTGTTCGACGAGTAGTCCCGGATGGGGGTGGAGTCTTGCGTTCCCCCTCCGGATGCATTCAATGAGTCCAACCCCCCTTTCGACGATGTTCCACCGGTTCATCCTGCTGATGCTCCCCGTGTCCGCCCTGCTGGCCGGCCCGGAGTCCGCCATGAAGCTTGTCTTCGAGGACGATTTCAAGGGCGACAAGATCGACGGCGAGAAGTGGAGCTACAACTCCAAGGTGGTCAGTCTGGGGACGAGCCCGGACGGGACCGGCAAGGCGACGGTCGTCAACCTGAACATCGTGTCCAGGGGCAAGCCCACCCTGTGGAGCGGCTCGGGGCTCGGTTGCAAGTTCCGCCAGCCCTATGGGTATTATGAGGCCCGCCTGCGCATGGTGCAGACCGGAGGCCACGGTTGCGGCATGGGCTTCAGCATCGGCGCCCCCGCCGGAAAACGGTTCCCGTCCCTTTCCACCGGTTTCGGCTCCGGGGGCGGAGACGGAGTCGGCCTGAGCTTTTCCGAGACCACCGAGATGGGCGGGCGTCGCTACAACCCTTCGCCCAACCCCGTCGACATGAAGGGCGGGGTCGCCTACAAGCGCTTCAACACCTTCGGGATCCTTTTCACGGACAAGGTCCTTTCCTGGTACATCAACGGCCGCCAGGTCTTCCGGTCCGATCGTTCCAAGTCCGGCGGCGTCCCCGGCCAGAACGTCTCGATGAGCTTCAATCACAGCCTGCCCGAGGGCGGCGTGCTGAAGTCCTTTCCCGATCCGACCCTGGGTCCAGAGCCCTTCCAGATCGACTGGGTCAAGATCTACAAGCAGCCCTGACCTTTCCTTGACTATGAACATCGCACGCATCCTTCCTTTCGCCGCCGCATCCGTCCTGGTCGCCGGCCCGGAGACCAACATGAAGCTGGCCTTCGAGGACACCTTCAAGGCCAAGGCCCTCGACGCGTCCAAGTGGACCTTCGACCCTTCCAGCGTCAGGCTCGTTCAGGCCAAGGTCGGTTCCGAGACCAAGCAGGTTGTCAGCCTTGAAATCGTGTCCACGGGCAAGTCCACCCTCTGGCGCAGCTCGACCCTGACCCCCAAATTCACCGCTCCTCTGATGTACGTTGAGTCTTCCATCCGTATGCAGCAGACCAAGAACCGGTGGGCTGGCGTCCGTCTCCGTACGGTCGAAGACAAGAAGAACGGCGCGGGCGAGCTCTTCTTCGAGAGCCGGGGCGAGGACAACGTCCGCGTCTGGGCCACGGTCGTCAATGCGCAGACCGGCGGCGCGCAGCGACTCATCCCCGACAAGTCCCCCGTCAACCTCGACGGCGGCGCTTCTTACAAGAGGTTCAACCGTTACGGCCTTCTCTGGACCGAGAAGGCGGCCAAGTGGTATCTCAACGGCCGTGAGGTGTTCACGCTCCGACGCGATTTTTCCAAGGAGCCCCTCAACATCCACTTCTTCCATCATCTGCCCGAAGGCGGCGTGCTGCGGGAGTTCCCCAATCCCCAGCTGGGCCCGGAACCCATCCAGATCGAATGGGTAAGGGCCTACGTCAACAAGTGACCTTATGAGACACGTTCTCCTCCTCTTCCTGACCCTCGCCTCCGCCGCCGTCTCGGCGCAGTCGCCCACCCAAGGGCGGAAGGTCGTTTTTGAAGACCAGTTCGATTCCGGAACGATCGATCCGGCCAAGTGGAACGTCATCCTTCCTAAGCTCGTGGACCTCAAGGGCGGCAAGGTCTCCCTCGGCTTCAACATGACCCCTGACGGGCCCCGCGGCGGGAACATCACCACCAACGGGAAGTTCGAGCAACAGTTCGGCTACTTCGAGGTGAACATGCGCTTCAACAGCTATCTCGGCCACCGGGGCGTCTTCGGCGTGCGTTCCGTCGGCAACGAACTGCCCGCGGCCGGCCTCACCTTCCAAGGCGGCGGGCCGAGGGCCTATCCCTGGGCGCGCATCTCCTCGCAGGGCGGCAGCAGGGACTACCCGCCCGAGAAGGGCAATGAATACCTGCCCGGCTCGGGCGGCTCGAAGAAGTTCAACACCTACGGCATCCTCTGGACGGACAAGGCATACACTTTCTACATCAACGGCAAGAAGGTGATGCAGATCGACAAGCCGCAGCCCATCCGGGCGATGGCCCTCTCCGTCCGTCACGAGGCGCTCGAATCCGACCGAAAGGACTTCAAGGAGAAGAACCTGCCTGACGACGTCGAGGTCGATTGGGTGAAGATCTGGAAGTGAGCCTGGCCCGCGCCATGCGTCCTCTCCTGTTCCTGCTTCTCGCCGCGGTGGCTTCGGCCCAGAGTCCGACCGTCGGGCGCAAGGTGGTCTGGGAGGATCAGTTCAACGGCACGGCCGTCGACGACGCCAAATGGAACGTCGGGGCGCCCGATCTCGTCAAGGTGGAGAAGGGCAGGCTCACCCTCGGATTTCGTATGACCACGGGGGGGTTCGTCGGCGGGAATCTCAACTCCGTCGGAAAGTTCACCCAGCAGTTCGGCTACTTCGAGGCCAGCGTGCGCTTCAACGCCTTCCAGGGGCACCGGGGCGCGTTTGGCATACGGTCCGAGAAGATGGACGAGACCCCCGCCGGCACGGCCAAGTTCGAGGGCGCCGGACTCGACCGCATCTTCCCCTGGGGCAGGTTTGCCAACGACAAGGGCACCCGCGACGCCACGCCGCCCAAGTGGGACGGCATCCTGACCAACGGCAAGGGATACAAGCGTTTCAACGACTACGGCGTGCTCTGGACCGAAAAGGCCATCACCTGGTTCATCGAGGGGAAGAAGATCATGCAGATCGACCGCCCCGACCCGTTCAAGCCGATGTCGGTCTTTGTCACCCATTACTTCCTCGAGGACGACCGCAAGCACTTCAAGGAGAAGAATCTGCCCGACAACGTTGAGGTCGACTGGATCAAGGTCTGGAAGTGACCGCGCCCGGCCTCCAAAAGATGTTTGCCTGACGCGCAGGGTGGGCATCCTGCCTGCCATGCCAGCGCCGTACGACAAGACCAACCCCTTCGCGGCCCGTCTGGTCGCTCGTCGCAGGCTCAGCTCCCCGGCCAGCCAGAAGGAGACGGTCCATTTCTCGGTCTCGCTCGATGGGAGCGGCCTCACCTACAAGTGCGGGGACTCGCTGGGGGTGTTTCCGACCAATGCCCCCGAGGCCGTGGAGGCGATGCTCCGGGCGGGCGGATTCACCGGTGCGGAGCAGGTGCTCATCCCCAAGGACCCCGCGCCGCTCGCGCTCAGGGAGGCGCTTGCCCGCCGGCTGGCCCTGAACGGGCCGACTTACAAGTTCGTCCAGCTGCTCCATGACCGCGCAGGCGAGTCCGACCGGGCGCGTCTGGCCGAGCGCCTCGCCGAGCCCGACCCGGAGCGAAAGAAGGCCTGGATCGAGCAGCGGGAGTTCATCGACCTTCTGGAGGAGTTTCCAACCGCCCGGCCCTCCGCGCAGGAGCTCGTCGAGTCCCAGCGGCGCCTGATGCCCCGGCTCTACTCCATCGCCTCCGCCCCGGCCCTGCACCCGGGCGAAATCCACCTCACCGTGGCCGTGGTGCGCTACGAGACCAACGGCCGGCGTCGAGAGGGGGTCTGCTCGACCTACCTCGCGGACCGCGTCCGCCTCGGGGAGGCCGACCTTCCGGTCTTCGTGGCCGAATCCCATTTCGGACCGCCGGCCGACGATGCGACACCGATCATCATGGTCGGACCCGGAACCGGCGTCGCCCCGTTCCGCAGCTTCGTCCAAGACCGTGCGGCGCGGGGGGTGCGCAGTCCCGCCTGGCTCTTTTTCGGCGACCAGCGCAAGGACCACGACTTCCTCTACGCCGAGGAGTGGGCCGAGCACCTGCGCACCGGCGCGCTCACGCGGCTCGACACCGCCTTCTCGCGCGACCAGGAGCGCAAGGTCTATGTGCAGGACCGCATGCGTGAAAACGCGGCCGAGCTCTGGAGGTGGCTCTCCAGCGGAGCCTTCTTCTACGTCTGCGGTGACGCCAAGCGCATGGCCAAGGACGTCGACGCCGCCCTCCACGCTATCGTGGCGGAGCAGGGGGGCATGACCCCTGAGGCTACTGCCCAGTGGGTCAAGCAGCTCAAGAAGGACGGCCGTTACCAGCGGGACGTCTACTGAGGTCGCTTAGCCGCTTGCCACCTCCGCCCACCCCGCACACAAATCCTCCCCGATGCACCTGACGCACAACCCCCGCGTGGCCCTCGTGACCGGAGCCGGCCGCGGCATCGGCAAGGCCATCGCCGAACGGCTGGCCGCCCACGGGCACACCGTTCTCTGCGTGTCCAAGTCCTCCACCTGCGAGGCCGTCGCGGCCGACATCGTCGCCAAGGGTCTCAAGGCCAAGGCCTATCAGGTCGACGTGTCCGACCCCGTCGCGGTCGCCAAGGCCTGCGAAGCCATCGCCGCCGAGTTCGGCGCGGTCGAGATACTCGTCAACAACGCCGGGATCACCCGTGACAAGCTCGTCATGGCCATGACGGAGCAGGATTGGAATGACGTCATCTCCACCAATCTCTCCTCCGCCTTTTACTGGACCAAGGGCCTCGTGCGTCCGATGACCAGGAAGCGCTGGGGTCGCATCATCAGCATCTCATCCGTCACCGGCGTGCAGGGCAACGCAGGACAGGCCAACTACGCGGCCGCCAAGGCCGGGCTTCACGGCCTCACCATGACCCTCGCTCGCGAGCTGGCCGGCCGTTCGATCACGGCCAACGCGGTCGCGCCCGGCTTTATCACCACCGACATGACCGACGAGCTGCCCGAGGAGGTGAAGCAGAAGATCCTTTCCTTCATCCCCCTGGGCCGTTTCGGCTCCGTCAACGACATCGCGGCCATGGTGGACTATCTGGCCTCGGAAGAGGGGGGCTACGTCACCGGGCAGGTCTTTTCGATTGACGGGGGAATGGCCATCTGACACCCCAAAAACACTAAAAACACCTTCTCTTATGCCCGAAAACATTGAACAGCGCGTCAAGGACATCGTGAAGAAGCAGCTGAACGTCACCGACGACCAGCTCAAGCCCGAGGCCACCTTCCAGGGGGACCTCAAGGCCGACTCCCTCGACCTCGTCGAGATCATCATGGCCTTCGAGGACGAGTTCGGCATCCAGATTCCCGAGGAGAAGGCCCAGGGCATCAAGACCCTCGGCGACGCCATCACGCACCTGAAGGCCAACGCGACCAAGTGATCGCGCGGGTCCCGCCTAGGCCCGAACAGTGAGCGCCTCCGCCAGTCAGCCTCGCCGGGTAGTCGTAACAGGCATCGGCACCATTTCGGCGCTCGGGCACACCCTCGATGATTTTTGGGGTTCCCTGACCAAGGGGCGCACGGGCATTGCCCGGGTCACGCGCTTCGACCCGACCGACTTCCCCTCCAAGGTCGGCGCGGAGGTCCGGGATTTCGACCCGGGCAAGTACATGGATCCGAAGGAGGCCAAGCGCAACGACCGCTACACCCAGCTGGCCGTCGCCGCATCCCGCCTGGCCATCGAGGACGCCAAGGTGGATCCGGCCAAACTGGTGCCGGAGCGGTTCGGCGTGATCATCGGCTCGGGCATCGGCGGCATGGAGACCATCGAGAACCAGTCGCGCGTGCTCTTCGAGCGCGGACCGGGACGCGTCTCCCCCTTCACCATCCCCTCGCTCATCGCCAACATCGCCGCCGGTGTCGTGGCCATCGAGTTCAAGGCCAAGTCGGTCAACTTCGGGGTGGTCTCGGCCTGCGCGTCCGGCTCCCACGCGCTCGGGGAGGCCTTGCGGCACATCCGCGACGGCCATGCCGACATCATGCTCTCCGGCGGGTCCGAAGCCGCCATCACCCGTCTCGGCTACGCCGGTTTCTGCAACATGAAGGCGATGTCGACCGACTTCAACGACACGCCCGACAAGGCCTCCCGGCCCTTTGACAAGCTGCGCGACGGCTTCGTGATGGGCGAGGGCGCGGGCGTCCTCGTGATCGAGTCGCTCGAGCACGCGCAGGCGCGCGGCGCCCGGATCTACTGCGAGCTCGCGGGCTATGGCGCGACGTGCGACGCTTTCCACATTACGGGACAGGACCAGGAGGGCAGGGGGCTGGCTCTCTGCCTCGAGCGGGCGCTCGCCGAGGCCGGGGTGGCCAAGGACCAGGTCGGCTATATCAACGCCCACGGCACCTCGACCCCGATCAACGACCGCTGCGAGACCCTCGCCATCAAGCGCACCTTCGGCGACCACGCCCGCGCCTTGTCCATCTCCTCCACCAAGTCGATGACCGGCCATCTTCTCGGCGCGGCCGGCGGCGTGGAGGCCGCGGTCTGCTGCCTGGCCATCCACCACGGCGTCATCCCGCCCACGATCAATTACGAGAATCCCGACCCCGACTGCGACCTGGACTACACGCCCAACGCGGCCCGTCACCGCAAGGTCGACGTGGCGATCTCGAACAACCTGGGCTTCGGCGGACACAACGCATCCCTGGTGTTCCGCCGCCTCTGAGGTGAAACCTAGGGCATTCCTCGGGGTATAAGCACTGACATCCCGATGAGCCTCCGAGCACCACTTGCCGCATTTCTCTGCCTGGCGACCACGATCCACGCCCAGGAGACTCAGGAGGCCGCCAACGTGGTCGTAGTGTCCTCTCCGCCCCAGAAAATCGCTCCGCCCGCTCCCCCGGCCCAGATACGCCTTCGCACGACCGTCAGCCATCCGGACAAGAACGGGAAGACCGATGTGCTTGCCACGCCGTCAGTCACGGCGATCTCGGGCACCGAGGCGAGGGTCCAGATCCAGGCCAACGGTGGGAAGCCCGGGCCGGATGGAAAACCCGCCGAGAACGCCCTCGAGATGACGGCCACGCCCACCTACAACCCCGCGACCAACGAGATCACCGTCTCGATGCGCGTGGTGTTGAACAGCGCCAAGCCGCCCGCCGATGAGAAGGAGGCCAAGAAGGAGGCCAAGATCGCCGCCAAGGGCGGCGCCGCAGCGGTGCGAAGGGACGGCATCCCGACCTTCTATTCCGCTCTTCCCAAGGAGAAGATCTTCTCCCTCGGCGACGCGTCGGGCATGCGCCGCTGGGTCCCGATCGGCCGGGCCATCAACGGATGGAAGCTCGAGTCGTACGATCCGGCCACCCAGGTGCTCGTCATCACCCAGGGTGACGCCAGGCACGAACTTTCGCTTAACAAGTCGCTGATCTCCGCCACCGCCACGGAGGTGAACACCACCGTGACGCTCAGCCCTGGTCAGACCGCGCGCGTGGGCGGGATGGGCGGGGTGGAGGTCTCGGTCTCGGCCGACCTCGTGCGCTGATCCTCAAGCGCGCGTCTCCACTCGGTCAGGTCGGCGGCGCATCCGGCTTCGATCAGGCCCTGCTCGACGGCCTGGAGGTCGGGTTCGACCACGGCATGCGCCGGATCTCCTAGAAGATCCGTCCGCGCGGCGCGCACCACGGTCCAGGCGGCCCAGGCCCGCCAACGCTTGAGGCTGACCCGCTCGCCGCGCACGCGGTCCGCGAGGTGCTGGTAATGCACACGCGCGTTGCCTGCGAAGCTCTCGCTGGGCTGTTTCACCATCCACCCGATGGCGCGATAGGGCACGGGGTAGTCCTGCAGGACTTCGGCTCCCTTTGGCACGTCGCAATAGAGCGCACGGTCGACGGCCAGCAGGGCCCGTGCGGGAAGGTCATCCAGCCAGAGCTGCTGGCCGTATTCCAGGCAGAGGCGGTAGAGCTCCGGCCCTTGGTCCTCCCGCAGGGCGTTGAGGTCGCGCCAGGAGAGCGGGCGGCCGCAGGAAGGCAGGAAAGGGCAGGGGGTCGGCACGCGGCTCAGGGCTTGGCGTACGGATTGGTCCGTTTCTCGATGCCCACCGAGGTCTGCCCGCCGTGGCCGGGCAGGAGCACCACGTCGTCCGGCAAGGTGTAGATACGCTTCCTGATCGAATTCAGGAGCTGATTCCAGTCGCCGTTGGGCAGGTCGGTGCGGCCGACGGACCCCTTGAAGATGGCGTCTCCGGTGAAGGCGATTTTCTGCTTGGCGGCGTAGAAGAGGATGCTGCCGGGGCAGTGGCCCGGGACGTGCCGGACCTCGAACTGGTAGCCGCAGGTTTCGACGACGTCGCCGTCGTCCACCCAGCGGTCGACCTTGACCGAACGAAAGTCGTCGTCGGAGAGCGACGGGATCATCGACCGGTAGCGGTTGCGATAGGCCTCGATGTTCTCGATGAGCTGCTGATCGTCCTTATGGGCGATGACTTTGGCGCCGGCGTCGGCGAAATAGTGTCCGTCGCACATGTGGTCCCAGTGGCCGTGGGTGATGAGCAGGTGGGTGAGGGAGAGGCCTTGCTTCTTGATCTCCGCCAGCAGCAGGGGGCTGGCGTCCTTGGGGGCGTCGATGACGCAGCAGTCCTTTCCGTTTTCGGCGACGACCAGATAGGCGTTGGTCTCGAACGGACCGAGGGGCGCGGCGGCGATCTTCATGCGGAGTGTGATCCGAAGGCCCGCCGCATGGCCTCCTCGACGCGATCCGGCGGGCGCACGGCCTTGAAGTCCCGGTTCACGAAGGCGTGCACGGTGAAGCCCTCGACGAGCAGTTCGCCGTCGCGCTCGACCCTGTATGCGAGGCGCAGACGGGCCTTGGGCTTTTCGACCAGCCTCACGGTGATGCGCAGCCGATCGTCGAAGCGGGACGGCTGATGGTAGGTCAGGCCGGTCTCGAGCACCGGCAGCAGGAAGCCCTCGCGTTCGAGGTCGCGGTAGGGGATGCCCATTCCGTCGAGCAGGGCCACGCGAGCCATCTCGAACCAGGGGAGGTAGTTGCCGTGGTAGGTCACTCCCATGCCGTCGGTCTCGGCGAATCGCACACGGGTCTCTACGGTGGCCTCCGTCATGCGGCATTACTGACCGCGTCGGGGTCCGTTTCCAATTCCAAACCCCCGTTTTTGACGGCTTGCCCCGGTTCAGGGGCGCAGGAAGATGCGGCATGGGCCAGCGCGAGCGTTTCATCCTCTTTCTGGTCGGCGCCCTGCTGGGCGTCGGACTGCTGATGGGCATCAACACGCGCTCACAGCCGGAACGCGACCGGCGCAGGCAGGTGCGCGAATCCCTCAACCTCCCGGGCATGATGTATGACTACGCCGCCACCGCCCGCGGCTTCTATGGCCACTATGTGAAGCACGAATCCGTGGAGTCCCGTCCGGACGGATCCAGGGTGCGCACGATCGTGACCGGGGGCCGCCGCCGCTACGACGCCCAGGGCAGGGAGCTGCCCGAGGAGCACCTGCTGGTCCGTGAGACCTATGCGCCGGGCGTGGCGCTGGCCGAGGCGGGACCGGTCTCGGAGTACGTCTTCCAGTTCGCTGACCGCATCTCCGTGAGACTCAAGCCCGGCCGCAGGGCCGAGGACGTCCGGATCGCCTCCGGCGACGTCGCTGCGCCCATCCCGGGAGCCTCAAACATGGCGCTTCTGCGTCTCGACCGCTGGGTCTCCGGGCCCGGCGTCGACTGGAACGCCCTGCCGGCCCTTCTGGCCGCGATTCGGGCCGATCCGTCGGTGGCTTCGGCCGAACTCATCGCCATCGACTGGCGTGCGGAATCGGACGTCATCCGCGCTGAGTCCGGGCGATGAGCACGCCCCGGGCCGATGGGGGGAGGCGCACGACGCTGCTCAGCTTGGGGGTCAACGTCATGCTGGCCACGGTCAAGCTGGCGGTGGGACTCGTGGCTTCCTCGCAGGCCCTCGTGGCGGACGGCGTACACTCGCTCGTCGACATCGTGACCGACGTGGCCGCCTACGTCGGCCTCCGTTACGCCGACCTGCCGAAGGACGAGGACCATCCCTACGGCCATCATCGCATCTCCACTCTGGCGGCCCTGCTCATCTCCTCCCTCGTGCTGGCCTTCTGCGCCGGTCTCGCCTGGCAATCCCTCGGCCTGTTGATCGCAGGGGATGCGAATGTCGTCCCCGGGATGGCCGCGGCCTGGGTCGCGGGGGCGGCGCTCGTCATCAAGGAGTCGTTCTATCGTTACGCGCGCCGCGAGGCCGAGCGTCTCGGGTCGCGCCTGCTGATGGCCAACGCCCTCGACCATCGCGCGGACGCCATCGCCTCCCTTCTTGCGCTGACGGCCGTGGTGGTCGCCAACGTCCATCCCGGTTGGGCCGCCCTGGACAACGTCACGGGCCTGGTCCTGGCGGGCTGGCTCGGTTCCGAGGGGCTCAAGATATTCATCGGTGCCTGCTCGGACCTCACCGACCGGGCTCCGGCCGAGTCCGTCCTGCGGGACCTCAGCGAGCACATCCTGTCCGCCCCCGGCGCCAGGGGTTTCCATGCCTTCCGGGCCCGACGCCTCGGCGACCGCTTCGAGGTCGATTTCCACCTGCAGGTGGCCGAGACAGCCACGGTGTCCGAGGGACATGCCATCGCAGGACGCATCAAGGCGGACATCCTTGCCCGGCATCCCGAGGTCGTGACCGTCCTCGTCCATGTCGAGCCCGACATGCCCGAGCACCGCAAGCCGGACGGACATCACGGGCGCGCCGAGTGAATCAGACCGCGAAGACGCGGCGGCCGAACCTGATGCCCAGCCATCGCTGAAGGGCGACGAAATCCTTCGGCGGCGCAACTTCGATGACGAGGGGCCTGCCTGTCTGCGGATGCGAGAGCGTCAGGCGACGGGCGTGCAGCATCACCCTGGGCATCGGCCAGCCGTCGAAGGCGGGGACATCGAACTTGCCGTAGGTGCGGTCGCCGAGGATCGGGTGCGCGATGTGGGCGAGGTGCACGCGGATCTGGTGCGTGCGGCCGGTGTGCGGGAAGGTCCGGACGAGCGCGGCTTGCTCCCCGTATTTCTCCTCCACGCGCCAGTCGGTCACGGCTTCGCGACCGTCTTCGCGTACGGCCATGCGCACGCGGACGGTGCGGTGGCGGTCGATGTTGGCGTTGATGACGCCGGAGAGGAGGCGCGGGGCCTTGTCGACCAGCGCGAGATACTCCTTCTGGGCGGTGCGTTCGGCGAACTGGGCGACGAGCGCGTGGTAGGCCTTGGCGGTCTTGGCGAGCACGATGACGCCGGAGGTCTCGCGGTCGAGGCGGTGCACGACGCCAGGCCGGGGCGCGCCGCCGGCCGGGGCGAGCTTGCCCTTG
>JAURLX010000011.1 GCA_030830965.1 Verrucomicrobiota bacterium | reverse complement strand
GCGCGGCCGAGCACGCGGCGGAAGGCGAAGGCGAGCCGGGCCGCGTCGTCCGCGGCGGACTTCATGGCCAGCTCGGCCAGCTTGCGCGAGGCCTCGACCCAGGTGGGGTCGTTGAGCGTGGTGAGCGCGTGCAGGGGCGAGGAGGTCACGGCCGTGCGCACGCGGCAGGTCTGTCGCGCGGAAGTGTCGAACATGTTCACCGGCGCGACGGTGCGACGCCAGAAGGTGTAGAGCGACCGACGGTAGAGGCCGTCGCCCTTGGACGTCGGGTAGGAGAAATCGCGTTCCTTCGTGACGATCGCGAGGCTCTCCCACGGATTTTCCGGAAGATACGGGTAGACCGGCGCGCCACCCATCCTGGGCACGAGCAGGCCGGAGGCGCGCAGGGCGACGTCGCGGAGCAGCGGGGAGGGCAGGCGGAAGCGCGGGGAGCGCGACAGCAGGCGGTTATCCGGATCCTTCGCCAAGGCCTCGGGCGTGACCCGGCTCGACTGCCGGTAGGTGCGGCTCGTCACGATCATCCGCTGCAGGCGCTTCAAGCCCCAGCCGCTCTCGCGGAACTCCACCGCGAGCCAGTCGAGCAGCTCCGGGTGCGTCGGCCGGTCAGCCTGCACGCCGAGGTCCTCCGAGGTCCGCACGATGCCGTGGCCGAAGAGCAGCTGCCACTGGCGGTTCACCTGCACGCGGGCGGTCAGCGGGTGCTCGGGGCGGAACAGCCACTGCGCGAGGCCGAGGCGGTTCTTCGGGGCGTCCTTCGGCATCGGCGGCAGGAACGCCGGCGTGTCAAAGGTCACCTTCTCCTTCTTGGCGAGGTAGGCGCCGCGGTCGAGCACGTGGCTCTCGCGGGGCTGGTCGTCGCTCATCACCATGACGCGCGGCAGGACGTCGCCGCGGTAGCCGTCGAGGAGCTTCCGGGCCTGGTCGATCTTCTTGAACGCCACGATGCCCTTCCGGTCCTCGGGGAAGACGCTCTTCACGTAATGGTCGCGGAGCTGCTTGGTCTGGGCGGCGGTGCGCTTTGCTCCGGTCGCGAGCAGCGCCTCGAGCTCCTTGGGCAGCATGCCCTTCTCCTTGGTCGGCTTCGCCAGCCAGGCTTCGAACGCCTTGGTCTGATGGGTGAAGAAGTCCTTGTTCAGCGCGTCGAAGCTTGCCTGCAGCCGGGCCAGCTCGGCCGCCTGTTCGGGCGAGGGCGCGTCCACCATCGTGCCGTCGAGCCGGAACCGGCTGCGTCCGCCGTTCTGGGTCGGCCCGCCGCTCGGGGTGCCCCGCTCCTTGACGCGGTTGAACGCGTCGAGCCAGCGGTAGTAGTCCTTCTGCGTGACGGGGTCGTACTTGTGGTCGTGGCACTGCGCGCAGGCCACCGTCATACCCAGCCAGGTCGTGGTGGTGGTCTCGACGCGGTCGAAGAGGTTGTTGAAGCGCTGCTCCTCGGCGATGTTGCCGCCTTCGCCGTTGAGGATGTGGTTGCGCACGAAGGCCGTGGCGATCTTCTCCTCCTGGCCGGCGCCGGGCAGCAGGTCGCCGGCGAGCATCTCGGTGCTGAGCCGGTCGAACGGCTTGTCGGCGTTGAGGTTCCTCACCAGCCAGTCGCGCCAGACCCACTGGAAGGTGTCGCCGTCCTGCTGGAACCCGTTGCTGTCGGCGTAGCGGGAGGCGTCGAGCCAGGGCAGCGCCATGCGCTCGCCGTAGTGCGGCGAGGCCAGCAGGCGGTCGACCTGCCGCTCGTAGGCGCCGGGCGCGCGGTCGTCGATGAAGGCCGTGGTCTCCTCGGGCGTGGGCGGCAGCCCGATGAGGTCGAGCGACAGCCGGCGGAGGAGCGTCTCGCGCGAGGCTTCCGGCGAGAGCTTGAGGCCCGCCTTGGCGAGCCGTTCCGCGACGAAGGCGTCGACGGGGTGCGGCTCGCCGTTCGCCGGCACGGCCGGACGCACGGGGGCGACGAACGCCCAGTGCTCCTTGTAGCCGGCGCCCTCCGCGATCCAGCGACGGAGGATCTCGCGCTGTTCGGGGGACACCTTGCGGTGCGACGCGGGCGGCGGCATGACCTCCTCGGGGTCCTTGGAGAGCAGGCGCTTCACCAGCTCGCTCGCGTCCGGATCGCCGGGTACGAAGGCCTTGGCCGCGAGCGCGTCGGCGCGGACGTCCAGCCTCAGGTCGGCCTTGCGCTTGTTGCCGTCGGGCCCGTGGCAGTAGAAGCAGTTCTCCGCGAGGATCGGGCGCACATCGTCGTTGTAGTCGACCGCGCCCGCGGCGGAGGCGGCGACGAGCAGGACGAGGGTGGGGCGGGGTCGGACCATCGGGACGGATTATACGCTTGTCGGCGCGTCCGGGGAATGTCGCGCGAGGGGCGGCCGGATGCACTATCCGACCATGCCGGACTCTTCCCGCGGGCCGGCAGTTGGCAAGCGTCCACCGAGGCGCGGGGGCTTTGATGTTGCTGGCAGGCCCGGCCGCAGGTGTGCTTGCCGGCAGTGCGACTCCTCGACCGATACCTCCTGACCGAGTGGGCCAAGGTGTTCGCCCTGTGCCTCCTCGCCTTGGGGGGCATCCTGGCCCTCTCCGTGCTCTACAACTCCGTGCCCGATTTCCTCCGGTGGGATTCGGACGTCCTCACCGTGGCGGAGTACCTCGTGCTGCGCCTGCTCGGGGGCCTGCATCTCATCGTGCCGATCTCGCTGCTGCTCTCGGTCATCTACGTCCTCGGTTCGTTCAACCGCAGCTCCGAGCTCGCCGCCATCCGCGCGGCCGGGGTCGGCATGTGGCGTCTCACGGCGCCGCTCTGGGCGGTCGGCGCCATCCTGGCGGCCGGCCTCGCCGTGGCGGGCGCCACGCTGGTGCCGGATGCGATGGAGGCGGAGCGCGAGCTCATCGAGCGGGAGCAGTTCCGGGCCCTGCGTGCGCAGGGCGGCTCGGCCGCCACGGGCGGCCAGACCGAGTTCGTCTCCTTCGAGAACGCGCGCGCCGGACGGCTCTGGCTGATCGCGCGTCTCGGGGTGACCGCGGGGCAGGCCTTCGAGGTCACCGTGCACTGCTTCGACCCCTCCGGCCGCGAAGTCCGCACGGTCACGGCCCGGTTCGCCGAGTTCCGCAAGGTCGCCGGCCGCTGGCGCTGGACCCTGCGGGACGGGCGCGACCTGCGGTTCGACCCGTCCACGGGCTCGCTCCTCGCCCAGCCCGGGTTCGCCGTCCTCGTCCCGGAGGAGTTCGATGAGGACCCCGAGGTCATGGTGCTCGCGGCCAAGGAGCCGGACCGGCTCTCCTTCCGCCAGGTCTCGCGCTATGTCGACCAGGCCGGCGACCGTGGCACCGGGCGGCAATCCGCCTACGTCATGCGCTACCACTCCATCCTCAGCGCCCCCGTGGTCTGCCTGGTGGTGATCGCCGTCGCCATCCCGTTCTCCGTGACGGGCGGGCGCGTCAGCCCGATGATCGGCGTCGCGAAGACCTTTGGGCTCTTCCTCGGCTTCTATTTACTCTCCTCCCTCTGCCGCGCCTATGGAGAGAGCGGATCCATCCCGCCGGTGCTCGCGGCCTGGCTTCCGGTCGCCGCTGTCGCGGTCTGGGCTTTCCCGCGCCTGCGGTCGGTCGACTGATTCATGCTCCGTGCCATCCGCATCCGGCCCGGTCGTCCCGTGCGCGCAGCGAGGGGACACCCCTGGGCCTTCCTCGGTGAGGTCGAGGTCAACGGCCCGCCGCCGGCCGACGGCGACTGCGTCGAACTGACCGACCCCAAGGGCCGCAGCCTCGGGGCCGGTCTCTGGAACGGGAAGTCCCAGATCGCCTGGCGGCGCTATTCCCGCCGGCCTGTAAGCCTGGACGGCCCGCTGCTGGAGGAACTGATCACGGCCGCCGTACGTCGTCGCGGCGACCGCCCGGTCTGCCGCCTGGTCTGGTCCGAGGCCGACAGCCTGCCCGGACTCGTCGTCGATCGTTACCACGACCTGCTCTCGATCCAGGCGCTCACCTGCGGCGTCGACCGGCGCCTGGCCACGATTATCGACGTGCTGCAGCGCCTGCTGAAGCCGCGCGAGATCGTCCTGCGCAACGACGCCGCGACGCGCAAGCTCGAGGGGCTGCGTCAGGAGATCCGCACGGTCTCGGGCCAGCCGCTCGAACCTTCCTGGATGGAAGTCGGCGGCGTGCAGGTGCGCATCGACCTCCTGGGCGGCCAGAAGACCGGCACCTACCTCGACCAGCTCGACCAGCATCAGAACGTCGCGAAGCTCGCCCAGGGCCGCCGCGTGCTCGACGCCTTCTGCAACCAGGGCGGTTTCGGCCTCGCCTGCGCCAAGGCCGGCGCCGCCAGCGTGCTCGGCCTCGACCAGTCCGAGGACGCCATCGCCGCGGCCCGCTCGGCCGCCGAGCGCAACGGCCTCAGCGCCTCGTTCGAGGTCGCCAACGTCTTTGACTGGTTCACGGAGCACCGTGAGGCTTCCTTCGACCTCATCGTCCTCGATCCGCCGCCCTTCGCCCGCAGCAAGGACGCCGTCGACGGCGCCCTCCGCGGCTACAAGGAGCTGAACCTCCGCGCGCTCCGTCTGCTCGCCCCGGGCGGCATCCTGGCGACCTACTCCTGTTCGCACCGCGTCTCCGAGGAGATGTACCTCGAGGTCATCGAGGCCGCCGCGTCCGACGCCCGGCGCGAGGCCGTGATCCTGGAACGCACTTCTCAGCCGGCCGACCACCCGGTCCTGCTGAACTTCCCCGAGAGCCGTTATCTCAAGGGCTTCATCGTGGAGATTCGGGCTTAACCAGCGGGCCGTTTCCGCTTTCATCGCCCCATGATCGTCTCCCTCCGCGGCAAACTCATCGAGGCCGGCGTCTTACGCGTCGTCATCGAGTCGTCGGGCGTGGGCTACGAGGTCAACGTGCCCGTCACGACCGCGGAGCGTCTCCCGCAGGTCGGCTCGGAAGTCAGCCTGCTCGTCCACCACGTCTTCCGGGAGGACGGCCAGGCCCTCTACGGATTCGCCGTCGCCGAGGAACGCGAGTTCTTCAAGCTGCTCGTCGAGAAGGTGTCGGGCGTCGGCCCCAAGATGGCGCTCAACATCCTCAGCCGGCTTTCGCTGCCCATCCTGCGGGATGCGATCGTGCGCGGCGACGTCGCGCTGCTTTCCCAATGCCCCGGCGTGGGCAAGAAGACCGCCGAGCGGCTTGTCGTCGAACTCAAGGACAAGGTCGGACTCGAAGGCCCGGGCGTCGTGACGGCGGCCGTCGCTGCACAGCCCCCCGTGCCCACCGCCGCCTCCGACGCCGTGGCGGCGCTGATCGCGCTCGGTTTCAAGGCCGCGGACGCCGACAAGGGCGTGCGCGCCGCACTGGCCAGGCTCGGCGGCGGCGTGACGGCGGACCAGTTGGTCAAGGCCGCGCTCGGGCGGTAGGATTCCGGACGGGCGGCTTCGCCCCCGGGTTCACTTCAGCCCCAGCACGTCTTCCATCCCGTACAGGCCGGCGGGCTGGCTCTTCAGCCAGCGGGCGGCGCGGACGGCGCCTCGCGCAAAGATCTCGCGGTTGGAGGCCTTGTGCGTGAGCTCGAGACGCTCGCCTTCCGCGGCGAAGAGGACGGTGTGGTCGCCCACGACGTCGCCTGCGCGGATGGCGTGCACGCCGATCTCGCCGAGCGGACGTTCGCCGACCAGGCCTTCGCGCCCGTGCTTCAGCGCCTCCCGGGCGAGCCGACGTTCCTCGAGGAGAATCTTGAGCAGGTCCTCGGCGGTGCCGGAGGGGGCGTCCTTCTTGAGACGGTGGTGCGTCTCCAGCACCTCGACGTCCCACCGGCCCGCGTCGGCGAGCGAACGGGCGGCCTGACGGACGAGCGCATTGAGGAGCGTGACCCCGACGGAGTAGTTGCCGGCCCAGACCACCGGGAGGCCCTTGATGGCCGCGTGGATGACGGCCTTCTCCTCGGCGGTGTGGCCGGTGGTGCCGATCACCAGCGGCTTCTGGTGCCGGGCGCAGAGCTGGGAGATCTCTGGCGTCGCGGAATGAAGGGAGAAGTCGATGACCACGTCGCCGGACGCGATGTGCGACTCAAGGCTCTCGCCCTGGTCGACGCTGGCGGCGATCACGGCCTGCTCGGAGGCGGCCACGCTGGCGATGGCGCGGCCCATGCGGCCCTTGGAGCCGTTGAGGAGGATGCGGAGTGGCTGGCTCATCGGAGTGCGGCGAAGAGGGCGTCGGCGGCTTTCTCGACCTGGAGACGGCTAGCCTCCGACATCTCGCAGAGCGGCAGGCGCACCTCGGCGGAGCGGATGATGCCGGCCCGCGTCATGCAGTGCTTAACGGGGACGGGGTTGGGCTCGATGAAGAGGGTCTTGAAGATCTCCGCCAGCCGACCGTGCAGGGCCCCGGCCTCCTCGAACCGCCCGGCGCGCACGAGATCGGAGAGCTCGGTGACCGGCCCGGGGATCAGGTTGGACGCCACGGAGACGATGCCGCGGGCCCCGACCTGCGCGAAGGGCAGGGTGAGGGAGTCGTCGCCGCTGAGCACGATGAAGTCCGGGTCGGACTCCCGGACCAGCCGGGCCGCCTTCTCGACCTGCCCCCCAGCCTCCTTGATGCCGATGACATGACGGTACCGCTTGCGGAGACGCAGCACGGTCTCCACGGAGATCTCCACCCCGCAGCGCCCGGGGATCGAATAGAGCAGGATGGGCTTGTCCGTCGCGTCCGCGACGGCGGAAAAATGGCGGAAGAGGCCCTCCTGGCTGGGCTTGTTGTAGTACGGTGCGACCTGGAGGAACCCGTCGGCCCCTGCTTCCTCCGCGCGTCGGGTCAGGTCAAGCGCCTCGACGGTGGAGTTCGAGCCCGTGCCGGCCATGACCGGGACCCGGCCGGCGGCGTACTCGACCGTGCGGGCGATCACCTCCACGTGCTCGTCGGAGTCGAGGGTGGGCGACTCGCCGGTGGTGCCGACCGAGACGAGGCCGTTGACGCCGCCCTTGATCTGGAACTCGACCAGCGAGCGCAGGTCCTCCCAGCACACCTTCCCGTCGAGGAAGGGCGTCACGAGCGCGGTATGGGCCCCGACGAAGGAGGCGGGGCCGAACTTGGCGCGGCTGGAACCGGTGGCGGACATGTCGCTGAGGAGGACCGGGGAAACAACCCCGACCAGCCCCGGGAGACAAACCCAAAAACCCCGATTCCGCGGCTCAGGGCGCAGGACCGACCAGCAGGCGGTTGTTTTCCGTGTCGCAGACGTAGAGGCGGCCGTCAGGCCCGATGCGCGCCCCGTGCGGACGGTTGAGCTGGGTGCCGGCCCAGTCGGCTCCCAGCGCGGCGCCCTTCCTGCCGTCGCCGACGATGGTGCGGATCGTCCCTCTCACCGGATCGAAGAGCCGCACGCAGTGGTTCTCGGTGTCGAGGATGAGCACGTTGCCCCGGGCGTCCATCGTCACGTACTTGGGGCCGTTCATCGTCGCGTCGGCCGCCGGTCCGTCGGTCGCCGGGCCTTTCTTGCCCGCCTTGTTGACCACGACGCGGACCTTGCCGTCCTTGATCGCCACGAGCGCGTTGCCGCCGCGAAGGAGCGCGTAGACGGTGCCGTCCCCGGCCGTGCACGCGGCCCGGGCGTCGCCCATGGGCGTGTCCAGCGCGTCGTCGCCGTCCTTCGGCAGGCCTTTCTTGCCGTTGCCCGCGATGGTCGTGACCACCTTCGTCGCGAGATCGATGCGACGGACGCGGTGATTGCCGATGTCGGCGATGACCATGAACTTGCCGGAAGGATCGATCACGCCGCACATCGGGACGTTGAACTGCGCCCGGTCGGCCGGACCGCCGTCTCCGGCGAAACCGGCCTTGCCCGTGCCGGCGAGGACCGTCGTGGCGTGCGTCCTGGGGTCGAGGCGGACGATGCGGTGTTGGAAGCTGTCCGCGGCGTAGATCGCGCCGTCGGGGCCGATCGAGACGTCATGCATGCCGTTGTAGACGGCCGGCGCGAGGTCGAGGGGCCGGGCGGGGGCGGGGAGCTTCGGCGTCTTGCCTCGGCTGTCCCATCGGACCCCGGAGACGTAGTCGATCCTTCCGTCATGCAGATGAAAGATCCGGTTCGCGGGCTGGAACTCCACCCCGTAGGCGTCGCCCTTGGCGTCGAAGGCGATGCTGAAGGGCTCGTGCAGGTCCTCGGCGCCGGGCAGGCGGATGACCTCGATGGCGGCGAAGGCGTGCGCGGCGATGAGCAGCGGGACCAGCAGGAGAGTGCGCATGAGCCGACGATGGCGTGCCGGCCCGCCTCGGCAAGAATCGGTTCGACCCCGGAGCGCAGGGCGGCATTGACTGCGCCGATGCCGCAGGCGCTCTCCCTAGTGATGCGCGAGCTCGGAGGCGAGGGGCCTCCGATCCTGGTGCTCCACGGGCTGCTCGGATCCTCCCGCAACTGGCAGTCCGCCGGCGCCGCGATCGCCGCGCGCGGCTACCGCGTCGTCGCCGCCGACCTGCGCAACCACGGCGCTTCGCCCTGGGATGACGACTGCTCCTATGCGGCCCTCGCGGCCGACGTCGCGGAGCTCGTCGGGCGCGCGTTCGCCGGCCCCGTCCACCTCGTCGGCCACAGCATGGGGGGCAAGGCGGCGATGCGTCTCGTGGTCGACCGCCCTGACCTCGTCTCCCGCCTGACCGTGGTGGACATCGCGCCGCGGGCCTATCCCGGCCGTCTCCGCGCCGAGTTCGCGGCGATGGAGGCGCTCGACCTCTCGTCCGTGACGTCGCGGAAGGACGCCGACGCCCGTCTCTCCGCCGCGGTGGCCGACTGGGGCCTACGCCAGTTCATCCTCACCAATCTCGGGCAGGACGCTTCCGGGCGCTGGCGGTGGACGGTGAATCGCGCCGCGCTGGAACGCGCCTTACCGGAGATCCTCGGCAGCTCCCTGGCCGTCGATGAATCGTGGGGCGGCCCGACGCGTTTCATCCGCGGCGGCAAGTCAGGCTACGTGCGCGACGAGGATGTCGCGGCCATCAGGGGGCATTTCCCCTCGGCCGACGTCGTCACCCTGCCGGACAGCGGTCACAATCCCCACTTCGACGCCCGCGCCGGTTTCGTCGACGCCGTCCTGGGCTGAGCCTCAGGAGCCGGCCCGCCCCGCCCGGCGTCGGACCAACAGCCAGCCGGCCAGCAGGGCCGCCGTCCCAGCGAAGACGAAGAACCAGCCGTCGCGCCGGCCTTCGTCCCGCTCGGTCGCGTGGGCCGAGATCAGCGGCGACTCGTCGCCCGCGACCATCATCGTCCAGCGCGCCTTCAGGTCCGGATGCTTCTCGTCCAGCATCCACAGCAGCACCGTGTGGGGGCTCGCTTCCGGCATCCGGATGACGAAGTTGCGTTCCGTGGGCGTCCAAGCCCATTCCGCGTTCTGCAGGCGGTAGGTCTTGGCAAGTTCCTCGGGCGTGTGCTGGAACGGCGAGTCCGTCTCCAGCTTCGAGGACGTCGTGAAGGCCGGCGCGCCCGCCTCACGCGTGAATGGCACCGTGCCCGAGTCCGTCGACAGCAGCAGGAGGTCTTCCATCGCCTCGGCCATCCTCGCGCGGTCGCGGATGAGGTAGTTGGCCTCCAGGTCGGCCGTGACCCGCATCGCGCAGGAGCCGTCGGCGCGTAGCGTCAGCCGGGCCACCAGCACCTCGCCGTTGTGTCCGGACGCGGGCATGGGGAGCACGAGGGCTCCCCATGCGAGGACGAGCCTGAGCGTCCGGCCGGTCACTTCCGGTCCCAGCGCAGCACCCGGCCGAACATGTTCCACTCGGTCTCGAGGATGTTGCCTTCGTTGTCGAAGGTGATGCCGTGCGGCGAGGTCACCACGCCCGTGCGCCAGTCAGCGGGCTTCACGCGCGGCGTGTTCGTCTGGCCTTTGGTGTCGTTGGCGCCGAGCTCGGCCACCATGCGGCCGGACTTGTCCCAGACCGAGACGCGTCCGGCGATCTCGGCGACGCACATCAGGTCTCCGTGGAAGGAGGCCGAGGAGGGATTGCGGAGGCCTGAGTTGGCGATCATCGACGGATTACCGCCGTCGAGGTCGAGGTGGAACATGCGGTTGTTGCCGCGGTCGAGGCAGAGGATGCGCGCCGGGCTGTAGCGCGTGTCCACGAAGATCTTATGGGTGTTGGCGAAGCCCTTGCCGTCCACGACCTGCCCGCCCTTCTCGGGGCCGCCGAAGACCGACTTGAAGGCGCCCTTGGCGTCGAAGCGGAAGATCCAGCTCTTGCCGTAGCCGTCGACGACGTAGATGTCGCCGTCAGGCCCCACGTCGAGGCCGGTCAGCTTGAGCGCATTGATCGTGGCGCCCTTCTTGTCCTTGGTCTTGCCCTTGTCGGCCGGGAAGGCGTCGGCCTTGATCTCCATCACCACGCTGCCGTCGAGGCGGCACTTGATCACGCGCTGCTCGGCGAGCACGGCGCCGTAGATGAATTCTCCCTCGGAGGTCTTGCGGATGACGAAGCCGTGCAGCGAGGCGGGCAGGGCCAGCGTCCTCAGGTGCTTCCCGTCCTTGCCGTAGACCTGGAGGCCCGCGTTGGCTTCCTGGACGCTGACGTAGATGTTGCCTGCGGAGTCGACGGCGATCTCGCCGTGGCCGTTGCCGATGGTCTCCCGTCCGGCGGGGAGTCCGAGGAAGTCGGGGCGGAGTTCATACTTGGGCTCGGCGGCCAGGAGGGAGGAGCACACGGTGAGGAGGGCGGCGAGGCGAAGGGCGTTCATGGGCGGGGTTTTTCGAGCGTAGGGTTCGCCGCGGCGGTATGCAAGGGCGGGATGGCGGCTTTCGGCTTCACTCCGGATGAAGGCTGCCTATGGATAACCCCATCCCCATGAGAATCCATCGCCTGCTCTCCGTCCTCATCGTCTGCTTTGCGGCCTCGCTCTCCGCCGAGTCCCTCTTCAACGGCAAGGACCTCTCCGGCTGGCGCAAGCCCGCCTCCGAAGGGTTCTGGAAGGTCGAGGACGGCGCTCTGGTCGGCCTCAACGATCCGGCCTTCGCAGATTACAAGAAGGGCTCGATGCTCTACAGCGAGAAGGACTACCAGGACGTCGTCGTCGAGTGCGAGGTGCGCTTCGAGGGCGAGATCGACAGCGGCATCATGGTCCGCCGCGACGCGGCCGGGAAGAAGGACATCCAGATGCAGATCGGCGTCTCCCGCTCTCTCAAGAAGGACATGACCTGCGCCTTCTACATCGGCAAGTATCCCGAGTCTGGCTGGGCCCCCAAGGTCCCCTCGCTCTGGGTGAAGGGCGGGTGGAACAAGATCCGGTTCCAGGCCAAGGGCGACACCTACACGGTGTGGCTCAACGGCGAGCAGGTCTCGAACTACGTCGACGCGGGCTACCCCAAGGCGGGTCCGGTCGGCCTGCAGGTCCACGGCGGGCTCAAGATGCGCGTCGAGTACCGCAACGTGACGGTGCAGGCGCTCTGAGCGCGACGTGCGCCCCGGACGTCGGAGGTTCCTGAAGAACGCGGTCCTCGCCGCCGGCCTCGCCCCGTTCGCGGGCGGCGGACGCGCCGCGCCTAGGCCCGGGCCCGCCTTCGGCGTGGTCGCCGACCCGCAGTACGCCGACATCCCCGACCGTGGGCGGCGGAGCTACCGCGCCTCCGTGGGCAAGCTGACGGAGGCCGTCGCCGACTTCAACCGGCGCGACCTCGACTTCTGCGTGAACCTGGGCGACGCGATCGACCGCGACTGGGGCAGTTTTGACGCGATATTGGCGCCGCTTGCGAACGCACGGGCTCCGTGGAGGCACGTGCTCGGCAACCATGACTTCGGGGTCGATCCTTCGCGTCTCGCGCAGGTGCCGGCGCGGCTCGGAATCGCTTCGCGCCGCTCGACGTTCGACGTCGCCGGCGTCCGCTTCGTGATCCTCGACAGCGGCGCGGTCAGCACGTACGCGCATCCGCCGGGATCGTCCGCGCGCGCGGCCGCGGCCGCCGAGCTCGCCCGGCTCAAGGCCGCGAAGTCGCCGCAGGCGTTCGACTGGAACGGAGGGTTTGGCGAGGAGCAGCTGCGGTGGTTCGACCGCCTGGCCGCGGAGGCCCAGGACGCGGACCGGCCGGTCGTGGTCCTGGCCCATCATCCGTTGCTGCCTTCGCGCGCTCACGTGGCGTGGGACGCGCCTGCGGCGCTGGAGATCGTGCTCCGTCGTCGTTCGGTCGTGGCCTGGTTCTGCGGCCACGACCATGCCGGCGCCTATGCCGAGAGGGACGGCGTGCACTTCATCACCTTCCAGGGCATGGTCGAGACGCCGGACCAGAACGCCTACGCCTTCGTCAGCATCCACGGGCGACGCATGCTGATCGAGGGGCGGGGCAGGGAACCGACGCGGGATCTGCGGCTGCGCGCGGGCTGAGCCGCCTCATTTCCCTCCGGTGGGCTTCGCGGCCTCAGGGAGCAGGTCGACCAGGCGGAAAGGCGTCGGCAGAGGCCGACCGGTGCGAGGATCTTTGCCCTGCACGCCTTCTGGAAGCCGGCGGGTCTCGCCGGTGGAGTCGGGTTGCGCGGGCTCCGCGGGTGCGGCCACGCGGTTGACCTTGGGTGCTGGTCTGTCAGAGGGCGGCGCGCCCGCGTCGACTGCGATGGATGTCGTGCCGGCCCGGGGTCCGCGCTCGGCGGCGCCGGTCCCGGCGTCGATCGCGACGCGTGCGCCCGGGGGCCGTCGGTTCCCGCCTTCAGCGTTCGCAGGCAGGTCAATCCTGGCGGCCCTGCGTCCGGAATCAGGAACGGAGGAGTCCGTGCCAGGCAGCCCAACTCGAACGGGCCCGTTCTTTCCCGCGGTCGTGACGTCCGCCTTGCCCGCGAGAGGGATGGACGACACGGTGCGCGCGCCGGCTTTCGGTCCAGGGGTTTTCAGCGGGAGCGTCGCCGCAGTCCCGCCCGAAACGGGTGAAACGTCGCCCGGCGTGGGCAGTCCTGCGCGCGCGCCCTCAGGCCGCATGCGGGCGGTACTCACCGGGCTCGGCAGTTTCGCCGGGACAGCCGATTCCGACCTCTCCGTGCGGGCGTCCGTCGCGGGAAGACCCGGCCCGTTCCGAGCGGGTTTGGCGACCGCGACCGGTACGGCCGTGTCATCCCGGCTTTTCGGCGCCGCCCTGGCCGGGTTTCTGCTCGTCGTCTTACGCGGCCGCGCGGAAGCGTCGGCCGTGGGCGGGACCGCCGGCGCGAGCTTCGTCGGAGGAGTTTCGGACGAAGGCCGCGCCTCCCCGCCGGCCCCCCCTTGTCCGCCCTTTCCGCCGCCTGTGATCTCCACGAGCTCGATCAGACCCGCCTCCGGTTCAGTGCGGCAGCCGCCCAGCGGCACGCAGGCCGCGGCGGCGAGGAGCAGCATGCCGGTCTGCGCGCGCATCCGTCAAAGTCACTGGGCCATCAGCCGCATCGCCGTCACCAGCGGGGGGCCGGCCTTCGGGTCGAACTTGGCCGTCATGCTGAACCGCGCGGCCCGGGCGGAGCCGACCGACTTTTCCACCCGCACGAGCTTCGGGCCCGAGCGGCTATCGTCCCCGAACGCCGAGCGGAGACGTTCGATCATCGGATCGAAGTCGAGCGAGTCTACGCAGCGGTCGAGTAGCTTCCATCCGAGGTCGCCTCCGGACGGCGCGTCCTTGCGCACCAGTTCCGACATCGGGTCCTTGGCGACGTTGAACCGGTCGAAGCGATAGGCGTGCGAGCCCGTCACTGCGAGCGAGTCGCGCCCCAGGGCGCTGACCGCGAGGGTGAACTCGAAGTCGGTCGCCGAGCGCGCCGACGCGTAGCGGGTCCTCGTCCGCTCGCCCATGGGCAGGCGGCTGAAGAGCCGATGAGCGTCGAGCCAGAGCCCCAGCGTGCCGTCGGCGGCGAGCGCCTGGGGCGGGACGCGGGCGCCGTCCCCGGCGGCGCCGGCGAGCGCGAGGCGCATCTCCCTCTCTACGCAGGGCGAGGCGGGGTCGCCTTCGAACTCGACGAGGATGACCGCCGCGCCGGGCGCCAGTCCGAAGGTCAGGAAGCCGCCTTCCGGGTCCATGTAGCGCCCCTGTCCGTGGCGGATCATCGAGCGGCTGCGGCTCGAGGCGTGACGTTCGGCGCCTCCGCGGAGCGCGGCGCCGATCTCGTCGGTCAGGCGGGAGAGCGAGGCCTCCGCGACGTTGGCGTCGGCGACCTTGAGGACGACGCCGAGGAGCACCACCGGATGATCTCCGTCGCCGGAGGCGGCCGGGTCGCGTGGGAACTTGGCGAATGCATGGATGTCGGCCCGTGGGTCGAGCCCGTTCTTCGCCAAGTCGGCGAGCGCGGAGGTGAGGCCCCTGCCTCCGCCGCGCTCGAGCCAGTCGGGGAGTCCGGAGCCGCCGCTGCGCAGGAGTTCCGGCTGCAGGGTCATCACCGCGAAACTGTCGCCGGGGACGAGCTCCGTCGCACCCAGGCCTCGTTCGCGGGCGGTTCCGGACGGCGAGGCCAGCCACACGATGAGCCAGACGAGCGCGATGCCGACCCCGATGGCGACGATCGTCTCGAGCGAGAGGCCGCGCCTTCCCGGCGCCGGGGCCGGGGCGGGCGGCGTCCCGGCGACGGCCGCGGGGCGCGGACCGAGCAGGGTCATGTTGAAGGCCACCACCAGCGTGACCGCCAGGGGGTCGAAGACCGCGACCAGCGTAAGGATGAGCCACTTGACCACGTCGGTCGCCTCGGCGTCGAAGGCGCGGGCGACGAACCGGTAGGAGCCGATGTCCGTCGCGGCGATGTCGTCGCGGAGTTTCTGGATCTCGGCGGCGCGCTCGCGGTTGGAGCGGTACAGCGTCTCCACCTCCGCGTCCGTCAGCCCCGTGCGCGTCTGGCCCTGCTCCTGGAGCGCGGCGAGCTGACTCTCCAGCGCGGCCACCGCGGCCTCGCCCGAGCGGCGGAGCGACTTCTCTTCGTCGTCGAGGCGCGCCAGCTCGCGCGTGAACTGGTCACGCAGCGTGGCGGCGTCCTTGGCCGACTCCGTGCTGACCTTGGACTGGTCGGCGCGGAGCCTCTCCACGCGGGCGACGCCGTCCGCGCGCAGCCGCGAGACCGCGGCGGTGGACTCGGCCAGCTTGGCGAGGATCGCATCCCGCTCGGGCTTCTGCTGCTCGCGGAGTTCCTGCCCCTTGCGGACGTTGTCCTGCTCGAAGATGAGGAACGTGGTCGTGCCCCGGGCCGTGTAGGCGGCCACGGCCTGGTCGAGCACCTTGATGCGCTCGTTGAGTGCGGCGATGGCGGACTCTTCGGCGGCGATGGCCTTGGCGACCGACGCCTCCTCGGCCGCGATGCTCTTGGCGAGCGTCGAGCCGAGGTCGGTGGCCCGGCCGGAGGCCGTCGCGAGCTCCTGGGCGCGCCGCGTGTCGAGCGCCTTGCGCTGCTCCTGCACGCGGGCGAGCGACTGGGCGAGCGACTCGCCGGCCTGCGAGAGCCTGCCCTGCAGCTTGGCGATGTCCTCGCGGCTGGCGGTGCTGACCCGGGTGGTGCGGCCCTTGGCGTCCTCGATGCGGCGCTGCGTCTCCTTCATCTCGAGTTCAAGGTCGGCGATGGCCGCCTCGCCGCGTGCGATGCGGGTGGAAGTCTCCTCGAATGCGCGCGCCAGGTAGCCGTAGTTGCCCAGGGAGGTGATGCCGATGAGCGTCAAGACGGCGAGGGTGAGGTAGAGGCGCAGCGTTCCCGTGATCTGACGCCAGTGGCGGTAGAGGAAGGAGGCGGCGACCAGCTTGCCGATTTCGAGCGAGGCGGCCATGATCATGACAGCCGTCTCGGCACCGGTGAAGAGCTTGCCGAGCCCGAGGACGGAGAAGTAGGCCGAGCAGCCGGCGATGTAGAGCGCCGAGGCGAGCAGCACCGCGCGGAAGCCGATGGGAAGTGTCCGGGGGTCCTTGGGATTGTCTGTTCGGTCGGAGCTCATCGGGTCGTTTGGATTTTTATGCAGAGGGGTGGAGTG
This sequence comes from Verrucomicrobiota bacterium, assembly GCA_030830965.1. Taxonomy (GTDB): domain Bacteria; phylum Verrucomicrobiota; class Verrucomicrobiia; order Opitutales; family UBA953; genus UBA953. Next base: position 105,876 of record JAURLX010000011.1, on the reverse strand, counting down.
ACCCGGGTCATCGGCCGGGTCGAGGCGGGGAAGGGCCTTTCTTCTATCGGGCGGGGTCCTTTCATGGCAACCTTCCGCCTAGTTCGGCCGGGCCGTACCTGGCTCGCGGCAGGGCGGCTCAGGGTTCACCCTCATATTAAAGGGATTAACTTTTATAAGTCATTGATTATAAGTTGTTTATTTTAAAAAACCCCCGCTTACTTCGTTTGCCCTCGATTGTGAGGGTATTCCCTCAGGTTTTTTACACTCGCTAACCCCTCTTTTGGTGCGAAAAACAACTGGTAAATCCTACTCCCACCCCGGACTGGACCCGCGCTCATAAGCGGCTGCTCATTAGCCATTTCCCCCGACGGTTACTCAGCTGAAAATTTCATCCCACTTTGCAACCCGACCTCACCCCCATTGTCATAACTTCCCAAGCACCCCGTCATGAAGCTCCATAAGAACTGCCAGGGCGACCACCCCGACTTCCTCTCCGCGCTCAGCCGTCGCGACTTCCTGCAGGTCGGCGTGCTCGGCACGATCGGGCTCAGTCTGCCCGAGATGCTCCGCCTCCAGGCGCTCGAGATCCCGAAGGTGGAGTCTTTCCCGGCGCTCGCCGACGCGGTCATCCACATCTACCTCCCGGGGGGCATCGCGCAGCACGAGTCCTGGGATCCCAAGCCCTTCGCCTCGCCCGACTACCGCGGGCCCTTCACGCCGATCAAGACTTCCGTCCCCGGAGAGTACGTCGGCGAGAAGTTCGTCAACATCGCGAAGATCATGAACAAGCTCACCGTCGTGCGTTCGATGACGCACGGCGAGGCCGCCCATGAGCGCGGCACCCACAACATGTTCACCGGCTATCGTCCCAGCCCCGCGATCAAGTTCCCGAGCTTCGGGTCCGTCGTCTCGCATGAGCAGGGCTCCCGGAACCACCTGCCGCCCTACGTCGTTGTCCCCAGCCAGTCGATCCCCGAGCAGGGTACCGGCTACATGAGCAGCGCCTACGGCCCCTTCGCGCTGGGCAGCGACCCCGCCTCCAAGGACTTCACCGTGCGGGACCTCCTCGCCCCGAAGGAGGTCACCGCCAGCCGCTTCGACCGCCGCCGCGGCATGCTCGCCGCCGTCGACGAGCACTTCCGCGCGGTCGAGAAGTCCGACGCGATCGACGCCATGGACAGCTTCTACCAGGCGGCTTACGGTCTCGTCAGCAGCAGCAAGGCCCGCGAGGCCTTCGACCTCTCCAAGGAGTCCGACAAGCTGCGTGACGAGTACGGCCGCAACACCGCCGGCCAGCGTCTCATCCTCGCCCGTCGGCTCGTGGAGGCCGGCGTGCGCATGGTGTCCGTCACCTACGGAGGCTGGGACCACCACTCCAACGTCCGCGGCGGCTTCGAGTCCAACGCGCCGGCGTTCGACCAGGCCTTCGCCCGTCTCATCACCGACCTGCATGACCGCGGCATGCTCAAGCGCACGCTCGTGATGGTCAGCTCCGAGTTCGGCCGTACGCCCAAGATCAACAGCACCAACGGGCGTGACCACTGGCCGCGCGTCTTCTCCGTGGCCCTCGCGGGCGGCGGCATGAAGGAAGGCTACGTGCATGGCGCCTCTGATGCCCTCGGCGGCGAGCCCGACCGTGACGCGGTCGGCCCCGAGGACCTTGCGAAGACCATGTACCGCTGCCTCGGCATCAACTCGGAGAAGCGCATCATGTCCGACGGTGGACGTCCCATCGACATCGTGAACGGCGGCCGCGTGATGAAAGACTGGCTCGCCTGACCCGCGCGTCCCGCGCCGTCCGCCCGCGGCGGGCGTCCGCGGGGCGACCCGCCCGACCTCGCCCATGCTGCTGCGCTTCCTCTCCCTGCTCCTGCTGACCGCCGCGTCCGCGCGGGCGGCGTACCCCGTCTTTTCCTCGACCAGGCCGTTCGGAGGCCAGATCGGCTCCGAGTTCCAGCTCACCATCGGCGGCACGGGCCTCGACGACTTCGAGGACCTGATGTTCTACACGCCAGGCTTCAAGGTCACCAAGGTGATCAGCCGCGCGCCGACCAAGGTGGAGATGATGGTCGCCATCGACAAGTCCGTGCGTCCGGGCAACCACGTCGTCCGTGTGCGGACGCGCAGCGGCGTCTCGCACATGCGGCAGTTCTTCGCCAGCCCCTTCCCGAACGTCAGCGAGGTCGAGCCCAACACCGAGTTCGCCCAGGCCCAGCCCGTTCCGCTCGGCTCCACCGTGGAGGGCGTCGTGCTCTCCGAGGACGTCGACTACTACAAGGTCGCGGTGAAGAAAGGGCAGCGTATCAGCGTCCAGGTCGACGCCCTCCGTCTGGGCGCCATCCCGCAGGGCGCGATGGACCCCTACGTGGCGATTCTCGACCAGGCTCGTTTCGAGAAGGCCTTCTCCGACGACACCATCCTGCACCGTCAGGACGGATATTGCTCCTTCGTCGCGGAGTACGACGGCGACTACTACGTGATGGTGCGCGAGTCCTCTTACCGGGGCTCCGCCAACTCCTTCTACCGCCTCCATGTCGGGGACTTCCCGAGGCCCGACGCCATCTATCCCGCCGGCGGCAAGGTCGGAACCAAGCTTCAGGTGCGCTTCGTCGAGGGTCGCGAGTCCTTCTCCGAGGAGGTCCAGCTGCCCGCCGAGGAGGATGCGGAGTTCATGCTGCTGCCCCGGAGCCGGGCCAACACGCCCTCCGGCAACATCTTCCGGCTTTCCTCCTTTGACAATACGCTCGAGGCCGAGCCGAACGATGCCGCGGAGCAGGGCACCCTAGCGGTCGAGGCGCCTGCCTACGCGCTCAATGGCATCATCGAGAAGCCCGGCGACGTGGACTATTTCCGGATCCCCCTGAAGAAGGGGCAGATCATCGAGGGCCGTGCCTACGCCCAGACCTTCGGCTCCCCCCTCGACCCCACGGTGACCGTGCTCAGCCCCGCCGGCCGTGCCCTCACGTCCAACGACGACGGGGGCGGCATGCGCCGTCTTGATTCCCGTTTCCGTCTCAACGTGCCCGCCGACGGCGTCTATGTCGTCCGCGTCTCCGACCATCTGGAGCGCGGCGGGCCCAACTTCGTCTACCGCATCGAGGTCGTCGCCTCCCAGCCGAGCCTTACTTTCGCCTCGCCCGACTACCTCGTCAACGACACCAACTACCGGCAGTTCATGGCCGTGCCGCGCGGAGGCCGCATGGCGCTCAAGTTCAATTTCACCCGCAACGGCGTGGGAGGGGACTTCAAGTTCGAGGCTCCCGGGCTGCCCGCCGGCGTCAAGCTGCTCACGACCGAGGCTCCGGGTGCCTTGGCCAACGTGCCTTTCCTGCTCGAGGCCGCTCCCGACGCCCCGCTCGGCCACGGCCTGTCTCCGGTCCGCCTCGTCTCCGCCGATCCGGCCGTAAAAGTCGTCGGCCAGATGCGCCGTACCTACGACATCGTGCGGATCGGCAACGTCATCTACTACCAGGGCATCGAGGACACGCTGCCCGTGGCCGTCGTCGACGAGGCCCCTTACTCGCTCGAGATCGAGAAGCCCTCCGTCCCGCTCGTGCGCGACGGCGTGCTCCCCTTGAAGGTGATTGCCAAGCGCAAGGAGGGCTTCGCCGGTCCAATCCGGGTGTTCATGATCTGGACCCCGCCGGGTATCTCCTCGCTCGGAGAGCTGACCATCCCCGCGGGCGCCGACTCCTGCGTCTTCCAGCTTAGCGCGAGCGGCTCCGTCGCCACGCAGGCCTGGAATTTCGCCGTCCAAGGCGAGGCCGACGCGGGCAAGGGCCGCATCTATAACGCATCGCCGTTCTGCGAGGTCCGCACCGAGGACGCGTTCGTCGCGGCCAACGCCGTGCCGCTCACTGCGGTCGAGCGCGGCAAGCAGGCGATCATGGCGACCAACTTCGAGGCCCCCAGGCCTTTCGAGGGCGAGGCCGTCGCGACCCTGGTCGGCCTGCCTGACACCATCCAGATCGCCCCGATCAAGGTCACCAAGGACACCAAGGAACTCAGGTTCGACGTCGTCACCTCCGATGCGTCGCCGATCGGAAAGAAGCAGAATCTCTTCGTCCAGGTCGAGGTTCCCATCGGCGGGGCCACCACCACGCACCGCATCGCCCTCGGCTCGTCCCTGCGCGTTGACGCCCCTCGCAAGGCGGCTCCCGTCGCGGCCGCCGCGCCGAAGCCTGCGGCCGCCGCGCCGAAGCCCGCGGCCGCCGCGCCGGTCGTGCTCTCCCGCCTCGAGCAGCTCCGTCAGGAGAAGGCCTCGGCCAAGAACTGAACACTTCATGCGTTTTCTCCTTCTTCTTCCGCTCGTCCTCCCTTCCTTGCTGGGCGCGGCCCCGGTGACGTTCGAGGAGGTCCGCCCGGTGCTCGAAGGGCGCTGCGTCGAGTGCCATAATTCCGCGAAGGCGAAGGGCAAACTGCTCATGACCACCCGCGAGGAGCTGGCCAAGGGCGGGGAGAGCGGCGCATCGCTGCTGGCCCCCAAGGACGGCGAGATCGTCAAGCGCATCACCCTGCCCAAGGGTCACGATGACATCATGCCGCCGAAGAACGGACCTCTGGCGGCCGCCGAGATCGACCTGCTGCGTCGGTGGATCGCCGAAGGCGCCGTCTGGACCGCCGGCGTCGTGCTGAAGGCCCGGGACAAGGCCGAAGAGACGGCCCTGGCCGAGCTGTCCGCCAAGCTGCCCTCCATCCAGAAGCTGGAGATACTTCCCGGGTCCTTCTCCCTCGAGACCCGTCGTGACTTCCACCGCGTCGTCGTCTTCGCCACCTTCTCGGACGCCACCACCCGTGATGTCACGTCCTTCGCGAAGCTCGCCGTGGCCGACGCCAAAGTCGCCCGACTCGAGGGCTTCACCCTCTCCGCGTCCGGCGACTCCGGCGCCACCGAGCTGGTCGCGGAGATCGGCGGCCTGACCGCCAAGGCCCCCGTCGCCGTCAAGGACGGGCTGAAGGACCGTGCGGCGTCCTTCCGTCTGGACGTGATGCCCGTCTTCATGCGCGCCGGCTGCAACAGCGGCGGCTGCCACGGGGCCGCCCGCGGCAAGGATGGCTTCCGCCTGTCCCTTTTCGGCATGGATCCGGCGGGCGACTACGTGCGTCTCACCCGCGAGATGGTCGGGCGGCGCATCAACCTCGCCATCCCCGAGGAGAGCACCCTGGTCGAGAAGTCCATCGGTGCCGTCCCGCATTCGGGCAACAAGCTCTACGACGCCGACTCCGAATACAACAAGGTCGTCCTTGAGTGGATCACGAACGGCGCCAAGGACGACCCCGCCGACGTGGCCAAGGTCACCGGCATCGAGATCTTCCCCTCCCAGATCGTGCTCGAGGGCCCCGGCTCCACCCAGCAGATCACCGTCCGGGCGAAGTACTCGGACGGCACGGACCGGGACGTCACCAGCCTGGCCGTCTTTACCTCCAACAACGACCCTGTCGCCTCCATCACCAAGGGAGGGCTCGTGAAGTCCGGCGATCGCGGCGCCGCCTTCATGCTGGCCCGCTTCGATGTGTTCAGCATCACGGCGCAGGCCATCGTCATCCCCAAGGGCCTCAGCTATGAGCGGCCGAAGGCCGAGGAGTTCGGCTATGTCGACAAGGCCGTCAACGAGCGCCTGCACCGCCTGCGCATCCTGCCCTCCGAGCTCTGCGACGACGAGACCTTCGTGCGCCGCGTGCACATCGACGTCGTGGGCCTCTACCCCAAGCCTGACGAGGTCCGTGCCTTCGTGGCCGACAAGTCCCCGGACAAGCGCGCCAAGCTCGTCGACGCCCTGCTCCAGCGCAAGGAGTTCACCGAGCTTTGGGTGATGAAGTGGTCCGAGCTGCTGCAGATCCGCTCCGGCATCAACCAGGGCAACAACGCGCCGCCCTTCTACAAGAACGCGCTGCTCTATTACAACTGGCTTGCGGATCGCATCGGCAAGAACGTGCCCATCGACAAGATCGTCGTCGAGCTGCTCTCCTCGAGCGGCGGCACCGTTTCCGTGCCGTCGGTCAATTACTACCAGAACGAGCTCGACCGCCTGAAGCTCTCCGAAAACGTCGCTCAGGTCTTCATGGGCATGCGCCTGCAATGCGCCCAGTGCCACAACCACCCGTTCGACCGCTGGACGATGGACGACTACTACGGCTTCAACGCCTTCTTCGCCCAGATCGGCCGCAAGACCACGGACGACCCGCAGGAGGTCGTGATCTTCAACAGCCGCGGAGGCGAGTCGCAGCACTTCCTCACCAAGAAGAACGTCCGGCCCAAGTTCCTCGGGGCCGAAGAGCCCGAGCTGAAGGCCGGCGACGACCGTCGCCGGGTGCTCGCCGAGTGGCTGGCCTCCCCGCGCAACCCCTACTTCGCGCGCAACCTCGCCAACATCGTCTGGGCGCACTTCTTCGGCGTGGGCATCGTCGACCCCGTCGACGACGTGCGCATCTCGAACCCGCCCTCCAACCCGGAGTTGCTCGACGAGCTCGCCAGGCGCCTGACCGAATACAACTACGACTTCCGGCGCATCGTGCGCGACATCGTGCTCTCGGCCGCCTACCAGCGCAGCTCCAAGCCCAATGAGACCAACGCCGGGGACCGGCTCAACTTCGCCCGGTCGCAGGTCCGCCGCGTACGCGCCGAGGTGCTCCTCGACGCCATCTCGCAGATCACCGAGACCCCCAACAAGTTCCAGGGCCTGCCGCTCGGCGCCCGCGCGGTGCAGATCGCCGACGGCGCGGTCTCCAACTACTTCCTTACGACCTTCGGCCGCGCCAAGCGCGAGTCCGTGGCCTCGAGCGAGGTGAAGACCGACCCGTCGCTCTCGCAGGCGCTCCACCTGATGAACGGCGACGCCCTCAATGAGCGCATTCGCCGTGGCAAGGTGGTCGAGTCCCTCGTCGCCGCGGGGAAGAAGGACGCCGAGATCGTCGAAGAGCTGTTCATGCGCGTGTTCGGCCGTCCGCCGCTGCCGGCCGAGTCCGGGGCCGTCCTCAAGTCCGTCGCCGCCGAGCCGGAGAGCCGTCAGGCCGTGCTCGAGGACGCCTTCTGGGCCCTTATGAACTCGAAGGAGTTCTACTTCAACCACTGATCCACGGTCCGATGCGCGTACGTCCGCTCAGCCGTCGCTCCCTCGTCTGCGCCGCCCTGCTCAGCGTCTGCGCGCAGGCGCAGGAGAAGCTGACCTATGACGACCACGTCCGGCCGCTGCTCGAGAACAAGTGCTTCTCCTGCCACAACCCCGACAAGAAGAAGGGCGGGCTGGAGCTGACAAGCTACGCTGGCCTCGTCGACGGCGGTTCCGGCGGCGCGGTCATCGACCCGGGCAACCCCTCCGCCAGCCGCCTCTGGACCTGCAGTTCGAAGAAGGAGGAGCCTTTCATGCCTCCCGAGGGGGCGCCCCTCGACGCTAAGGACCTCGCGACGCTCTCCAAATGGATCGAAGGGGGAGCCCTGCAGTCCAAGAACAGTGTGGCCCGCAAGTCTTCCCGGCCCAAGGTCGAGCTCGCAGTCATCGGCTCCGCCGGCAAGCCCGAAGGGCCCGCCGCGCGGCCTGAGCACGTGCTGCTCGAGCCTGTGGTCGTGACCCCGCGCACCACCGCGGTCGTGGCGATGGCCGCCAGTCCCTGGACCTCCCTCCTCGCCGTCGCGGGCCAGAAGCAGGTCCTGCTCTACGACACCGACACCCGCGAGCTCGCCGGGATCCTGCCTTACCCCGAGGGCTACGCCCGCTCCCTTAAGTTCAGCGCCAACGGCTCGCTGCTCGTCCTCGGAGGCGGCCGCGGCGGCAAGTTCGGCCATGCCGTCGTCTGGGACGTCCGCACCGGACGACGCATCGCCGAGGCCGGCAAGGAGTTCGACCAGATCATGTCCGCGGACATCTCGCCCGACCACCGGAGGGCCGTCATCGCGACCAACACCAAGAAGGTGAAGTGCTATGACCTCGCCAGCGGCGAGGAGCTCTACCTGATCTCCAAGCACACCGAATGGGTCACTGGCGCCGACTTCAGCCCCGACGGCGTCCTGCTCGCGACCTCCGACCGGAACGGCAACGTGATGGTCTGGGAGGCCGACAACGGCGGCGAGTTCTTCAACCTCGGCACCCATGCCAAGTCCGTGACGGGCCTGGCGTGGCGCGCCGACTCCGACGTTCTGGCCAGCTGCTCCGCGGACGGCACGGTCTCGGTCTGGGAGATGAAGAACGGCAAGCGCGTCTCCAACTGGACAGCGCACGGCGGAGGCGTCGAGGGGCTGTCCTTCACCCCGGACGGACGTCTCGTGACCTGCGGGCAGGACGGGAAGGTCGCCCTTTGGTCCATCGACGGAAAGAAGCTCGGCGAGTCACAGCCGCAGGGCGACGTCGTGTCGTCCGTCGTCGCACTCCATGACGGGAAGCACGCCGTGTCCGGCAACTGGCTGGGCGAGGTGAAGTTCATCGGCCTCACGACCGGCCAGGTCGACGCGCAGGTCTCCTCCAACCCGCCCAGAATCTCCGAACGTATGGCTGAGGCCGAGCGCCGCATCGCCGAGCTCGCCGCGCTGATCGCATCCAGCCCGGTGACGGAGCCCACGCCCGCCGAGCTCGCGGCCCGCAAGCTTTCCTCGGAGGCCGAGAAAGAGGCCGCCGCGCTCCTCGGGAAGATCAAGGGTGTCGAGAAGGAACGCGACGACCTCAAGGCCCGCCACGACAAGGCGCCCGAGAAGGACCGTCCTGCGATCGTCGCGCGACGCGCCGAGCTCTCGAAGGTGCGCGCCGTCGACCAGGAGTCCCTGCAGAAGATCCTCCACGGACTCCGTGATAATTCCTCCAGCGTTGCCTGGCTGAAGGCCGACCTGGCCGAGCTGGAGGGCCGTATAGCGGAGATGGACAAGGGTGCGGCCTACTGGCAGGGCCGGCTCGCCAAGGACAAAGTCCAGGCCGAATCCTCCCTGGCCGGCATCGCCAAGGCCCGTTCTTTCTACGCCGAGCAGGCCGCCCGGACGAAGGCCCGTCTCGCGAAGGTCGAGGCCGCTGACGCGGCATCCGCCAAGGTTCGCGCCGCGCAGGCCGAGCTCCCCGCTCTCCGTGAGCATCTGCTCGCGCTCAAGGCCGCGCAGTTCAACGTCGGGCTTCTCTCCGACCAGGATCGTCTGGCCAGGATCGAGGCGGACATCGCTGACCTCCTGGCCGCCCGAGCCGAGAACGAGGCCGGAGTCCGGCAGGCCGAGGCGAGGTTGCCGCAGGCCAGGCAGGGGCGCGAAGAGGCGGCCGGCAGGCTCGCCGGCCTCGAGCAGGCCGTCGCACGACTGAAGGGCGAACTGCCCGCGCTGGAGAGAAGCCTCTCCGTCCCGAGGCAGGCGGAGGCCGAGGCCGCCGGCAAGGCAGAGGCGCGGCAGCGCTCCATCGCGGAGGCCCAGGCCGCCCTGGAGAAGGCCGCGAACGCCAACCTGATGAACGTGAACGCCGCCAAGGCCGACATCGAGCAGTACAACGCGTCGATCGAGCCCGTGCGACTCCAGCGTAACGCCGCCCGCGTCTCCGTCGAGGCCGCCGCCAAGGCGCTGGCCGCCGCCGAGAAGCTGCAGTCTTCGGCCGAGGCCACCGCTGCCGGTGCCGCCAAGAACCGCGCCGCCGCCGAGGCCGTGCGGTCCGCCCAGGCCGGCAAGGTCGCGGCCGCCCAGTCGGCGCTCGCCGCCGCCGTCGTCGACCTCGAGGCCGCGCAGTCCGATTTCGAGGCCGCCCGGGGCTTCACGGCCATTTTCTCGCTCGGCTATTTGGAGCGCAAGCAGTCCACGGTGGTTCGGCTGGAAAAGGCCCGGGACGGTCATAAGGCCGCCGGCACCGCGCTCGCCGCTGCCCGGGCCGTGCTTGCCGAACGTGAAAAGGCGCTCGCCACGGCCGACTCAGCCCTGAAGGCCGAGCAGGTCAGACTCGCCGGACTCGTCGCCGAGTCCGAGAAGACGCGCAAGGCGCACCTCGGGGCCAAGGCGCAGTTGGACGGCTTGTTGGCCGTCCGTGAGAAGCAGCTCAAAGTCCGTCAGTCGAAGGAGGCGGCGCTCGCCCAGCTCGACAAGGACCAGCAGGCCCAGCTCGTCCCTCTGCAGGCCGCGCTCAAGTCGGCGCAGGAAGGCATGGCTCCTCTGGAGAAGGCCCTCGCCGAGGCACGTGCCGTTCTGGCCGAGGCCTCGAAGCCCCTCCTGGCCAAGCAGGCCGAGGTGGCCGAGGCCGAGAAGGCTTTCGCGGTTGGCCGTCAGGCGCTGGAATCGGCCGAGAAGGCGCTTGTCGCCGCGGAGAAAGACGGCCCGCAGCGCGTCAGGAACCTGGAGGAGATCGCTAAGAGCCTCGCAGAGCTGCAACCGCAGGTGGAGCCGCTCAAGGCCAAGCTGGCTCAGGATCGTGAGCGTTACCTGGCCCTCCTGCCGAGGAAGGTCGCGTCCTCGGCCAACTAAGCGCTTTGCCTCTCGCCCGCGGCTCCGGTGTGTGCGAGACACCTTCCATGAGCTCGCGCCGAGATTTTACGTTCACCGCCGCCGCCCTCCTGGGCGCGGCGTTCGCGGGCTGCACGCCCAGGGGGAGGGCGCCCCGCGTCGTGCTGAGGTCCTCGTGGCAGACCGTGAACATCGGCGACATCGCCCATACGCCGGGCGTCCTCGCGCTGCTGGAGAGGCATTTCCCCGAGGCCGAGGTCACGCTCTGGCCCAGCAACGTCGACAACGGCGTCGCCGAGCTCCTGAAGCGACGCTTCCCTCGCCTGCGCATCGTCGGCTCCAGGCCCGACGTGGCGAGTCTCTACGCCGAGCATGATTTCCTGCTGCACGGCTCTGGCCCCTCGCTCGTCGGCGAATCCCAGGTCGTTCAATGGCGGCAGCAGGGCCCCAAGCCCTACGGCGTCCTGGGCATCACCCAGGGGGCGCCGAATCCCCGCACGGTCGAGGTGCTCAGCGGCGCCCGATTCGTCTATTTCCGCGACTCCGTCTCCCTTGAGACCGCCCGCGCCGGCGGCGTGAGGTGCCCCGTGATGGAGTTCGGGCCGGACGGAGCCTTCGCCACCGACCTCCGGGACGACGATCGTGCGGAGGCCTTCCTCGCGGCCAACGGACTCGAGCCCGGCCGATTCCTTTGCTGCATTCCGCGCTACCGCATGACGCCCTACTGGCGGGTGAAGCCTGGCGTGAAGTTCGACCCCGTCCGCCAGCGCAGGAACGACGAGAAGAAGGAGTCGGACCATGCCCAGCTGCGGGAGGCCATCGTGCAGGTCGTGAGGAAGGCCGGCCACAAGGTGCTCATCTGTCCGGAGGATCGCACGCAGATGCTGCTCGGCAAGGAGGCGCTCTTCGACCCGCTACCCTATGACGTCCGGACGCGGGTGGTCTGGCGTCCCGACTACTGGCTGACCGACGAGGCCCTCAGCGTCTACGTCCGCAGCCTTGGACTCTTCGGCAACGAGATGCACTCGCCCATCATGTGCGTGGGCAACGGCGTCCCCGCCATCGTCTGCCGCTGGGCCGAGCAGACCTCGAAGGGCGCCATGTGGAGGGACATCGGCCTCTCGGAATGGCTGTTCGACATGGACGACCCGGCCCAGCATGCAGGCATCGTGCCCGCCGTCCTCGCCATGGCGCTGGATCCGGTCGCCGCGAGGGCCAAGGTGCTCAGGGCCCAGGCCGTGCTGCACGAACGTCAGGCCTCCGCGATCGCCCGCGTCCGGATGAACGCAGGCGCCTGAGCCGCATCATTTCTTGGCCGGAGCTTTCGGCTTGGCCCGTTCGGCGGGCATGACCGTCAGCGGCGGCGTCGGTTCGTTCGTGCCGGCAAAGGCGTTGTAGGCCTGCTGGAAGGCCGCGGCGTCACGGATCTCGCCCTCGGCGAAGAGCCACTTGTAGCGTAACTTGAACGGGGAGTCCGGAGTGGCGACGCCCTTCGGGAAAGCGCCGAAGCGGCCGTAGTCGCGGTAAGCCGAGAAGGCGGTGCCCCGCGGGTTGGAGGGGTGGTTGAGCATCAGGGCCGTGAAGGTCCTACCCTCCACCGTGAAGACCTCGGCCACCCAGGCGAGGTCGCGCGCCTTGTGGATCTGGACGTCCTTGCCGGGGTAGACGTAGGCCGTCTTGGCGCTGTCGATCTTCTCCGACGGGCGGAACTGCGCGCCCGCATGCTCGGGGTCGCCGTCGATCTTCGCCTCGCCATGGTCCGGGGCGAGGGTGCTGCCCATCTCCACGCCCAGGTAGAACGGCGCCTCCGGACCGGTGAACCTGAACGTACGAAGCTCAGTCAGGATGGGCTTGGCGGTCGCCGAGGCGCCCTCCCAATCGATCTTGGCCGCGAAGCCTCCGGCGGTCGGTTCGACCGAGGTGACGACCTGGTCGCCCCCCTTCATGTGCCAGCGGTCGTACGACTTCCCGTCGACCGTGATCTTCATGAAGCCTACCATGATGCCCCGATGATGTGGGAAGACGGAGCCCGGCCCCTTGGTCAGGCGAAGCGCGCCGCCGGCGTCGAAGACATGCAGGTAAGGCTTGTAGGTCTCGAGCCGCTTCTCGGGGCTCGAGACATCGTGGGCCGTCATGAAGCGGGCCACCACCTTGCCGTCTTGGATGACGTCGACGGCTTCGTTCGGGACGACTCGGACGTCCGCCGCCATGAGGGCGGAGCCGAGGAGCAGGGCGGGCAGGAGGGCCGGACTTTTCATGGGACTTTTGTTAGTCCCGATCACCCACGATGACAGCACAAACCTTCGGGAAGGCCTGGCTGCGGGGCCGTCGCCCCCACGACCGCGCCCCGGCGCCCGGTCCGGTCCAGTTACGGGGTTGACGCGTCAAGCCGGCCAACTTTGATGGACTTTCTAGTCTGGTTCCAAGGAGAGGTGGCAGAGTGGTCGATCGCGCTGCATTGGAAATGCAGTGTACCGCAAGGTACCGAGGGTTCGAATCCCTCCCTCTCCGCCAGACCGGGGGCTGGCCTCGGAGTTCAGGCCTTCGGGGCCTGCTTCGCCCAGGAGTCCTTCAGGGTCACCGTGCGGTTAAAGACCGGCGCACCGGGCTTGGAGTCCTTGGCGTCGGCGCAGAAGTAGCCGTTACGCTCGAACTGCACGCGCGTCCCGGGTCCCACCGCGAGGAGCGCGGGCTCGACCCGGGCCCTGACCTTGCGGAGCGATTCCGGGTTAAGCAGGTCGCGCCAGTCCTTGCCTTCGGGGATGTCGTTGAGGTCCTCGTGGGCGAAGAGACGGTCATAGAGGCGCGCCTCGACTTCGCCGGCGTGGGCTTCGGAGACCCAGTGAATCGTGCCCTTGACCTTGCGGCCGTCGGGGGCGTCGCCGCCACGCGTGGACGGATCGTAGACGCAGGTGACCTCCGTGACTTTGCCGGCGGCGTCCTTGCGGCAGCCCGTGCACTTCACGAAGTAGCCCCAGCGGAGGCGGACCTCCTGGCCGGGCGTGAGCCGGAAGAACTTCTTCTCCGCCTGTTCGAGGAAGTCGGCCCGTTCGATGAGCAGCGTGCGGGAGAAGGGCACCTTGCGCGTACCTGCGGAGGGGTCCTCCGGGTTGTTCACCGCCTGCAGTTCCTCGACCTGGCCTTCCGGGTAGTTCTCGATGACCAGGCGCACGGGGTCCAGCACCGCCATGAAGCGCGAGGAGGTCCGGTTGAGGTCGTCCCGGACGGCGTGCTCGAGCAGGGCCACGTCGGACAGGGAGTTGTTCTTCGTCACCCCGACGGTCTCGCAGAACCTGCGGAGCGCGGCCGGCGTGTAGCCGCGGCGGCGCATGCCAGAGATCGTCGGCATGCGGGGGTCGTCCCACCCGGCGACCCGCCCCTCCTGCACGAGCTCGAGCAGGCGGCGTTTGGACATGACGGTGTAGGTCAGGTTGAGCCGGGCGAACTCGATCTGCTGGGGCTTGACGGGGGTGTCGAGCGTGCGGAGGAGCCAGTCGTAGAAGGGGCGGTGTACCTCGAACTCCAGCGTGCAGATCGAGTGGGTGACGCCTTCATACGCGTCCTCGAGCGGGTGCGCGTAGTCGTACATCGGGTAGACGCGCCACTTGTCGCCGGTGTTGTGGTGGTGGGCCTTGCGGATGCGGTAGATGACCGGGTCGCGCATGTGCATGTTCGGCGACGCCATGTCGATCTTGGCGCGGAGCACGGCTTTGCCCTCGTCGAATTCGCCGCGGGTCATCCGCTCGAAGGCCATAAGATTCTCCCCGACGGACGCATCGCGGGTCGGGCTGGGCCTGCCCGGGCGCTTCTCGTCGCCGTGGAACTCCCGGATCTGATCCTGGGTCAGGAAGCAGACGTAGGCCTTGCCGAGCTGGATCAGCCGGATCGCGTCGGCGTGCATCCGGTCGAAGTAGTCCGAGGCCTGGTAGTAATGCCCGCCCCAGTCGAAGCCCAGCCAGCGGACGTCCTCCTTGATCGAGTCGACGTATTCCACCTCCTCCTTGGTCGGGTTCGTGTCGTCCATGCGGAGGTGACAGCGGCCCTTGAACTCGAGGGCCAGGCCGAAGTTCAGGCAGATGGACTTCGCATGGCCGATGTGCAGATAGCCGTTGGGCTCGGGCGGGAAGCGCGTCACGACCTCGGAGCGGCGCCCGTCCGCGAGGTCGGCGTCGACGATCTGCTGGATGAAATGCCGGTGGGCGGGGCTTTCGGACATGGCTTCAGGAGGCGTAGGCGCGGAGCCGGGAGAGGGCGCGGTCGCGTCCGAAGACGCGGAGCACGGAGAGCAGGTGGGGGCCGCCGCCCTGGCCGGAGACCGCGAAGCGGACCGGGGCGAAGTAATCGGTAGGCTTCCTGCCGGAGGCCGCGCCGGCCGCGGCGAAGGCGGCTTCGAGGGCGGGCTCCGTCCATTCGCAGGACTCCAGGCAGGGCAGGGCTTCTTTCACCCGTGCGACCGGGTCGCCGCCTTTCTTGGCGAGATTGGCGGCCGCGGCCGGGTCGCGGGCGAAGTCCTCGCGGAAGAAGAAGCCGAGGAACTCGGGGAGGTGCTCCAACGACACGACCTTCTCCTGCGCGATCGGCAGGACGTCGGCCAGCAGCGTGTCGTCCCGCCCCGCCTGCGTGACGCCGGCCTCGGCGAGGGTCGTGGCGGCGAGGGCGGCGAACGCCTGCGGCGGCAGGCCGCGCAGGGTGAGCGCGTTCACGTGGGCCATCTTGCGCTCGTCGAAGCGCGCGTTGGACTGGTGCACGTCCTTGAGGTCGAACTGGCGGATGATCTCCCCGATGGGCAGGACCTCCTGGCCGTCCGCGGGTGTCCAGCCGAGCAGGCAGAGGTAGTTGCGCACCGCCTCGGGTAGGTACCGGCGCCGCTGGTATTCCTCAATGAGGGCGCCGCGGTCGCGCTTCGACATCTTGCCGGGCCCGTCGGACTTGAGGATGAGCGGGATGTGGGCGTAGCGGGGCGGCTCGACGCCGAAGGCCCGGAAGAGCTCGACGTGCTTGGACGTGTTGGAGAGGTGGTCTTCGCCGCGGATCACGTGCGTGATGCGCATCTCGACGTCGTCGACGACGTTGACGAAGTGGAAGACCGGCTCGCCGTTCGAGCGGAAGATGACGAAGTCGCGGTCCTCCGCCCGTTCCACCCGTCCGCGCACGAGGTCGTCGAGCACCATCGGCGGCGAAGCGACTTTCTCGTAATCGCGTTTCAGGTGCTCGTCATGGGCGGGGCTGCGGGCGCCCTCGAGCCGCAGCCACCACGCGCCGTCCTTCTCGTAGGCCCGTCCCTTCTCGGCGAGTTCGCGGAGCTTGGCCCGGTAGAGGTCGGTGCGCTGGGACTGGAAGTACGGGCCGTGGTCGCCGCCCACGCCGGGGCCTTCGTCCCAGTCCATCCCCAGCCATCGCATCGACTCGAGGATGACGTTGAGGAAGGCTTCCGAGTTGCGCTCCTTGTCGGTGTCCTCGATCCGCAGGACGAACTTGCCGCCCGTGTGCCGAGCGTAGAGCCAGTTGAACAGGGCAGTACGCGCGCTCCCGATGTGGAAGAAGCCGGTGGGGCTGGGGGCGAAGCGGACTCTTACCTGGGACATGCGACTTCAAAGATGGCTAGGGGGCGGGGCAGGGGTAGGTAAAGCAGGAACCCCTGAAAAGGCGAACCCCTCCGTGGCGGGGTCGCCGGAGAGGCTCCGGCCGGTCCGCAGGGGTCAGCGGGGCTGCTGGGAGACCTCGGGCGGGGGCGTGAGGTCCTGCAGCAGGCCCATGCCGGTGAGGTAGGCGTTGCGCTCGCCGATATTCCGCATGAGCGCCGTGGCATCGTCCTTCTTCGGGTCGGCGGGAGGCACTTCGCGCTTGGACGCGCGCAGGAAGACATATTCGCCGGAGCGAGTGCGGACGGGTCCGGCGACCTTGCCGACCCCGGCTGCCTCGACCACTTGGGCGGTGTCCTGGGAGACGCCCGCCACGGCCTCGGGGGCGGCGAACGCCGCGAAGGGCGCGGGGTTGGAAGGCTTGAGTCCGAGCGCCTTGGCGCTCTCGGGGAAGGCTTTGCCGGCCGTCTGGTCGTCGAGGAGCGCTTTCGAGAGGCGGGATACCTCGGCGGCGACCAGCCGTTCGCGTTCTGCGTCGCGCCAGGCGGCAAGCGCCTTGGCCTTGGCCTCCTCGAAGGACGGCAGGCGCGATTCGGTGCGAGCGTTGACGTAGAGGAACAGCGCGCCCTCGGTGACGCGGTAGACGTCGGTCCTCCATTCCTGCGCGGAAAGGCCTGCGATCATGCGCAGCGCCTCGGCCGGCACGGCGGCCAGGGCGGGGCCCTGGGGTGGTGCGCCCTCCTCGAACTCGTCGACCGACGTCAGCACCGCGTTGCGAGACTTGAGCCAGGCGGCGAAGGCCGGGTCGGAGGCCTTGGAGGCGTCGGCGGGGAAGCGGTCGGCGAGCTCGTCGGAGACGAGGCCGGAGAGGGTGAGGGCGGCCCGTTCCTGTCGCACGAGCTTCTCGAGCTCGGGGCGGCGCTTGAGTGCCTCCTCCTTGATCTTGCCGGGCTCGAGCTTGAGCTGCTCGGCGTAGTTGTACGCGGCGGTGACCAGGTCCTCGTCGGACACCTTGGACGTGTCGGCCTCGGTCGAGCGCACGCGTACGAGCGTGGCCTTGAGGCGGGCCGGGATCCGGTAGGATTCCTTGCTGGACTCGAAGGCGGCCTTGGCCTTGGCCTCGTCGTCCTTGACGTCCGTCTTGAAGCCCGCGGGCGAGAAGGTCGCGGCGTCGACGGTCCACAGGGCGCGCTCGCGCTCCAGCAGGCGCTTGAGCTGGGAGGCGGTGGCGTGGCCGGGTCCGGTCAGGGCGGCGCGGGTGCGGGAGATGCGCCAGGTGTCCACGATGTAGCGCTCGAAGCGGGCGCGCGTCTCGAGCTCGGGCGCGTCGATCTGCCTGCCTGCCGACTCGATGAAACGCTGGAGCGACTCGCCAGGGTCCTTGGCGTCCGGGGCCGCGGTCAGGTCGCGGGCGATGCGGCGGATCTCGGCGTCGGTGGGGACGGGGACGTTGAGGGAGTCGGCCAGGGACAGCTCGGCGACCCGGCGTTCCAGCCCCATGTCCTCGGGGCGGCGCGAGGTGAGCATGGAGAAGACCATCGCGTCGCGGTGACGCTGCCGGACCTGGGGGTCGTTGAGGTCCACGCCCATGTACATGTAGGCGCCGACCCGGCTGAGTCCGTTCCGGCCCGCGAAGCCGTAGAACACGAAGGAGGCCACGATGATCACCAGCAGGAAGCTGAAGATCGTGCGGTGATGCTTGGAGGTGGCGCCCTGCAGCCAGGTAATCATCCGACGACCTTGGCGGGGGGGTCGGCGGGTGTCAACCAGCGGGGGTGCCGCTTGCGCCCGGGCGACTTGTTCACATCCCTTGCTGCATGCCCGCCTCCAAGCCCATCCAATGCATCGTGGCGGTGGCCCGTAACGGGGTCATCGGGGCGGGCGGCCGGCTGCCGTGGCACATCCCCGAGGATCTCGACTGGTTCATGAAGCAGACCGAGGGCGGGGTAATGGTCGAGGGTCCCGCCTGCTACGCCGAGCTGGGCAGGGCGCTGCCCGGTCGCGGCACGGTCGTGGTCTCACGCGACCCGGCGAAGCGCTTTCCGGGCGCGGAGCGCGCGACGACATTGGACGAGGCCGTGCGCGTCGCGCAGTCGATGCCCTGGCCGGGTCCGATCTGGATCGCCGGCGGCGAGCGCATCTACGCCGAAGGTCTGCCGCTTTGCTCCCGTCTGCTCATCACCCGCATCCATCGCGACTTCGCGGGCGACCGTTTCTTCCCGGAGGCCTGGCCCGAATTCTTCACGCTTCCCGTGTCGAGTCGGCACGGGTCCCACGAGGGGCTGGAATATGACTTCGAGGTCTGGGACCGGGCGCAATGACCACTTGCCCGTGAGGCTGGCCTTCCGCACGCTGGGGCCATGCTGCTGCCCCTGATTCTTCTCGCCGCCGCCCCGGCCCCCATCCAGGAGGAGTCCAAGGTCCCGCCCTACACGCTGCCCGATCCGCTGGTCTCCGGGGCCGGTGTCAAGGTCGACGCCGCCGGCTGGAGGTCCGGCCGCCGGGCAGAGGTGCTGCGCGCTCTCGAGACCCATGTCTACGGACGCACGCCCGACACGTCCGCGCTCCGCGCCTCGGCCGTCCAGGAGGTGCGGGAGCATGACGCGGGCGCGCTGGGCGGCAAGGCGACGCGCACCCAGCTGCGCGTCTGGCCCGTCGGACGCAAGGCCCCCTTCTTCGACCTGCTCGTCTACCTGCCCAACGGCCGCGGGGGCCGCTCGCCGGTGTTCATCGGGCCCAACTTCGGCGGCAACCACACCGCGGTGGACGACCCCGCGGTTCTTCCGCCCGAGACCTGGGTCTCCAAGCAGTGGTCCGACCCTTCCCGTCCCGCGCGCGCCTCGGAACGCCACCGCGGGGCGCAGTCCTCGCGCTGGCAGCTCGAGATGCTGATCGCCCGCGGCTACGGCCTCGCGACTTTCTATTACGGCGACATCGAGCCCGATCATCCTGAAGGATGGAAGGACGGCTTCCGCGCCGCGCTGTCCCCGGCGGGCCGGGACACCGTCTGGAAGGACGGCGAGTGGGCCGCCATCGGCGCCTGGGCCTGGGGCCTGTCGCGTGGGCTCGACGTGCTCGCCCGCATGCCGGGCGTCGACGACTCGCGGGTCGCGGTCATCGGGCATTCCCGCCTTGGGAAGGCGGCCCTGTGGGCCGGCGCCCAGGACGAGCGTTTCGCCATGGTGGTCTCAAACGATTCCGGATGCGGCGGCGCCGCGCTCAGCAAGCGCACCTTCGGCGAGACCGTCGGCGTCATCTCAGGCTTCTACCCGGGCCGGGGTTTCCCGCACTGGTTCACCCGGAGGTTCTCTACCTATTCGGAGAACGAGGCCGCGTTGCCGCTCGACCAACACTGGCTGCTTGCGGCGGCGGCCCCTAGGCCGCTCTACGTGGCCAGTGCCGCCGAGGACCTCTGGGCCGATCCCCGCGGCGAGTTCCTCGGGGCCCTGCATGCCGACCCTGTCTTCCGTCTGCTCGGCACGCCCGGACTCGGCACGGACGTCTTCCCAGAGGTCGGCCGGCCCGTCGGCCTTTCCGTCGGCTACCATGTCCGCGCGGGCAAGCATGACGTCACCGCGGAGGACTGGGCCAACTACCTGGACTTCGCCGACCGCAATATGAAGGCCCGCTGAGCCGGGGAAAGGTTGACTTGCCCGATGCCGGCGGGTTTGCTGGCGGTTCGGTTCCCGTATTTCAATGGATAGAATGCTGGCCTCCGAAGCCGGCGATTTGGGTTCGAGTCCCAACGGGAGCACCACTTTCCCCGGCTGGCGCCGCTGACCGGACTCCGGAAGTTTGTCCTCCCCTCCGCGGTGGTTCCTCGGCACGCTGAATCTCCTTTGTCGGACGCCACCGGACAGCCTTCCCGTTTCCCCAACGGCCCCTTCCTGCGATACATCGTGGGGGAGGGCGTCTCCATGACCGGCACCTGGATGCAGGCCATGGCGCAGGGCTGGGTGATGGCTGGGCTCACGTCGAGCGGGCAGGCGATGGCATGGGTGCATTTTGCCGGAGGGGTCCCGATGATTGCGCTCTCGATGCTCGGCGGCCTCTGCGCGGATCGCTTCGACAAGCGACGGATCCTGCAGGCGTGCCAGGCCGTCCAGATTGTGCTCGCCCTCTGGCTCGGCTCCCTCGTCGGGGCGGGCGCGGTGGGCATCTGGCATGTCGTGCTCGCGGCCGGACTGCTCGGCGTCTCCGCCGCCTTCGAGATGCCCGCGGCCGCGGCCATCGTGCCCGAGCTGGCCGGGCCCGCGCACGTGGCCCGCGCCATCGCGATCGACCGCGCCGTGTTCCATGGGACGCGGCTCATCGGGCCGGCCCTCGCGGGTTACCTCGTGACGCATTTCGGCGAGGCGTCCGCGTTCTACCTGAACGCGCTCACCTTCGTGGTATTGATGGCGGCCCTGGCGACCCTGCCGCCTCGCGCTCAGGGCGGCAAGGAGCAGGAGCTCCGGCGTCAGGCCGGCATGGCCGAGGGCGTCCGCCACCTGCGGGCCGACCGCCCGAGCCTGGCCATGGTGTTGATGCTGTCGGCGAACACGCTCTGCGTCTTCCCCGTGCTCATCGTGCTGCTTCCGCTCTACGGCAAGCACGTGCTCAAGGTCACGCCTGACGGCTTGGGCTGGCTGATGTTCTGCTCCGGCATCGGCTCACTGCTCGGTTCCCTTCTCATCATGGCCCTCCCCGCGCCCCGCCGGGGAGCCGTGATGTGCGCGGCCCTTGTCGTCATCTGCGGAGGCCTGGCCAGCCTCTCCTTCGCCGCCGGGTTCTGGTGGCCCGCGGTCACCCTCCTACTGTTGGCGCTCGGCGTCTCGACGCTGGTCGGGCTGGCGAACACGATCGTCCAGGAGCGATCCCCGGAGGAGATTCGCGGCCGGGTATCCGCCATCAGCGGGCTGAGCTTCTTCGGCCTGATCCCCTTCGCGGCCGTCGCCATGGGGACGGTCGCCGACAGCGTCGGCATCCGTGAGACCCTTCTCGGCGCCGCGGCCGTCTATGCCGTCCTCGGCGGGCTGGTTCTGACATGGGGCAGGACGGGCGGCCCGTCCGGCCCGGGTCACTGAACTGGCGATCTGCCTCTCCAGGCGGCCTCCACGGCCGGCCGGAGGGCCGCGCGTAGCGCCGCGTAGCCCGCCGGCGAGGGGTGGAGGGCGTCCTTCAGATACATGCCTTCCCTCGGTTCGCCGTCCGGCAGGTTGAGCGCCGGGTTGACGTCGACGAAGTCGATCCAGTCGTGGCGCGCCGCCAGTTCGTCCAGCAGGCGATTGGTGCGGTCCATCTCCGTCCACTTCGCGCGTCGCGACGGGGCCTTGGTGATTCCCGCGATGACGACCCTGACGCGAGGGTCGCGCGCCCTCGCGGCCAGGCAGTATTCCTCGACCCGCGCGGCGACCCTGTCCGCGCGGTCGCCGAAGAACACGTCGTTGTGCCCGCAATGGAACAGGATCACCCGCGGGCGGTAGGGCAGGGTGATGCGGTCCATGTAGCCCAGCACCTCGGTGGTGTAGGAGCCGCCGAAGCCCCGGTTGAGCACCGGCATCGGCGCAAAGTCCTCCGCGGCCGTCTTCCACAGCCTGAGCGTGCTCGACCCGGAAAGCAGCACGGCCGCCTCGGGGGGCGCGGAGACCTTGTCCGTCTCCTCGAACGCCGCTATGTCCTGGCTCATCCTGAGGGGCTCCGAGGCCAGGTCGCGGTAGGTGGCGCAGCCCGTGAGGAGGACGAGCGGCAGGAGCGACATCAATCGGCGCATGGGGATGCGCTCGGGCATAGCCGTCGAAGGCCCGGGGGCAAGCGGGGAGGCGGGCCCTTTTATCTTCCATCCATCCCCTCCTCGCTCATCCTCTTCCCCTCCGCCATGCCCGTCGTCCCCGGCCTGCTCTCACCCTACGACGCCGTCGAGGGATTCGTCTACCTTCCGCGCCTCATCTCCAAGGTGCGCCTGCACGCCGCGGGCGGGCTGCACCCCGACTTCGTCAAGAACCTCGGCAAGGCCTTCGACGAACGATGCTGCCAGTACCTCGGCGTCGCCTACGACGACCTGCGGGCCTGGCTGCTCGAACATCCCGCCGCCTCCCATGCCGAGGCGTACGCCTGGGCCCAGTCCCGCGGCCGGCGTCTCACCACGAACGACGTCGAGATCTGGAACGGCTTCATGACCAAGCGCGGCTGGAGGGATGAGGCCAACGAGGTGCTCCGCCGCCGGCTGGGCGAGAACGGCCTCGGGGATGACGCCGGGGTCGACACCATGTTCGACTACATCGAGGTCGACGAGGGGCGTCCCGCCCGTCGCCAGGCGCTCTGAAGGGGGAGTCGGTGGTTGAGTCCGCCCATGCGGGGCGCATAGTTGCGACCCGAGTGCCCACCCTCGCACGATCAGACTGCGCCGAGCGCGGCCCCCGGCCGCCAGAAGGAGGCGCGCCATGCTGACCGGGTTGCTGGCCGCCCTGGACGGAGCGAGCGGATTCCAAGGGGCGATCGTGGAATTCAAGCGCGGCGGCTGGATCGTGGCGCTCATCGGTGCCGCGGCGATGGTCGGGCGCCTGCTCATCGACGACGCCGCCCACGCCAGCCTCTGGAGGTCCTTCCGGCACGTGGTCGCCGCCGCGATCTTCGCCATCATCGCCTTTTTCGTCACCTTCCAGTGGCAGCTCTCGGCCATCAACAAGGCGATCGTCCAGGGGCTTGCCGGCGCGCTCGCTCCGGAGCTCGTGGACTGGATCACGGGCATGATCCGCAGGAAGCTGGGGATGTCCTCCCCCCCGCGACGACGCAAGGGCCGCAAGAAGTCGTCCGGCCGTAAGCGCGCCCGACCCAAGTCCGCCAAGCCCAAGTCCGCCCCTCGCGGCCGTCGGCGCTGAAAACCTTCTAACCTAAAACTAACCCACAAGCATCATGAGCGCAAAACGTTCCAACCGTCGTCCGACCCGGGGCGGACTCGTCCATGCCGAGGTCGGCATCGTCGGCATGGCGGTGGTCACCCTCCTCGTCTCCCTCGCCGGCCTCTGGTTCAGCCACGAGCTGAAGGACACCACCACGAAGGTGCGCGCGGCGACCGTCGGCATCCAGGGGTCCGTCGACGTCTTCCGCAAGGCGATGCGCTCCAAGGAGACCATCGCGGTGCTCATCGGCCCCAACAACACGCTCAGCTCGGACAACAAGAAGGTGGAGGAGGCGGACCAGCACGCGGGCGAGGCGCTGGCCAGGGCCGAGGCCGACACGCGCGACTCGCTCTCGCTGCTCGACGCCGTCCTGAGGCTCCTCTCCACCTACGAGACCACGACCGTCACCTTCGCCGGCTGCTCGCTGATCTTCGCGCTCTTCGTGGTGATCCGGCAGTTCAAGCTCTAGCGGCTCAGGCAAAGTGTCCGAAGCCGCGGGCCGCCGCGGGACGGCCCTCGGCGTCGAGCAGGCGGCCTTCGCCCCGCACGGCCGCGCCGAGGCGTGTCACGCCGGTGGCGGCGAAGGCGCGGCGGAAGTCGGCCTCCACGACGTCGGCCGAGGCGGCTGCCACGGCGAAGGCGAGCTCGTGATCCTCGCCGTCCTGCAGGGCATGCTCCAGGGCGGGCCTGCCGTCGCCGCGTTCGAGCAGCCTGGCCGCGTCGGAGACGGGCACGCGCGCGAGTTCGATCCGGGCGTCGAGCGAGCGCCCGAGCATCGCGGGCAGGTCCTTGGCGAGTCCGTCGGAGATGTCGGTGCAGGCCGTGACCTCGCCCCGACCGCAGAGCCATTCGCCCTCGGGGAGCCGGGGCGTGAAGTCCAGATGGCGTCCGTAGGCCGAGCCCCCGAGGACGCCGGTCACGAACAGCACGTCGCCTTCCCTGGCGCCGCGGCGCGAGAGCACGCGGTGGGCGTGGCCCTGCGCCGAGAGCGTGGCCACAAAGACGCCGGCTGGTCCGGACGAGACGTCGCCTCCGACGATCCGCAGTCCGGCCTTGGCCGCCGCCCGGCCGGCGCCGGAGGCGAAGTCGAGGAGCCATTCCATGTCCACGTCGGGGCCGAGCGTGAGCGCAAGAAGCGCGTCGGACGGCTTCGCGCCCGCCGCGGCGAGGTCAGAGAGGTTGCGGTTGACCAGTTTCGCGCCCGCGCGGCGCCCTTCGCAGGCGAGGTCGAAGTGGCGGCCGAGGGTCACGCCGTCGATGGTGCAGACGCGGTAGGCGCGCCCGCCCCGTTCGGCCAGGTGGGCGCAGTCCCCGCCAGGCCCCTCGGGGAAGGGCGGACAGGCGTCAGACATCGCCGAGACGACGTCCTCGATGATGCGCTGCTCGGTCAGGCGTGAGACGGACCGTTCCGTCCGGTTGGTGATGGCTCCCATGTTCAGAGATTGGCGACGTCCGGCGCGACCTTGAGCCAGAACAGGTTCATGGCGTTGAAGAAGGCGTGGACGGCGATCGCGGTCGCCAGACCGTGCCGATCGCGCACGAGGCAGAGGAACGCGCCGAAGAGCGTCAAGGGGATGAAGGCCGAGGGCGTGAGGTGCGCCGCGCCGAAGAGCAGCCCGGTCGCCGCGGCGGAGACGGCCACGTTGCCCCGCGGGGGCAGCCAGGAGAGCAGT
Source organism: Verrucomicrobiota bacterium (assembly GCA_030830965.1). Lineage (GTDB taxonomy): Bacteria > Verrucomicrobiota > Verrucomicrobiia > Opitutales > UBA953 > UBA953. The sequence goes on along the minus strand of JAURLX010000011.1, from coordinate 81,368 downwards.
GATTTGAGCGCCGGGTACAGTGTGCCGCGGAAGACCAGCTCCTCCATGAGCGGCGCGCCGACGGCGACCGCCAGCGTCAGCAGGCCGAACTTGGCCGTGACCACTTCCGTGCGCATGACGATGTCCACGATCTCCTGAAGCATGTCCTCGGGGGGCGCGCCCAACCAGCCCGACGTATGGGCCCAGGCCCAGAGGGAGTGCAGGCCCTTCCATCCGAGCGAGCCGAGCGTGGCCAGCGCGCAGACGCCGAGGTAGGCACGGAAGGCGTCACGCTTGCGCAGGATCGAAAGCGCGCCCCGCGCCGTGTCCGGCGCGGACGGGGCGCCTTCGGGCGCGGCCGTCGGGGACCACTGCACCGCCCCCGGCAGCGCGGCTCCCAGTCCGATGATCACCCCGGCGGCGACGGCCTGCGCCACGAAGCTGGAGAAGAAGATCTCCGCCTGCGTGACCCCGAACTGGGTCATGAAGAGGCCGGCGAGGAGCTGCGTCAGGAGCGGGAAGAGGAGACCGAAGGCCAGCAGACCGGTCACCAGCCCCGCGGCGGCGGTGGCGGCGTCCGCGCGGCGCTCAAGCCGCGGACCCCCGCCGGCCGTCCAACGCCGCAGCACCCGTAGGCCTGCGACGGCCAGCGCGATGCTGACCGCGATGCAGGTCCAGTCGGCGGCCGAAAGCTCCTTGGTCCCTACCTCGGAGGCGGGCTCCTCCGTGGACGCCCTGGGGGCCGCCGTCGGGACGTCGGCGCCCAGGGGCTCGGAGAGAACGCTGAAAGGCCCGACCGCCATCTCAGGCTCCGTGGACGAGCCGGCCGTCCACGTAGGTCGAGCGGATCTTGCCGCGCAGGGTACGGCCGACGAGAGGGTTGTTGCCGGAGCGGGAGAGCAGGGCGCCGGCCGAAGGCTTCCATTTCGCCCGGGGGTCGAGCAGCACGAAGTCCGCCGGGGTCCCTTCCTGCAGGGTGCCGGCCTCCAGTCCGAGCGCTCTGGCCGGCCCGCATGTGAGGCGTTCGACGAGCGTCGGCAGCTCCGCGTGACCGGCGTCTACGACCGCCTCGTAGGCCGCGGAGAAGGCCGTCTCCAGCGAGGCCGCGCCGAAGGGCGCCTGGTCGAACTCGCAGTCCTTCTCGGTCGCGCTGCAGGGGGAGTGGTCGGAGCAGACCGCGTCAAGCGTGCCGTCGACCAGCGCTTCGACCAGCGCCCGTCGGTCGCGTTCCTCGCGCACCGGAGGGTTGAGCTTCAGGTTCGTGTCGTAGCCCGCGAGGTCGGCGTCCGTGAGGAGCAGGTGCAGCGCGGAGACCTCCGCCGTGACGGGGAGGCCGCGCGACTTCGCCTGGCGAACGAGCTCGGCCGAGCCGCCCGAGGACAGGTGCTGCAGGTGGATGCGGGCGCCGGTGAGGGCGGCCAGGGCGCAGTCGCTGGAGACGACGATCTCCTCGGCCGCGCGCGGCCAGCCCCGTAGGCCGAGACGCAGGGACCACGCGCCCTCGTGCATCTGCGCACCCTCGGTCATGCTGCTGTCCTGGCAGTGGTCGAGCACCACGAGCCCGAACATCGCGGCGTATTCCAGCGCCCGTCGCATGATCTCGTTGTTCTGCACTCCCGAGACCGTGTCCGTCACCGCGGCGACCCCCGCCTTGCGGAGGGAGCCGAGGGGGGCGAGCGCCTCGCCCCCGTGCCCCTTGGTGAGCGTACCGGTGGGAAGCACGCGGACCACGGCCTCCCGCGCGCAGATCTCGCGCAGCAGCTGCACCGTGCCCACGTTATCCGCCGGCGGGAGCGAATCCGGCATGGCCACGACGGTGGTGAATCCTCCCGCCGCGGCGGCCTGGGTGCCGGAGCGCACCGTCTCGCGCGCGGAGCGGCCGGGCTCGCCGAGCCGGCAGCAGAGGTCGACGAAGCCCGGCGTGGCCACCAGGCCGCGGGCGTCGACGGTGACGGCCGAGCGGGCCTCGGCGGCGGAGAGCTTCCGGGCGAAACGGCCGTCGATCACGCACAGGTCACCGCGGTTCTCGTCGCGGCCGGAGGCGGGGTCGATGATCCGGGCGCCCGTGATCCTGAGCGGCCTGGCTTCGGACCTGCTCATCGGCGGACGGCCCCCGTGCAGAGGTGGAGGACCGCCATCCGGACCGCGACGCCGTTCGTCACTTGCTCGAGGATCACGGAGCGGGGGCCGTCGGCCACCTCGCTCTCGACCTCGACGCCGCGGTTGATGGGGCCCGGGTGCATGACGATGGCGCCGGGCTTGAGCCAGGCGGCGCGTTCGGTGTTGAGCCCGAACTGTGAGGTGTACTCGCCGAGGGATGGGAAGTGGGTGGTGGTCTGCCTCTCGTGCTGGATGCGGAGCAGCATCACCGCGTCCGCCCCGGAGAGAGCGGTCTTGAGGTCGTGCGCGAGGCGCACCTGAGGGTAAGCCTCCTTGAGGGAGGCGGGCACGAGCGTCGCGGGTCCGGCCAGGGTGACCTGCGCGCCCAGCTTGGAGAGGCAGAGGATGTTCGAGCGGGCGACACGGCTGAAGAGGACGTCGCCCAGGATGGTGACCTTCAGGCCCTTCACCTCGCCGAACTTCCGGCGGAGCGTGTAGGCGTCGAGCAGGGCCTGCGTGGGGTGCTCGTGGGCGCCGTCGCCCGCGTTGACGACGGAGATGTCGAGCACGCCGCCGAGGTACCGGGCGGAGCCGGCGGAGGAGTGGCGCATGACGATGGCGTCCACGCCCATCGCCTGGATGTTCATGGCGGTGTCGCGCAGGGTCTCGCCTTTGACCAACGAGGAGGCTGTGGTGTTGATGGAGACCACCTCCGCGCCGAGCTTCTTGGCGGAGATTTCGAACGCGGTGCGGGTGCGGGTGCTGGGCTCGAGGAAGAGGTTCACCACCGTGCGCCCCTTCATCAGGTCCAGCCCCTTGCCTGGCGCCAGGGCGGGAAGGAACTTGTCGGCCTGCCTGAAGATCACGCCAATCTCGGCCGCGGAAAGCTCCTCGATGCCGGTCAGGTCTTTCTTGGTCCAGGTGTCGCGCGAGGCCATGCGGTGAGGTTCCGGTGGCCCCGACGTGGTCGGGACCACGGGGAAAGTGGGGAGGGGATGCCCTTGGTCAAGGGCGGAGATTCGCCGTCGGCGGGGGCTGGGCCGCTGAATGTCGCGGAAACGCCCGAGGCGGGGCCGTCCCCGCGCCGCGGCCCGCGCCTTATCCGGCCAGCAGTTCCCGGACTTTCGCGCCGACAGCCTCCGCCGCCTCGCCTCTCCTGTCCTTGTGGGCGGCGATCACGTTGACGAGGGCGCTGCCGACGACCACGCCGTCGGCGACCTTGGCAATCGCGCGGACGTGCTCGGCCCTCGACACGCCGAAGCCGACGCAGACGGGCAGGGAGGTGTGTTTGCGGATTTCGCCCACCGCCGCGCCGAGGTTGGCGGCGAGCTCGGAACGCTCGCCTGTCACGCCCTCGCGCGAGACGTAGTAGATGAAGCCCGTGGCGTGCTTGGCGATGAGGGCGACGCGCGCCGGCGGGGTCGTCGGGGCCACGATGAAGACGTTGGCCAGCCCGTGCTTCCTCGAGGCCGCGATGAGGTCCGTCGCCTCCTCCGGCGGGCAGTCGAGCACCAGCAGCCCGTCGGCTCCGGCCTCGCGCACGCGGCGGCAGTAGTCCTCGAGTCCGGCGGAGAACAGCAGGTTGTAATAGCAGTAGAGGACGATCGGCAGGTCCGTGCCTGCTCGCACCGCCCGGAGCAGGTCGAGCAGGCGTGCGCCGTCCATGCCGGCCTCGAGGGCCCGCTGCGAGGCGAGCTGGTTCGTCAGTCCGTCGGCGAGCGGGTCGGAGAAGGGCACGCCCACTTCGAGGACGTCCGCGCCGTTGCGGGCGAGCGACAGCAGCACCGCCTCCGAGGTCTCCAGGTCCGGGTCGCCCGCGCAGACGTAGCTGACGAAAGCCGGGCGCCCCTCGGCCTTGCAGCGCGCGAACGTCGTGGCGATGCGGTCCATGGGCCGAAGGAAGACCGCTTTCGCGACGGGCGCAAGGACAAGGCGGACGCTTTCCCGGGTTGCCAGCAGGAGGGCGGACGGCAGGATCGCAGGGGCCGGCTCCGGTGGTGGAATGGCAGACACACGGGACTTAAAATCCCTTGCCGCAAGGCATGCAGGTTCGAGTCCTGCCCGGGGCACGGCCCGCCTCAGCCCTTCAGCGAGAACGGGTTGAAGTCCGTGCCGTCGTCGAAGGCGTCGACGCCCTCGGCCCGCTTGAGCCGCTCGCAGATCACGTAGGTCAGGGGGGTCATCACCGCCTCCACCAGCACCTTGAAGGCCCAGTTGGCCGCCATCACCGCGAGCAGCGTGGGCCCCGTCCAGATTCCAAGGAACGCCACCGGGTAGAAGATGAGGCTGTCGACGCCTTGCCCGACCACCGTGGACCCGATGAAGCGCATCCATGCGTGCCGGCCGCCCATGCGCACCTTCATCTTGGCGAGGACGTAGGAGTTGACGAAGTCCCCGACGCAGAAGGCGAGGATCGAGCCGAGCGCGATCCGCCAGCCTCCGCCGAAGCAGGTCTGGAGGGCCGGCTGCAGCTGCGCGCTGAAGGGTTCGTCGGGGCTCGCGGGCATGGCGAGCACCACCCAGGTCATCACGGTCGCGAAGGCCATGGCGGCGAAGCCCGACCAGATGACGCGGCGAGCGAGCGCGTAGCCGTAGACTTCGGTGAGGATGTCGCCGAAGATGTAGGAGAGCGGGAAGAACAGGTTGCCCGCGCCGAAATCGGTCGGGCCCAGCAGCGGCAGGTCCAGCTGGACCACCTTGGCGGGCCCGATGAGGTTCGAGCAGAGCAGGACCGCGACGAAGCCGCCGAGGATCAGGTCGTAGTAGCGGAAGCCGCGGGTCATCCGGTCCTCTGGTCAGCGGCCCAGGGCCTGGCGCAGGAAGGGCTCGAAGATGTCGGCCTGGCGGAAGAAGCCCAGGTCGCTCGCATGCGAACCGTCCGTGGCGCCGTCGGCATCGTCGCCGTAGAGGTGGTCGCCGGGCACGTAGGACAGGCCTTTCACGCCCTCCTTCAGCAGCTGCTCGTAGGCCGCCCTCAGGGCGGCGTGGTTGTCATCATGGTGCTTGCGGCGGGCGGCGAGCAACCAGGAGTCCGTGTTGCGGCGGTCCTCGACGAGGATGATCGGGGTGTCCGGATGCGCGGCGCGAAGCTGCCTGACGAGGGGAGCGCACTTCTCGGTGACGTCCTTCGGTCCCATGTTGGGGAGGCAGTCGATGACGTAGGCTGCCGCGTCGATGCGCACGAGGAAGTCGCCCACCGCCTTGTCCATGCGCCCGTTGCCCGAGAAGCCGAGGTTCACCACCGGCACGTCCAGCCGTCGGCCGAGGATGCCGGTGTGCACCATCCCGGGCCGGCTGGCGCAGGCGCCGTGGGTGATCGACGTGCCGTAGAAGACGACCGGTCGCGCGCGCGGCCGGAGGCCTTCGAACTTCCTGCCCTCGGGCACGCCCACGCTGAGGAACTCCACGCCGTTGTAGAGAGGCAGGTAGAGGGCGTATTCGCGTTCGCCCGCGTCCAGACCCTCGGCGACGCGCACCTTCATCTCCTGCGAGCCGGGCCGCACGACCTGGACCCAGCGCCACCGCCCGTCGCCGTCGCGCGCGTAGAGGTCGAGCCCGCTCACGCCGGTCGCGGGCATGTGCGGCATCGCGAGCTGCGCCTTGGTGACCTTGTAGTGCGCGTAGATGGTCGTGGCGTCGGTGCGGAAGCGGAACATGAGGCCGGCGCTGTCGCGGCTCAGGCTCCATACGGCGGGCGTGACCTTGCCGTCGGCCTCGGCGGGGAGGCGGTCGAAGTAGCTCTTGCGCTCGTCGCCGGGGAGGGCGCGGCCCTCCAGGTCCGTCTCGCGGACGTCATGCCAGGCGACCTTCTCGTCCGGCCGCACGGCATACCGGTCCGCCGGTCTCGGCGCGGCCTTGGCGGCCGGCTTGGCGGGCGCAGGGGGCTGCTGGGCGAGGGCGGCGCCCGCCGCGAGGAGCGCGGCGAGGAGGGGCAGGACACGGGCGTTCATGGGGGTCCTCCGACCCTGCCCCTTCCTTCCGGCGGGGCGAGCCGAAACGCCTTACAGCGCGCTGCCGTTGGCGATCGCGATCGCGCGTATTCGGGACAGCGGCCGCTCGTAGTCGTCGAGCGCTCGGACGTACGCCTCCCGAGCCTTGTCCGCCCTCAGCCTGGCGGGGTCGGCGGCCCGGTCGGCCGCGTCGGCGCGGCCTCGCGACTTGTCCTCCTGCAGCTGCGCGCGGCGCAGCGACTCCGACTCGACGGCGATCTGGTTCAGCAGGATGGCGATGGCGTTGAAGTCGACCGGTTGCGTCGCGCGGACGAGGGCGATCTGCCGGTTGAGCGACTCGACCGTGTCGGCGTGCCGACGGCTGCGAGCGGCGTCCCGCTCGGCGTCGCGGCGGGCGGAGGCCGCGCGCTCCAGCGCCTTGTCCAGTTCCTGCACCGCCATCACGAGCTCCTGGTGGGCGAGCTTCGTCCGGGGGTAGTTCGCGGCGGCCATGAGCTCCGCGACGGACGGACGGAAGTCCTTGTGCAGCTGGTAGCGACGGCTGTCGATGCGGAGGATGAAGCGGTCGCCCGGCTGGTCGTAGATGATCGGCAGGGAGGCGGGCTCACGGGGCGTACGATCCTCGGTCGGGGTCTGGGCCGCCACCAGCAGCGCAGCCAGAAGAAGCTGGCTCATGGCTTCATGCTGCCGCGGGCGCGGCGCGTGGCAACCCTGCTTCGGCGGCGGGACGCGACGTGGGCCCGGATGAGTTTCTCGATCCGGCTTCTCAGGCCGCCGCCCTCGTCGGCCAGCCAGATCTTCAGCATGCCGGCGTAGAGGCAGAACGTCTCCAGGGCGGCCGTCCGTGGGTCGATACCGGCGGCGAGCATACCGCGACGGACCGCGTTCCGGTAGAGGGCCTCGGTCTGCCGCAGGAAGGACTTCCCGGCTTCCATGAGGTCCCGGCGAACGTCCGCGAACTCCCCCACGTATTCGCAGCGCCAAAGCATGACCTCGTAGGTGTCCCGCGCCGCCTCGTCCCGGGCGAGCCGACGGAGCGCCCCGATCAGCCCCCGTTCAAGGGCCTCCAGCGGGTCCTTCTCTCGTGGGGGTTCGAAGCTGACTAGGGGGCCGGTCTGGGCGCGGACGGCCATGAACAGGTCGGACTTGCCGTTGAAATGCCAGTAGACCGCGCCGCGTGTGACTCCTGAGGCACGGGCCACCTCGTCCAGCGAGGCCATGTTGACCCCCCGGCGCGCGAACACGCGCCGGGCGCATGAAACGATGCGGTCGCGGGTGCGGGCCGCCTCTGCTTTGGTCTTGCGGGCCATCTGGCGTCCTCTAACTAAACATACATGTCTGTATGTAAATCAAGCGTGGTCTTGCCCGTCCTCTCCGGGGTGGTGCTGATGCTCGCCGCCTGCGGACAGGAGACGCCCGTCTCCTCCCCGCCTCCCCCCCGCGTCACGGTGCTGGCCGTACAGGAGGGCCGGATGGCCCAGACCTTGCTCGCCCCGGGGCAGGTCGAGGGCGTCCGCGAGGTCGAGGTGCGCGCCCGGGTGACGGGCCTCCTGCAGACCGTGGACTACCGGGAGGGGGCGCGTGTCCGTGCGGGCGACCTGCTCTTCCGCATCGATCCTGCGCCTTACGCCGCGGCCGCCGCGCTCGCTCGGGCCCAGTTGGCCCAGGAGGCGGCCCGTGTCGGGCGGACCTCGGCGGAGGCCGCGCGCCAGGACAAGCTCTTCGCCCAGAAGGCCGCCAGCGAGAAGGACCGTCTGGACGCCGCGGCCGACCGGGACGCCGCCGTCGCCGCGCATGACGCTGCGGCCGCCCGGCTTCGGATGGCCGAGCTCGACCTCGCCTATTGCGAGGTGCGCGCGCCCGTTGACGGGGTCGCCGGACGCCGTCTGCGCACGGAGGGCTCTCTGGTCACCCCGGTCGGCGCGGACGGCCTGCTCACCACGGTGGTCGGCTCCGACGAGGTGTGGGTGCGCTTCGGCATCCCCGAGGCCGACCACGCCCGTCTTTTCGGCGGCTCTTCGGAGGGGGCGCGCGGCGCGGAAGTCCGCCTTCAGACCGTTTCCGGCGCGGATCACCCGGTGGTGGGGCGCGTCGACTTCTCCGCTCCCGAGATCGACGCCCGGCTCGGCAACATCCAGCTCCGGGCCCGTTTCGACAATGCCCAGGGTGGCCTCATGGCGGGCCAGTTCGTGCGTGCGCGCGTGACCGGCCGGCCGGTCCCCGCCTTCCTGGTTCCGCAGACCGCCCTCATCCAGACGCCGCAGGGCAGGGCGGTCCTCGTGCTCGGAGACGGCGACATCGTCGAGTCCCGCGTCGTCGTCCTGGGAGACGTCCAGGGCGCCGACATCGCCGTCCTTTCCGGGCTCAGGACCGGCGACCGCGTCGTGCTCGACCAGCTGCAGAAGCTGCGCCCCGGCTCCAAGGCTTCGGTCGCCGGGCGCTGAGACATGAGCTGGGACTTCTTCATCCGCCGGCCGGTCTTCTCCGGGGTACTCTCCGTCGTCATCGTGATCGTCGGCGGCCTGGCCTTCACCCAGCTGCCCCTCTCGCAGTATCCTCAGATCGCGCCGCCGACGGTGACCGTGGTCGCGAGCTTCCCCGGCGCCTCGCCCGACGCCCTGGTCAAGAACGTCGCTGCGCCGCTCGAGGAGGAAATCAACGGCGTCGAAGGGCTGCTCTACTACTCCTCCAACTCCTCGTCCAACGGCACGCTGAGCATCTCCGTGGTCTTCGACAGCGGCGTCGACCCGGACATGGCCACCATCCTCGTGGCGAACCGGGTCAAGCTGGCCGAGCCGCGTCTGCCGGAGGAGGTCCGGCGCCTGGGCGTCATCACCAAGAAGCGGTCCAACGACATCCTCATGTCGGTCTCGATGCTCTCGCCGAAAGCCACCCATGATTCCGTCTTCCTGAGCAACTACGCGTCCTCCGCGGTGGCCGAGGAGCTCAAGCGCATCGAGGGCGTCGGCGACTGCGGCGTGTTCGGCTCGCGCGACTACGCGATGCGCGTCTGGCTGCGTCCGGACAGGATGGCCGCGCTCGGCGTCACGCCCGGCGATGTCCTCCGGGCCGTCCGGGCCAGCAATACCCAGTATTCCGTGGGCCGGCTGGGGCAGGAGCCCTCGGTCGAGGCCGCCTTCGTCATCCCCGTCGTCTCCCGCGGCAGGCTCGCCACCCCCGAGCAGTTCGGCGACATCGTCCTGCGCGCCGGAACGACGGGAGGCGCCCTGCGCCTGCGCGACGTGGCCCGCGTCGAACTCGGCTCCCAGAGCTACGAGCAGGTCAGCAAGCTGGACGGGCGTCCCGTGGCGGGCATACGCGTCTTCCTGCAGACGGGCGCGAACGCCCTCGACACCGCCGAGCGCATCCGGACGCGCATGGAGGAGCTCGCCCGGCGCTTTCCGCCGGACGTCGCCTACGAGATCCCCTTCGACACGACGCGCTTCGTGCGTTCGGCCATCGGGGAGGTGCGCCACACCCTGGTCGAGGCCGCGGTGCTCGTGGCCATCGTGGTCTTCCTCTTCCTCGGCTCCTGGCGCGCCACGCTTATCCCGATGGTCGCCGTGCCGGTCTCCCTGGTGGGATCCTTCGCCGGGCTCTGGCTCTTCGGCTTCGGCATCAACATCCTCACCCTCTTCGCGATGGTCATCGCCATCGGGATCGTCGTCGACGACGCGATCGTCGTGCTGGAGAACACCGAGCGCCTGATGCGGGAGAAAGGCCTTCCTGCCCCGGCCGCGGCCCGGGAGTCCGTGCGCGAGGTGGCGGGGGCGGTCGTCGCCATCGTCTGCGTGCTCGTCTGCGTGTTCCTCCCCGTCGCGTTCATGGGCGGCATCGCGGGCGCGCTCTACCGCCAGTTCGCGGTGACGGTCTCCATCTCGGTCGTCATCTCCGGCTTCGTCGCCCTCACTCTCACCCCGACGCTCTGCGCGCTGCTGCTCCGGCGGCACGGACATGGCGCCGGCGTCGCCGGGCGCGTCTCCTCCGCCTTCGCCGCGGGCTTCGGCCGCGCGGCCGCCTGGCATGGCGCGGCGGTGAAATGGCTGCTGGCGCGCCCGGGCGCCGCGGCCGCGTTGTTCCTCTCCGTGCTCGCGGCCAACGCGGGCCTGCTGCTCCACGTGCCCAAGGGATTCCTTCCTCCCGAGGACCAGGGTTACCTGCTGGCGATGGTGCAGCTCCCCGACGGCTCCAGCATCGGTCGGACGCGTGCGTTCATGGATCGGCTGACGCCCGTCCTCAAGGAGCAGCCTCCGGGCGACTCCGCGGTCCGGCACACGTTCGCCATCAGCGGATACGACCTGCTGGGCGGCGGGGAGAAGCCCAACTCGGGGACGATCTTCCTTCCGCTCAAGGATTTCGGCACCCGCACGGCCGGGGGCGAGTCCTTCGCCCGGCAGCTCAACGGCATCGGCCTGTCGCAGTCCGACGGCATGTGCCTCGTGGTGAATCCGCCCGCCATCCGGGGGATCGGCACCGCCGGCGGGTTTGAATTCTACCTGCTGGCCAAGACGGACGACGACCCGGCCCGGCTCTTCGCCACGGTGGAGACCCTCGAGGCGGCCCTGCGCGCCCGGCCCGAGCTCACCGGCCTGCGGGTCTTCCTGCGTCCCTCGGTCCCCCAGATGCTGGCCGAGGTGGATGAGGTGCGGGCGGCCTCCTTCGGCGTCGGCATCCCCGAACTCCACGAGGCGCTGCAGGCCACCATCGGCGTCGTGTACGCCAACGACTTCACCCTCTCTGGCCGCACGCACCGCGTGCTCATCCAGTCCGAGGCCGAGGACCGGATGGACGTCGCCTCCGCCGGCCGCGTCCACGTGCGTTCCGCCACGGGGGAGATGGCACCGCTCTCCACCTTCGTGCGTTTCCTGCCGCAGGCCGGCCCGGAGCAGCTCGAGCGGCACAAGGGCTTCCTCGCCGCGCGCATGATCGGCTCCGCCGCCGCGGGGGTCACCTCCGGCGATGCCATCGCGGTCGTCGAGTCCGTCGCGGAGGAGGTCCTGCCCTTCGGCTACGAGGTCGACTGGACGGCGCAGGCCCTCCAGGAGAAGCGCGCGGCGACGTCGGCCCTCCCGGCTTTCCTGATGGCCCTGCTCATGGTCTTCCTGATCCTGGCGGCCCTCTACGAGGACGTCTCGCTCCCGCTGGGCGTGCTGCTCACCGTGCCCTTCGCCCTGCTCGGCGCCCTGGCCGCGGTGGCCGTGCGAGGGATGCCCAACGACATCTACTTCCAGATCGGCCTCGTGACGCTCATTGGCCTCGCGGCCAAGAACGCCATCCTCATCGTGGAGTTCGCCGAGTCCGCCCGGCGTGCGGGACGTTCCGCCGCGGAGGCCGCCGTCGAGGCGGCGCGCATCCGCATCCGTCCGCTGGTGATGACCTCGCTCGCCTTCGTGCTCGGGGTGGTGCCCCTCGCCTTCGCCATCGGCGCCGGCGCGGCCGCCCGTCGCTCGATGGGGACGGGCGTGATGGGCGGCATGGTCTTCGACACCTTCGTGGCGACGCTTTTCATCCCTTGGTTCTTCCACCTCCTGTCCGGCCGCAAGGAAGGGAAGGGGGCCGTGTCATGAGGCCGTCTCTCCTGCTGGCGGCGCTGCTGGCCGGCTGCACGGTCGGTCCCGACTACGTGAAGCCCGCGATGCCCGTGCCCGCCGCTTTCCCCGCCGCCGCGCAGGGTCCCGCGGTGCGCGCCGACTGGTGGCGCTCGTTCCGCGAGCCGGAACTGGACCGGCTGGTCGAGGCCGCCTTCGCGGCCAACGCCGACCTGCGCGCCGCGGTCGCTCGCGTCGAGCAGGCGGGCGCCCAGTTCGAGGAAGTGGGGGCCGCCGCCATGCCGCAGGTCAACGGCGCGGGCTCCGACGTGGGCAGCCGGGTCAGCGAGGGCGGCTTCCAGCCCATCAACAACACCTTCACGCGCAGCCGCCGTTCCTACCGGGCCGGTCTTTCCACCACCTTCGAACTCGACTTCTGGGGGCGGGTGAGGCGCTCCGAGGAGGCCGCCCGGGCCCGGCTTCTGGCCAGCGGTGAGGCGGCGGAGAACGTCCGGCTGACCCTGGCCGCCTCGGTGGTGCGCGCCTACGCCGAGCTTCGCTCGGCGGACGAATCATCCTCCGCCTCCGACGAGCTCGTCGCCGTTCGCACGGAGGAACTCGCGTTGGCCGTCAAGCGCGGCGCCGTCGGCGCGGTCGGACCGGCCGACGTCGCCGCCGCGGAGCAGGCACTGGCCGTGGCCACGGCCGATCGGGCCGCGGTCCGCCGCCGCCGCGCGCAGTGCGAGAGCCTGCTCGGCTTCCTGACCGGGGCCCCCGCCCGCACCCTCGCCCCGTCCCTCCGCCCCCTGCGCTCTCCATCGACGCCCGCGACGGGCTTGCCGGCCGCGGTGCTCTCGCGCCGCCCCGACGTACGCGCCGCCGAGCAGACGCTCGTAGAGGCCACGGCGCGGGTCGGACTCCAGGTCGCTTCGCGTCTCCCGACCTTCAGTCTCACCGGTGCCTTCGGGACCGAGAGCCGCGAGCTCGCCGGCATGTTCCAAGGGCCGACCGAGACCCGCTCGCTGGGTGTCGACTTTTCCGTCCCGCTGCTCGACTGGGGGCGCGGTGCCGCGCGTGTCGAGGCCGCGGAGGCCGGCGTCCGCGCGGCCGCGGCCGAGTACGAGCGTGCGGCCTACCAGGCCCTGCGCGAAGTGCGCGACGCCCTCGCCGACGTGCGTGAATCCAGCGCCGCGGCCGCTTCGGCCGACCGGGTCGAGTCCGCTTCCCGTGAATCCTTCCGTCTTGCCAGAGCCCGCTCCGAGGCGGGGCAGGGCGCCCCGGGCGAGCTGCTCCTGGCCCGTCGCCGCCTCGCCGAGTCGCGCATCCTGGTCGCCCGACTCCGCTTCGAGCGCGCCGCGGCGCACGCCGATCTCTGCCGCGCCCTGGGCGGCGCCGATCCTGTCGCGCCCGGACCTTGATTCGGTTGGGGTTGTCAACCCGCGTCGCTTCGGTTTTCTGGCTGCATGCCGTCAGGAATGACACTGTACGAGGAGCTCATGACGGCCGCCCGGGCCGATCCGTTCCTTCCGGTGGCTTCGCTGATCTTCCTGCTGGCGATCATCCACACCTTCCTGACCCCCTTCTTCTCCTCCTGGGCCCACCGCCTCGAGGCGGCGCACGCGGAGCGCGTGCGCAAGGGTGAGGCGCCCGTCAACGAGGAGGGGCGCTCCGCTGACTTCCGGGCCGCCGCCCTTCACTTCCTCGGTGAGGTCGAGGCCGTCTTCGGCATCTGGGCCTTCGTCCTCTTCTACGCCTTCGTGCTCTGGCCGGGCAAGGGCTGGGCCTTCGCCACCGCCTACATGGAGACGGCCGATTACGCCGCCGCGGCCCGGCTGGTAGCCGATCCGTCCGCGCCGGGCGCGCGCATCCTCGCCTCCCCGAAGTACCTCGAGCCGCTCTTCGTCTTTGTGATCATGGCGATCGCCTCCTCGCGGCCGGTCTTCGCCACCGCCTCCGCCTTCCTGCGCCGCGTGGCCGGGCTTTTCGGAGGCTCGCCCTTCGCCCGCTGGACGGTGGTCCTCTGCGTGGCCCCTCTGCTCGGGTCCCTCATCACCGAGCCCGCCGCCATGACGATCGCCGCGCTCATGCTGGCGGAGTTCTTCCTGGAGTTCAGGCCCTCCGACCGGTTCCGTTACGCCACGCTCGGCCTGCTCTTCGTCAATGTCTCGATCGGCGGCACCCTCACCCATTTCGCTGCGCCGCCCGTGGTCATGGTGGCGGGCATCTGGGGCTGGTCGACCCAGCACATGCTGGTCCACTTCGGCCTCAAGGCCGTGCTCGCCATCGTGCTGTCGACCGTCGTCTACGGGCTTCTTTTCCGCCGCGAGTTCAAGGAGCTCGCCGGCCGCGCCGACCCGGCCCTCCGCCCCGAATCCAGCACCGTGGTGCCGGCTTGGGTCGTCCTGGCCCATTTCGCCATGATGGCTTGGACCGTCCTCATGCTCGTCGGTCACCACGGAGCCCTCCTGATGGCCGGGCTGCTCGTCTTCCTCACCTTCACCGTGGCCACGCCCCAGTGGCAGTCACCGGTCCGTCTCAGGGGGCCTCTGCTGGTCGCCTTCTTCTTGGCGTCGCTGGTGATCCACGGCGGGCTTCAGTCGTGGTGGATCTCCCCTGTCCTGTCCCGGCTCGGGGAGTTGGAGTTGTTCTTCGGCGCGACCATCCTGACCGCTTTCAATGACAATGCGGCGATCACCTACCTCGCCTCGCAGGTTCCGGCCATGTCCGACGGCTCCGCGGTCGCTCGGTCCCTGCAGTTCGCCGTGCTGGCGGGCGCGGTCACCGGCGGCGGCCTCACCGTCATCGCCAATGCCCCGAATCCGGCGGGACAGTCGATTCTGGCCCGTCACTACGGTACCGGCATCTCGCCGGTGAGGCTATTCCTGTGGGCCGCTTTCCCGACGGCGGTCGCCGCGGCCTGCTTTCTGCTGCTGCCCCGCTGAAGGGCCGTGAAAGGCCCGCTTGGGGCTTCTTTTTGCTGGTCTGTCCGGTCTATCCGGGGATACAATGCTTGTCCCCATTCTCGCCCGCCGCCATGCGTTCCCGTCGTCCTGGTTTCACCCTCATCGAGCTCCTCACGGTGATCGCCATCATTGGCATCCTGGCCGGGGTGCTCTTCCCGGCTATCAGCGGCATACGGAAGAGGGCCGTGAAGGCCACCTCCCAGACCGCCTTCTCGCAGCTGGCCAACGGCATTCTTAAGTACAAGCAGACCTACGGTTACTATCCCCACATCGGGACGGGCAACTACAACACCGCCTCCGACACCCTTCACCAGATCAACGGGGATGTCACGCTCTGCACCAAGATGGTCAAGGCGATGTCGGGCAAGAACCCCAACGGCTCCGCGCTCAGCGCCGCCGACCGGCGGGATTTTAACCGGAACGCGGAGGAGTTCTTCGCCTTCGCCCGCGAGGACTTCTTCGATTACACCGCGGCCTCCGCCGGCAATCCCGTCCTCATCGACCGGTTCGGCAACCACAACATCCAGATGATTTTCGACACCTCGGGCGACGGCAGCATCCGCAGCGTGACCGTGCCCGGCTTGAGCGAGCTTCCCGAGGAGCTCGTGCCCATCTCCACGACCGGCGGACTGCCCGCGCGGGTCATCATCTTCACCTCCGAGAACTACGTCGGCTCCACCGAGGGACTGGGTCGCAGCGACTGCGCCGACGTGGTGGCCGTCCAGTGAGCATGCCTTCCGCAGCCGTCACCCGCCCGGCCCGGCCGGGGTTCACGCTCATCGAGCTCCTCGTGGTGATCACCATCATTCTGCTCATCTCGGGCCTCTTCCTCAGCCTGAGCCCGGGCGACGGTGGCGGCCTCCCCGCGGCCCAGCGTGTCGTCTCCACCTCGCTGCGGACCGTCAGGGCCATGGCTCTCATGAACCGCGGCAACGTGGGCGCCGGCATCCCCTTCAATCCGCGTTACAGGCTGCTGATTCTCAACGACCCCGCGGACCTTGACGGACATCTCCGCACCGTGGTGGTGGCCGTCGGCTCCGTTTCGGCGGCCGATGCGGGCGCCACCGACCCGAACACGATCGCGACCACCGACACCCGCTACAAGTGGCTCGCTCCCGAGGACCCTGTGCGTCTTCCGCAGGGCGTCTATTTCGTCCCGCCCGCCTCCGACTCGACCACCACGGTCAACCTTCCTCCCGGCTGGGGAGCCGGGGCCAACACGCGCCGCTCCATCATCGGAGACCTCGCGGACAGTCCGGGGGCTTCGTCCCTGGATGTCTCGGCCGGCCCGCCGCGGATGACGTTCGCCGCGCTGAACCAGCCCACCCCTCTTTCCGGCATGACGGCCGCCATGGGCGGGCGGACCTGGTATTACGTCGAAATCCAGCCCTCCGGACAGTCCGGACACCTCGGACGCGTCATGCTTGTGCTGGCGACCGGTGCTTTGCGTCCCGGCAGCGGCAGCGGCGCCGTGCTTGACGTAGCCAACGAGTCGCAGTTCTCCGCGGTCGCCCTCCGTCCGAGCGGCGAGGTCTCCCTGACCACCGGACCCGAGGAGATGGACACCGACCTTCTCAAGAAATGACCCCTCTCCAAGTCGCACCCCCGCCCCGCCGCGGCGGTTTTTCCCTCATCGAGGTCACCCTGGCCATCGGCATAGTCGGCATCGCCATCCTGTCCCTGGTCGGGATCCTCGGCTCTACGTTCCAGCAGGTCGACGACATCATGCAGACGAACCGCGCGCTCGCAGGCGTCACCCGGCTGGTCGGCGCCCTGGACAATCCGCGCGGCATCCTGTGGCTCGTGCCCCCCTCCACCCCTGCCGCCGCCAGCCCCACCCAGCCGGCGGGAACTTTCTACCTCCCGCAGGGGAACACCGCCTTGGACCCGGTGCCCACGATTCCTGCCTCCAACTTCGACATCGTCTACCGCCTGCTGGCTGGAGCGAGCGATACGTCCCCAGCCCGTGCGGTCTGGCTGTACGTGTATGAGCGCAAGCTTGTGATCGCGCCCGCCGACGCGCAGGGGGCGGCCGCCTCCCTTGTCTACAATCTCAACTCCAACCCCGCCGTGATGGAGGTGGCCGCCTGCCAAGGCGACGACTTCAACCCCTTCATGGCGAACGGGCGCAATGTCATCGGTACGCCGATGCGGGTCCGACTGACGCTCTCCAAGCTGCTGGTGGGCCAGCGGCACGAGATAGACCCTGCGACCGGCGAGCCTTCGGCGACGGCGAGGTGGGCCGTGGGCACGCCTCTCAACCCCGACCCGAACCGCTACGCCCTGGCCTACCTGCCGGTCGTGGCCGAGTTCTTCCCTCACGACTACAGCGCCCCCGCCGTGTTCAAGTCACGCGAGGAGACGCCCCTGCTCGTGCAGAACATCGTCATCAGCCGATGAAAAAAGAACAATCCATCCTCCGGCGCGGCTTCACCCTGATCGAGGTCCTTGTCGCCACCGTCATCATGGTGGTCATCGTCCTGGCGGTGGTCAGCGTGGCCAGCGACACCTTCCGGGCCTACGACCGCGCCGTCGCGGATCTCTCCACCCAGTCCGAGGCCCGCAGCGTGCTGGACGCCATGGAGAATGATTTCCAGACGGCGGTGATCCGTCCCGACGGACGTTGCTGGATGGAGGTCGTGCTCCCCACGGGGGCCAGCTCACCTGTGGCCGCGGGCCTCACGGGGGCGCCGCCCGTGCCCGGCAATCTTCGCCCGTCCGATGCCCCGATCGTGATGCTTTTTTCGTCTCCTTCCGACCGTCCCCGGTGGTCTCCGGAGCGCAGCGGCGGGGTGCGGCAGCCGCTCAGGGGCGATGTCTGCGCCGTCGCCTATCGCATCGGACACCGCTCCCCCTTCGACATGCCTGGCGAGCTCATCCAGCGGGTCTACGGTGTCTACCGCACCATGATCGATCCGGAGAGCACGTTCTCCGAGGCCCTTCCGGTCATCCTGTCCAACGCCGCCCCAGCCCAGCCGTGGGACTATTGGACGGGGGGCGTCCGTCGCGTGCCCAACTACGCGGCCTCAGACACTGGCGGACAGTTCCAGACCAAGGTGCTGCTGAATGACAGCATCATCGCGACCCCGCCCTGCTGGACCCTGGACGACCAAAACTTCATCGGCTCCAACATCGTGGCGATGAACCTGATATTCTGGTGCTCGTCGTCCCTTCCCGCCACCGCTCCCGCCGGCGTGCTTTCCGACCCCGCGGGGCGCGCGCCGCAGATGCTAAGACCCGTGCTCATGGTCGGAAATAACGCCGCCCTGGACAGCACGGGCCAGAAGTTCGGCTCAACCGCGCTGGGCGGATATGCGGCTGCCTTCAGGACGGCCACCACCAAGGGCTCGGTGCGCGACGCGGCGATCCGATACGCCACGGCCGGCGCGCCCGCCCTTCAAGCCGGGAACCCCACGGGCATCCAGCCCATGGACAACTTCGTCTCCCGGCTGAGGGTCTGCTCGGACCGCATGTATCCGGACAGCTTCGGCCCCACGTCGACCGTGACCGCGGGCAAGCTCCCCTATCTCCCCTACTCGCTCCGTGCGGTCGAGATCTCGCTCACGGTGCTCACGCCCGAGGGCTCCAAGGAGCTGAGGGCGCTCCAGCATCTCGGCGGCAACTCCACGCTCTCGAGCTCGGCCGACTTCCGTCGCATCGTGTTCCAGAACGGCCGGACGTACACCCGCTACGTGCGTCTTCTGGGCAACGGGGGCTGAACCCCGTCCGCAGGATCACTCGGCGTAGACGCCCATCCGGCGGAACTTCGCATAGCGTCCCGCGGTGAGCTTGGGTGCGCTGAGCTTGCTGAGCTCGGCGAGCGCGCCTCGCAGCGTCTTGCGGATGCTCGAGCCCGCCGCAGCGGGATTCTCCTGCGCGCCCCCGAGGGGCTCCTTCACGACGCCGTCCACCACGCCGAGGCGCAGCAGGCTTGCGGAGTCGAGGCGCAGGGCTTCGGCGGCCTTGGGCGCGTGGATCCGGTCCTTGAAGAGGATGGCCGCGCAGCCTTCGGGCGAGATCACGGAATAGTAGGCGTTCTCGAGGATGTAGACCCGGTCCGAGACCGCGATCCCCAGCGCGCCTCCGGAACCGCCCTCGCCGATCACGAACGTGACCACGGGTACCCGGAGTCTGCTCATTTCGCGCAGATTGACGGCGATCGCCTCCGCGACATGGCGCTCCTCGGAGCCGATGCCCGGGAACGCGCCAGGGGTGTCGACCAGGGTGACGACCGGCAGGCCGAAGTTGTCGGCCAGACGCATGAGCCGCAGGGCCTTGCGGTAGCCTTCGGGATTCGGGCAGCCGAAGTTCCGGCGGAGGTTCTCCTTGGTGTCGCGGCCCTTCTGCTGGCCGATGACCATCACAGGACGACCCTCGAAGAAGGCGGTGCCGCCGACCGTGGACTCGTCGTCCATGAACAGGCGGTCTCCATGCAGCTCCTGAAAGTCGTCGAAGAGCATCCCGATGTAGTCGAGCGCGTAAGGCCGGCGGGGGTGGCGGGCGAGCTGCACCCGCTGCCATGGGCTCAGGTTGCCGTACACTTCGCGCCGTGTCCTTTCCAGCTTGGTCTCCAGCGAGCGGACCTCCTTGGAGACGTTCATGCCGGCCGACTCCGAGGTGGCGCGGAGGGAGGCGATCTTGTCTTCCAGTTCCCGGATCGGCTTCTCGAACTCCAGGGTGAAGCGGGGCTTCGGCGCGGACATGGGGGCGAAATTGGGGCATGGTCGGGGGCAGGGCAAGGGAAGAGGGGGTCTGAGGGGCCACAAAAGGCCTTTTTCTCGCCCTATTCCGCGGTCGTCGACGGCTTCATCCTTCCCGAAAGGCAGCCCTGCCTCCAATCTGCCGTCATCCCATGCGATCCCTGCTCATCCTTCCTCTCGCCGCCGCCAGCCTCTTCGCCGCGGAGGGCTATTCCGACACGCCCGTCATTCCCGGACAGAAATGGAAGGTGCATGACATCGAGCGTCCGCAGCCGCCCCGGGCCTCGCGCGAGCAGCTGAAGTGCGACACCACGCCTCCCCCCGCCGGCGCGGTCGTGCTCTTCGGCGGCAAGGACGCCGCCGCCGAATGGGAGCCCGACGCGGCTCCCACCAAGAAGATGCCGAACCCATCCGTCTGGGACGTGCAGGACGGCGCCATGGTCGCCCGCGGCAACTCCATCCGCACCAAGCGCTCCTTCGGCTCGGTCCGCCTGCACGCAGAATGGCGCTCCGCCAAGGGCTACGACGCCGACCCCAAGAAGAAGAGCCAGGGTAACTCCAACAGCGGCATCTTCTTCCAGAAGACCTATGAGCTGCAGGTCCTCGACTGCTGGAAGACCGAGACCTACGCCGACGGCATGACCGCCGCGGTCTACGGCCAGCAGCCGCCGCTGTTCAACGCGTGCCTGCCTTCGCGCGACTGGAACAGTTACGACATCGACTTCACCGCGCCTCGCTTCAAGGCCGACGGCTCGCTCGAATCCCCCGCCCGCATCACGGTCGTGATGAACGGGGTCAAGGTGCAGGACGGGACGGAATACATCGGGCCCAGCACCCATCGCAAGGTCCTGCCTTACAAGGCCCATGCCGATCGACTGCCGCTCGGCCTGCAGTGGCACGGCGACCCCGTCGAGTTCCGCAACGTCTGGGTCCTCGAGAAGTGAATCCGGTCAAGCCCCTGATCGGCCTGCTGGTCCTGGGGTCGGCCTTCTTTCTCCTGGAGAAGCTCGCCGGGGCCGCCCGTCCGCAGGCTTTCTTCCGTCGAGGGTTTCTCACGGATGTGCTCTACCTTTTCCTCGCCTCGGGGATGAAGCTCTTCACGCGCCTGCTGGTGGTTGTCCCCGCGGTCCTGCTGGTCGCGTTCGGATTCGTGGAGAAATCGGCCTTCGCGCCCGGCCCCTACCAGGGCCACGGCCCGGTCGCGTCTCAGCCGCTCTGGCTGCAGACCGCCGAGCTCTACCTGCTGGCCGATTTCATCGGCTACTGGATGCACCGCGCCTTCCACACGGGGCGCCTTTGGCCCTTCCATGCGGTGCACCACAGCTCCGAGGAGCTCGACTGGCTCGGCAGCGTGCGCGTCCATCCGGTGAACGAACTCGTCAACAATCTCGTCCAGGTGACGCCCCTCATCCTCGTCGGCTTCAATCCTGTGGTCGCCGTCTCCGTGGCTCCGGCGCTCACGCTCTACGCGATCTTCCTCCACGCCAATCTCAACTGGGACTTCGGACCGCTGCGGGCCGTCGTCGCCACCCCGGTCTTCCACCGCTGGCACCACTCCAAGGACCCGGCCGCCGTCGACAAGAACTTCGCCGGCCTGCTGCCCGTCTGGGACCTGCTCTTCGGCACCTACTACATGCCGCGCGATCGGATGCCTGATGACTTCGGCATTACGGAGGCGATGCCCGAGGGCTTCCTCGCCCAGCTCAAGGCGCCTTTCGTCTGGAGCCGTCACCGCCCGCCCTCGGAAAACGGCTGAGCGTTTGCCCCTCGCCCGGTTCCCCTCACCATCCGCCGAAAGCATGTTTCCTGACGACCGACGCGACCGCTGGCACTCTGGACAGGGCCGCTGGGCCGACGTGCCCGCCGCGGAATGGGACGACTGGCACTGGCAGCTGCGCAACCGGATCACCTCGCTCGACCAGCTGGAGTCGATGCTCCGCCTCTCGCCGGAGGAACGTGCCGGCTGCCTGTTCGCCCCCGGCAGGCTATCCCTCGCGATCACGCCCCACTTCTTCAACCTGATTGATCCCGACGACCCGGCCTGTCCGGTCCGCCGTCAGGTCATCCCCCGCGTCGAGGAGTCCGAGGTCGCCCCCGGCGAGTCGCCCGACCCCGTGGGCGAGGAGTCCACGATGCCGGTCCCCGGCATCGTGCATCGCTACCCCGACCGCGTTCTGTTCCTCGTCACCGACCGCTGCGCGGCCTACTGCCGCTACTGCACGCGGAGCCGGCTGGTCTCCAACGCCCAGGCCTACGATTTCCATCCCGAGCTGGAGAAGGGGCTCGAATATGTCGCCGCCCATCCGGAGATCCGCGACGTGCTCCTCTCCGGCGGCGACCCGCTGCTCCTCTCTGACGCCAAGCTCGACCACCTCCTGGGCCGGCTTCGCGCGATCCCGCATGTGGAGTTCATCCGCATCGGCTCGCGTATCCCGGTGTTCCTGCCGCAGCGTGTGACGCCCGCGCTCTGCGAGGTGCTCCGGCGCCACGGCCCGGTCTGGCTCAGCATCCATGTCAATCATCCGCGGGAGGTCACGGCCGAGCTCGCGGCCGCCTGCGACCGACTCTCCTTCGCGGGCGTGCCCCTGGGCAACCAGTCGGTGCTGCTCCGCGGCGTCAACGACGACGAGGAGGTGATGCGCTCGTTGGTCCACCGGCTGCTCATGATACGCGTCCGACCTTACTATCTCTACGCCTGCGACCTGATCGAGGGATCCTCGCACCTTCGGGTGCCCGTGGAGCGCGGCATCGAGATCATACGCTCCCTGCGTGGGCATACCACGGGGTACGCCGTCCCGCAGTTCGTGATCGATGCGCCCGGCGGCGGGGGCAAGGTGCCGGTCAATCCGGCCTACGTCCAGGCGATCCAGGACGGGGTCGTGGAGCTGCGCAATTTCGAGGGCCGTTCCTACTTCTATCCATCCGGAGCGCGGATGCCCGACCCGCGTCCAGGGCCCGTCGTCTGACGCCCGACCAAGGGGAACGAACCGGAGCCTTGCTCCGGTTCGCCCTCAAAGTGGCGGGCCCGTAGGGATTCGAACCCCAAACAACTGATCCGTAGTCAGTTATGATATCCATTTCACCACGGGCCCGTGATGAGGGTTTCAGCAAAGGCGACAGGCCTTTTGAGGCAAGGACTTTTTGAGTCAGGCGACCGCCCGGTGCAGCGCCACCGTGCCGAAAAGCATGCGTTCGTGACTGACACGGCCGAATCCGGCCGCCTTCAGTTCATCCGCCAGCCCCTCGGCGTCGGGGAAGCCGGCGATGCTGGTGCCGAGGTAGCGGTAGGCTCCGAGGTCTCCGGTGAGCAGGGCGGCGGCGAGAGGAAGGACGCAGCGCACGTGGATGAAGTGCAGCGGGGCGAACCAGGCGTCAGGCCGGGAGAATTCCAGGATGAAGACCGATCCGCCCGGCTTCACGACGCGCCGGAGCTCCCGCAGGCCTCGCCCGCGGTCCTCGAAATTGCGCACGCCGTAGGCGATGGTGACCGCGTCGCACGAAGCGTCGGCGATCGGCAGGCGCATGCAGTCCCCGGTCCGGAATTCGAGACGCACACCCGCGTCGGCGGCCCTCCGGCGGCCGAGCTCCAGCATCGGTTCGCAGAAGTCATAGCCGGTGATTGCGGCGGAGGTCGGCAGGGCTGCGCGCAGGGCGAAGGCCACGTCGCCGCTGCCCGTGGCCAGGTCGGCCACGTCGGCCGGCGCGCAGGCCTTCACGGCTTCGACCATGCGGTTGCGCCAGCCGACGCACAGGCCGAGGCTGAGGACGCGGTTCGCAAGGTCATACCTCGAGGCGATGCCGGAGAACATCGTGCGTACGGCGGACCCTTCGGGCATGCGTCCAAAGTCTGCGGAAGCGCCCGGAGGTCAAGGACGGCGGCGTTCCGGCGCCGGCATGCCGTCCCCATCCTCCATCGCCTTCCTGCCCCTCCTAAACAAAGACCCCTCCGCCGCGCAGCACCTGGCCTTGGTAGACCGCCAGGACCTGTCCGGGCGCGACGCCCCGCTGGGCCTGCTGGAACCTGGCTTCAGCGGTGCCGTCGGCCTTGAAGCTCAGGCGTGCGGGCGTCGCGGGGTCGCGGTGGCGGATGCGCGCGAGGACGTCGATGTCTCCTGAGAGCGGGGCGTTGATCCAGCTGAAGCCTTTCGCCTCGGCGCGGTCGACGTACAGGTCGGGCAGGCCCGGCCGGTCGAAGGCCACGTGCAGGGTCGAGGTGGCGATGTCCTTCCGGACGACCACGTAGTGCTCGTGATCGGTGTTGGAGGGCAGTCCGATGCCCTTGCGCTGGCCCAGCGTGTACCGATGGAGCCCGCGGTGCGTGCCGATCGCGCGGCCTTCGTGGTTCACCACCGGGCCCGGGGCGTCGGGGATGTGGCGTTCGAGGAAATCCTGCACGGGCACCTGGCCCAGGAAGCAGATGCCCTGGCTGTCCTTCCGGTCGGCGTTGGGCAGGCCGGCCTCCGCGGCGAGCCGTCGCACCTCGGGCTTGAGCAGTTCGCCCACGGGGAACACCGCGTGTGCGAGCTGCTCCTGGCGGATCATCGCAAGGAAGTAGGACTGATCCTTGTTCGGGTCGCGGCCCTCCAGCAGGTCGAAGGTGCCGTCCACGTTCGCGCGACGCCGGACATAGTGGCCCGTGGCGATTGCGTCATAGCCCTCCGCGCGCGCGCGGTCGAGGAACACGCCGAACTTCATCTCGCGGTTGCAGACGACGTCGGGATTCGGGGTCAGTCCCGTGCGGTAGCCCTCGACGAGATAGTCGACGACCGTTCTCCGGTACTCGGCCACGAGATCCAGCGTGCGGAAGGGCAGTCCCAGGTGCTCCGCCACGGACCGGGCATGGCGCACGTCGTCCTCCCAAGGGCACTCGCCGGGGAACGGCAGCCCCTCCTCGTTCATCCAGGTGCGGAAATACGCGCCATGGACCTCGTGACCCTGCCGCTTGAGCAGCAGGGCCGCCACGGCGCTGTCGACGCCGCCCGAGAGGGCCACCAGGATCCTGGACATCGCGGACAATGTGGCCCCCGTCCGCCCCGGGGGCGAGAAAGGAACGGCATCGGGGCAAGAGCACCTTGCCCTCGGCGCCCTGCCGGGTAATCCTCCGGCATGCGCCTGGTCATCCTGCTGCTTCTTTCGCACCTCCCCCTTCTCGCTCAGAATACCGCGCAGCTCGCGGGCCTCCAGCAGGACCTTGTCGAACTCCGCGCGGAGGTGGAGAAGCTCCGGCTGGACAACGCCGACCTGCGGGCCGAGGTCTCCCGATTGCGCGCCGCGCCGGCTCCCGCCGCCAAGGGGGTCGACGCCGAGGCGCTGGCCCGGCTGCGAGCGGAAATGCTGGCCGAGGTCGACCGTCGGCTCAAGGAGCAGACCGCGGCCGTCAACGCCGCCCTGGCGGAGCTGACCAAGCAGGTGAACGCCGCGCTCGGCCGTCCCGGTGCCGCGGTCCCCGCGCCGGGGGCCGGGACTCCCGTCTCGCCAAACCCGGCGGCGCCGGTCGGGGGCTTCCCGAACGACATGCCTCAGACCGGCATAAAATACACCGTCAAGTCGGGCGATAGCGCCAGCCGCATCGCCCGCAGCAACAAATCCAAGGTTGAGTGGATCACGAAGGCCAACAGCCTCTCCAATCCCGACGACCTCAAGGCGGGGTCCGTGATCTTCGTACCCCAGCTGGAAGAAACCGCACGCTGAACATGGCCCAACCCCCCAAGAAGAACCTCGGCCGCGGCCTTGGCGCGATCATCGGCGCCGGCGTGGGCCGTCCCGTCCAGCCGGTCGTCCCGGCCGCCCGACCTGTCGCCCCCGCCGACCCTTCCCTGCAGCTTGTCGAGATCCCTCTCGAACAGATCGTCCCCAATCCCCGGCAGCCCCGGCGTGAGTTCGACGAGGCTGCAATCGTCGAGCTGGCCGAGTCCATCCGTTCCGAGGGGCTTCTGCAGCCCATCGTCGTCCGCAAGACGGATGGAGGCTACCAGCTCGTGGCCGGCGAGCGGCGCCTGCGCGCCTTCCGTCACCTCGGCCAGAAGACCGTCACGGCCCGCGTCGTCGAGGCCAGCGATGCCTCGAGCGCCGTCATGGCGCTCCTCGAGAACCTCCAGCGGGCCGACCTCAACCCGGTCGATGAGGCCCTCGCCGTCGCGTCGCTGATGCGCGACTTCAGCCTGACTCAGGAGGCCGTGGCGGACCGTCTCGGCCGTCCGCGCGCCTCGGTCGCCAACACCGTGCGCCTCCTCTCCCTCGATCGCGAGGTGCAGGGCTACCTGGCCAAGGGGCAGATTTCTTCCGGCCACGCCAAGGTCCTGCTCGGCGTCGAGAACAAGGCCCATCAGGTCCAGGTCGCCCGGCTCGTCCTCGAGAAAGGGCTTTCCGTCCGCGCCCTCGAGGCCGAGGTGAGGAAACTCGGCGGCGGACGCAGGGGCGATCGCAGGCGCGTGGCCCAGACCGTGGTGCAGGACGTCCAGAAGCGGCTGGGGGATCATTTCTCCGCCGCCGTCTCGGTCGTGCGCAAGGGCACCCGGGGGACCATCAGCATCCCTTTCACCAGCGACGACGACCTCGCGCGCCTGCTGGAGAAGATCGGCATCAAGCCCTGATCCGCGGAGCGGGGACTCGAGCGCGGGGCGGTCTCCGCCTAGGCCGGCTCAGTGCCGGAAGTGCCGCATTCCCGTGAAGACCATGGCCATCCCGCGCGCGTCGGCGGCGGCGATCACCTCGGCATCCTTGACCGATCCTCCCGGCTGGATGGCGCAAGTCGCGCCGGCGTCGGCGGCGGCGAGAAGGCCGTCCGGGAAGGGGAAGAAGGCGTCGGAGCAGACGGCCGAGCCGGCCAGGGGCAGCCGGGCCTCGCCGGCCTTCCAGACCGCGATGCGGGAGGAGTCCACGCGCGACATCTGTCCGGCGCCCACGCCCAGCGTGCGCTCCTTGCCGGCGTAGACGATGGCGTTGGACTTCACGTGCCGCACCACGCGCCAGCCGAAGAGCATCGAGGCCATCTCGTCGGGCGTGGGCTGGCGCTTCGTGACCACCTTGAAGTCGCGGGGGTTGACCGGCCTCTGGTCGCGGTCCTGGACGAGCACGCCGCCGATGATCGCGCGCACCTCGCGCAACGTGTCGGCGCGCAGGCCAACCTTGGCGCGCATGAGGCGCAGGTTCTTCTTCCTGCCGAAGATCGCCAGCGCGTCCGCGTCGAACTCCGGCGCGATGATGACCTCGGAGAAGATCTCGGCGATCGCCTCGGCCAGGCCCTTGTCGACCGTCCGGTTGGCCACGATGATGCCGCCAAAGGGCGCCTGCCGGTCCGTCTCGAAGGCCTTGTGCCAGGCCTCCAGCAGCGTATCCCCCGAGGCGGCGCCGCAGGGGTTGGTGTGCTTCAGGATGCAGACCGTCGGCCGTTCGAACTCGCCGATCAGGTAGGCGGCGGCGGAGATGTCCAGGATGTTGTTGTAGCTGAGCTCCTTCCCCTGGAGCTGGTCGAAGGCCTCGTGGAACGAGCCGTAGAGCGCGGCCTGCTGGTGCGGGTTCTCGCCGTAGCGCAGGCGCTGCGCGAGGGGCAGGGTGGCGGTGTAGCGCGAGGGCAGGCCCATGACGTTGCCTTCGCCCGGCTGTGCCTGGGACTCCAGGTAGTTGGCGATGGCGGCGTCATAGGCGGAGGTGCGCTGAAAGACCTTGAGGGCGAGATCGCGACGCAGCTCGCCGAGCGCGCCGGGGTCCTTCATCGCCGCGAGCACGCGCGGGTAGTCGGCCGGGTCGGTCACGACCGACACGGCGGCGTGGTTCTTGGCCGCGCTGCGCAGCATGGAGGGGCCGCCGATGTCGATGTTCTCGATGGCGTCCTCGAAGGAGCAGCCCGGCTTGGCGACGGTGGCCTCGAAGGGGTAGAGGTTCACGACCACCAGGTCGATGAGTTCGATGCCGTGCCGTGCCGCCTGCTCGAGATGCTCAGCCGAGTCGCGCCGGCAAAGGAGGCCGCCGTGGACCTTGGGATGGAGGGTCTTCACGCGGCCCTCCATAATCTCGGGGAAGCCCGTGTGCTCCCCGACGTCGGTCACCGGCAGGCCGGCTTCACGGAGGGCCTTGGCGGTGCCGCCGGTGGAGAGCAGCCGGTAGCCGTGCTCCTTGACGAGCGCCTGGGCGAACGGGAGGAGGCCGGACTTGTCGCTGACGGAGAGAAGTGCGAGTGGCATGGTCAAAGATGAGGAGATTGGGCAGGGTAAGCCCTGATGGGTCAAGATAGAGACAGGGCCGGTCCGCACGTGCCCGAACCCTTCCTTGACCCCCCGCCCCTTTTTCCCTCCTTCCAATGGGTGATGTCGACCGCCCTCCTGTTCTCCGGCCAAGGCGCCCAGGCCGTCGGCATGGGCAAGTCCCTCTACGAGGGCTCGCCGATCGCCAGGTCGCTCTATGACCGGGCGGCGGGCATCTTGCCGTTCGACCTGCGCCAGGCCTGCTTCGAGGGCCCCGCGGAGCTCCTGACGGAGACCCGGGTCTGCCAGCCCGCCCTCTACGTCCAGGGCTACGCCATCGCCTCCATCCTGCGGGAGCGCGGCCATCTGGGCGACCTTCGGGCCTGCCTGGGGCTCTCCCTCGGCGAACTGACCGCCTACGCGGTCGCGGGTGTCTGGGACTTCGAGACTGGCCTCAAGGTCGTCGCCGAGCGCGGTCGGCTGATGCAGGAGGCCTGCGACCGCACCCAGGGCGGCATGGCCGCCGTCATCGGCGGCTCCCGGGAGGACATCGCCAAGCTCTGCGCCGCCTTCGACATCGATGCCGCAAACTTCAACTGCCCCGGGCAGGTCGTGATCTCCGGCGATGCCAGCCGGGTGGCCCAGGCCGTCGCCCGGGCCAAGGAGTTCGGGCCCTTCAAGCTGGTGAAGCCCCTCGTGGTGGCGGGCGCTTACCATAGCCGCCTGATGGAGCCCGCCCGTGCGGCCTTCGAGGCCTTTCTCGCCGGCGTCGAGTTCCGGCGCCCGCAGGTCGCCGTCTACTCCAACGTCAGCGGCGGCACGCTGGCGGAGCCCGCGGACCTGCGTTCCGCGCTGGTCCGCCAGGTGGTCTCCTCGGTTCTCTGGGAGGACGACTGCCGGGCCGCGGCCGCCTCCGGCGTCGCGCGCTTCCTCGAATGCGGGCCCGGCGGCGTCCTCGCCGGCATGATGAAGCGCACGGCCCCCGAGGCCGCGGTCACCTCGATCTCCGAGCTGTCCGAGGTCCCCGCCTGAACCGAGCAGACCGCCCGCCGTGTCCCTGGACCACATCCGCAACTTCTGCATCATCGCCCATGTCGACCATGGGAAGACGACGCTTTCCGACCGGCTCCTGGAGCATACCAAGACCATCGAGAAGCGGCAGATGAAGGAGCAGCTGCTCGACGCGATGGACCTGGAGCGCGAGAAGGGCATCACCATCAAGTGCCACCCGGTGACGATGCGGTACGTCGCCCCGGACGGGCAGGCCTACGTGCTCAACCTGATCGACACCCCGGGGCACGTCGACTTCGCCTACGAGGTCTCCCGCTCGCTCGCCGCCTGCGAGGGCGCGGTGCTGCTCATCGACGCCTCGCAGGGCGTCGAGGCTCAGACGGTCGCCAACGCCACGCTCGCCATGAACCAGGGCCTCGAGATCGTCCCGGTCATCAACAAGGTCGACCTGCCCAGCGCCCGGCCCGAGGAGGCGCGGCGCCAGGTGGAGGACATCCTCACCATTCCCGCGCATGACGCGGTGCTTGCCTCCGGCAAGTCCGGCATCGGTATCGACGACATCCTCCAGGCCATCGTGCGCCGCGTGCCCCGCCCCCGCTGGGCCGACCACCCGCAGGCCCGCGCGCTGGTCTTCGACTCACTCTTCGACTCCTACAAGGGCGTCATCAGCTATGTCCGCGTCTTCTCCGGGTCCTTCCGGCCGGGCCAGGCCATCGAGCTGATGTACAACGGCGTGCGTTCGGTCATCAAGGAGGTCGGCACGTTCTCCCCGCGCATGTCCCCCTGCGAGGAGCTCGGCCCCGGCAGCGTGGGCTACATCGTCATCAACATCCGCGAGGTGGCCGACGTGAAGGTCGGGGACACCATCACCCTCGCCGCCGACCGGGCCAAGGACCCCGTGCCGGGCTTCAAGGAGGTCCGGCCCATGGTCTTCAGCGGCATCTACCCCCTCGACACCGCGGACTACGAGAAGCTCAAGACCTCGTTGGGCAAACTCGCCATCAACGACTCCGCGCTCTCCTACACGGCCGAGAGCTCCACCGCGCTGGGCTTCGGCTTCCGTTGCGGCTTCTTGGGCCTGCTCCACATGGAGATTATCCAGGAGCGCCTCCGCCGCGAGTACGACCTCGACATCATCTCGACCTACCCGTCGGTCGTCTACCGCATCCACACCTCGGACGGGCAGGTGCACGTCCTCGACAACCCGGTGATGATGCCCGACCCCTCGGCCATCGACTACATCGAGGAGCCCACCATCCGCGCGCACATCCACATCCCCGGCACCTCCATCGGGGACATGCTCGCGCTCATCCAGGAGAAGCGCGGGGTGCTGGAGCGGACGGAGACCATCGACGCCGAGCGCGTGGTGCTCGTCTGCCAGCTCCCGCTCAACGAGATCCTGGTCGACTTCAACGACCGCCTCAAGTCCATCACCCGTGGCTACGGATCGATGGACTACGAGTTCGGCGACTATGTCACGTCCGACCTCGTGAAGATGGACATCCGGGTCAACGAGGAGCCGGTCGACGCCTTCTCGACCATCGTGCACGCGACCAAGGCCGAGGGCCGCGGCCGGGCGCTCTGCGAGAAGCTCAAGGAGCTGCTGCCACGGCAGCTGTTCAAGATCGCGATCCAGGCGGCCATCGGCTCGAAGGTCATCGCCCGCGAGACCCTGGGCTCGATGGGCAAGGACGTGACGGCCAAGTGCTATGGCGGGGACATCACGCGCAAGCGCAAGCTGCTGGACAAGCAGAAGGAGGGCAAGAAGCGCATGAAGCAGATCGGCAAGGTCGACATCCCGCAGGAGGCCTTCATCAAGATCCTCAAGAACGAGGGCTGAGGCGCCCCTTAAGGCTTTTCCTCCCCGCCGGCACGGCTACGCTCCGCCTTCCATGGGCTTCCTCGAGGACTACGGCCGTCGCCGCCGGCAGCGCAAGACCGCCAAGGCCCTGCTCAAGATGGTCCGACGCATCGTGCTCTACCGCGGCGACGTGCTCACGGAAGCGCAGCTTCGCCGGCTTGACGGAGACGCGGCGCGGCTCCGGGAGGAGATCGCGCGCCGGCCGCACCCCGACTTCCAGGCGACGGAGTCGGCCATCATGGAGCTCCACCGGACGATGGTCGGCGTGGGCGGCAGGATCTACCCGGTTTCCGCCGGCACGGACCTCGTGGACATGGTGGTGATGGCCGCGATCGTGGCGGGCGGCATCCGCAGCTTCGTCTTCCAGCCGTTCAAGATCCCCACCAACTCGATGTGGCCGACCTACCACGGCATGACGTCGGAGGTGCGCCTGCCCGGCGAGCCCGTGCCCGATCCGGCGACGCGGCTCTTCAACTTCCTGCAGTGGACTTCCACGGTCGTGATCCCCGCCGAGTCGGACGGGGAGGTGTTCATCCCCCTCACGAGCTACCGCACCCCGGCGGGCGTGGAGTACGCGATCGGATCCAAGGGCAGCCACCCGAACTCCGGGCTGCTCGGTACGGGGCTCTTCGGCGGCCGCGACGACACCTACCAGCTCCTGGTGGGCGACCGTCTGCATCAGGTGGTGGTGCCCGGCGATTTCGGCTTCGAGGCGGTGCTCCTCCGCACCTACTTCCCGCGGGAGGCCGCGCTCACGCCCCGGCGTCAGGACCAGGACCGCTGGCAGGCGGTGTTCGAGCGCGCGTCCCGGGAGGGGCTCGTCGTCAGCGGGCCCCACGGCCCGGCGCTGCGCACGGGCGTGAGGGTGCGCAAGGGCGACCCGATCCTCAATTTCGACATCCTCACGGGCGACTTCCTCTTCGTAGACCGGATCTCCTACCATTTCCGCAACCCGGTCCGCGGCGACACTTTCGTATTCCAGACCGGCGGCATCCCGGGACTCGCCGACGGGTTGGGCCGGCCCTCGCAGAGCTATTATGTGAAGCGCATCGCCGGCGCTCCGGGCGACCGCATCAAGGTCGACGCCAAGGGGCGGTTGCACGTCAACGGTGTGGTCGCCACGACGCCCGAGCCGGTCGCGCTCAACAACCGCCGCGAGACGAAGCAGGGCTATTTCGGGTTCCTTCCTTCCTGTGGCGGCTACCAGTATGCCATCCCGCTCGACCGCGAGCACACGGTCTCCCGCGGCGCCTATTTCGCCCTCGGCGACAATTCCTCCAACAGCTTCGATTCGCGCGGCTGGGGCGAGGTGCCCGCGCGCGACGTCGTCGGGCCGCCGCTCATCATCCTTCACCCGATCAGCCCCCGCTGGGGTCTGGCGAAGTGACGGAACCGTCTCCTCCGTCCCGCGGGTCCGGAGGGCTCAGCTTCTGTAGCCTCTGAGGCGCCAGGCGGCGTCGGCCTCGCGGTCGGTGCGCAGTTCGATCACGCGCACGCCCCTGCCGCGGACTTCGAGGAGCCGCCGGAAGGAAGCCCAGCCCTCGGCCAGGTCGTGACGCACGCGGTGCGCGGCGCACAGGCGCCCGAGGTCGGTCGCCTGCGGGGTGCCCCAGAGCTGCTCGAAGCGGGCGTGCTTCGCCACCGGGAGGTGGTTGAAGATACCGCCTCCCTGGTTGTTGATCACGACCACGGTGAGGTTGCCGCGGTGCCCGTAGGCCGAGAGCAGCGCGTTGGAGTCGTGCAGGAAGGCGAGGTCGCCGCAGAGCAGCACGGTGCGCCGGCCGTCCAGCGAGGCGCCCAGGGCGGTCGACACGGTGCCGTCGATGCCGTTGGCGCCGCGATTGCAGAGGATTTCCGGGCCGGGCCCGGCGGGATGGTAGAACCACTCGAGGTCGCGAATCGGCATGCTGCTGGCCACGAACAGGCGGTCGTCCGGACCGAGGGCCTCTTCCAGCATGGCGACGGCCCGGCCTTCGAAGGGCCAGTCGACGTTCACGATGCGCGAAAGGCTCTTTGCGGCGGCCTTCTGCGCGGACTGCCACGCCGTGGCGTAAGCTGAGGCGCGAGCCGCGGGTTTTTCGCCTGAGGCGACGAGGTGCGCATCAAGCCGGCTCCAGCGCGAGTGCGTCGGGTCGACGTTCTCGCCGGGCCTGCCTACCTGCCAGGCCGTCACGTCGGCCTCCTTCAGCCAGGCCCTCAGGACCTTGCTGGTCGGCAACGGTCCGATAATCACGGCGGCCTTGGGCCGCAGGACTCGGGCCAGGCGTTTGTCGCGCAGGATGAGGTCGTAAGCGGAGACGACCCTGCCCGTGTCGGCGAGGTCGCCGCGCAGGGTGCCGGCTCCGTCCGCCAGGATGGGCCAGCCGGTACGCTGGGACAGCTCGAGCACGGCCTGCGTCTCCTCCTTGCGGTCTTTCATGGCATGGGGGCCGACGACGATGACGCCACGGTCGCCTCCAGAACTCGCGAAGACCGCGAAGAGCTCGGCCGGGAGAGGCGCACCGGCCTGGATCCAGTGGGTCAGGAGTCCGTCCGCCGGCGCGGTGAACTTCTCGAGGCTGAAGCCCTTGGGCAGGCGGAAGCCTTTTTCAGGCTCAGAGGGAGGCAAGGGGTCCCGGAAGGGCAGGTTGAGGTGCACGGGGCCGGCCAGGGGTCCCAATGAGCGCTGCCATGCGTCCGTCAGCATCTGCCGCCAATGCCGCAGCAGCCCGAGGTCGGCGGAGGGCACGGCGGACTCGGCGGCCCAGACGGGATAGGCGCCGAAGATGCCGTTCTGGGCGATGGTCTGACCAGAGTGGCATGCGCGCAGCTCGGGCGGACGGTCCGCCGAGAGCACCAGCAGCGGCGTGGCCGACAGGCGCGCCTCGATCACCGCCGGCAGGTAGTTCGCCACCGCGGTGCCGGAGGTGCAGAGCAGGGCGGCGGGTCGGCGGGTCGCCTTGGCGATGCCCAGGGCGATGAAGCCCGCCGAGCGTTCGTCCAGGGCTACGGTCACCTGGATGCCCGCCTCTTCCGCGAAGGCCGCGGCCATCGGGGTCGAGCGCGAGCCGGGTGAGATGACCACGTGGGCGAGCCCCCGTCGTCGGAGGGTGCGCACGCCGACGGCCGCCCAGAGGGCGTTGGTGTTGGCCGGCCGGAAGGCTTTCGCCATCCCCTCATCCAAGCCCTCGCACCCCTCCGGGGCAAGGCGAGGTTGGTCTTAGCGGTGTTGCCACCCCCCAAATGCCCGCCTTTGATGCGTCCGGTGGAGCTCCTCGTCCATCTGGCGCCCCTTTTCGTCGCGATCGCGGCCGCGGGCCTGCTCGTCTGGGCGATCATGGCCGGGATGTCCTACGCGGTCGATGACACCCACGTTCGGGTGCTGATGTTCGGCCGCACCGTCCGGCGCGTGGCGCTGTCCGACGTGGAATGGGCCGACCGTCGCTGGGACTTCTGGAACGAGCATTACACCACCTCGCTCCGTCCGTCCCGCGTGGTGCGTCTGCGCCGTCGCACCGGCGTCTTCCGCAGCTTCATCATCACGCCCCCTGACGCCGAATCCTTCATCGGTCGGCTGCGCGACCGGGGGGTCGCGATCCGACCATGAGACTCCTCCTGCTTTTGCTGACCTTCGGCCTCTGCAGCTGCGCTTCCTCCTCGCCTGACACGCCCGCGTTCTTCGCGATGGATACCGCGGCCCGCTTGGCGCCCGCCGAGAACACCGCGCTGCTGGCCGAGCTCGGCTACGCGGGCCTAGGCGGGCGGCCTTCCACCGCCCGCGCCCATGCGGAAGCGCTTCGCTCCCGCGGGCTCAGGCTCTTCAACGCCTATCATGTGGCCCGTCTGGACGACCGGGAGGCCGGTCTCCCCGCCGACCTCGCCCGCGCCGTCGACGACCTCGCCGGCCTCGACGCCGTGCTCTGGCTTGCGATCCAGAAGGTCGAACTCGGCGAGGCCTCCGCTTCGCGTCCCGTGGAGCAGGCGCGCGAGGCCGTCGTGGACGCCACGTTACGCCGTCTGCTCGAATACGCCGGACCTCGGATGGTCCGGATCTCGCTCTACCCCCACGCCGGCTTCTGGGGCGACCGGTTTGAGACCTGCCTGCGCACCGTTGAGCGCATCAACGATCCCCGTCTCACCGTCACCTTCAACCTCTGCCATTGGCTCAAGGTCGACGGCGGTCAGGCCGATCCGATGCCCTTGATCCGACGGGCCCTGCCGAGGATGGCGTTCGTCACCATCAATGGCGCCGACGCCGGCGATACCGCCAAGATGGGCTGGGACCGCCTCATCCAGCCTCTTGGGCGAGGTTCCTATGATGTGAAGGCCTTCGTTTCAGGCGTGCGCGCGGCAGGCTATCGCGGTCCCTTCGGCTTCCAGGGCTACGGCATCAGGGCCGAGCCCGCGGAACTGCTGAGGCAGACGATGGAGGGGTGGCGGACGATCCTGAGGTAGGACCGGGCGAACTCGGCCGGCCTTACCGCTGTGGCCGGACGAGGGTGTCCGACGTCGTCCTGGAAACGAAGGACCCCGGTCGCCCGGGGTCTTTTCGTCGGCTCACTTGCCCGCCGCGTGCTCCTTGGCGTGCTCGCGGAGCGGGTCGTAGGCGAAGTCCTTCTTTAGGTCGCGCCAGGAGGCGTGGACGTGGTTCGCGCCGCCCTGGAAGTTGGCGAGTTCGAACAGGAAGCCCGGTCCCTGGATGCTGTAGTAATGGGGCTCGCCGACCTCGAGGCCGCCGTTCCAGGCGAAGAGAATCTGGTCCTTCACCGCGTCGATGGCCTGCAGTTCGCGGACCGCGAAGTCCGGGCGGGTTCGGCTGACATACTCGTAGATGATCTTCGCCAGGGTCTGGCGCTGGTCGGCCGTGAGTTCGGAGGCCGGGATGCCGGCGTGCTTGATGAGCCCGTCGGCCTTCTGCTTGTTGCCCGTGACGATGTCCTTGAACGGGTCCTTGTTCAGGAAGCCCTTCTTACGCTGGTCGTCGCTGAGCGACTTGGCCAGCTGGCGTCCGAGGTCGTCCTCAAACTCCAACAGCTCGAAGCCGGCGGGTCCGGGCTGGCCTTCCTTGATCTTGCCGGGGTTGCTGGCGAAGAACGACGGCGTGGAGCTCACGAGTTCGCCTTTCACGAGGGTGAAGTTGAGGGAGAGGTGATGGCCTTCCCAGCGGAAGCCCCAGGTGCCCTTGGGGGCGGGGTCGCCAAAGATGGACACGAAGTAGTTCTCGGCGTCGCGCTTGGGGCCGGAACCGCCCTCGAGTTCGAACAGCACGTGCTCGAGCGCCATGACCGATTCGGCCTTCATGTGGCCGCGGCCGCTGAGGGCGACGGAAAGGATGGCCTGGGCGAAGTGACGCTGACCGGGATTCATCTCCTTCAGCGGGAGTCCTTTGCGGGCCGACGGCACGAAGATCCAGTTGGTGCGCTCGGCGTCGTCGAACTTGAAGGTCGCCTTGGCCTTCTGCTCAGCCTTGAGCGAGCCGAGGAACGCGTTGGCCGCCTTGGACATCTCTTCGCCGGCGGTGTGGGCTTGGGCGCCGGCGGCCACGAGCAGGGCGGCGAGGGCGCGGAGGGTGCGGGGCAGGGTGATCATGGGGTCAGGTGAGGACAGGGGTCTAGGGGAAGGGTTCCCTGAGAGCCAGAAAGGAATGGCGGGCCCGAAGGGGTCGTTCACGCCCTTTCCGCCTCGCTCAGCCTCCCGGCCGCCTGCTCCCAGGCGATGTTCGCCGCCTGCAGGGCTTCGGCCCCTGACCTCAGTTCGGCGTTCAGGCGCTGCACGACGGCTCCCCCGGCGTAGGTGGCGGGATCGGCGAGTTCGGCGGTCAGTGCGGCCTGCTTCGCCTCCAGGTCGGCAATCTGCTGCTCCAGTTTCGCGACCTCCGACTTCAGCTTGCGAAGTTCCGCTGCCGAGGGCTTGGCGGCCGCCTTGGCTTTCTCCGGCTTCTTCTCCTCCGCCTGCCTGGGCCGGCCGTCCGTGAAGCCCGCGGTCAGGGCGGCGCGTTCGTTGCCCGCCTTGGACTTCTCGAGGTAGTAGCCGTAGTCGCCCGCGTAGGGCGTCAGTCGGCCTGAATGCACGTGCAGGACCGTCTTGGCGACCTGGCGGATGAAGTGCACGTCGTGGCTGACGAACAGCAGCGTGCCCTCGTAGCCCTGCAGCGCCGTGATCAGCGCGTCGATGGAGGCGATGTCGAGGTGGGTCGTCGGCTCGTCCATCAGCAGGAAGTTTGGCGGGTTCACCAGCAGCTTCACCAGTGCGAGGCGCGACTTCTCGCCGCCCGAGAGCACGGCGACCTTCTTGTGCACGTCGTCCTTGCGGAAGAGGAACGCGCCCAGCATGCCGCGGGCCTGCTGCTCGGTGAGCCCGTTCTCGTTGGTCCGGAGCTCCATCACGTTCTCCAGCACCGTCAGCTTCGGGTTGAGGTTGTCGACGCGGTTCTGGGAGAAGTAGCCGGTGATGACGTTGCCGCCCTCCTCCCGCGAGCCGCCGTTGATGGGTACCACGCCCGCCAGGATCTTGAGCAGGGTGGATTTGCCCGCGCCGTTGGGCCCGACGAGCACCGTGCGCTGGCCGCGCTCGCACTCGTAGTTCAGGTCCTCATAGACCACGTGCTCGCCGTAGGCCTGCCGGACGCCCGCGAGCTTCATGACCTTGAGTCCGGAGCGCGGCGGCTGCGGGAAGCGGAACTGGATCTTCTTCAGGTCGTCCTCAGGTTCGTCGATCGCGACCTCCTCGAGGCGGGCGATCTGCTTCTCCTTCGACTTGGCGCGCGAGGCCATCGAAGCCTTGGCCCCGAAGCGGTCCACGAAGGTCTGCAGGTGGGCGATCTCGCGCTGCTGGTTCTTGAAGAGCGCCTGTTGGCGTTCCTTGCGGGCGTCCCGTTCCACGAGGAAGTCGTCGTAGTTGCCGGTGTATTCGTGCAGGCGCTGGCCGCGCAGCTCGATCATGCCGGTGCAGAGGGCGTTGAGGAAGGCGCGGTCGTGCGAGATGACGACGAGCCCGCCCGGGTAGCGCGTGAGGTAGTCCTGGAACCAGAGCAGGGCTTCCAGGTCGAGGTGGTTGGTCGGCTCGTCGAGCAGGAGCAGGGTCGGCTCGCTCACGAGCAGCCGGGCCAGGTGGGCGCGCATCACCCAGCCGCCGGAGAAGGTCTTGGCGGGCTTGAGGTGGTCGCTCTCCCGGAAGCCGAGTCCGGCGAGAATCTTCTTCGCCCGCGGCTCCAGCGTGTAGTCGATGTCCCAGTCGTCGTCGTTCTCGGGCTCCAGCTTGCCGCCGCTCGTAGCGATCTGCAGGATGGTCTCGTCGCCGACGGGCGCGCTCTCCTGAGGCAGGAAGCCGAAGTCCGCGCCGCGTTCCCATTCGATCAGGCCTTCGTCAGGCTGGTCCTTGCCGAGGATGATGTTGAAGAGCGTCGACTTGCCCGCGCCGTTCGCCCCGACGAGCCCCAGACGGTCCGTGCGCGCGATGTTCAGTGACACCTCCGCGAAAAGCGTGCGGGGGCCGTAGGACTTCGAGACGTTCGCGATGGTCAGCATCGGTCAGCCGATGAAGGGGCGGGAGGCGGGGAGGTCAAGGGCCGGGGTGGCCGGCGGCCCCGGCCGCCTCTCCGCCTCAGCTCCACCTGAGCTTGCTGCGCAGGACGTCGAAGTGGGAGAGGTCCGTCGGCCTCAGGAGGCCGAGGCGCACCTTCGCCGTCCGCACGACCAAGGGGAGCCGGCCGGCGGCTTCGAGCGTGGGGCGTCCGTCGACCGATATCCCGAGCTGGGCCACGTCCTCGCTGCGCACCTCCAGTTCGGTCTCGCCGTCGAAGACGACGGAGCGGTTGGACATCGTGTGCGGGCAGATGGGCGTGAGGGCGATGACCGCGGCGGCCGGATCCACCAGCGGTCCGCCGGCGGCGAGGCTATAGGCGGAGGTTCCCGTCGGGGTGGCGAGGATCAGGCCATCGGCGCGGTATTCGTTCACCGGCGCGCCGTCCGCACGCACGGAGAACCTGCCCATCCGGAAGGCCTCGCAGGTCTTGAGGACCACGTCGTTCAGCGCCAGGGCGAAGGAGCCGTCGGCGAAGCGCACTTCCAGCAGCGCGCGCTCCTCCCTGCGGCAGTCTCCGCGGAGCACGGAGCGCACCGTGGCGGCCACGTCCTCCCCGGGATACGCCGCGAGGAAGCCGAGCTTGCCGCGGTTGATGCCGAAGAGCGGCACGCCCTCGAGGGCCGCGGCCTCGGCCACGCCCAGGAACGTGCCGTCGCCGCCCACGACCACGCAGGCGTCGGCCCCGCGGATGACGGCGCGGTCGATGGGCCAGCCCGAGGCCACCTCCAGGGTCACCCCGGCGGCCTGCGCGGCGGAGCGCACGGCCTGCACGATGTCCTCCGCCCCGGGCTTGGAGCGGTTGACGACGAGTGCCAGGCGGCGGATGGCCATTGGGTCATGCTTGCCGTCCCGGGCGGGGAGGGCAAGGCCAAGGCGGGCCCGCCGGGGTCGGTCAGGCCTTTTCGGCGGCCTCCAGGGCCTCCGCGAGCTTCGACACGTCGGAGCCTCCGCCCATCGCGGCGTCGGGCTTGCCGCCGCCCTTGCCGCCCATGCGGGCGCAGGCTTCGGAGACGATCTTCCCCGCGGACTTCCCCGCCTTCACGGCGTCGGCGCCGCAGTTGGCCACGAGCGAGGCCTTGTCGCCGAAGGCGGCGGCCAGCACCACGACCGCGGCGGGTCCGACCTTGCCGGCGACCTTGGCGCCGAGTTCGCGGAGTTCGTTGGGCGACTCCAGGCCAGGGGCCTGGGCGACGACATACTTGAGCCCGCCGCGCTCGGTCGCCTTCGCGGCGAGGGCGTCGGCCAGCTGCGAGGCCTCGCGGTCACGGTAGGCCTTGAGGCGCTTCTCGAGCGCCGCGGACTGCTCCATCACCTGTTCGAGGCGTTTCAGTAGGTCGACCACGGGCGTGTTGGTCGCCGCGGAGAGGGATTTCAGCAGCTCGGCGTCGGCGTGGGCTCGCTCGTAGGCGGCAAGTCCGGCGAGGGCCTCGATGCGGCGCACGCCGGCCGCGATGGCGTTCTCGCCGGTGATGCGGAAGAGCCCGATCTCGCCCGTGCGACGGACGTGCGTGCCCGCGCAGAGCTCCATCGACCAGCCGTCCAGCGCGTCGGCCTTGCCGCCCACCTGGACGACCCGCACGGCGTCGCCGTACTTGTCGCCGAAGAACTGCATGACGTCCGGGCGGCCCTTCACGGAGGCGTAGGGCACCTCCGTCCAGGTCACCGGTTCGTTTGCGAGCACGCGCTCGTTGACCAGACGCTCGACGTCGGCCACCTGGCCGGGCGTGAGCGCGTGGCCGTTGAAGTCGAAGGTGAGCTTGGACGGGTCGACCGCCGAGCCCTTCTGCGAGGCCTCCTTGGAGACGACCTCGTGCAGCGCCCAGTGCAGGACGTGGGTGGCCGTGTGGTGGCGCTGGATGGCGTCGCGTCTTGCGCGGTCCACCGACACCTCGACCGTGGCGCCCGTCTCCGGGGCGTCGTCGCCCTCGACGAAGTGCAGCCAGGTCTGGCCGGACTTCTGGGTGTCCGTGACGCGCCACTGGCGGCCGCCGAGGGAGATCGCCGCGGTGTCGCCCACCTGGCCGCCCATCTCCGCGTAGCAGGGGGAGCGGTCCAGGATGACGGCCGTGCGGTCCTTGACCTTGGCGACCTGGACGACCTTGGCCTGCGTCGAGAGCGCGTCGTGTCCGACGAATGCCGTCGGGTGCTCGGAGCCCACGTCGGAAAGGGTGATGACCTCCTTTTTCTGCGCGGCGCGCGCGCGGGCGCGCTGCTCCTCCATCCGCTTCTCGAATCCGGCGACGTCGACGGTCAGCCCGCGTTCACGGGCCATGAGCTGGGTCAGGTCGAGCGGGAAGCCCTGCTCGTCGTAGAGGCGGAAGGCCACGGCTCCGGAGATGGCGCCGCCCGTCTTCAGCTTCGACGCCTCCTCCTCGAAGAGCGCGATGCCCTTGTCCAAGGTGCGGTTGAAGGATTCCTCCTCGAGGCGGATCACGTCGGCCACCACAGCGCGGCGGGTGCGGATCTCGGGGAAGACGTCGCCCATCGAGTCGGCGAGCACGCCCACCAGCTGGTGGAAGAAGCCGTTCTTCAGTCCGAGCGTACGGCCGTAGCGGACCGCACGGCGCAGGATGCGGCGCAGGACGTAGTTGCGGTCTGAGTTGCCGGGCTGGATGCCGTCCGCGATGGCGAAGGACAGCGTGCGGATGTGGTCGGCGATGACGCGGAAGGCCACGTCGTCCTTCTCCTGCTGCGTGGCGCCGGTCGACCCGGGGGCGGGCAGGGTGGAGCCGTACTTCTTGCCCGAAAGCCCCTCGAGGCGGCGGAAGAGGGGCGAGAAGACGTCGCTCTCGTAGTTGGAGATGATGCCGGAGAAGTCTTTGAAGCCCTTGGTGCACTGCATGATGCCCGCGACGCGCTCGAAGCCCATGCCGGTGTCGACATGGCGGGCGGGCAGGGGCGTGAAGGTGCCGTCGGGGTTGGCGTTGAACTGGATGAAGACGAGGTTCCAGATCTCCATGCAGCGGGCGTCGCCGGCGTTGACCAGCGCGCCCTTCGTGTCGCCGTCGGGCGTGAGGTCGACGTGCAGCTCCGTGCAGGGACCGCAGGGGCCGGTCTCGCCCATCATCCAGAAGTTGTCCTTCTTGTTGCCGTCGACGATGTGCACGGCCGGGTCGAGGCCGGCGGCCCGGAACTTCTCGGCCCAGACGTCCCACGCCTCCTGGTCGAACTCGGAGGGGTCGCCCTTGGTTTGGTCGGGCCTGTAGACCGTGGCGTACAGGCGGTGCTTGGGGAACTTCCAGACCTCGGTCACCAGCTCCCAGGCGAAGTCGACGGCCTCGCGCTTGAAGTAGTCCCCGAAGGACCAGTTGCCGAGCATCTCGAAGAAGGTGTGGTGGTAAGTGTCCAGGCCGACGTCCTCCAGGTCGTTGTGCTTGCCGCCCGCGCGGATGCATTTCTGGGTGTCGGCGGCCCGGCCCGGCGTGTACGGGCACTTCGTCTGACCCAGGAAGATCGGGACGAACTGGTTCATCCCGGCGTTGGTGAACAGCAGGTTCGGCGAGTCCGGCATCAGGCTCGAGGAGGCGACGATCGCGTGCTGCTTCGACCTGAAGAAATCGAGGAATGACTGGCGGACTTGGGCGGAGGTCATGGACGGGCCGGAGAAGGGCGATTTAAAGCCCCTCCCGCCCCGGATGGGAAGGATTAACCCCCGTCCCGGCCCTTCAGCCGGCCTTGCGGGTCAGCTCGGAATGCAGGCTGAGGAGGGCGTCCGCCCCCTCGGCGTAGTAGTCCGCGAAGCGTCCGATCAGCTCGTCGCCGTGCCAGGTCACCACGCCGGTCTGGAAGCCCAGGGTGGCGTCGCCGACGCCCCCGGGGTCGTCCGGATCGAGCCGCTGGCTGAAGTGCAGCGGGTGCGGTGCGCTCTCGGCCAGGCGCTCCTTGCGCTCGATGTACTCCGCGACGACGTCGAGCTCGCGCTCCCCGTCGAAGGTCAGCCAGACGCGCGCCTCGCCGGGCACCTCGCCCTCGCGCGGCTGGTAGAAGAGGCGGAGGCGTGCGGTGGACCCGGGGAGCGTGACGCGGGCGTTGAAATGATCGGTGGCCACCAGCCGGGCCGTAGGACGGAGCGCCTTGAGCCTTTCGGCGACGGCCTGCCAGAGTGCGGGTCTCATCGCCGTCATCCTGCCCTCGGCCGCGGGTCACGCAAGCGGACGTCGCGTCATCGCGCGCGATGTGAATAAAAAGGGCGCGCCTCGCGGCGCGCCCGGAAGGCGTCCGAGCCCGGCTTACTTCTTCTTCTTGCCCTTCGCGGCGGGCTCCGAAAGCGGGTGCGCCTTGAGCACCTCCTCCGCGACGTACATGTCGGTCTTGGACTTGGTCGCGTCACGGATGCGCTTGACGTCGGCGGCCTTCACCGGGGGCAGGTTGTTTCCCCAGGACTGGCGCACGTAGGTGATGACGGCGGCGACCTCGTTGTCCTTGAGGAGCTGGCCGAGGGGGGTCATGACGGGCTGGCCGGCGGCCATGTCGCCGAAGGTGCGACCGTCATGCTTCATGGGGCCGTAGAGTCCGTTGAGGACGATCTTGATGACGCGGTCCGGGTCGCCCTGGAGCCAGGCGCTCTTCACGAGGGAAG
The DNA here is from genome assembly GCA_030830965.1 of Verrucomicrobiota bacterium. Classification (GTDB taxonomy): domain Bacteria; phylum Verrucomicrobiota; class Verrucomicrobiia; order Opitutales; family UBA953; genus UBA953. Next base: position 38,951 of record JAURLX010000011.1, on the reverse strand, counting down.
GGTACGCCCCCACGCCCGGCTTGCCGGGCATCTCGGCGCCCTTGCCGTCGGGCTGGTGGCAGGTCACGCAGTGCGCCTCGCGGAAGTAGACCTCCTTGCCGAGGTCGTAGAGCCTCTTGTCCTCCTTGGACAGTCGGCGGTCGGAGGGGCCGTAGGAGACCTCCTTCGGCGGGACGAGGTCCTTGGGGTCGACCAGGCCCTTGCCCTCGGGGAGGGAGATCAGCTGCTTCACGGTCTGGCGCAGGCAGTAGTTGATGAAGCGGTCCTTGTCGTCCTTCAGCTTCATCGCCGCGGTGACCGCCGGCTTCACGTCGGCTCCCTTGAAGAAGCTCAAGGTGCGCACGGCCTCGAGGCGCACGCGGGGGTGCGGATCCTCGACGGCGGCGGTGGCGAAGGCCAGGGCCTCGGGGATGCGATCGCGCTGGTAGCAGACGACGCGGAGGGCCTGGGCGCGCGCCTGATGGGCGGGCGACTTGAGCAGTGTGCGGATTAGGTCGAGGTTCACGACGTCGTGCCACTGGTGGACCCAGAGCGCCTCGAGGATGTGGTGGGCGTCCTCGGCCTTGGCCGGATCGAACTGCTTCACCCACTTCTGGACGGCGGCGACGACCTTGTCGGAGTCATGCTTGTGCAGCTCGACCTTGGCGCGCTGGCGCACGTTGTCCTCGTGCTCCTTGAGCAGCTCGAGCAGGGCCTCGACCGGCTCGCCGTCGATCTTCTTCGGCTTGAGCAGCGGGCGGGACGGATAGGTCACGCGGTACAGGCGACCGTGCTGGTGGTCGCGGTTGGGGTCGCGCAGGTGGTGCTGCAGGTGCCCGATGAGCATCTGGGACCAGTCCATGACGTAGATGGAGCCGTCGGGGGCCACGGCCATGCCGGAGGGGCGGAAGTTCGGGTGGGTCTTGATGTCCTTGGCGTACAGGAAGCCGGGCTCGAGGGTCGTGCCCTTGATGCCGGCGCCGTCCTCCTCCAGCTTCGCGCGGAAGACGCCCTGGTAGGTGATGACGTTGGCGTTCAAGAAGTCGCCCTGCCAGTCGTCGGGGAAGTGACGGCTGCTCAGGATGGTCGTGCCCGGGCAGGGACGGGAGGGGCGGTTCCAGAATTGGAAGTAGCCCGGGTGGGAGCCGCTGTCGAGGTGGCCGCTGAAGCCGGGCCCGAAGTAGTTGGCGTTGCCGGTGGCGTCGGTGATCAGGTCGTTGCCCCAGTAGTCGAACACGCGGCCGTGTGGATTGGCGAAGTTGTAAGGAGCGTGGCGGTAGAGCTTCCCGGTCTGGGGCTCGAAGCGGTAGATCGCGCCGTTGACGTTGCGCATCACGCCGCGGTCGGTCTCGACCTGGGAGCGGTGGAAGACGCCGTCGGAGAGGTAGATCGCGCCACCCGGCTCGTAGCAGATGGAGTTGGTCTCGTGGTGCGAGTCGGCCGCGTCCATGCCGGTGAGCAGGCGTTCCTTCCAGTCGGCCTTGCCGTCGCCGTCAGTGTCGCGGACATACCAGATGTCGGGCGACTGGATGAGGATGACGCCGTCCTTGTAGAACTGGAAGCCGGTGGGGCAGTTCAGGCCGTCGAGGAAGACGGAGGACTTCACGACTTTGCCGGTGGCGGGATCGAGGTCGAGGACGAGGAGCTTGTCGAAGACCTTGGTCTTGGGATTGGTCTCGGGGTAGTTGGGCCAGCAGGCGATCCAGAGGCGGCCCTTGTTGTCGAAGTTCATCTGCACCGGATTGATCAGCTCCGGCACGGTGGTCTCGTCGGCGATGAACTCGACCTTGGTGCCGTCCGGGGACCCGAGGTGCGGGAGGGTCTCGGGGCCGGGTAGGTAGGGCACGGGCTCCTTGCGGTTCGGCGGCACGGAGACGTCGGGCAGGAGGTTGTCGTCGCTCAACTTGAAGGCCTTGCCCTGGGCGGCGGCCCAGGCGGCCTTGTCGCGGTTCGCGGTCTTGATGTCGCGGTTCGCCAGCTCGCGGCCGATGACGGTCGCGTTGTCGACGCCCTCGTACTTGATGCGCGAACGGCCGCCGTAGATGTTGAACTGGTCGACGGTGCGGTAGCGGTGGTGCCATTCGGTCGCCTTGTCGTTCACGGCTGCGCGCACCTTCTCGTTCACGGAGGGCGCGGCCTTGCCGAAGACGCCTTTGAACTGCACGGGCGCGAGGGCGCGGTCGCCGTCGGCGTTCACGTGGATGCCGTTGACGGTGAGGCGGACGGAAGACTTGGCGAACAGCTCCTGCGAAGGGGTGAAGAGGTCGACGAACGGGACGCCGGCGGTCTTGGCGACTTCCGCCATGGCCTTCACGTAGAGGGCGAGGTTGGCGTTGTTGCGCGCGGTCACCTTGGGGTCGAAGAAGCGGGACTTCATGTCCTCGTTGGCGATCGGGGAGAAGAGCACGATGCGGGGCTTGCCCTGGCCGTAGTCGGCCTCGCCGTGCTTCTTGAGCCAGGCGGCGAGGTTGGCGCGGAAGGCGTCCAGGCCTTCCGCCCCCTTGAAGGACTCGTTGAAGCCCCAGTAGGCGAAGATGACGTTGGCGTGGAAGTGCGCGCCGGCATGGTAGGTGACGTCGGTCTTGCCGACTTTGGTCGTCACCGGGCCGGGTTTCATGTCCAGGAAGTATTCGAGCGTCGGGACTTCGTCCGAGCGGTGGGCGGGCACGCCCAGTTCGTCGCCGGAGAAGCCGAGGTTGCGGATGACCAGCTGGTGGTCGGGGTGGGCCTGGTGGATCAGGGCCTCGAAGTTTCCGTGGTGCTGCTGGCGGTCGGCCAGGCCGCCTCCGACGAAGGCGATGTGGTCACCTTTCTGGAGCTGGAGGTTCTGGGCCGGCAGGGCCGCGAAGGCGGCGAAGGCCAGCAGGAGCGAGAGCAGTTTATGCATGATTTTCGGGAGGTAAGGGGAGGGTTTGCCGCGGCGGTCGGCTTGGCGGGAAAGGGGTGGGTCTTTTTCTGCCCCGATTGCTTTGCCTGCCAAGGGGAATGTGCGTGGCCGGCAGGCTTGCCCGCGGATCGTCAGGACCCGTCTTTTAGCGCACCCGGCCCTCGGCCCGGGGGCGGGTCGTCTAACCGGTCGGGGCGGGGCTTCGCCCCGGGGCCGTCACTTCCCCAGCGCGCCCAGCACGGCCTTGGCGACGGTCTGGCCGAGCGACTCGGAGCCCGCGGCGTTGAAGTGCACGTCGTTCGGGTTCTGGTGCTGCTTGAGGGTGGGGGTGATCGCGGCGTTGAGGTCGTTCACGGCCACGCCGTTCTCCTCCATGACCTTGCGGGCGATGCCGTTGTAGATGGCGACGTCTCCGAAGGTTCGCGGCGGAGACAGCTTGCCTTCGGGCACGGGCGTGGTGGTCGCGAAGACCACCTTGGCTCCGGTCTTCTTGAGCGCGGCCACGATCGTGCGCAGGTTCGCCTCGTAGTCGGCGGGCTCCACCTGCCGCTTCCCGTCCTCCATGTGACGCAGGTCGTGCAGCCCGAAGTTGAAGTGGATGACGTCCCACTTGGACGTACCCAGCCATTTGGCCAGGTTGGCGGTGCCGTTCTTCGTCGGGCCGCCGTTGGTGGGGATGCGGTGGACGTTCGCCTTGCCCTCGAGCGCTTTGCGGACGGGCAGGGTGTAGCCGATCGAGATCGAGTCGCCGATGAGCAGCACCCGCGGGAGTCCGGCCACGTCCTGCACGGGCTCCATGGCGGGACTGGCCTTCTTGGCCGCCCGCTTCACGGCGGTGGTCTTCGCCTCCTTCTTGGCGGGCGGATTCTTCGTCTCTGCGACCAACGGCGCGGCCAGCGCGAGGGCGAGGAGCAGGGCTAGCTTCAGGGCGGGGTTCATGCCAGCAGGCTGTCGCGCCGCCGCGCCGCCGCAAGCGCGACTTCAGCCCCGCGCCCGCAGCAGGCCCTCGATCTCCTCGAGCGTGGCCGCGTCCAGTTCGAGCGAGCCCCCGCCGACGGTGGCGGCGAGCTGCCCCGGCCGGCGGGCGCCGACGATCGCGGAGGTGACGGCGGGCTGGCGCAGGACCCAGGCGATCGCGACCTCGCCGACGTTCACGCCGAGCCGGGCCGCGATGCGCGAGAGGCCTTCGTTGAGCGCGATGTTCCTGGAGAGGAGCGGCTCGCCGAACTGCGGGTCGGCGCGTCGGTGGTCGTCGGCCGGCAGCGCGGCCGCCCATGCGCGGGTGACCTTGCCGGTGAGCAGGCCCTTCTGCATCGGGCTGTAGGAGATGATGCCGATCCGATGCTCCTCGCAGAACGCCAGCAGGCCGTCCTCGATGCCGCGGTTGAGCATGCTGTAGGGAGGCTGGAGGAAGGCGACGGGATGGATGGGCTGGATGCGTCTCAGCTGGGCCACGCTGAAGTTGCTGACTCCGGCGTGGCGGACCTTGCCTTCCTTCACCAGCTCGGCGACGGCGGACCACCCCTCCTCGATGTCCTCGTCCGGCTGCGGCCAGTGGATCTGGTACATGTCCATGACGTCGACCTGCAGGCGGCGCAGGCTGTCCTCGCACTCCTGCCTGATGCTCGCGCGCTTCAGGCGCGGCACGATGGTGCCGTCGGGCTCCCAGCAGCGCTCGCACTTCGTCGAGACGATCGGCTTCTCCTTCATTTCCTTGAGCGCGCGGCCGACGACTTCCTCGGAGCGCCCGAGGCCGTACACCGCGGCGGTGTCGATCCAGTTGATGCCGGCGTCGACGGCCTCGTGGACGGTCCGGATCGAGTCGGCGTCGGACTGCTCGCCCCAGCCGAACTTCCAGCCGCCGCCGCCGATCGCCCAGGTGCCGAGGCCGACGGGCGTGAGTCGGAGGGGCGTGTCGCCGAGCTTGCGGGTCTTCACGGGGTCGCGAGCCTCACTTCTTGGTCTTCTTGGCGGCGCCCCCGGCCTTCTGGCCGCGCATGGGCCAGTTGGGGTCGTCGACGTGCGCGTCCTTGAAGATGGCGAGAGCCTTCTCGACGAGTTCCGGCCGGGCGGCGGCGAGGTCGTTCTTTTCCGCCGCGTCGGCCTTGAGGTCGTAGATCTCGACCTTGGCGGCCGGTCCGTTGCGTACGGCCTTCCAGTCGCCCCAGCGGGCGGCCTGGAGGCTCGGGCCTTCGTGCAGTTCCCAGTAGAAGTATTCGCGTTTCGGCGCGGCGCCTCCTTGGAGGAAGGACACCAGCGAGACGCCGTCGGTCCTGAGCCCGGAGGGCGCCTGGGCTCCGGCGAGTTCCACGGAAGTGGGCAGGAAATCCCAGAAGGCCCAAGGCTCTTCGCTGACCCGTCCGGCCGGGATCTTGCCCGGCCAGCGGGCGATGGCGGCTTGGCGAAGGGCGCCTTCGTAAAGGCCCCGCTTGAAGCCACGCAACCCGTTGGAGGCCTGGTCGAAGAGCTTTCCGATCTCGGAGCCGGGCGCGAACGAGGAACCGTTGTCGCCGGCCGTGATCACCAGGGTGTCGTCGTCGACGCCCAGCTCCTTGAGCAGTCCGAGCAGCCGTCCGATGTCGGCGTCAAGCCGGGTGACCTGGGCCGCATAGGCCTTCTGCATGGCCGTCCAGGGCTTGTCCTTGTAGACGCCGAGGTCGTCGATCTCGTGCGTCCCGTGCGGCAGGGTGACCGCGTAGAACAGGAAGAAGGGGCGATCCTTCTGCGCGCGCACCCAGCGCTCGACGTCCTGCTGGATGAGCTCCTGCGCATAGGTCTTTCCTTTGCCCTTGCCGCCGTTGCCCGGCAGCTCGAAGCGTTGGTCGTCGCGGTACAGGTAGCTCGGGAAATAACTGTGCGCGTGGCGCTGGCAGTTATAGCCGAAGAAGTGGTCGAAGCCGTTCTTCAGCGGACTGCCGGTGGTGTCGAACATGCCCATGCCCCATTTGCCCATGCAGGCCGTCGCATAGCCGTTCTCCTTGAGGATCTTGGCCACCGTGATCGTGCCGGCCGGCAGGGGGAGCTGGCCCTCCGGCTTGATCTCACGGTTGGCACGCACGGGGCTGTGGCCGGTGTGCTGGCCGAGCATGAGCGAGGTCCGGCTCGGCGCGCACACCGAGGTCCCGCAGTAGGCCTGCGTGAAGCGGGTGCCCTCCCTAGCCATGCGGTCGAGGTTGGGCGTCCGGATGAGCTTCTGCCCATAGCAGCCGACGTCGCCTTGGGCGAGGTCGTCGCTGAGGATGAAGACGATGTTCGGCTTACGGGGGGCGGCCGTGGCGACGGCGGCCGCGACCGCCAGCAGGGCGAGCGAGGTGATTCTCATGGGGCTGGATTCTTTTCGGGGAGGAGGGGCGGGATGTCGAGACTCGGACTGGAACGTCCGCGCCGGGGAACCGGGCCACGGGCCAAAAAAGAAGGGCCTTGCGGCCCTTTTCATTCCTGCCCCGGGGCGCTCACTGCACCTCTTTCAGGAATCGCTGGTATTCGGCCTCGGTCTCGGCGGCGGTCAGCTTGCCGCTGTTGATGAGGATGCGGAAGCGGAAGGTCTCGGACTTGCCCGCGGGGATGGTGAAGTTCAGCTCGGTCTTGCCCTTGGTGAACTCCTTCGCGCCGAAGGGGTTCGCGGCGAAGAGTCCGTAGCCGCGGCAGTGCCAGTAGGTGGGGTAGGTGGCGTTCTTCGGGTGGTCGAAGATGCCCACGGCCATGTCCTCGCCGCGCACGTTGCCGGAGAGGGTCATCCACTTGGCGCGGGTGCTCCAGGCCTCCTTCTCGCCGACCTTGCCCTCGCTGCTCAGGTACACGCCGTTCACGCCGTCGTTGTTGAGCACGGGCACGGCGGTGGGCTTGCCGGAGTCGTCGGTGAAGATCTCGGGCTTGGTCGAGGGCTCCTCGAGCGCGCGGGTCACGCGGATGGCGATGGCGCCCTCCTTGGAGTCCTTGAAGACGGCGTCCTGCTTCTGCGCGGTCAGGGTGATGATGCGGTCGATGACGCGCACGTCGCCTCGGGCGCGGAAGATCAGCGTCTCGTCCTGCTGGAGGACCTTGGTGCCGTCCGCCAGGATCCAGTCGGAGCTGGCCTGCAGCGAACCTTCCCCGGCGCCGCTCTTCACGGACTTGATCCCGCCGTGCTTCACGCGGCCGTAGGGCGTCTTGCTCTCGCGGGAGAACCCTTCCGGCGGCGAGTTCCAGAAGTCGGATCCGTTCACGTTGCCGTAGTTGAACCACGACGAGATATGGTGCGGGTGATCGGTACGCTCGCCGGCGATCTTCTCAAGCGGGAAGCCGCGGGTGAAGATGGTGCCTTTGGCGGTGCGCAGGGGGGAGAGCAGGGGCTTCTTCTGGTCGGCCCAGTAGAGGTAGGAGGTGAAGGGCTTGCCGTCGACGAGGACGTCGACCTGCTTCTTCTGCTTGTCGTTGACGAGGCGCACTTCGGGGGCGGCTCCCTCGGCGGCCGCGTTCGCGGAGGCGCATCCGGCCAGGGCGGCGGCCAGCGTGGTGAGGAGGGCGATTTGGGATTTCAGCATTTTCATGGGAAGTTCAACCGGCCGGCTGGGCGGCTTTTTGGAGGGCGGCCAGGACGGGCAGGGCGACCGCCAGAAGGATCGCCAGGACGTAGAGCACGATGAAGACGATCGCGACGACGCCGATGTATTTCCAGAACCGCCTCTGGCCCTCGAGCGCCTCGGCCACGGCCGCGTCGTCGGACCCGGTCTGGAGGCCGCGGATGGCCCGGGCGCTTCTCAGCAGGTGAAGGGCGGGGAAAAGATAGACCAGGGAAAGGACGGCGTAGAGCAGCCCCGCCGCCAGCATCAGTCCGGCCTTGGCCTCGACGGCCCCGATCGCGGAGAGCGCGCCGACGAGCGCGACGCCGCCTCCCGCGAGGAGCATGAGCACCGCGGTGATCATCGTCAGGATGCCCATGAACCGGAGCCAAGGCTGGGTCTGGCGCAGTTTGTCCAGGATGGCGTCGCGGCCGACGGGAGCGGGGGTGTCCATGGGGTGCCCTTTCCTTTGTGCCGCGTCGGGCCGTGTTGCCAATCTGAAAGGAGGGCGCGATTCGGCGGGGGCCTAAGCGTGCCTTGGTTTCGGCTTCCTAAAACACCTGTCTGACCTAATGCTACCGCACCCCATCATGCGGCTCCTCGCATCCCTGCTTCTCTCCGCCTGCACCACCTTGTCGGCCCTGCCTCCCGGCCCTTCGGAGCGTGTGCCGCCCGGCGCCTACAAGACCGGCCAGGCTCCGGCCGACGCGATGCGGACGATGTCCCTGCCGCCCGGGTTCCAGGTCTCGCTCGTCGCGGCCGAGCCCAAGGTGGTCCAGCCGATCGCGATGTGCTTCGACGAGCGCGGCCGACTCTGGGTCGTCGAGGGCATGGCGTACCCGAAGAAGCGTCCGGACGGGCAGGGCGCCGACCGCATCCTGATCCTCGAGGACGTGAAGCAGGACGGCTCCTTCGCCAAAGTCACGGTGTTCATGGAAGGGCTGAACCTCGTCTCCGGCATCGAGGTCGGTCATGGCGGGGTCTGGGTGGGCGCGGCGCCGGAGTTTCTCTTCATCCCGAAGGACGCCGCCGACAAGGCCGGCAAGCCGGTCGTACTGCTCGACGGCTGGGGTTTCCACGACACGCACGAGACGCTCAACAGCTTCGTCTGGGGGCCGGACGGCTGGCTCTACGGCAATCATGGCGTGTTCACGCACTCCGTGGTCGGCAAGCCGGGCGCGCCCGACGCCGAGCGCAAGAGGATCAACGCCGGCGTCTGGCGCTATCATCCGACCCGCCACGTCTTCGAGGTCTTCGCCGAAGGCACCAGCAATCCCTGGGGGCTCGACTACGACGCCCGCGGCGAGTTCTTCAACACGGCCTGCGTCATCCCGCACCTCTACCATATCCTGCCCGGCGCGCGTTACCAGCGGCAGGCCGGCCAGCACTTCAACCCCTTCACCTACGACGACATCAAGACCATCGCCGACCACGCCCACTACGCCGGTGCGAAGATCCATCGTCCCGACGCCCTCAAGGTCCCCGAGAGCACCGACGCCGTCGGCGGCGGCCACGCCCACTCCGGCCTAGCGATCTACAACGGCGACAACTTCCCCGAGGCCTACCGCGGCATGCTCGTCTTCGGCAACCTCCACGGCCATCGCCTCGTCTCCGACCAGGTCGTGCCCGAAGGCAGCGGTTTCGCCGGCCGCCATGGCAACGATTTCCTGCGCAGCAACGACGCCACGTTCATCCCGGTGTCGCAAAGGGTCGGCCCCGACGGGGCTCTTTACGTGAGCGACTGGTCCGACGTCCAGGTCTGCCACAACAACACCCAGGAGATCTGGGATCGCACCAACGGCCGCATCTACCGCGTCAGCTTCGGCAGCCCGGCCAGCCGTTCGTCCGACCTGGCCCGCATCCGCGACGACGAACTCGTCGAGATCGCCCTCGCCGACGCCAACGAATACTTCGTCCGGCAGGCGCGCAAGGTGCTCGCCGAACGCAATCTCTCCGGCCAGGCGCCGATGGCCGCCTCCGCCCGCGCGAAATTGCGCGAAGCGCTGGCGGGTTCCGCCGATCCGATCCGCCGTCTGCGGGCCCTCTGGACCTTGCAGTCGTCGAACCTCCTCGACGATGCGCTCCTCGCCGGCGCGCTCAAGGACGCCGATCCCTCCGTGCGCGGCTGGGCCGTGCGCCTGATCGCCCAGCAGTGGACGGCCGGCGTGCCGGCCCTCGCCGGGCTCGCGAAGGTCGAGTCCTCTCCGGTGGTCCGTCGGGAACTCGCTTCGGCGCTGTCGTACCTCCCGCTCGAAAGCCGCGCCGCCATCGCCGAACCGTTGCTCGCGATCGCCGAGGACGCCAAGGACCATAACATCCCGCTGCTCCTCTGGTACGGGATCGAACCCCTCGTGGGCGCGGATGCCGCCCGCGGCCTCGCCCTGGCCGCCGTCTGCCGCCACCCGCAGACGACCGACTTCATCTATCGCCGACTCGCCAGCGACGCCGGCGCCCGCTCCCAGGTGCTCGCCATCGCCTTGCGCGAGAGCGATGCCGCCCGCCGTGCGACGCTGGTCAGCCGCGTGGTCGACGGCGTCCGGCAGGCCGGCTCGTTCGTGGCTCCCGAAGGCTGGGCCTCACTCGTCGCCGGCCTCCGTCAGGGAGCTCCGCCCGACCTCCTCGCCAACCTGAATGAACTCGACGCCCTGGCGGGCGACGAAGCCAGCCGGGCTTTCTATCGCGGCCACCTCGCTGACGAGAAGGCGCCGCCGCCGGCGCGCCAGCGCGCGCTCGCCGTGCTGGTCGCGGCGCGCGACCGAGGCGCCGCTCCGGTGATCCACAGGGTCTTCGCCCAGAAGACCACCCCGGCCTTCCGGCGGTCGCTCATCCAGGCCCTCGCCACCGTGGGGGACGACGGCTCGCCGGCCGTCCTGATCAGCCGGTTCAAGGTCTTCACGCCCGAGCAGCTCAACGACGCCGTCGCCGCCCTGGCCAGCAACGCCGTAGGCGGCAAGGCGCTCCTCGCGGCAGTCGCCGCCGGCAAGGCCGACAAGGCGCTGCTTTCTCCCTTGGTCGTGCGTCAGCTGAAGTCGCTCGGCGACCAGGCGCTCGACGCGCAGCTCGCCGCCGTCGTCGGCGTGGTCAACCCGGCCAAGGCCGATTTCGCGAAGAACAAGGCGAAGTTCGAGGCCATGCTGAAGCCTGAGGCCGTGCGCAAGGGCGACATCGCGGCCGGCCGGCAGATCTTCATGACGACCTGCGGCATCTGCCACACCTTCGGCTACATCGGCAGCCAGGTCGGGCCCGGCTTGGCCGGCTCGAACATCGGGAAGCTCGACTACCTGCTCGAGAACGTGCTGAACCCCAACGGAGTCATCGGCAAAGACTACCAGCTCAACGTCTTCAGGCTCCGGGGCGGGACCACGATGAGCGGCATCGTCCAGTTCGAGGACGCGCAGTCGTTCCGTCTGGCCCTACCCGGCGGCGTGAAGTTCGCCATCGCCAAGGGCGAGGTCGAGAAGCGCGAGGTCCTGCCGATTTCGCTGATGCCCGAGGGGCTGCTCGATGCGCTCTCCAGGGACCAGGTGGTCAACCTCGTGGCCTACCTCCAGTTCCCGGACGGTTTCCCGGCGACCGGTCCCGGCGTCTGGCGGCTCGAAGGCGCCATCGAAGGCGAGTCCCTGAAGGTGCTCTCCGTGACCGGCGGCAAGACCAGCGGCCAGAAGATGACGAACTTCAAGGCCAGCCGCTGGAGCGGCAACGACCACCTCTGGTGGACCGGCGGCAAAGTCGGCGACACCCTCACGCTCGCCTTGCCGGTCTCCGCCAAGGGGACTTACGAGGTGAAGTTCGTCGGCACCAAGGCCCATGACTACGGGACTTTCGAGCTGCGCCTCGACGGCAAGCCCCTCGGCGTCGATGGCTACGACTTCTACAACCCCGCCGAGGTCGTCACCACCGGCGAGCTTAACGGCGGCCGGCATGAACTCGACGTCGGCGAGCACCGTCTCGAGATCAGGATCCTTGCCCCGAATCCCGCCGCCACGCCCAGGAACATGTTCGGCCTGGACTACGTCAGGCTCGAGCGGAAGTAGCGGCGGGACGGGCTCAGTAGCCCGCGCCCTTGACCTTCGTCCGCACGCGCAGGAGCCGGTCCTTGGACGTGACGTAGAGCGTGCGGCCGTCGTCGCCCCAGGCGAGATTCGCCGAAGGCTGGCCGAGCATCAGCGAGCCGAGGTGCTTGCCCTCCGGAGACAGGATGAGCACGCCACCGGGGCCGGTCGTCCAGATGTTGCCTCGTTCGTCCAACTTGAGTCCGTCGCAGCTTCCCGGGCGTCCCTGCGCCTTGAGCTGCGCGGCCAGGAAGACATCGCGGAGGCCGGAGCCATCCAGGGCGCAGGTGGCGACGCGCGGGTTCTTGCCGTCGGAGACCGCGAGGTAGAGGGACTTCTGGTCGATGCTCAGGGCGATGCCATTGGGCCACTGGAGGTCCTTCGTCACGAGGGTGACCTTGCCGTCGGGCGCGAGCTTGTAGACCCCGTGGTACTGCGTCTCGGACTTCTCACCCTTGGGCAGACCGTAGGGCGGGTCGGTGAAGTAGACCGAGCCGTCCCTGGCCACGCAGAGGTCGTTGGGGCTGTTGAAGCGGGCGCCCTCGTGGTTCTTCGTCGCGAGCGGCAGGAACTTGCCGTCGCCGCCGAGGCGGGCGACGCGGCGCGCACCGTGCTGGCATAGGAGCAGGCGGCCCTCGCCGTCGACCGCGAGGCCGTTGGAGCCCTGAGTCGGCGAAGCCTCGTCGGTGCCGCTGGGCTTCAGGAAGACGGAGGCCATCGCGTCGCCCTCCTTCCACTGGTAGGCGACGTTGTTGGGGACGTCGGAGAAGACGACGCGTCCCTTGTACCAGGCCGGGCCTTCGGACCAGGTGTAGCCGCCGTCCGAGATGGTCTCGATCTTGGCGTCGCTGGCGAGGAGGGCGTCGAGCGCCGGGTCCAGCTTCTCGATGGACTGACGGGGGCCTTCGGCGGCCGAAGACGCGAGGGAGAGCAGAAGGGCGGGGATGAGCGGGGACTTCATGGGGATGCACCGATCCTGCCCGGGGCCGGCAGGGAGGCAAAACATTACGAGGCATCCCGTCCTTGCCCCCTCACCTAAAAACAACTTCCTCTGCCGTGTGAAAGCCCTGCTGCTCACCGAATACAAAAAGATGGCCTGCACGGACGTGCCAGATCCCGTCTGCGGGGCCGACGAGGTCCTGGTCGAGGTGCGCGCCTGCGGCATCTGCGGGTCCGACATCCACGGCTACGACGGCTCGACGGGGCGCCGCATCCCGCCGCTCGTCATGGGCCATGAGGCCGCCGGTGTCATCCGCTCCGTCGGCTCGGCCGTCGCCCGCTTCAAGCCAGGACAGCGCGTGACCTTCGACTCCACGGTCTATTGCGGCACCTGCGCCCATTGCCGTCGTGGCGACGTCAACCTGTGCGACGACCGCCAGGTCCTCGGCGTCTCCTGCGGCGACTACCGTCGCCACGGCGCCTTCGCCGAGCTCGTCGCCGTCCCCGAGCGCATCCTCTATCCCATCCCGGACGAACTCGGCTTCAACGAGGCCGCCATGATCGAGGCCGTCTCCGTGGGCGTGCATGCCGTCCGCCTCACCCCTTGCGCCGAGGGCGATACCGCCGTCGTCGTGGGCACCGGGATGATCGGCCTGCTGACCCTTCAAGCCGCCAAAATCGCCGGTTTTTCGCAGGTGATCGCGGTCGACACCGAGGACTCGCGCCTCGCCGTGGCCAGGGAGTTGGGCGCCTCGCACGCCTTCAATCCCGCCTCGGGCGACGTCGCTGCCTTCGTGAAAGGCCTCACCAAAGGGCAGGGGGCCGACGCCGTCTTCGAGTGCGTCGGGGTCAACGTCACCGTCCAGTCCGCCGTCGCCTGCGTGCGCAAGGGCGGCACGGTCACCCTCGTCGGCAACCTTTCGCCTAAGGTCGAACTGCCGCTCCAGTCCGTCGTCACGCGCCAGGTCCGCCTGCAGGGCTCCTGCGCTTCCGCGGGCGAGTATCCCGAGTGCATCCGTCTGCTCGCCTCCGGCCGCATCCGCGTCGACCGCATCATCTCCGCGGTGATCCCGCTCGCGGAGGGCCCGGCCTGGTTCGACCGCCTGCATGCCGGCGCGCCCGGCGTCATGAAGGTCATCGTGGCTCCCCGCTCCTGAACGTCATGAGCCAGCCTTTCTTCGATCTGACCGGCAAGGTCGCCTTCGTCACCGGCACCAGCCGCGGCCTCGGCCAGCACTTCGCGCGCGCCCTCGCGCAGGCCGGCGCCGACATCGCCATGTCGAGCCGCGACGCCGCCAAGCTGGCCGCCTTCCGCAAGGAGATCGAGGCCCTCGGACGACGCACCTGCGCCGTCGCGCTCGACGTCCGCGACCACGCTTCCATCCAAGCGGGCGTGGCCGAAGTCGAACGTCTCATGGGCCGGATCGACATCCTCGTGAACAACGCCGGGTGTAACATCCGCAAGCCCGCCCTCGAGGTCTCGTGGGAGGATTGGAACACCATCCTCGACACCAACCTCCGCGGCACCTTCTTCACCGCCCAGGCCGTGGCGCCCGGCATGATCGCCCGCGGCTACGGACGCATCATCAACATCGGCTCCGTCACCTGCGTCGCCGGTTACGCCGGGCTCGCCCCGTACGGCGCGAGCCGCGGCGGCGTCAAGCAGCTCACCATGAGCCTGGCGGACGACTGGGGCCGGCATGGCGTGACCGTGAACTGCCTCGCCCCGGGCTGGTTCAAGACCGCGCAGAACGCCGTCCTCTACGAACAGAAGGAGTGGGTCGAGTACCTCTGCGACCGCATCCCCCTCAAGCGCCCGGGCGCCGTGGGCGACCTCGCCGGCCCCGTGGTTTTCCTGGCGTCGGAGGAGAGCCGTTATGTGACCGGGCAGACCTTGCTGGTTGACGGAGGCATCAGCGTGGGTGCTACTCGTGCCACGGTCGCCCCGCCGAAACCCTGATGCTGTACGCCCTGCTCGCCATTGCCGCGCTCGTCCTGCTGGTCACGCGGCTCAAGTTCAACCCTTTCATCGCCCTTTTGATCAGCTCCCTGGCTCTGGGGGCGGCGGTCGTCGCGGCGGGCGCCGGAGCCCCCGGACTGGGCATGACGGCCGTGCTCAAGGCCTTCCAGGACGGCTTCGGGGGCACCATGGGTAGCACGGGCTCGATCATCGTGCTCGGCGTCGTCTTCGGCAAGCTGCTCGCGGAGTCGGGCGGAGCCGGCGTGCTCGCCCGCACCTTCATCCGCACGCTCGGGCCCTCGCGCATCGGGCTGTGCATCATCCTCCTGGCGCTCTGCGTCGGCATGACCACCTGGTTCGCCGTCGGGCTGCTGCTCATCCTCCCGATCGTCATCACTCTGGCGAAGGAGACGGGCCAGCCGTTCCTTCGCCTCGTCCTGCCGCTGCTCTCCTTCCTATCCGTGATGCACGGCCTCATGCCGCCCCATCCCGGGCCCGTCGTGGCCATCGAGGCGCTCAAGGCCGACATGGGCCTGGTCATACTCTGGGCGCTGGTGCTCGGCATCCCCGTGGCCGCCGTGGCGGGGCCGCTTTTCGCCCGGATCGCCGTCCGCCACGTCCAGGTTCCGACCCCTGAATACAGCCCTTCCGTGGGGGTCGGGCAGAGATTGCCCGGCTTCGGGCTGACCCTCTTCACCGTGCTGCTGCCGGTCATCCTGCTACTGGGCGGCACGGTCGTCGAAGTCTTGGTGAAGAACGCCTTCGTCCCCGACGCCGCGTCGACGGGCTGGGGCCGGGCGCTGCTCTTCGTCGGTCATCCCGTGATGGCCCTGCTCCTCTCCGTGCTCTTCGCCATGTGGGCCTTCGGCTCTCGCTGCGGAAGAAGCGCCGCCGAGCTGCTCAAGTTCTCGGAGGCGAGCGTGGCGGGCATCGGCATGACCCTCGTGCTCGTCGGCGGGGGAGGGGGGTTCGCGCGCGTGATGCGCGAGGCCGGGGTCGACCGCGAGCTCGCGACGCTGGCCTCCGATGCCGGACTGCCGCTGCTCGTCTACGGCTGGCTCGTGTCGGCCTTCATCCGCGTGGCCACCGGCTCCGCGACCGTGGCCATCACCGTCGCCTCGGGATTCCTGGCGCCCGCGCTCATCGCCTCTCCCGGCGCCAGCGCCGAGCTGCTGGTGATCGCCATCGGCAGCGGCTCGCTGTTCCTCTCGCATCTCAACGACAGCGGTTTCTGGATGGTGAAGGAGTGTCTCGGGTTGAGCGTCGCCCAGACGCTCCGCACCTGGACCGTGACCGAGACCTTGATCGGCATCGTCGGTCTCGGAATGGCACTCCTAGCGGATAGCGTGCGCACCCTCTAATAGCAGGTTTACAGTCATTTATTCATACAAATGACTGATAAAGAACTTAAGTAGTTAATTTATTGTTAAAAAATCCGTGCGTTATTCCCAGCACGTACGCCTGGGGGCGATGCATAAAAATAATAGTTAGGTGACTTTTTCGTCGTCAAAAGGGTTGCCCTATGGGGTAAAGCCCCCAAACTTTTTTTATCCCCCAAAGAAGCGTCACCACCCGGTGTCTCTACTACTACCCATCTAAATGAGAAACAAGAAGCCCCGTCCCTTGATCCGTCGAGCGTCCCTGATGGCCGCCGCGGCGTTGCTTTCCGTCGCCCCCGCCGCCACCCGCGCCGCCAACTTCTACTGGGACGCCAATGGGACGACCGCGGGCGTCGGTGGATCGGGCATCTGGGACGGTACCAACGCGATCTGGTCCTCCGGGGTCGCCGGCACCGATGCGGTCGCCGTCGGCGCATTCACTTCGGGCGACGTGGTCTATTTCGCCGGCACCACCTCCGATACCGTGACGGTGGGCGCCGACTTCATCGTCGGCGGGTTGAATTTCTCCGCGCCCGAAGTCGTCGTGGATGCCGCCGGTGGCTCCATCACCCTCGCCACCCCGGCGGGCACTTCGGTCCAGCCCGTCATCTCGGTGGCCATGGGCTCTCGGGCGGCGCTCGACGTCCAGCTCAGCGGCACCGCCGGCTTCATGAAGGTCGGCAACGGCACGCTCCTGCTCCGTAATTCGGCCAACGACTTCACCGGCCCTATCTCCGTCCGCGCCGGCTCCTTGGTGGTGACCGACGTGGCCCAGTTGGGTACCGGCGACTCGCCTGTGCGCGTGTTCGGCTGGGGGAGCACCGGTGGGCAGAGCTTCACCGGCGGCCAGTTGGTCGTTCAGGGCGGCTACACCGGCATCGACTTCAGCCGCGAGGTCAGCGCGGCCGGCCGCGGTCCCGGCGCCTTCAACAACTCCGGCGCCGTGGTCAGCGCGGGCAACAACATCTTCTCCGGTGGCGTGACCACGCAGGGCGGCAGTTCTTATACGAACCTGGTCTCCGCCGCGGGCAACATGCGCATCACCGGCGACCTCTGGATCGGCTCCGGCAGCGCCACCGTGTTCTATGGCAGCTCCAACTTCATCGTCGAGGGCGAGATGTCGGGCTACGACCTGAGCACCGACCGCATCATCAAGACCGGCCTGCTCAATTCCACGACCCTCTGGCTCCAGAACGCCAACAACTCCTTCACCTCCGGTTTCCGCATCGACTCCGGCACGGTGCGCGTCGACTCCGCGGGCGCGCTCGGCTACAACAACTCGAGGCAGTCCGTCGACCTGCAGAACGGCATCCTGGAGGTCCGCACCGACGACGTGACGGGCTTCGATTTCAAGGACGTCTACAACCGCGACAACGTCAACAGCCGCGTCCTCGTCGACCACGCCGCCGGCAGCGTGGAGGTCGGCCAGAACATCGTCTTCGGCGACCTCTACGCCGCCGGCAACAACAGCTGGTTCTACCTCAACTCGCGCAGCGGCTACGGCGCGACCTTCACCGGACTCAACGGACTCATCGGCCGTGGCGGGGCGAACAACTCCGGCATCAACAACGACGGCAACGGCCTCCTCACCCTGGCCGGGAATCTTTGGGGCCAGGGGGACGGTACCGCGCGCTATTTCTACCTCCGCGGCAACGGCGACATCCTGGTCACGGGAAGCATCACGCAGACCGGCACGGCGACCCACAGCTTCCAGAAGGAGGGCTACGGCAAGGTCACGCTGCAGGGCACCGCGGGCAGTCTCAAGGGTGTCACCAGCGTCAGGAACGGCACCCTCGAGATCGCGGGCCTCGGCGCCTTGGGCAGCACCACCGCCCTGCGCATCGGGGGCAACAGCACCTCCTCCGACCAGCCTGCCTCGGTCATCTACTCCGGCTCGGGCGAGACCCTGTCGATCGCCCTCGCCCTCTACGGCGCCAAGGCGAGCACCACCTACGCCCAATACGGTCTCTATTCGAGCGGCACGGGTCCGCTCGTCGTGACGGGGGCCATCTCCTCCGGCGCGGCGGCCAAGGCTTTCCTGCTTGGCGGGACCTACGCCGGCAACAACAGCATCGCGTCGGTCATCCCCAACAACAGCGCCACCAACACCACCAGCATCGTCAAGCTGGGTACGGGCACCTGGGCCCTGTCTCCCCCCACCGACAACACCTACACCGGTACCACCACCATCGTCCAAGGCATCCTCCGGATCGTGGAGGGCGCGACGGACGTCAGCGTGCTCCCCGACGCTGCGAGCGTGGTCTTCAACACCCACGCCTTCTCCAATGCGGCCGGCGGCGTCCTGCGCTATGAAGGCGCGGCCTCCGCCGTCAGCGCCGAGCTGGCCGGTTCCCTTGTGCTCACCGCCGGCCACGGCAGTGTCCAGGCCGTGGCGGGCACCTCGGGTTCCGCCGCCCTCTCCTTCGCCTCGCTCGGCACCCGCACCGCGGGAGCCACGGTCGACTTCGCCCCCGGGACCGGCACCACGATCGGCTTCGTCTCCGTCCCTGCCGGCGTGAACGGAATCCTCGGCGGCTACGCCACCTTCAAGGGCACCGACTGGGTCGTCCCCGGAGCCACCCTCTCCGCGTTCTCCGCCTACGCCCCGCTGGCCGGTTCCGGCCTCTCCAGCACCGAGAACTATCTCTCCACGGGCGACCTCACGGTGGCCGGGGCCGAATCCGCCAACTCGCTCAAGCTGGCTGGGGCCCAGACCCTCACCCTTGGCGGCGCCCTCACGCTGACCTCGGGCGGCCTCCTCTTCAACAACTCCACCGGCGCGGCGACCATCACCGGTGGCTCCATCGCGGCCTCCAGCGGGGACGTGATCGTGACCGTGGGCGGCTCCAACTCGGCCAACACGCTCACCATCGGCTCCGCCATCTCGGGCTCCCTCACCAAGTCCGGGGACGGCGTCCTGGTACTCTCAGGCGCGAACGCCTACACCGGCGTGACCGCGATCAACGCGGGCACCCTCAGGTTCTCCGGCCCGGCCACCATGTCGGGCACCTCGAACTTCGTGCTCCGTCAGGACGCGGTGCTCGACCTCAACGGCGCGGGCGTGCCCGCCAGCAGCTGGAACACGGGCGCCTCGCTCAACCGCCTGACCATCGGCGCGCTGGCCGGCGCCGGCGTCGTGACCAACTCGGATGCCGCGCTGACCGTGCTCAACCTGGGCAACAGCGGCGCCGTCTCCACCTTCTACGGCACCCTCAACGAGACGGCCGGGCAGATCGTCGTCGTCAAGAACGGCGGCGGCGCGCAGGTCCTCGCCGGGGTCTCCAACTACACGGGGGCCACCGTCATCAGGGGAGGCACGCTCGTCGCGACCTCCTTGGCCAACATCGGCCAGCCGTCCAGCATCGGACGCGGTGACGCCACGGACGCCGACACCAACGCGGCCTCGCTCATCTTCGATGGAGGGCGGTTCCTCTACACGGGCTCGTCGTACAGCGCCTACGACGGCCGTTCGGTGCAGATTTTCCAGGAGACCGGCACGCCCTCGGTCTCGATCGACAGGCTCTTCACCCTGGCCGCCAACGGAACCATCGAGTCCAACGGCACCTACGGCTCGTCGGCCATGCAGCGCAACGACAACAACGCCGCGCTCGTGTTCTCCAACACCGGGGCGGTGCGCTTCCTGGGCACCGGCAACCGCACCCTCACCCTCGGCGGCAACTCGAACGCCGACAACTACATGGGGCTGCAGCTCGTCGACAATCCGAACGGCGGCGTCCTCAACATCTCCCGCGAGGGCTACACCGCTCACTGGATTCTCGGCAACAGCACCAACTCCTACTCCGGCTTCACTCGCATCTCCGGCGGCGCGCTGGTCGCCCAAGACGGTGCCTCGCTTCCCACCGCCTCGAACCTCCAGTTCACCGACTGGGGTGGTGTCTTCGAGTCCACCGGCGTCTTCGACCGTACGCTTGGCACCGGCCCCGACCAGTTCCGGGCCAAGACCACGCACGGCCTGATGGGCTTCTCGGCCGGGACGGCCCCCTTCGTCGTCGACTGGGCCCCGCTCGCCAACCCCGTCTGGGGCAACACGAACGCCACGCAGTACTTCCTCCGGGGCGGCTCGCTCAGCCTCAACTCCACCAACTCGCTGGCTAACATCGAGATCAGGGGCAACTTCCAGATCGAGACCGCGCCCGATGCGACGGCCCTGCCGCTCCAGCTCCGCGGCAATACGGACGTCCGCCTCACTTCGGGCACCACGGCCAATCTCTCCGTCGGCCAGAAGATCACCGGTACCGGCATAGCCGGGAACACGTACATCACCAGCATCGCGACCGACACCCAGTTCTACATCAGTCAGAACGCGACGACGGGCACGACCGCCGCGCCCGTCAACGTCGCCGATGGCGCCGTCTCCGGAGGAGGCTTCCGCAACGTCGTCGTCAACGACAACTGGCTGACCGGCCTGGACAACGCGACCCTCTCCGGCGTCATCAGCGGCAACGGCAATCTCTCCAAGGAGGGAGCCGGCCCGCTCTACCTGACGGGCGACAACACCTACACCGGCAACACCATCCTCCGGCAGGAGTCCCTCTTCGTTACGTCGCTGGGCTCGGCTGGCGCGACTTCCTCCTCGATCGGCAGCAACGTCGGCGGGGGTTGGCTCGAGCTGGGCAATCCGAACAACGGCACCACGGTCAATCTGATCTACTACGGCGGCGGAGAGGTGGTCACCAGGAAGATCTACCTGGCGGGTACCACCGGCAGCAGGCGGATCGAGTCGAGCGGCTCCGGTCCGCTCGTGCTCAACGACCTCGTCAACAGCAACGCCTCCTCGGGGCTGACCACCGTCTCCTCGTCGTCGAACCGCATGCTCGAGCTGCGCGGCGTCAATACGGACCTCAACACGGTCGCCTCGATCCTCGCCGACGCCTCCTCCAACGCGGCCCTTCGCCTCTACAAGGCTGACGGCGGCGTCTGGGCTCTCACCGGTGCGAACACGTTCCGCGGCGGCATCAGGCTCGAGGGGGGCTCCATCGGCTTCTCCTCCTCCGCCGCGGTGGGCAGCGCGCTCAACCCGACCAACCTCACCGGGTCCGCGTCCAACAGCACGACCCTGGCGATCACGGGCGGGGACCCCCTCGCCCTCGGCATCGCCTCGGGAACCAACGTGATCGGCTCGGGCATCGGCTGGGGCGACACCGTCACCGCCCGGACTGCGACCAATGTCACGCTGAACACCGCCCGGACCGTGCCCGCCGGAAGTCCGGTGCTGTTCGGCGCGCTGATGATCAGCAACGGCAGCGTCTTCTCGACCGACCCCGCCGGCCTGACCATCACCACCCCGGTGGTCGTCAACAACAACAGCACCGCCGGCTTCTCGGGCCTGTACGACATCAACATCAACACCACCGTCTACAAGAAGGACGGCGGCAACCAGATCACCCTCACGAACGCGCTGGAGAACGGGGCTGTGCTGACGATCAACGGCGACTACTTCAGCCTGCAGAACGACTCCAGCTCCACCACCCGCAACCTGGACATCCGCGGACCCGGGGTGAAGACGGTCTGGAACGGCATCATCAAGAACGGCCTCACCGCCAACTCCGTCTCCAGGATCACCGTCTCCATCCCGAACACCTCCGTGCTCGAGCTGACCGGTTCCTCGGCCAACACCATGACCGGCGGCGTCCTGCTCTACCAGGGCGAGCTGCAGGTCAGCAAGTTGGGCGCCTTTGGCAGCGGCAACTTCGAGGTCCAGGGCGGCACCTTCCGTCCCAACCTCACCCTCACGGGGGCCAACAAGATCACCAATGCGCTCATCCTGAACGGAGAGCACTTCAAGGTGGTGGGCGCCAACGACATCGAGTTCGGCGGGGTGTTCCGCAACAACGGCGGCAATCGCTACTTCTACAATGAGCTCACGGGCGGGGCCAAGCTCACCCTCTCGGGACAGGTGCAGCTCTCGAACGACGGAACCAACCGCGTCCTGGTGTTCCAGGGGCCCGGCTCCACGCTGGTGTCGGGCGTCGTGTCCAACTCCTCCGGCAGCGCGACCGGTTCCAGCCTCTACCTCCGCGGGTCGGGAGACGTGACCTTCACCGCCACCAACACCTTCGGCGGCAACCTGCGCGTGTCCAACGGGACCGCGATCGTCTCCGGCGCCTCGGGCTCCTTCAACACCCTCTCCGCGTCCAGCGGAAGTGGGCTCCAGCTCATGGGGGGCGGACTCTTCGTCCACGACAACTCGGTCTCCAACAACGCGGCGGGCCGCCTCAACGGGCGTGGGGTTTATTTCGAGAACGGCACCTTCCAGCTGATCGGCAACGCCTCCGGCACCACCGAAACCGCCGGTCCGCTCAGGGTCGGAGACGGCGCGGGCAGGTTCATCGTGTCCGGCTCGGGCACCAACACGCTCTCCTTCACCACCCTCGACTTCGTCAGCTCCGGCGCCGTCCTCGACCTTTCCGGGGTCGCCGCGCTCGGTTCGACCGACATCTTCAAGATCACCGGCTTCAGCTCCGCGGGTCCCACCCGGGACAACTACAGCGGCGGCATCGACGCCCGCATCGAGCTTCCGACCGACGATTTCGCGACCTACGCCTCCGGCACCGGCAGCGTCGTCGCCTATTCCGCCTACGACGCCCAGACCTCCCTCGGCCTGGCCGCCGCAAGCTCCACGGTCAAGATCACCTCGGCCTTCTCGGGTGACGATATCACCGCGATGCGGACCACCCTCAACGCGCTGGCCGTCTCCGATGCCGGCGCCAGGGATGTTTCCGGTCCCGCCTTCTCCACCCTCACCCTGCGGACCGGCGGCCTCCTGTTCGGTCGGGACGGCGGGGCCTCCCCCGTCACCCACACCCTTTCGATCCCCCGGCTCGAATTCGTGAACCCCGCCAACGGCACGATCGGCGGCTACTTCCAGGTGGCGGAAGGCGTCACGGTCGACCTCGTTGGCCAGGTGACCCGCGGCGGCACCTTCACCAAGATGGGGGCCGGCACCCTCCTGCTTTCCAATAAGCAGTATTGGACCAGCACGACCAATATCGCTGAAGGCACGATCAAGCTCGGCATCGACAACGCCATCTTCCCCGGCGTCGCCTATTTCAAGCCCCAGGTCGGCGGCGTCTTCGACCTCAACGGTCACGCCCAGTACACCCAGTATCTCGGCTCCAACGGTGAAGTCGCCGGTGGCGGGGTCATCACCAGTTCCACCGGGACGGGAACCTACGTCACCAGCACCCCTGGTGCGGACTCCGAGTATAGGGGAACGATCACGGGAGCCAGCGTCGACTTCGGTCGTATCGCCGGTTACAGGTTCTACATCCGAGACGTGCTGTCCCACGGAGGCGTGACCTACCTCGGCGGCGGCAACACCCGCCTGCAGGACGAGGGTGCGATTACGAACACCTCGGAGATCTTCATCAACTACGCGTCCCTCGAGATCGACGCCAACGGCTCGCAGAAGATCGTCGACAACAACCGCGTCAACGACGCCGCCGCCCTGCAGATGAAGGGCGGCTCGATCTACTACTACGGACTCGCCCGGGAGATGGTCGGCGAGGCCTTCGGAGCGCTCAACCTGCTCGAGGGGTCGAATATCGTCAGCGCCTCGATCGGAGGCGGCGACTACGCCGGGGTCGACCTGACCTTCGCCAGCCTGAACCGCTCATCCGGTGCCACCCTTATCGTCTCGGGCAGCTACCTCGGACAGGTGGGCCTGGCCACGTCGATCAAGGTGCTCGGAGGCCTCGAGACCGATGCGCGCGGCGTCATCGGGCCTTGGGCCATCTTCAACTACGGCGATTACGCCGCCTACGACCCCACCGTGGGCTTCGGCTCGGTGGGGCTGGGCGGTTTCGTGGGCTACGACTCCGATTTCGGGGTGGGCAAACTCACGAACTTCACCGCGGTGTACGACACCACGACGGCGGTGCCCGCGGGCGGCGCCTCGGCCGACCTGCTCAAGTTCAGCGGCCGGGCCGGCCATGTGCTCCAGTTCGCCGCTTCCGGTGACGTCCTGAACCTCGGTCTCGGCGGCCTCCTCCGCAGCAACGACCAGTTCTCGACCCAGATCGGCTCCCTCACGACCCGCGGCGTGCTCACCGCTGGCGGCTCGGAGTCCAGCGGCGTGCGCGAGCTCGTCGTGTTCAACTGGGCCAAGGGCACCCCGGGGTTCGGCAACGCCGCCATGACGAGCGGCTCCCCCGTCGTGACCGGTATCTCGACCTTCGGCATCCAGCCCGGCATGACCCTCACCCATGCCAACTTCGCCGCAGGCACCACCGTGGTGTCCGTCGACTCGGAGTCGCAGGTCACCCTCAGCACCAACGCCACCGCCTCCGCGACTGGCCAGACCCTGGGCAGCGGTTCCTACGTCAACGGCGTGACGACCCTTGGTTCCACGACCGTCGTCGTCAACTCGACCGTCGGCATGGTGCCGGGCATGTCCATCTCCGGCACCGGGCTTCCGGCCGGAACCTACGTCGTCTCGGTCGACTCCGCCACGGACATCACCGTGTCCCGCGCCTCGAACGCGACGGGCACCGGACGCTCCTTCACGGTCGGCGTCAGCGATCTGATCATCAATTCCACCATCGCCGATAACGGCGCAGGCAATCAGGTCACGCTGGTCAAGTCGGGCAACGGCGTCCTCAACCTCACCGCCGTCAACTCCTACACCGGCGGGACCATCATCAATCAGGGTACGGTCAACATCTACGGTCCGGCGGACGGCACGGTCACCATCCCGGCGGGCGGCTTCACCGTCAATGGCGGCTACACCAGCGCCTTCACCGCGGTCAACGTCTTCTCGGCCGGCGCCATCGATCCGTCCAACGACATCGTGCTCAATGGCTCCGCCCGGCTCACGTTCCTCGACGACTCCGTCAATGGTGCGGCCAGCCTGACCTTCAATAATTCGGGCGGCGAGTACAGTGGCTCCAATCTCTCCTACCTCGGGGTGGGGGCGCGCAGCTTCCTCGACCTTTCCAGCCTAACTCCGATCGTCGCGACCTCCAGCAACGCGCGCATCGTCTCCACGATCGCCGGCGGCAACCTCCGTCTCGCCACGGGGGAGAATACCTTCTCGATCGGCGGCATCACCCTGCCCGGACAGACCAAGGTCTACGCTGACCAGGTCCCCACCCTCAACATCACCTCCTCGATCCACGGCGTGGGCGTCTCCGTCAAGAAGACGGGCGACGGCCTGCTCCAGCTCAGCGGACAGAACACGTTCGCCGGAGGTCTCACGGTGCTCGGAGGCGGAATCGTCATCGGAAACAACAGCGTCCAGTATTCGGGCGGCCTCGGCATCGCTTCCGGACCCCTCGGCGCCGGCCCTGTCACCATGGCGGCCGGCACCACGGTGCTCGTCGACAACAACACGCGTACCGTCGGCAATGATTTCACGTTCCAGGGCGTCCCCACCTTCCTCAGCACCGGCACCACCAATCGCGTGCTCACGCTCAACGGGGCCGTCACCGGCCTCTCGGACGGCGCCGCCTCGGTCCAGATCGACAGCCCCTACCTGACGGTCGCGCTCCTCGGCGTCATCCCGAACATAGCCTCGATCACGAGCATGCAGGTCAGCCCCACCAGCGTGGGCAAGCTCGTCTTCAACGCCGCCGGCTACACCGGCGACTTCAACGCGACCGCCCTGGGCAACTCCGCCGCCGTGTCCCTCTACCACGACGGCGACGGCTCGATGCTCAACCAGACCATCTCCCTTCCGGGACAGGTCATCTTCGATGCCGGCATCATCCCGAATATCACGGTCGATCGGGCCGGTGGCACCCTCCCGCTCAACCAGGCGCGGAGCAAGTACATCTCCACGGGCGGCATCACGAACCTCGGCCTCGGCCTGACGCTCACCAACGGCAACGGCTACGGCCTGCTTGTCGGACAGGACGTCACGCTCGTCGGCTCCCCGACCTACTCCGTCTCCGCCGGATCCCAGCCCAATGTGACTTCCGGACTCAGGATCACCGGCAAGGTGTCTGGCACCGGCCTGACCAAGGTCGGCAACGGCGTCATGGAACTGGCCAACGTGGGCAACGACTTCGTGGGCGACGTGACCGTCACCCGCGGCCTCGTGTCCATCACCGACCCTGCCCAGCTCGGCGACGCGGCCAACCGCGTCATGATCGGAGCCAGCGGCGGCAACGCCGGCATCCGGTTCGCCGACGACGTCACCTTCGGGCGGACCATCGGCCTGACCAGCACCACCAACAATCGTCTCATTGAGGTCGTGGCCGGCAAGACCGCCACCCTGTCGCAGCCCTTCCAGCTCGGACCCGACGCCACGCCCACCTCGGCGGCCGCCGCCAGCATCATGAAGCTCGGCACGGGCCTTCTGGTGCTCGACGCCGCCAACACCGGGTGGACCGGCGAGATCAAGGTCTCGGCCGGCACGCTCCGCCTCGGAGACGTCGCCGCGGCCGGCACCGGCAAGATCAACATCAATGGCATGACCGCCGCCCTCGAGCTGACCGGCGGCCAGGTCATCGCCAACGCGGTCGACCTCACCAGCACTGGCAACTGGGCCAACATCACCGGCATCGATTCCGCCGGGGCCATCCGCGCCGTCTCCGGGGTCAACTCCGTCACCGGCACGATCACGCTCGGAAGTCCGACCCCCTCCGACAACAACAACAAGTATTTCGGCATCGGCGCCGACGCCGGGGCCGAACTGACGGTCGCCGCCATCCGCCTGAGCCACGCCTCGGGCGGATCGAGCCGCAACTCGTTCTTCTACCTGCTCGGTGAAGGCACGATCAACCTCACCGGCACCATCGACAACACGGCCAGTTCCATCGGCAACCACTACGTCTACCAAGTCGGCCAGAACCAGGTGAACATCTCGGTGGCGAACGCGCTCGTGGACAGCGACTACCGCATCTACCAGGGCAACACCACCCTCCTGGGAGCCGGCACGTTCGGCACCTCCTCGAGGGACGTCTCCGTCTTCCAGGACGGCTCGCTCACCCTCGACGACTCCGTCACCAAGACGATCAACCGCTTCGGCAACCGCAGCCTGAACCTCCGCGGTGGCTCGCTCACCGTCATCCCGAACTCCGCGGGAAGCAGCACCGTCTCCACCGGTTCCCTGCGCCTCTACGCCGGCGGGAGCACCATCGACCTGCAGGACGGCGGGGCCGGCTACGGCAACGTCCTGACCTTCAAGGACCTCCCGCTCAACGGCGCGGCCACCGTCAACCTCACGGGCGTTTACGGGACCTCCACCAACAAGATCACCTTCGCGACCACCCAGCCGTCGCAGAGCAACGGGATCATCGCGCGCGGCGTCGTCGACGGCGGCACCTACTTCCTGACCAGCACCTCCGCGCTGGGGCTCCAGGCCGCCACCACCTACTCGTCCGCCCAGAACATCCTGTCCGCGGCCTCCACGGCCAACTACCAGGCCCTCTACAGCAAGGCGAATTCCCTCACCGGCGCCCAGACGATCAACTCGCTGACGCTCACCAGCAACACGAACGGATCGGTCAATCTCGGCGGCCTCGGCGGCCTCATCCCGGCCGCCCTCACGATCAGCAGCGGCGGCATCCTCGTTAACGGGGACGTCTCCAGTCCGGGGTCGGGCTCCACGCTCGGCGTCCCCGTCGTGTCCTTCTACGGCGCGGAGGCCATCGCCCACGTGCAGGCCGGACAGACGCTCACGATCACGTCGGGCATGACCGGCTACAACGGCTTCACCAAGGCCCTGACCGGCACCGTGTCCATCGAGGCGCAGCAGTTCATCAGCGGCAACTTCACCGTCAACGGCGGCCTCCTGAAGCTCGCCTCCGGCGCGACCAACAGCCTCTGGCAGGGCGTGGGACTCGGCGTCAACACCGGCTCCACGGTGGACCTCAACGGTTCCGTCCAGTACGTCGGCGGCCTCTACAACAACGACGTCGGCTCCCAGACGCGCTCCATCGGCGGCAACGTGGTCAATTCCGCCGGTTCCACCGCCCATCTCGTCACGTCCGCGAACAACACCTTCAACGGCAACATCCAGGGTGACATCCGCCTGACCAAGGTCGGCAACGGGACCCTCACCCTCACCGAGCCCAACACCTACACGGGCAAGACCATCGTCATGGGCTATCTCAACGTCTATGACCGTGGCAGCGTCCTGAACACCTCCGAGTTCGTCCTCTACCGCGGACGCCTTGATGCCGTCCACAATACTGGGTCGCTCGATTACGTGGCCGACCGCTTCAGCGACACGGCTCCCGTCTCGATGTACGGCGGCCTGCTCCAGATCGAGGGGCGGCCGACTACCGACGTGACCGAGCGCTTCGGCGCGACCACCATCTTCGAGGGCCACAATCAGATCAACACGAACAACGGCGGTTGGAACGTCGCCTCCGCCAACATCCAGCTCGCCAGCTTCACCCGGCCCGCGGGCTCCGCCGCGACCCTCCGTTTCAACGGCGGCACGAGCCAGGGGCAGTACAACGTCGCTTCGATCACCGTCGACGGCGGGATCTCCCTCACCAATGGCATCATCGGCCCCTGGGCGGTCGTCGACCGCGACTGGGCCACCTACGGGCCCCTGGGCGTGGCCGCCCTCGGCGCTCCCGGCGTGTCCGGTTACGCCGGTTCCGGCATCCTCTCCGAACCCGCGGTCACGGATAACGTCCGGATCCAGCTGGGCGCGACCGACCTCTTCGCCTTCAACGCCGACGTCGCGGTCAACACCCTCAACATCCAGAACGGCAACAACGGCGCGACCAACACCTTCGACCTGGACGGGCACACCCTCCGTCTGGCCGGCGGCGGCCTGATGATCGCGCCCAACAACGGCAACTCCTTGGTCGTCCTGCAGGACGGTTTCATCACCGCCGGCACGATCGGCCAGCCCTCCGACCTCTACGTCTTCCACTCGCCCTTCGGCACCGACAACCGTTCCGTCAGGATCGACGCGGTCATCAAGGACAACTCCGCCACCGGCCCGGTCCGCCTGGTGCTCACCGGCGGAGACACCACCACCGGGACGAGCGTCCTTCGGCTCAACGGCGCCAACACCTACACGGGCGGCACCGTGGTCAACGTCGGCTACAAGGTCCTCGGCCCCACCGGGGTCCTCGGAACCGGCGGCCTGGAGGTCGTGGAAGGCATCTTCACCCAGGAGCTCGGCGGCGTCATCCCGCCGCAGGACCTCACCATCGGCGGACGCGCCACGGTCAACCTGGCCGGGGACAACTCGCTCACCTCGCTCACGCTCCGCAACGTCGGTGGCAACGCCCCCGTGCTCAACCCTGTCGGCACCCTCACGCTGACGGGAGGCGTCACGGTGTCCTCGCTCAACCCGGCTTCCATCCCCGGCGTCAACAACGGCACCCTCGACCTCAGCGGACAGCCCGCGGCCTCCTTCAATGTCGGCGGACACGTCATCGACGGCGTCAACGTCGCGCCGCTGCAGCCCTCCCTCTCCGTCACCTCCGTCATCCAGAACGGCGGTATCTCCAAGACCGGCGAAGGCATCCTCCAGCTCTCCGGAGCCAGCACCTTCACCGGGGGCGTCAACGTCGTCTCGGGCGGGATCGCCATCGCCGCGAACAGCAACCCCCTCAGCGGTGTCGTCACCTCCGGCCCCTTGGGCACCGGATCGCTCACCATGGCCGGGGGCACCAGCCTCATCACCACCGGGACCTGGACCGTGGCCAACAACGCCACCTTCCTCGGCAACACGCTCTTCGCCTCCACCTCGACGACCAACCAGACGCTCACGCTCGCCGGCGTCTCGACGCTCCCGTCCGTCTGGAATGTCCAGATCCTCAATCCGCTCCTGACGGTCGCCATCAGCGATGCCTCGCCCTCCTTGGCCGACGACGTGATCAACAAGTCCGGCCTGGGCGTGATCAACGTCGGCAACTATGCGGGCACCATCCTCGTGGACGGCGGCATCGGCATCAACGCCGACGGCAACCTCCGCGGCACCGTCGAGACGGTCGCCCTCGGGGGCGACCTCATCCTCACCGGCGACACGGCCATCACCGTCAACCGCTCGGGCAGCGCGCCCTACGCGCGCAACAAGATCCTCCAGAAGGTCAACCTGACCGTCCCGGGGAACATCATGAGCGTCACCAACCTCAGCGGCTACGGCCTCGAGTTCACGGGCGACATCACGATGACCGGCCCCGCCCACTTCTCCGTGGGCGTCGCCTCCTCCACCGTCCAGAACTCGGGCCTGATCTTCTCGGGCATCGTGGACGACGGCGCGGGGGCCTACGGCCTCATCAAGTCCGGCCCAGGCACGCTCGAGCTGCGCGGCGCCAACACCTTCGGCGGCGCCGGCCAGACCATCGACATCCTGGGCGGCGTGCTCGCCGCCCGCTCCGATGCGGCTCTCGGCGACCCCGCCAACAGCGTGACCCTCAACGCCGACGGCCTCAGCGCGGTCGGATTCCGCGCCGACGGCACCTTCAGCACGGCCAGGACCTTCGTGCTCGGGCAGACCAACAACTCCTTCGAGGTGGCCATCGGCGAAGTCCTCACCCTCACCGCCCCGTTCAGCCTCGCGGGTGGAGCGGGCGCCAAGCTCGGCAAGAACTACGGCGGCGTGCTCGAACTCGCGGCCGACAACACCGGCTGGACCGGCGGCATCACCATCCTCGGAGGCACGGTGCGCCTCTCCGCGAACGGCGCGGCCGGCTCCGGCCCCATCATCGCCGCCGACAAGGATTGGCGCGGCGCCGCCCTCGAGCTGGCGAACAACGTCACCGTCCCCAACGCCATCAGCCTGCAGGGGATCAACAACATCTTCTACGGCGGCATCGACTTCGGCGGCCAGCTCTCCTCCGTCTCCGGTTCCAACACCGTCAGCGGGCTCGTCACGCTCGTCTACGACGCCTCCATCGGCGTCCGGGCCGGCAGCACGCTGAACCTCACCGGCGGCATCTTCGACTCCACCACCAACCGGGCCCTCGGGCTCAATGTCGAGGGGACGATGGTCGTCTCCGGGGCCAGCGGCTTCACCTTCGGCTCGGGCGCGACCGGATTCTACTCCGTGCGCCTGTTCGGCGGCGGTACCCTCAACGTCAAGAACGACAACTTCTCGGTGCGCGTGACCTCCGGACAGTGGACGCACCTCAAGGGAGGCACCATGCTCCTCGACGAGGCGGGCACCTGGGGCGCCCCGATCTACATCGACCAGGGCAGCGCCCTCGTCCTCGACGACCGCAGCATCGCCGTCAGCGGCGCCGGACACACCACCGCCAACGGACGTCTCGGGACCTCCGCCTCCAACGACTACGACGTCGGCTTCCGCGGCGGCGTGCTGACCATCCGCTCCAGCGAAAATGTCAACGACTCGATGGTCGAGTACATCCAGAAGCCCGTGTTCGCGCGCGGCTCCTCGGTCATCTCCATCGAGAACAACGCCCCCGGCGGCGCCGGTTTCGGCAAGGTGACCCTGGTCTTCGGAACCGCCCCGGACAACCTCACCAACAGCCAGAAGAACACCGGCAACGCGGGCACCTCCGTCCTCTTCCGCGGCGACGTCTTCGGCATCTCGCTCGACCCTGGCGCGACCAACGTCGTCTTCGCGGGCGGCAACCGCTACGCGGGCGTGGTGACCAACCTCACGGCGACCACGCCGACCAACAACGCCGGCACCACCGGCACCAACAACAAGGCCATCCTGCCCTGGGCGCTCGTGTCCACCACCCTCACGGGCCTGGGCGAATCGTTCGCCACCTCGGACAATTTCAATAGCGGCGGCAGCGTCAGTTCCGGCGACCGGATCATCCGGCCCCTCTCGGCGGCCGAATACCTGTCCAACCCGGCCAGCATCACGTCCGGCACGGGCATCACCAACTCCTCGAACCGCAATATCCGGCTCGACACTGCCGGCCAGCGCGCGATGACCGCCTCGGTCCGTCCGATCTCGCTCACCCTGGACGCGGACGCCGGCATCACGATGGGCGACGGCGCCCAGCTCAGCCTCCATTCGGGCGGCCTGCTGGTGCTCGATGGAAGCGACTCGGTCATCTCCGGCGGCGTGATCAACCAGATCCGCGACCTGCCTCCCCTCAACGTCTGGACCGTCGGCACCGCCACGCTGACCCTCAACACCTCGCTGGCGGGCGGCAACGGCATCTCCAACGGGAACATTTCCTTCGTCAAGGCCGGCGCGGGCACGCTCTACATGAACCCGCCGACGCTCGCGGTGGCCGGACTCTCCGGCTACTCCGCCAGCTCGCTGAGCGGCCAGTTCGTCCTCAACGAAGGCACCGTGGTGCTCGGGGCCGGGCAGAAGAACACCATCCTGGCCAACAACTACGCGGCCCTGGTGGGCGGCACCCTCGACCTCAACGGGGGCTCCCAGTTCTTCTACGGCGTGTTCGCGGACCAGGACTATGACGCCGGCAACACCGTCGTCACCAGCACCGGCGGCAACGCGCACTTCATCGTCAACAGCGACAACAGCGGACGCAACTGGGCCGGCTCCATCCAGGGCCCCGTCAGCTTCACGCGCTCCGGCACCAACAACCTGTACCTTTTCGCGCAGCACACCTACACCGGGGGCACCGTCATCAACGGCGGCAACCTCCTGCTGCTGGACAACGGGGCGTTCACCCAGACCTCCTCGATCGAGATCAACTACGCCAACCTGTACCTCGAGAACAACCAGCAGAAGGTCCTCTCGGATCGTCTGCCGGACTCCGCCCCGATCTCGATGTCGGGCGGTCTCCTCGAGCTCCGTGGCAAGCAGCAGGCCGCCACCCGGGAGACCGTGGGCGTCGTCACGCTCGTCGCGTCCAACTCGACCATCTCCACGACCGGTTCGGGCGTGGCGGGCAGTTCGGCCGTCCTCACCCTCTCCGGACTCAACCGCCAGGTCGGCGGCGGAACCGTCAACTTCTACGGCAACCAGCAGGTGCTCGGCATCAACGGCACCTCGACCCGCATCGTGGTCCAGGCCATCAACGGCCAGGACATGACCGTCCCGGCCGACATCGGAGCCGGCCTCACGAACGGGATCATCGGCGGCTGGGCCGTCGTCAATTCGGCCGACTGGGCTTCGAGCATCCCCGGGCTCGGCATCGGGGCCCTCGGCGCGGACGGCTTCGCGACGTACTCCAACCTCACCTCGGCGAGCAACACCCTGGCCCTCTCGGCCTCAACGGACAACATCAGCCTCAACTCCGCCGTCACCGGATCGGTCTCCGTGGCGCAGGACACGGTCGTGAACAGCCTCAGGCTGGGCAACGCCTCCAACACCGTGGACATCGCCGCGGGCCAGAAGCTGACGCTCACCACCGGCGGCCTGCTGATGTACCTGGCCACGGACACGAGGAACCAGTTCATCGGCAGCGCCCCGTCGGTCGGTTCGATCACCGCGGGCGAGGGCGAGCTCTTCGTCTACAACCAGCACTCCGGCGGCACGAACCGGATCCAGAGGATCTACAGCTCGATCGTCGACAACGGCGCGCCCGTCGCGCTGAACAAGTCGGGCAACGGCGTCCTCCGGCTCGCCGGACTCAACTCCTACTCGGGCGGCACCTTCGTCAATCAGGGGCAGATCAACATCGAGGTGGGATCCAACATCCCCGCGGCGGCCGATCCGGCCAACGGCCTCGTGATCGCCGGCGCGAACGTCTACTCCTACGAGGCGGGCCAGGTGGCCGCCTCCAACTTCGTCACGATCGCCGGCTCGGGCTCCATGAACTACTGGGCCGACAACACCCAGTACGGGCTGATCCTCGAGAACGTGGGCTCGTCGGGCAACCCGACGGTGCGCACCTACTCCACGGCGAGCGCGACCGGGGAGGCCTCGCGAGGCGTGCTGACCATCGGCGCCGGCGGCATCATCGCCACGTCCGCCAACGTCGGAACCATCAGCCTGATCGAGGGCCGTGTGAGCTTCGGCTCCGCGGGCGGAACCATCGACGTGCAGGCCATCGACGTGAACGGCTTCACCGACGTCGACCCGCTCCGCGCCGGCCTGCAGATGCAGTCGATCGTGGACACCTCCGGCACCATCACCAAGACCGGCGACGGCGTGCTCCAGCTCAACGCGCAGGGCGTCTTCACCGGCGACTTCGTCATCGCCGAGGGCGGCGTGCGTGCGGCGGTCGGCTGGGCCGGTTCCCGGTTCTCCGACCTCACCATCGCCGACGGCGCCCGCTACGACGTGGCGGGACAGACCACCGCCTGGGGTTCGCTCTCGGGCTCCGGCGACATCTTCAGCTCCTACAACACCGCCGACCTCTACGTCGGCTTCAACGGCTCCAACTCCACGTTCTCCGGACGCTTCGTCGGATACAACGACGCGGCCTACCTCAACCTGCTCCGCAAGGTCGGCGACGGGACCCTGACCCTGGATTCCGCGCAGGATGCGGACGGCTCCTGGACCGGAATCTACGTCGAGGACGGACGCGTGCTCTACACGGGCGCCGGCCGGGCCTTCCAGTCCCCCTCGAGCGCTGCCTCCAACTACATGCGGACGGACGACGGTACCATCCTCGAGCTGGACAACGCGGCCCAGGCCGTGGACAACCGGCTCGGCCTCGCCACGGCGGGCACCTTCGAGAGCCGCGGCGGTCGCCTCATCATCGGCGGCTCCGGTCTGGCGAACGTCTCCGAACGCCTCTCGACCCTGACCTTCCGCTACGGCGGAGGTCGCATCGAGCTGGCCCCGGTGGCTGGAACGAAGCTGCTGCTCGACGTCGGAAACATCGTCAGCGGACAGAGCGACGGTTCGTTCCTCATCACGGGTATCACCGGCAACGCCTCGGGCGCGGGCATCGCGAACCTTCAGATCGGCACCGTCAACTTCTACCACAATACCCAGCAGGGCGCCGGTTACAACGGCTCGACTAACATGTCCGTCCGCGGCGACATCCTCGCCGACGCGTCGACCAGCGGCCGCGGCACCGGCTTCCTGGTCAGGGACAACATGGTGCTCTCCGGCATCAATACCGCCAACAACGACCCTGTCATCGCCGTGCCCAGCGTGGACGGCATCGCCGTGGGCGCCCGCGTCACCGGCACCGGCTTCGCCGGCAACTGGACCGTGGCCTCGATCGACTCCGTCAACTCCACCATCACCCTCTCGGGTGGCACCAGCATCGCCCCCGGACAGACCTCGGCCACCGTCTCCAACTACTGGCGCGCCCTGGACGACTCCGAACTCAACCTGACGCCCCGCGGCGCGCTCGGCGACAACGTGGGCGCCTGGGCCCAGGGCGAGAACGCAGGCGTGCTCGGCACGGCCCAGTCGCTGCTGGCCGACACCGTCGCCAACACCCTCACCTTCTCGGGCACGGCCTCGCTCACCTCGGGCCTCGGCGACGCCTTCGGGTCCTTCGGTCCCGGCGGCCGCCTGCTTACCCAGCAGCTCTATGGCGCCAACGGCATCCTCGTGAAGTCCGGCACCGCCGACATCGGCGTGGGTTCGCTCACCTCGGGTGACAACACCATCATCTGGGCGCACGTGCTCCTTGGCGCCACCCTCAACCTCAGCCAGGACACCACGCTCGGCATCAGCCAGACCGGCTTCGTGAAGGCGGGAGACGGCGTGCTCAACATCCGCGGACTCACCAACCTCAACAACAGCGTCCTCACCGTCAACGGCGGTAGGCTCAACCTCGACTCCGGCCAGGCCAACACCATCGCCGTGCTCGCCAGGGCGGGCGGAGCCCTCGCCAGCAGCATCCGCGTCGAGGGAGACAACGCCATCGTCGACCTGAAGAACCAGCCCCAGACGTTCAACGAGATCCGCTCCTCCACCGAGCGGGGCAACGCCGGCACCATCACCAACAGCGGCGCCTCCTTCGTCAACCTCACGACCATCGGCAACAGCGCCTACGTCGGGGACATCACGGGCAAGATCAACCTCGTCCGCGCGGGCAACACGACGACGCTGCTGACCGGCGCCAGTTCCTACACGGGCCAGACCGTCATCCGCGGCGGCACCCTCCAGCTCCGCGACGGCGGCGCGCTGACCGGGACGTCGGGAATCTCCGTCAACAACGGCACCCTCCTGCTGGACAACTTCGGCTTCAACCCGGTCGAGAACTTCCAGCGCATCGCGCCCACCGTGCCCATCACCCTCCGCGGCGGCGAACTGCGCGTGGACGGTTCTGGCTCCTCCGATATCTCCGTCACGGTCAACACCCTCACCGCCGACTACGGCAACGCCGTCATCACCTCGCGCCCCGCGATCAACATGGGCAGCACGAACGTGATCACCGTCGACAACCTCGTGCTGACCGCCGGCGGACACCAGAGCATGAGCATCTCGGGATGGTCCCAGCTCAACTCGGGCGGCTACGGCACCCTGGGCAACCAGAGTCTGCTGGGCAGCAGCTACGTCTACATCAACCAGATCAACGGGGCCACGGGTCCGGCCAACTTCAACTTCACCGGCGTCCGTACCACCAACGCCAACAGCTTCGTCACCGTCGACAGCACCGCGGGCCTGTCCGTGGGCCTGCCGGTCTCGGGCACCAACATCCCGGCCAACGCCACCATCACCGCCATCGTCTCCGCGACGCAGTTCAAGATCAGCGCCAACGCGACCGGCACCACCACCACCGGCACGCTCCGCGCGACCAACCTCACGAACAACCTGATCGGCGGATGGGCGGTCGCGGACGGTTCCTCGTTCGCCTCCTACGACAGCCGCTTCGGCGTCATCCAGCTCGGCTTCTCCAGCGGGTCCTTCTCCGGCCCCGCCTACACGGGGACCGACGTCTCCGCTTCCACGGTCGCGACGGGCAATTACTCGGACGGCGGCACGAACCGCACGCTCTCCGGGGCCAAGGCCGCCTACTCCTGGCGTCTCGGCGGCGGCGCCAACTACACCCTCACGCTCGCCGCGGGGGCCAACGTCACCCTCGGGCTGGGCGTCGTCACCAACGCCAACTACTCGGCCACGGTGGCCGCGACGGACGCGAGCAACTTCTTCACCACGACCGGCGGAGACCTCTACCTCTTCACCAACCAGAACACGCTCACCGTCCAGCCCAGGATCACCGGCGCCATGGCGCTGATCAAGTCGGGCGGGGCGGCGCTCACCCTCGCGCCTAAGTTCGCCAGCAACGACTACTCCGGCGGCACCTACCTCAACGCCGGCACGCTCAACCTCTCGGCGACCAACGGCTTCCTGTCCATCCCGGCCGGCGGCCTCTACCTCGGCGGCAACTCGACGGTCAACGCCGGTACCGCGCTCCAGCAGCTCGACCCGACCACCGACGTCGTCTTCAACAACCGCTCTCGGTTCCTCTACAGCGACCGGACCCTCGTCGCCGGCACCGACATCGTCGAGACGCTCAACAGCGTCACCTTCAACAGCGAAGGCGGCAGCGGCAACCCGGACTTCTACCTGGGCAACCCCAACGACGTGGCGGCCTTCTTCAAGGTCGTGCTCGCCTCCTCGACGCCGGTCACCTCGACCAACAACGACTCGGCCTCCGTGCCCTTCATCTACACCGGTGACGCGGCGCGCACCCGCCTCGAGTTCTCCGACCCCAACCCCCAGATCCTCATCAACGATGGTCTGGCTCCGGTCGGTCTCATGATCTCGGCCCCGATCGGACAGAACGCCAACATGCTCTCGCTCTCCAAGACGGGGGCCGGCGTGCTCGGCCTCAGCTCGGCGGACAGCGACTTCAGCGTCGGCTTCCAGCTCACCGCGGGCTCGCTGATGTTCGGCAACAACTCGACGCCCGACGGCAGCGGCGGCGTCACCAAGGGCCCGCTCGGCACCGGCACGCTCTCCATCTACGACGGAACGTCCATCTTCTCGGACAACACCGCGCGCACCATCCACAACGCCGTCGACGTCCTCGGGAACTTCGCCTTCGGCGGCCGCAACGCCGGCGCCTCGCTCACCCTCGCGGGCACGATCAGTCTCGGCGGCTCGACCCGCACGATCACGGTCGAAAGCCCCGCGGTCACCGCGACGCTCTCCGGTCAGGTGACCTCCCTCGTCGCGGCCGGTGAAACCGCCTTCATCAAGGCGGGCGCCGGCACCCTGGTCATCGGCGGAACGGGATCATTCAGTCTCGGTGGAGGCGGCGTGAGCGTGACGGGAGGCGTCATCCGGCAGCTCTCCTCCAACGCCTTGGCCGCTGAAACGCTGCTGACCGTCGGCGCCGGCTCCGGCTACGACCTCAACGGATTCGGACTCGCCCTGGATGCGGTGGCTGGCACCGGCTTCATCACCAACTCCGCCAACAGCTCGGTCGAGCTCGCGGTCGGCTCCCTCGCGGACGTCGACTTCTCCGGCGTCCTGGCCGACAACGCGGGCAGCGTCCTCAACCCCGACAGCTCCCTCAGCCTCGTGAAAATGGGCGCGGGCTCCCTGACCCTCCGCTCCGCCCAGATCAACGTGGGCCTCACGAACATCCTAGAAGGCGCCTTGATCCTCGCCGACTCGGGTCTGCTCGGCACCGGAGGGGTGGCGCTCGGAGGATTCAGCTCGGAGCTGCGGCTCGCCCGCACCGACACGTTCACGTTCGCCAATCTGATCGAAGGGTCCGGCGCGCTGCTCAAGCAGCAGTCCGGCACCGCCGTCCTGACCGGCGACAGCACCAGCTTCGCCGGCACGGTGGACATCCAGGCCGGCACGCTCCAGATCGGCGCAGGCGGGGCCTCCGCCACGTCGGGCAGCCTCGGTACCGCCGCAGCGATCACCATCGCCGAAGGCGCGGTCCTCAGCTTCGCCCGTTCGGATGCCTACGATGCCGCGAACCCCGGCTCCGGACTCGACATCAGCTCGCCGTTCGACGGCACCGGGACGATCTCCCAGGACGGCCTCGGCTCCACCACCCTGTCGGCGTCGAACTCCACCTTCTCTGGAGACGTCATCGTCAACTCCGGACTCCTTCGGCTGAACGGAGGCGGCGTGCTCGAGCAGTCGGCCCTCATCACCGTGGCCATGGGCGGACGCATCGACTTCGTCGGCGATAATACCCTCGGTGACGGCAGCAACTACCCCTTCGTCCCGGTGACGGTCAACGGCGGCCGTCTACATATCGAAGATTACATCTCCGCCCAGTTCGGCGTGCTCACCCTCAATGGCGGCCTGCTCAGCGGGGGTGATAACGGCAACCCCTTCGTCGGCGGCTTCGGATTCAACGACGTCGTGAATGTCACCGACGACGCCGTGATCTCGGCCCGCGACCTCACCGTCGGGTACGATTTCATCAATTCCACGACCCTCGGCAGCTTCAACGTCGCCACGGGCAAGACCCTGACGGTCAGCGGAACCTTCGGAGATAGCTTCTTCGG
>JAURLX010000010.1 GCA_030830965.1 Verrucomicrobiota bacterium | reverse complement strand
GCTGACGATCACGGGCGCGACGGGCGCCTTCGGGACGGCGGACGTCGGGTCCGGCAAGACGGTGACGGTCAACGGCCTGACCTTCGGCGGCGCCGACCTGCTCAACTACGACCTGCCGTCGAGCTTCACGACGACGGCCTCGATCACCCCCGCTCCGCTCACCGTGACGGCTGATGACAAGTCCAAGGCTTATGATGGCGCCGTGTTCAGCGGCGGCTACACGATCTCCTATTCTGGTTTCGTGTCCGGCGAGGCAGCCGACGTGCTGGGTGGCTCGCTGATTTTCGGTGGCTCAGCCCAGACCGCGACCGCGGCGGGCAGTTATCTCATCACGCCCGGCGGCCTGACGTCCTCCAACTACCAGATCCAGTTCGTCGACGGCACGCTGACCATCACGGGATCTCCCGCCCCCGTCGTCGACCCTCGCGATTTCCTGCCCCGCATCACACCCGTGCCCACGTTCCCGACGACGACGCCCATCACCCTGGCTCTATCGGTGCCGCAGGCGCCCGCCGGGGGGGCTGCCGTGTCAGTTCCTGCGGGCGGACAAGGCGCGGACGTCGCGCCGAGCTCACCGCAGGCCGGAGCAGTCGGCGGACCGTTCGGCATCGCCGTCGGCGGACTCAACTACGTCCCGACCAGCCCCCAGCAAGCCGAGCAGGCGACGGACACGGGGTCGGGCAAGAAGCCCGGAGATACCGCCCGCGACAAGGTCGAAGGAGGCGCCGTGACCCGCTCCCTGCAGGCTGTCACCGACGTGCTCGTCATTGAAGGCGGCATCAATCTGGGACGCGGAGCGGTCATCTGGGAGTAATCCCCCCTCGCGCCAACTTTCATGAACGCACGCTTTCTACGTTCCGCCGGACTCCTGCTTGGCGTCGCATCCTGCGCCTTCGCACAGGTAGCCCCTCCGGACGCTGGTCAGATCTCACGAGACGCCCGCCAGCCCAAGGTCCCGCTCCCTGCTTCTTCGGGCGTCGTGCTGCCTGGTGGTCAGAAAGAGGCCGCCAAGGCCGAAGAGGCCGGGCCCGCCGTGTTGGTGAGCGAGGTGGTCTTTGAGGGCAACACACAGATTTCATCGGATCGTCTCGCATCCCTGATCTCCGACCTCGTCGGCAAGCCGCAGACTCTCGCCGGCATGCGTGCCATCGCACGCCGTATCGGCGACCTCTACCGGCTTTCCGGCTATCCTTTCGCCCGCGCCCTTGTCCCCGCTCAGGAGTTCAAGGACGGTCGGTTGCGCATCCTCGTGCTCGAAGGCAGGTACGGCTCTGTGACCGCCGTCGGTGAACTGCGGGCCACTGAAGGTGCCTCTCCCTTCTTGGAGCCCTTGCGACGAGGCGAGGTCATCCATGCGCCCCTGCTGGAGCGCTGCCTGCTGCTCATCGACGACCTGCCTGGCGTCTCCGTGGTGCCGGTGGTCAGCCCTTCTGTCGACGTCGGCGCCGGCGACCTGCGCGCGGCCGTCCGACAGGACAAGACCTGGGGTGGCGAAGTCGGCGTGGACAATCACGGCAGTCGGTACACGGGCTATCACCGGGTGCGCGGGTCGGCCTATCGCAACGACGCCTTCGTCTTCGGTGACAAGGTTTCCGGATACCTGATTGCCACCGACGAGCAGATGCTGCTCGGTTCGCTCGATTATGAGCGTCCTCTCGGGGGGCGCGGCCTTCGCGCCGAAGTCGGTTTCGCCCGCACTTCCTACGAGCTCGGAAGGGAGTTCTCGGCTCTCGGTGCGACTGGTCTCGCCGAGGTGGCCACCGTCCGCCTCAGTTATCCGCTCGTCCGATCGCAGCTTGCCAACGTCACCGCCTCGGTCGGCTACCTTCGCAAGAATCTCCAGGATGAATTCGTTTCGCTCGGGACCCTCGACGAGCGCCACAGCGACACGTTGCCGGTCGCGCTGCGCTTCGACCGTCGGGATTCCTTCCTCCTCGGCGGCATCACCTACGGCCAGCTGAGCTGGACGCCCGGCAGGTTGAGCCTCGACCCCGCGGCCCTCGTCGTCGACTCCGTCACCGCGCGCAAGGACGGAGGATTCAGCAAGTTCAACGTCGACGTCGCCCGCCTTCAGGCGCTCCCCGCCGGCTTCACTCTCTACGCCCGATTGTCCGCGCAATGGGCCAATGACAACCTCGACAGCTCCGAACGTCTGGGCTCCGGCGGTGCGGAGGGCGTGCGTGCCTATCCCTTGGGCGAAGGCACCGGTGACACCGGCCTGCTCGGGCAGGTCGAACTCCGCTATGCGGCAGGAGATTTTGCTCCCTATGTCTTTTTCGACGCGGCCTCCATCGAAGTGAACCGGCACCCCTGGGACGCCGCTTCCGATCAGTCCCGGGACATCGCGGGCGCGGGCGTCGGAGTTCGCTACGCAAAAGATTCATGGACGGCCAACGTTCTCATCGCTTGGCGCACTTCCGGAGGTCCCCCGCAGTCAGATCAGGGGCAGATGCGTGAAAGGGTTCTTTTCACAGCATCGAAATCTTTTTAAGTGGCACCACTGAAGATTTCGAGAAAGTGCTCAGGTCCCTGGCCCTGCTCCGGACCGGCTCCGGTCCTGCGCGCGTACGCATAGGCCTGACCGACGGCAACGGAACCCAGCGCACCGTCGAGATCGTCCTCAACGCGATGAGCCCGGTGGCCTCCGACGGACGCTGAAGTTCAGCCGATCCGCGTCCAGAGCACCTTGAGGTAGCGTCCCTCGGGGTGGCTGGAGATGGTCGGGTGGTCGGCGCCGGGGCCGGTGCGGTCGAAGATCTGGAGTCGCTTCTGGTAGCGATGGGCGGCCTTGGCGACGAGCTCCTCGAAGGCCTCGGCGGAAACCAGGCCGGAGCAGGAGCAGGTCACGAAGAGCCCGCCCGGGGCGACCATCTGCATCGCAAGGACGTTCAGGTCATTGTATTTCCTTAGCCCCTCGGCCTCGATGTCCGGATCGCGTCCGTCGACGAACTTCGGCGGGTCGCAGAGCACGAGGTCCCAGGTGCGGCCGTTCTTCTGCATCTGGCGGATCCAGGTGAAGGCGTCGGCGTGCACGAAGTCGACGCGGACGTTGTTGAGGTTGGCGTTCCGTTTTGCCATCTCCACGGCCTTCTCGTCGAGATCGACGCCGGTCACTTCGGCGGCGCCCGCCAGCTTGGCGGCGATGGAGAAGCCGCCGGTGTAGCAGCAGAGGTCGAGCACCCGCAGGCCCTTGGCGAGCGCGCCGAAGCGGCGCCGGTTGTCGCGCTGGTCGCAGAAGTAGCCGGTCTTGTGGCCCTCGGCGAAGTCGACCTCCTGGACCATTCCGGACTCCTTCACCTTGACGAAGCGGACGGAGGATTTGGGCACGTCGGTCGGCATGATGCCTTCGATGCGGGCTACGTGCGGGTCGACCTGGACGATCTCGCGCTTCGTGCCGAGGGCGTCGTGCAAGATCGGGATCCAGCGGGGCAGGCGACGCATCACGCCGAGCGAGGAGACCTCGATGGAAAGCACGTCGCCCAGCCGGTCCACGATGAGCCCTGAGAGCAAGTCCGCGTCGCCGTTGACCGCGCGGTAGGCGTCGGTGTCGGCGTCAAGCTTCAGGACGTCGCGGCGCAGCGCGACCGCCCGGCGGATGGCCTGCTCGAACCAGGCGTCGTCAGGCCTGCCCGGGGTGTGCTTGATGATGCGCAGGGCGATGGGCGCGCCGGCGTTCCAGAAACCGTAGCCGATGAAGGAGCCCTGCTTGTCGTAGGCCGCCACCACGTCTCCCTGCCGCGCGTCCGGGGAGACGTCGCCGACCATCGAGCGGAAGACGTTGGGCTTGGAAGTGAAGGTCTTGAGCTGCGCCCAGGGGCGCTCCCTTGTGGCGGGGGAGGG
The DNA here is from genome assembly GCA_030830965.1 of Verrucomicrobiota bacterium. Lineage (GTDB taxonomy): Bacteria > Verrucomicrobiota > Verrucomicrobiia > Opitutales > UBA953 > UBA953. The sequence goes on along the minus strand of JAURLX010000010.1, from coordinate 170,812 downwards.
CGTCTCAGGCGCGCGTCCTTGGGGGTCTGGCATGGGCGTGGCCCTGGGCGGGCCGCTGCGTCAGCCGATGAAGCTGCAGACGTACTGGCAGATGCCCGACTTCACCGCGATGGTGAAGCCCGACTTGGCCGGGACGTCGAACTTGGTGCCGGCGGCGTAGGACTTCTCCTCCTTCGTGCCGTCCAGGACCACCGTGCAGGCGCCGTCGGTGATTTCCATGACCTCGGCCTTGTCCGTCCCGAAGTGGTAGGAGCCGGCGTAGATCAGGCCCAACGTCTTCTTCTCGCCCGAGGGAAGGAAGATCGAGTGGGAGACCACCTTACCGTCGAAGTAGACGTTGGCCTTGGCGGCCGCGCGGACGTTCGTGAATTCCATGGGACGGATTAGGTAAGGTGCGGCGGAGGGAGGGTAAAGGGAGAAAGTTCGCCGCGGAGCGACGAACCGGAGCATGGAGCATCGAGCATGGGGTTGGTGAGAGGACTGCGTGGATCCCCGTGTCCACGTGTCACCTTGCCCACGTGCCCCCTATCGCTTCACCACCTGGTAATAGGCGACGGGGCCGAGGAGGTCGCGGCCGTCGGGGGTCTTGGCGCCCAGGAGCTTGATCTCGTGGACGAAACCCTCCCGGATCCCGGCGAGCGGCAGCGTGAGGACCTTGCCGTCGGCGCTGAGCGACCAGGCGGACGTCAGGACCTGCTCGTCGACCTTCGGCGAACCATAGGCGACGTGATACTTATAACGGAAGCTCCTCAGAGCGGGCGCGAGGGAAGCCCGGTCGAGCGCCGAGGTAAAGCGCACTTCGAAGCCCGCGGACTTGAGGCGGACGGTCTCGATGAGCGGCGGCAGGGCCCGAGGCGTCGCGACGCGGACGATGCCGTTGTTGCCCGCCCAAGAGAGGTGGGTCTTGCCGACGTGCAGGGCGCCGTCCGGGGCGAAGGCGAGGCGGTGGTTGCCGTTGCGCAAGGCCTTGGTGTCCATGAACGGGATCAGGGCACCTTGGTGGATCCCGCCGATATCCTCGCCGACGAAACGGACCAAGCGGGAGGCGTTCATCTCGCCGAAGACCACCTGCCCGGCCAGCGCGCCCCAGGCCGCCGGGAACACCGCCGGCTGCGTCGGGGAGTTCGAAAGGTCGCCGTGGACGAAGACGGCGGCCGGCGGGGTACGCATCGTCTCCAGCTGGGCGACCGGAAGATCTAAAGGGTCGCCTTGGGCCCAGCCCGGCGTCCAGACCAGCGAGGCGGGATGTCCGTTGAAAGAACCTTTCGTGACCACTTGCAGCGGGCTGCTGCCCCGCCAGTCGCCTTGGTTGTCGTTCACCAGCAGGCGGCCCTGGCCGTCGAAGCCGATTCCGTCGGGAGAGCGGAAGCCGGTCGCGTAGAGTTCCGCCGTTCCGCGGCCGCCGTCGGGGATGCGCATCACGCAGCCGCGGTAGGGCACCCGTGAGTACATCCGACCGGCGAGCCGGGCGACGAACCCTTTGCCGGAGGTCATCTGCGCGCGGTTGGCTTTGCCGATCTCGGACCAGGCGCCACGGACTTCCTTGAAGACCCCGTCGCCCGAGGAGGCCAGGTTGAGGGCCACGTAAAGCGCGCCGTCGGGCCCGCGGGCCGGGCCGAAGGCGAACTCGTGGTAGTTGCCGCTCATCCCGAAGCCGTCCCAGAGCGTGCGGTAGCGGTCGGCCCGTCCGTCGCCGTCGGTGTCTTCGAGGCGCGTGAGTTCCGGGCGCTGCATCACCACCAGCGCGCCTTGGCCGTCCGGGAGCAGGCCGAGCGGTTCGTGGAGGCCTTCGGCGAACTGTTTCCAGACGCCGTCGCGACCACGCAGGAAGACTTCTCCGCGGTGGAAAGCCACCGCGAGGCGGCCGTCGTCGAGGAACGCGAGGGCTCCGACCTGATCGTCGATGCCGGGCGGCGTCTCGACCTTGGAAAGCGCGAAGGCGGCCGTCCATCCGTCCGTCTGGCTGGGTGCCGGGGTCGGGACGGCGGCGAGCATGGCCAGGGCGAAGGCGATCATCGGAGTTCCAAGGTGAGGGTGAACGCGCGGGCCTCGGCTGGGGTCAGGCGGAGCAGCCCTTGGGTGCGCCGGCCGGCGGAGGCGACGGCGGCGGGGTCCACTGGGAGCTCGACCGGCCGGTCGGTCTCGACGACGAAGCTCCGGGTCAGTCGCTTCCCGGCGGCGGTCATGGTCTCCCGGAAGGTGGCGCCATCCCGGACATATTCGAAGGTCGGTAGGCCGGTCTCATCGACCGTGTAGCCGAGGAATCTCACCGCCGGCGAAGGCTGCTCGGCGGCGGCCTCCCAGACGACCTCCCCATCCCTGACCACCTGGGCCTTGCCGTTGCCTTTCCAGTAATCCCAGGCTTTCAGGAAGTTGCCTCGCCAGACGGAACGCAGCTGGCATCGGCCGGCGTCGAAGCAAAAGGCGAGGTCGCCCGGAAGAGCCACGGCGATGGCGGCCGGTCCGGAGTTCGGCAGGAAGATGCGCTGCACTTCAGGGCGGCGGGGTGTCCGCGCGAACGGGTCGGCCAGAGCGGCTTTTTTCTCTTTCAGCCCCTGGGACGCCCGGATCATGTGTTCGCGAATCGCGAGCAGGTTGGCCTCGCCGAGATGCCCCATCGACGGCATCTCGATGACATTGTTGCGCTTCTTCTGCGGCTTGATCGCCCACTCGACGAACTCCTTGGGCTTCTTGCCGTAAAGCTTGGAGATCTCGATCAGGGACGGGCCCACGACCATCTGGTCAGGCAGGTGGCACGCCGCGCAGTTCTGGGCGTAGAGGAGGGCACCGTCCTCGGCCGCGGGGGCGGAGGCGGCTCCGAGCAGGAGCATAAGGGTGACGAGACGACGGGGCATCGGACCTGACCTCACATAAGAACGTACCGGCCGGACTGCCAACCGAAAGGGGGGATTGCCCCGCCCAAATAAAAGGACCGCATTCCGCGCGGTCCTCGTAAAGATCACCTAGCCCTGGGCTTGATCAGATCAGCTTCAGCTTCGGCAATGGTTCGCCGCGCTGACGCAGGCGGATGGACTCCAGATACTCGTCCTTGAACTTGGGGACCGCGGACTGGACGGGCCAGGCCACCGCCTCGCCGTGGGCGCAGATGGTGCGTCCGGCGACCTGATTGGCGATGTCGAGGAGCAGGGGGACGTCGGACTCCTTGGCGCCGCCTTTGGCGATGCGGCCCGAGACGCGGCTGAGCCAGAGGGAGCCTTCGCGGCAGGGCGTGCACTGTCCGCAGGTCTCGTGGGCGTAGAAGGCATTGAGGTTGGAGAGCGCCTGGATCATCTCGACCGAGTCGTCGAGGACGATGGTGCCGCCCGTCCCGAGGCCCGTGCCGCAGGCTGCGATGCTGTTGGAGTCGAGCGGGATGTCCTCCAGCGCCCAGTCGAACTCCGTGCCGTTGGGCAGCCTGCCCTTGAAGCGCTCGCCGAACTTGAGGATCTTGGTGGAGGAGCCGCCGGGGATGATGGCCTTGAACTTGCGTCCTTCGAGCGGGCCGCCGCAGAAGTCGTAGAGCAGCTCGCCGAAGGTGGCCTTGCCGGCCTCGATCTCGTAGAGGCCGGGGCGCTTGACCAGCCCGCTCACGCCCCAGATGTGCGTGCCGCTGTCGCCCGGCACGCCGATCTTGGCGAACTCCGCGCCGCCGAAGGCCAGCACGTGCTTCACCTGCGCGAGGGTCTCGGCGTTGTTGACGATGGTCGGGCAGTTGTAGAGCCCGAGCACCGCGGGGAAGTAGGGCGGCTTGATCCGCGGGTAGCCGCGCTTGCCCTCGAGCGACTCGATCAGGCCCGTCTCCTCGCCGCACACGTAGCAGCCGCCGCCGCGATGGACGACGACGTCGCACGAATAGCCCGAGCCGAGGATGTTCTGGCCGAGGAAGCCCTTCACCTTCGCTTCGGCGATGGCGGCCTCGAGGATCCTGGCCCCGTGGATGAACTCGCCGCGGATGTAGATGAAGGCCTGCTTGGCCTGGATGGCCCACGCGGTGATGGCGATGCCCTCCAGCATCTGATGCGGGTCCTTGTAGATGATCTGGCGGTCCTTGTAAGTGCCGGGCTCGGACTCGTCGGCGTTGACGACCAAGTAGGCGGGCTTGCCCGATTTCCGGTCGAGGAACTTCCACTTCATCCCGGTGGGGAAGCCCGCGCCGCCGCGACCGCGCAGGCCGGAGAGCTCGACCTCCTTGCAGACCTCCTCGGGCTTCATGGCCACGGCCTTCTTCAGGGCCTCGTAGCCTCCGTGCTTCAGGTAGCAGTCGAGGTCGACCGTATAGCCGGGCTTGCGCAGGTTGGCGTAGATGAGGGGGCGTTCGACGGCGGGCATGGTCGTGGGCGTCGGGTTCAGCCGTTCCATTCCGGCGTGCCGGGCTGCGGGGCGCGGAGGCCGTAGTCGGGGTCCTTGAGGGTGGCCTTGAGCTTCGCCGCGAAGGCCTCGGCCTGGGCGGGCTCGACGTTCTCGTGCATCGCGCCGTCGACGTGCACCACCGGGCCGCAGCCGCAGTCGGCGATGCATTCGACGAACTCCAGCGTGAAGTCGCCGTCAGGAGAGGTTTCGCCACGCGGGCAGTTGAGCGCCTTCTCGAGGCCCTCCATGAGGGCGTAGGAGCCGCGGAGCGCGCAGGAGAGCGTGCGGCAGACGCGCACGTGCCGGCGGCCGATCGCCGCCTGGCGGAACATCGGATAGAACGTGACCACCTCGAGCACCTGCATGGGTTCGACGCCGACCTGCTCGGCGACCCAGCGCATGTCCTCCTGGGTGATGTGGCCGCGGTCCTCCTGCACCAAGTGCAGCAGGGGCATGGTCGCGCTGCGCTTCTGCGGATACTGCGCGACGATGGCGGGAGCCTTGGCGAGCGTCTCCGGACGCAGCGGCCGGTCGGCGGAGGAAGGGGAGGGGGTCTGCATGGTTCAGCGGTCGCACTCGCCCATCACGAAGTCGAGCGAGCCGAGCACGGAGGCGATGTCGGTGAGGTAGTTGCCGGGGATGATGGCCGGGAGGATCGAGAGGGCCACGAAGCTCGGCCCGCGGATGCGCAGGCGCCACGGCACGCCGCCGCCGTGGGACACGACGTAGAAGCCGAGGGCGCCCTTGGGGTTCTCGGCCTCGAAGTAGACCTCCCCCGGGGGCACCTGGGGCCCCTCGGTGACGAGCATGAAGTTCTGGATGAGCTCTTCCATGCGCGTGAGCACCTTGGCCTTGGGCGGAAGGAAGATCTTCTTGGCATCCTCGGCGTACCAGGCGCCGCCGGGCATGCCGCGGACGGCCTGGCGCAGGATGCGCACCGACTGGCGGAGCTCCTCCATGCGGACGAGGTAGCGGTCGAAGCAGTCCCCTTTGGTGCCCACGGCCACGTCGAAGTCGTAGCGCTCGTAGCCCGAGTACGGCTTGTCCTTGCGGAGGTCGAAGGGCACGCCGGAGGCGCGCAGGTTGGCGCCGGTCAATCCGTAGGCCAGGGCGAGCTCCTTGGAGATTGGGGCCACGCCCTCGGTGCGCTCGAGGAAGATGCCGTTGCGCGTCAGCAGACGATCAACTTCGTCGACCGTGCGCAGCACGCCGTCGCAGAAGGCGTCGACCTTGGCCAGCCAGCCCTCGGGGAGGTCGCGGGTGACGCCGCCGACGCGGGTGTAGCTGGTGGTGAAGCGGGCGCCGGTGAGCTCCTCGAATAGCGTGTAGAGTCTCTCACGCTCGTTGAAGGTGTACATGAACACCGTCCAGGCGCCCGTGTCCATGGCGTACACGCCCAGGCCGAGGAGGTGCGACGAGATGCGCGCCATCTCGCAGCAGACGACGCGGATCGCCTCGCAGCGCTCCGGCACCTTGACGCCGGCGAGGCGCTCGACGGCGATGGCGTAGGCGACGTTGTTCGCCAGGGGCGCGAGGTAGTCCAGCCGGTCCGTGTAGGGCACGAACTGGTTGTAGGTCATGTTCTCCGCGATTTTCTCGTCGCCGCGGTGGAGGTAGCCGATGACGGGGTCGCACTTGACGACCTTGTCGCCGTCGAGCTCGAGGGAGAGACGCAGCACGCCGTGCGTGGCGGGGTGCGACGGGCCCATGTTGAGGGTCATGTTCTCGCCGCGCAACTCCTCGGCGCGGGCGGCGACGTCGCCGATGGAGATTTCCTTGGTGATCTTCACGGCAGGTTCAGGACTTGGGGCGTTCCTCGGTCCAGGACTGGTCGAGGGCGTCGGGCTCGCCCTCGGACATGCGTCCGCCCTGTGAGACGAAGGGGCCGCCCATCATGGGCGCGGGTTCGACGGTCTGTCCGGTGATCGCGGCCACGTCGGCGGCGGGCAGGGGTACCTCGATGCCGGCGAGGGGGAAGTCCTTGCGCAGGGGGTGGTGCGGGTAGGCATCCCACATGAGGATGCGGCGCAGGTCGGGATGGCCGTCGAAGCGGATGCCGAACATGTCGTAGGCCTCGCGCTCGTGCCAGTTGGCGCCCGGATGCAGCGAGGAGACGCTGGGCACGCGGTCGTCGACGGCGGGGACGTGCAACCGGACGTACTCCTTGGAGGCGGTCGAGAGCAGGTGGATGACGACGCCGAAGCGCGGCGTGCGGTCCTTCCATTCGACCCCGCAGAGGTCGGCGAGCAGGTCGAAGCCCTGCTCGTCGCGCAGGAACTTCACGACCGCCAGCAGGTCGGGGCCGGCCGTCTCGTAGGTCGGCATGTCTTTGCCGGCGAGGTCGCGCAGGGCGGAAAAGCGGCTGGAGAGGGCGGCGGCGTCCATCGGCTCAGCTGACGACCTTGGTCTCGACGACGCGTCCCTTGAAGGTGCGCCGGAGGGAGCCGCCTTCCCGGCGGATCTTCTCCTGCAGGAGCATCATGCCGTCCAGGAGCGCCTCGGGACGCGGCGGGCAGCCGGAGATGTAGATGTCGACCGGCACGATGTTGTCCACGCCCTGCAGGGTGGCGTAGGAGCGGTACATGCCGCCGGAGGAGGCGCAGGCGCCCATGGCCACCACCCACTTGGGCTCGGCCATCTGGTCGTAGATGCGGCGGACGACCTCCGCCATCTTGTAGGTCACCGTGCCGGCCACGATCATGCAGTCGGCCTGCCGGGGGGAGAAGCGCATGACCTCCATGCCGAAGCGCGAGATGTCGAAGCGGGAGCCCCCGGCGGCCATGAGCTCGATGGCGCAGCAGGCCAGGCCCATCGGCATCGGCCAGACGGAGTGGCTGCGCACCCAGTTCACGACGGCGTCCGCCCGGGTCACGATGACCTCGCCCTCAACCTTGCTGTTATAGCCGAAGTCGGTTTTGACCATGGTGGTAGGGCGGAACCTAGGAGCGACCCCCCAAGGGGCAAGTGAGAAGGGCTGAAAAGGCCGTTTTTATCGCTTCTAATCGGGGTCGGCAGCGTGAATCAGGGTCAGGACGGACTCTTGCAACTGACACGAGATGGGTTTGTGCTGATTAGCCTCCCCATGAAGTTCTTCCCCGTCCTGTGGGTGGCCTTACTGGCGACCGCTTCGTTCGCCCGTCCGCCCAATCTGGTGGTCATTTTCATCGACGACATGGGCTATGGCGACATCGGGCCTTTCGGGGCGACCAAGCAGCGCACCCCTCACTTGGATCGTATGGCCAAGGAGGGCATGAAGCTGACCAGTTTCTATGCCGCCCCGGTCTGCTCGGTCTCCCGGGCCCAGATGATGACCGGATGTTACGGGGTGCGGGTGTCCGTTCCCGGGGTCTATTTCCCCGGTCAATCGGTCGGCCTAAATCAGTCCGAAGTTACTGTAGCCGAGAGACTTAAAGAAAAAGGATATGCCACGCAGATGGTCGGCAAGTGGCATCTGGGTGACCAGCCTGAATTCCTGCCGACCCGGCAGGGTTTCGACCACTATCTGGGTATCCCTTATTCGAACGACATGCTCAAGAAGAGTGCCGAGACCAAGGTGCCAGTCGTACCCCTGCTCCGGGATGAGAAGATCGTCGAACTCATGGACGGGGAAGGGCAGCGCCGGATGGTCGAGCTCTATACGAAGGAAGCCGTCGACTTCATCGCCCGCAGCAAGGACCAGCCCTTCTATCTCTACTTCGCCCATAATGCCGTCCATACGCCGATCTGGCCCGGCGCCGCGTTCGCCGGCAAATCCTCGAACGGTCGTTTCGGCGACTGGGTCGAGGAAGTCGATTGGAGCGTCGGGCAGGTGCTCGACGCGCTGCGCGCGCAGGGCCTCGACAAGGACACGCTGGTGGTCTTCACGAGCGACAACGGACCTTGGCTGATCAAGGGCGCGGACGGCGGGAGCGCCGGTCCGCTCCGCGGCGGCAAGGGCTCGACCTGGGAGGGCGGCGTGCGCGTGCCGACCCTCGCCTGGTGGCCTGGCCGCGTGCCCGCCGGTTCCGTCAATGACGCCGTGGCCGCGACGATCGACCTCCTGCCGACCTTCGTCTCGCTCGCCGGTGGCGTCGTTCCGGCAACGCCGGTCATCGACGGACGCGACATCACGCCGATCCTGTTGGGCCAGTCCAAGGAGTCGGCGCGCGAGGCCCATTATTATTTCTCGGGTTACGACCTGCAGGCGATCCGCCAAGGACGCTGGAAGCTCGCGCTCGTCCCGCAGCCGGAAGGCATGGGCAAGCAGGCGGCCAAGACCGCGCCCGGTCTGCGCCTTTACGACCTCGACGCCGAGATCGGCGAGCAGACCGACGTCGCCGCGCGGCATCCGGAAGTCGTCGCGAAGCTGAAAGCGCTCGCCGAAAAGATGGCGGCCGGGATCGGCGGCAAGACGCCGACCGCGCGCCGCCCTGCCGGCGAGGTGAAGGGCGCGAAGACGCTTTATCCGACGGCCGATTACGTCCCGAACGACGCCAGGAAACCCGCCGCGAAGAAGGTCGCGCAGAAGGCGGCCGCCAAGCCTGTCGCGCTCGCGCAGGCGAAACCCGGCGACGCCATCGCCTCGGCCGCCGCCCCGCAGGTCGGCCGGAAGGCCTTCACCGTCGCCGTCACCGTCGAGACCGCGCAACGCGACGCGGTGATCTTCGCGCAGGGCGGGCTCATCGGCCACGCTCTCTACCTCAAGGGCGGCCGCGTCGTTTTCGCCGTACGACATGGCGCGGACGAAGTCGTCGAGATCCTTTCGCCCGCCGAGGTCGAAGGATCCTTCGCCGTGAACGCCAGCCTCGCCGCCGACGGCGCGATGAAACTCGTCGTCGCGGGACAGGCGGCCGTCACCGGCAAGGCCAAAGGCACTCTCCCGCGCCAGCCGGCCGAGGACTTCTGCGTCGGCCATGACAACGGCAAGCCCGTCGGCCTCTACGGGGAATCCAAGCCCTTGCAGGGCGCCGTCGCCGGCCTCGCCGTGACCACCCCATGATGCTCCGGCTGCTTTTCGTCTTCGGCGCGGCTTTGCTGGCCGCGGCGGAGTCGCGTCGTCCCAACGTGCTCGTCATCCTGGCCGACGACCTCGGCTACTCCGATCTGGGGTGTTATGGCGGTGAGATCCCCACCCCGAACCTCGATCGTATCGCCCGGGCGGGCGCCCGCTTCGAGAAGGTCTACACTTCCGCCCGTTGCTGCCCGACCCGGGCGTCCCTCATGACCGGCCTGCATCCTCACGAGGCCGGGATCGGCGATTTCGTGACGGCGAAGCCCTCGCCCAAGCGCGGCCCGGCCTACACCGGGCATCTCCTCGAAGATAACATCACCCTTCCCGAGCTGCTGAAGCAGTCCGGCTACAGCACTTGGATGGTGGGCAAATGGCACATGGGCTCGCCCGGGCCGATCCAGCGGGGCTTCGACGCCTACTACGGGTTCAAGAACCTCCAGGCCCATTCGAACGACCAGTGGGATCCGGCCGCCTACGCGCGTCTGCCCGCGGGCACGCCGGCCGAGCTCGCCTACGCGCCGGGGAAGTTCTACGTGACCGACGTCTTCACCGATTACGCGCTCGAATTCCTGCGCCAGGCGCGGGCGACCAAGGACAAGCCTTGGTTCCTCTACCTGGCGCATTCCTCGCCGCATTTCCCCGTGCAGGCCCCCAAGGCGTCGATCGATCGGCATATGGCGACCTATCGGCGGGGCTGGGACGTCCTCCGGACCGAGCGTTTCGCGCGCATGAAGAAGCTGGGGCTCGTCGCCGCCGACGCCGTGCTGCCGCCGCTCTCGCTGGTGCCCGTCGAGGCGGATGACGCGATCGCCAACGGTTATTCCGGCAAGCCGAACCCGGCGTGGGACAGCCTGCCGGCGGACCGTCGCGAGGACCTCGCGCGTCGCATGGCCACCTTCGCCGCCATGGTCGAGCACCTTGACCGTGGCGTCGGCCGCCTGCTTGCCGACCTCGAGCAGAACGGCGAGCTGGCGAACACGCTCGTCGTCTTCACGTCCGACAACGGCGCCTGCTACGAATGGGGCCCGTTCGGCTTCGACGGCCGCTCGCGCGCCGGCCGCACCGACCTGCACGTCGGCGCCGCCCTCGACGGCATGGGCCAGGCCGGCACCCACTCCTCCTACGGCTCCGCCTGGGCCAACCTCGGCAACACGCCTCTCAACCTCTACAAGCACTTCTGCCACGAGGGCGGCGTCAGCGCGCCGCTGATCGTCTCCTGGCCCGCCGGCCTGAAGCCGCGTGAGGCTTGGCTCCGCTCACCGGCCCACGTGATGGACCTCCTGCCGACCGTCGCCGAGGCCGCCGGTGCGACGTATCCGGCGGCGAGGGCCGGGGAGCCGATCCGGCCGGCGTCGGGACGTTCCCTGCTGCCGGCCCTGCGGGGCGAGCCGACTTCCGAGCGCGGGATTCCCACCGCCCACGAGGGTGCGCGCGGTTACCGGCTCGGCAGGTGGAAACTCGTGTGGGGCAAGCGTCAGAGCGCCCCCGTCACGTGGCAGCTCTTCGACCTTGCGACGGATCCGTCCGAGCAGCACGACCTCGCCGCCGAACAGCCCGCCAAGCTCAAGGAACTTTCCGAGGCGTGGCTGGCGTGGGCGGCCGGGGCCGGGGTCGATCTCGGTTCCCGCTGAACGCCGCTTACTTGGCCCAGCCGAGCATCACCGCGCCGCGGAAGAAAAGGTAGCCGAGCGTGATGGTGATCGGCAGGGTGAGCACCCAGGCCCAGACGATGCGGCCGACGAGCCCCCATTTCACCGCGTCGAGGCGCTTCGTCGCGCCCACGCCGAGGATGGAGGTGGAGATGACGTGCGTGGTGGAAAGCGGGATGCCCATCTCCGACGCGCCGTGGATGGTGATCGCGGCGGCCGTCTCCGCGGCGAACCCGTGCACCGGCTGAAGCTTGACCATCTTGTGCCCCATCGTGCGGATGATCTTCCAACCGCCCGCGGCGGTGCCCAGCGCCATCGTGACCGCGCAGAGCACGATCACCCAGTAGGGCGCATGGTCCACGAGGCCCTTTGCGTTGAGTTCGGGCCGCATGAAGGCCGCCCATTCCGGATGGCCCTCGAATGCCCCCGTGCTCGCGCCCACGATGAGCGCGAAGGTGATGATCCCTACGGTCTTCTGGGCGTCGTTCGAGCCGTGGGAGAAGCCCATCATGCCGGCCGAAACGAGCTGGAGCTTGCCGAACAGCTTCTGGACGACGCTCGGGCGGGCGGCCACCCGCACCACGGCCGCGGTGATCAGGGCCATGAAGATCACCCCGAGGGTGAAGCCGAAGACCGGCGAGATGAGCATCGGCTTGATCAGCTTAGGCCACAGGCCGGCCGTCTTGCCGCCTTCCGCGGTCGACCAGATGAGACGCCCCCAGTCGAGATGCGTCTGGCCGAGGACGCCGCCGCAGAGCCCGCCCACGAGGGCGTGGGAGGAGCTGGAGGGGATTCCGAACCACCAGGTGAACAGGTTCCAGACGATGCCGCCGAGCAGCCCGCAGGCGATGGCCAGCTGCTGCACCTGGAAGCCGCCGGAGACGTCGATGTACCCGGAGTAGATCGTCTTGGCCACCGCGGTGCCCCAGAAGGCGCCCACGAGGTTGGTCAGGGCCGCCAGCAGGATCGCCTGGCGCGGGGTGAGCACGCGCGTCGAGACCACCGTGGCGATGGCGTTGGCGGCGTCGTGGAAGCCGTTGATGTACTCGAACACCAGGGCGACCACGATGACCGCCAGCATCAGGACGAAGGGGTCCATGGGTCCTCTTCGTCGGGGTCAGGCGTACTTGAGGGCGATCTGGAACACGACCTTGCCGGCGTCACGGCAGTGGTCGATGGCCCGCTCCAGCAGCTCGTAGATGTCCTTGAGCACCACGACCTCCTTCGCGTCGACGTTGCCTTGGTAGAGGTCGCGGAGGAGGCCGACCATCAGGCGGTCGGCGTCGCCCTCGATGGTCTGGAGGGTCTCGTAGTGGTCGCGGATCTCCTCGACGTTGGAGAGCTTGCGCAGCTTGCGCACCAGCGCGGCCGTCACCTCGGTGGCCTGCTCGAGCATCCGCACCTGCTTGTCCACGATGTCGGTGGAGAACTGCGAGGGGCAGATGGCGAGGCGCTCGCCGACCTTCTCGCAGGTCTTCGGGATCTTGTAGAGCGCGTTGGCGAGGGCCTCGATGTCCTCGCGCTCGAGCGGGGTCACGAAGGTCAGGCACAGCTCCTGCGTGATGCTCAGGCCAATCCGCTTGTCGTTGCGGCGCGAGACCACCAGCTCGGTGAAGCTGCGCTCGAAGTCCGGCTTGCCCAGCTGGGAGTAGAGGCGGGCGACCGCCTTGGCGCTCTTGGCCGCCTCGTCCGCGCTGGCCTCGAGCAGCTCGTAGAATTTCTCATCCTTGCCCAGGGCTTTTTTGAGGAAGTCTTTCATCTTTGGTAGTTGGGTTGCGGTTGGTTTGAACCTGCTACCGGGACAGGTGCGCAACAACGCTTCGTAACACCAACGTAACAAACGACACATCAAAAGGTTACGATTGTTACAATCGTGTATCCGGCCTTCCTTCCGTCTTTTCACCGTCCCGTGCCTGTTCCGACGCGGAAAAGACATGTGGGAGGGGCATCATCCGTTTCCATGGTGAACGTCGAACGTCCGGTCCCTCCTCACAAGGTCTTGTTCCGCACCCTGGTGCTCTCCGACCTCCATCTCGGCACGAAGGACTCGCAGGCGCGCGAGCTGCTCGAGGTGCTACGCGGCGTCCGCTGCGAGAAGCTGATCCTCAACGGCGACATCATCGACCTCTGGTCGCTGCGGCGGAAGAATCACTGGAGCCCGGCCCACACCGCGGTGGTGAGGCGCCTCATGAAGATGGCGGAGAAGGACGGCACCAAGGTCGTCTACCTGCGCGGCAACCATGACGACTTCCTTCGCCGCCTGATCCCCATCGCGCTCGACCGCATCGAGCTCGCGGAGGAGCACGTGCACGTCGGCGCCGACGGCAGGCGCTACCTGTGCATCCACGGCGACGCGTTCGACACGGTCACGGCCAAGATGCGCTGGCTCGCCGTGATCGGCGACATCAGCTACCAGCTGCTGCTCGACATCAACCGGTTCTACAACCGCTGGCGCGCCTGGCGCGGCAAGGAGTACTTCTCGCTCTCGCAGGCCATCAAGGGCCGCGTGAAGGAGGCGGTGAGCTTCATCTCGCGGTTCGAGGACCACATCCAGTCCCTCGCCGCCCGTCGCGGCTGCGACGGCGTGATGTGCGGCCACATCCACAAGGCGGAGGACCGGATGATCGGCGGCGTGCGCTACCTCAATTCGGGAGACTGGGTGGAGTCGCTCACCGCGGTGGTCGAGGAGACGGACGGGACCCTGCGGGTCGTCGGCCGCGACGCGCTGCGCGCGCGGATCGCCGCGCAGCGCGCGAAGGCCGCCGCGGGCGAGTTTCCGGCCGTGCGCGCCGCGGAGGCGGCGCCGGTCCGATGATGCGGGTGCCCGTGCTCTCCGCCGGTTTCGGCGAAGGGCACAATGCGGCCGCCCGGGCGGTGGCGGAGGCCCTGACCGGCCATCTGTCCGGCGCGTTCGAGTCCCGCGTGCACGACCTCTTCATCGAGGCCTACGGTCCCGAGCGCGCCCGCGCCCAGCGGGACGGATACATCCGGCTCGCGAACCGCTTCCCGCGCCTCTGGGGCTGCCTGTACGCCGGCCTCGACCGCATGCCCCTCGTCCGCGCCTCCCTGCCGCTGGTGCGGCCGGTGGAACGTCGGCTCAACGCGCTGCTCGATGAGGCCGCGCCCCGCGCCGTCGTCTCGGCCTATCCGCTGTACAACTACATGATGGCCCGCCGCTGGCGGCGTGACGACCCCGCGCGCCCGCGGCTCATCACCGTGGTCACCGACTCGATCTCGGTGAACCGAGCCTGGCACCGCGCGCATTCCGACTGGTACGTCACGCCGAACCGGGCCACCGCCGACGTGATGGTCAGGCAGGGCGTGCCCGCCGCGCGCGTGCTGCCCTTCGGATTCCCCGTGCCCGCGCGTCTCGCCGGACGTTCGGCTGCGCTCCCGGGCGGCCGCCCGCGCGTGCTGCTCATGCTCAATCCCGGTCGGAGCGACGCGGTCGCTCTGGCCGCCTCGCTGGCTTCGCTCGATCTGGAGCTGACGGTGACGGTGGGGCGTGACGCCGGATTCAAGGACGCGGTCGGGCGCGCCGTCGCGGGACGGGCCGAAGTGCTGGGATGGACCGACCGCATCCCCGAGCTCATGCTCTCGAGCCATCTCGTGGTCAGCAAGGCGGGCGGCGCCACGACCCATGAGTGCGTGGCGGCCGGCGTGCCGATGGTGATCACCCAGGTCATACCCGGGCAGGAGGCGGGCAACGCGCGGCTCATCACGGGGCATGGCGCAGGCGCGTTCGGTCTCGATCCGCAGTCTGCACGTGAGGCGGTCGCCTCGGCCTTCGCGGACGAATGGAGGGTCTGGCGGGCCTGGAAGAAGTCCGTCGAGGCGCTCGGTGACGCCGGCGGGGCCCGTCGTGTGGCCGACCTCGTCGCGCGGGAGCTCGGGGTCGCGGCCCCGGTCGCCGACTAGTCCGTCCCTTCGGGATCTTCCGGGGCGCGGCGCGTGCGCGTGTCGAGGAACCTCCTGAGCTCGCGTGCCGTCGCCGTGCCGAAGCCGGGCACCCCGGCGATCTCGGCCTCGGTCGCCTTGCGCAGCGCCTGGATGCTGCCGAAGGCTTCCAGCAGGGCCTTGCGACGCGCCGGTCCGAGGCCCGGCATCTCGTCCAGGACCGATTCGCGCAGCTTGCGCGTGCGCAGCTCCGCGTTGAAGTCGTTGGCGAAGCGGTGGGCCTCGTCGCGGATGCGCATGAGCAAGGCGAGCCCGACGTCGTGCCGCGGCAGCTTCAGTTCGCGCCCGTCGGGGAGGACGATCGTCTCTTCGCGCTTGGCCAGGCCGATGAGCGGGGGCGGGGCGAGGTCATGTTCCTTGAAGGCGGCGAGCGCGGCGTGGACCTGGCCAAGGCCGCCGTCGATGATGACCAGTTCGGGGAACGCGCGGTGCTCCTCGTGCAGGCGCGCGTAACGGCGGCCGACCACCTCCTGCATGGCGCGGAAGTCGTCGTTGCCCTCGAATGTCCTGATCCGGAAGCGCCGATAGCCGGACTTGTCGGCCTGGCCATCGACGAAGCGCACCATCGAGGCCACCGCCAGCGTGCCCGAGATGTGCGAGATGTCGAAGCATTCGGCCGTGGCGGGCGCGCGCTCCAGCCCGAGCGCGGCGGCGAGCGCGGTGAGGGCGGCGGCCTCGTCGCGGCGGGGCAGGGGGTTCTCGCGCAGGAAGCGGCGCGACTTCTCGGTGGTGCGGCGGAGCGCGTCGAGCAGGTCGCGCATGTCGGCGGCCTTTTCGTAGTCGCGCGCCTCGGCGGCGGCGCGCATCTCGCGTTCCACGTCGCCGGCCCATTCCTCGGCCTTGCCATCGAGGAAGGCGCAGGCCTTGTCGACCCGGAGGCGGTACGCCTCTTCCGTCACCTCGTTGGGGTGCCGCTGGATCTGGGCGCGTGCGCCGGAGTAGAGCCGCCAGCGTCCGTCCGGGAGGCGCTCCGGGGCCGTGTCCCCGAGCAGGATGCCGAACTTGGTCCGCATCTCGTTGAGCGTCCGTCGCACCGCGCGCTGGTGGGGGAAGGGGCCGTAGTGTCGCGCGGTCTCGGAGGTGCGCGCCCGCACGATGCGGAAGCGCGGCACGGGATCCTGCAGGTCGACCCGGATCTGGGGGAACTGCTTGTCGTCCCGGAAGAGGACGTTCCAGCGAGGCCGCCAGCGTTTGATCAGCCGGCCCTCCAGCAGGAGGGACTCGGTCTCGGTACGCACCTCGTGCCATTCCAGGTCGCGGACCGTGTCCATCATGGCGGCCACCTTGGGGGTGAGCCGGGCTCGGGGGGCGAAGTAGCTGGCCAGCCTCCGCTTCAGGTCCTTGGCCTTGCCCACGTAGACGACCAGCCCCGCGGCGTCCTTCATCAGGTAGACGCCCGGGGCACGGGGGGCCCGCCGCGCCTTGGCCTTGGGCGAAAGTTCTTCCCGGTCGGTTTGCATTTTACGGGGCTCCTCCAAAAGTGCGTGGCTTCGTCAGCCCCGCAAATGGATTCCTGCCGCGCCCCCCGTCCCCGTGAAGTCCTCGTCATCAACGTGGGGGACGAGCTGCTCGACGGCCTGCGCGGCAACGATCACCTCGTCTGGCTCGGGGAGCATCTCGCCCGCCGCGGGCTGCCCGTCACCCGCGCCGTGGCCGTGCGCGACGACGCCGCCGCCATCGCCCGCGAGGTCGGCGCGGCCTGGGGCGCCTACGACGTCATCATCACCACCGGCGGCATCGGCCCGACTTCCGACGACCGCACCCGCGAGGCCGTCGCCGCCGCGCTGGGCCTCGGCCTGGTGGCCTCGCCCGGCGCCGAGGACGCGCTCCGGGCCCGCTTCCGCATCCTAGGCCGCACCGTCTCCGAAGCCGACCTTGGCCAGTGCCGTGTCCCCGTCGGCGGCGAGACCCTGCCTAACCCGAGGGGCACCGCGCCCGGAGTCTGGCTCGCCCGGGACGGGCGCGCGCTCGTCATGCTGCCCGGCCCCGCCCTCGAACTGCGTCCGATGTTCGACGAGGAGGTCGTGCCCCGCCTGCGCCAGCTGGGCTGCGCCTGCCGCGGCGAGGCCTACGTCCAGGTGCGCACCTACGGCATCGGAGCCGCCCCCCTCGAGGAACTGATTCGTCCCGTCGTCCCCGGAGGCCTTACGCTGACCTTCGGCACCCACACCGGCATCGTCGATGCGCGTATTTCCTCCGGCGGCAGCGGCGCCACCGCCGAGGACATCTGCGAGGTCGCCAGGCGCGTGCGCGACGCCGTCGGCGAAGACTTCATCTGCACCGGACATGCCTGCCTCGCCTCCATCGTGATCGAGCAGCTGCGTTCGCTCGAGAAGAGCGTCGCGCTGGCCGAGTCTTGCACCGGGGGCCTGCTTGCGGACGCCTTCGCCTCCGTGCCTGGGGCTTCCCGTGTCTTCGCGGGCTCGGCCGTGTGCTACTCCAATGACGCCAAGATGAACTTGCTCGGGGTGCCCGAGGCCCTGCTCGCCCAGCACGGGGCCGTCTCCGCCGAGGCCGCGGCCGCGATGGCCTCCGGCGCCGCCGAGAAGTTCGGCTCCGACTACGCCCTGTCCGTCACCGGTTTCGCCGGACCCGACGGAGGCACCGACGTCGATCCGGTCGGCACGGTCTACCTCGGCTACTGCTCGCCCTCCGGCGTCTGGTCCCGGCGGCTCTCTGTGGTCGGGGACCGTGTCCAGGTTCGCCGTCGCGCCGTGAACACCGCCCTCGACTGGATGCGCCGCAAGCTGAACAAGTACCGCGTGGAGGACCTGATTCACGGGGCTTGAAGCAGGCCCGCGGCCTCGCCGCACGTCGCACAAAGGATTGCCTCGAACCCCGCGGGGCGAAGATTAGCCGCGTGCCGGCCTACCTTGCCATCGTCGCGGGCAAAGATGAGTTCCTCGTCGACCGGGACGCCCGCGCCTTCTTTGAGGCCGCCCGCAAGCGGGCGGGGGAGGGGGCCGACGCCGAGGTCGTCGACGGCGCCATGGTGCGTGTCGAGGACGCGCGCGGCATCGAGACCCGCTTCGTCGAGTCCCTGCGCACGATGTCGATGTTCGGCGCCACGCGCGTCCTCTGGCTTCGCAACCTCAACTGGGTCGCGGACACCCCGCAGGGCAGGTCCGAGGAGGTCAAGGAGCGGCTGGCCTCGCTGCTGTCCGCGGTGACCTCGGCGCCCGACGACGTGCACGTGGTCATCTCCGCCACCCCGTACGACGGACGTCGCAAGGACCTCGCCGCGATCAAGGAGGCTGCGGACGAGTTCGTCGTACACGCCGCCGGTCGCCCGCCCCCTTACGGCGCGGACCCCCAGGCCCAGA
This sequence comes from Verrucomicrobiota bacterium, assembly GCA_030830965.1. Taxonomy (GTDB): domain Bacteria; phylum Verrucomicrobiota; class Verrucomicrobiia; order Opitutales; family UBA953; genus UBA953. The sequence continues at coordinate 152,543 of JAURLX010000010.1, read as the reverse complement.
AGCAGGCCGAGATGGCCGCGGCCCATCTCCGTGCCCTCGGCGTGAAGTTCGAGCGCGGCGTCCCCGAGGCCGTGGTCGGGCGCGTCGGGCAGTCCACCCGCCTCGTGATCGGTGAGTGCGACAAGCTGGCCACCTACGCCGGGCCGGGCGGCACCCTCCGGGAGTCCGACGTCCATCTGCTCGTGCCCGCGTTCGGCGAGGGCGACTTCTTCGAGCCCATCGAGGCCTTCGCCGCGCGTGACCTGGCATGGGCGCAGGGCGCACTCGACCGTTACTTTTTCCACCAGTCCTCCGGCCGCCCGCTGCTGTTCGCGCTCCAGGGCCGCCTGCGTCTCCTAATCCAGATACGCGCGCTCGGAGACGCCGGCGACCTGCGTCTGTCGTCCTCCGGCCTGCCGAAGGGCGCCTTCGAGGCCGCCGCCGCGCGCCATGGTCCGACCTTCGGCGGTCCCGCCAAGTCGAGCGCCAACCTCTTTTCGCAGAACCCCTGGTATGTCTCGACGAAGGTCGCCCCCGCGGCGGCGCTCTACACCCTCGCCGAGCTCGTCGACGCCCAGCTCGCCTGCGGGGAGTGCTTCGACGCCCTCAACCGGGCCGGCGACGAAGAGCAGGCCGTGCGCTCCGCCTTCCTGCGTGCGCTTGCCGTGAAGCGTCAATCCTGATACAAAAGACCCCTCGATGCCGCAAGACCACGTCCCCAACGTCCTCGCCGACCGATACGCCTCCCCGGCGATGAAGGCGGTCTGGTCCACGCGGGGCCGGGTGGTGCTCGAGCGGGAGTACTGGATCGCCGTGATGAAGGCCCAGCGCGACCTTGGCCTGGACGTGCCGGCCGACGCCATCGAGGCCTACGGACGCGTCACGGACCAGGTCGATTTCGACTCCATCCGCCGGCGTGAGGAGGAGACCCGCCATGACGTGAAGGCGCGCATCGACGAGTTCTGCGCGCTCGCCGGCCACCAGCACGTGCACAAGGGCCTGACCAGCCGCGACCTCACCGAGTCCGTCGAGCAGCTTCAGGTCTTCCGCTCCCTGCGGATCGTCCGGGCCAAGGCCGTCGCCGCCCTCGGGGCGCTGGCACGCCGCGCGCGGGAGGACCGCGACGTGCTCATCGCGGCCCGCACGCACAATGTCGCCGCCCAGCCGACCACCGTTGGCAAGCGCTGGGCGATGTTCGGGGAGGAGTGCCTGCGCGGCGTCGCACAGCTCGACGCCGCTCTGGACGCCTTCGCCGCCCGCGGGCTGAAGGGCGCCGTCGGCACCCAGCTCGATCAGCTGACCCTCTTCGGCGGCGATGCCGCCAAGGTCGCGCGCCTCGAGGAGCGCGTGCTCACGCACCTCGGCATGCCGCGCGCGCTCGGAGCGGTCGGGCAGGTCTACCCTCGCTCGATGGACCTCGAGGTCGTCTCCGCGCTCCTCACCGCGGCGTCCGGGCCTTCCTCCTTCGCGCGCACGCTGCGCCTGATGGCCGGGCACGAGCTCGCTAGCGAGGGCTTCCTGCCCGGTCAGGTCGGCTCGTCCGCGATGCCGCACAAGATGAACGCCCGCACCTGCGAGCGCATCAACGGACTCCACGTCATCCTGCGCGGTCATCTCGCTATGGCGGCCTCGTTGTCCGGCGAGCAGTGGAACGAGGGCGACGTCTCCTGTTCCGTCGTGAGACGCGTGCTGCTGCCCGACGCGTTCCTCGCGATGGACGGACTGCTCGAGGCCTTCCTCACCGTGCTCGGTCAGATGGAGGTGAACCGCCCCGTGGTGGCTCGCGAATCGGCCCATTACCTGCCTTTCCTTCTCACGACCACCTTCCTCATGGAGGCCGTCAAGGCTGGTGCCGGCCGTGAGGCCGCGCATGAGGCGATCAAGGAGCACGCCGTGGCTGTCGCCAAGGACCTGCGGTCCGGCCGCGCCGATCGGAACGATCTCGTCGAACGTCTCGCCGCCGATTCCCGCGTCGGCCTGTCCGGGGACACCCTGCGCGCCGCCGTGGCCCGCGCTGCCGAACTGACCGGCTCGGCGGGCGTCCAGGTCGATGCCTTCGTGGCCCAGGCGACCGAGTGGGCGAAGCGGGTGCCGGAGTCCTCCGACGTGCGGCCGGGCCGCATTTTGTAAGCTCTCCCGAGCGGGGCGGACCCCCCGGGGTTTTCCGTGTTGCCAAGGGGCGGGGGGGTTCCCACAACCCACCTTTCAATCTGTTCCCTACCATGTCTTCACTCATCGGAAACCTTCTTGTGGCCCAAAGCGGCGGCCCGACCCCCGTCATCAACGCCAGCTTGGCCGGAGTCATCTCGGAGGCTCTCAAGCATGAGGATGAGATTCCCGAGATCTACGGTGGGCTGAACGGGATCCAGGGCATCCTGAACGAGGAGATCGTGGACCTCGCCGCGCAGACCCAGCAGACCCTCCGCGCCCTCCGGCACACTCCCGGCGCGGCCCTGGGCACCTGCCGTTACAAGGTCAAGAAGCAGGAGGACTTCGACCGCATCCTCCAGGTCTTCGAGGCCCACAACATCCGCTATTTCCATTACATCGGCGGCAACGACTCCCAGGACACCGCCGCCAAGATCGACGCCCTGGCCAAGGAGCGAGGCTACGAGCTCCGGGTGGTCGGCGTGCCGAAGACCATCGACAACGACCTGCCCCGGACCGACCACTGCCCCGGCTTCGGCTCGGTGGCCAAGCACATCGGCGTGACCGTCCGTGAGACGGCCCTGGACAACGCCGCCATGGGCCAGAACGACTTCGTCTCGATCCTCGAGGTCATGGGGCGCAACGCCGGCTGGCTCGCCGCTTCGTCCGTGCTCGCGCACCGCCGAGACAAGACCGACGACCGCGTGAAGTCCAATACCCATTACAACTGCACCGCTCCCCACATCGTGCTGCTTCCCGAGAGGCCCTTCAACGCCGACGCCTTCATCGGCCGCGTGCAGGAAGTGCTCAAGACCGAGCGGCACTGCTTCGTCGTCGTCTCCGAGGGCGTTCAGGACGCCTCCGGCAACTATCTCGGCGCCGATACCTCGAGCACGGACGCCTTCGGCCATGCCGTGCTCGGAGGAGCGGGCGAGTATCTCCGCAATCTCGTGGAGGACCGGTTCTCCGGCGTGAAGGCCCGTGCCTCCAAGCTCGGCATCACCCAGCGCGCCGCCTCCCACAACGCCTCGAAGACCGACGTCGACGAGGCCGAGCTCTGCGGCGCGGCTGCCGTCCGGGCCGCCCTGGCGGGTGAATCCGGCCAGATGGTCACTCTCGTCCGCACGGGCAAGGATGCCTATGCTGTCGAGACCCGGCTGGCGCCCCTCACCGAGATTGCTAATGGCGTGAACGCCTTCCCCGCCGATTGGATCGGGGAGGACGGCATGTCCATCAGCCAGGAATTCGTGAAGTACGCCCTCCCTCTCATCCAGGGCGAGATCCAACTGCCTTTCGAGCAAGGACTTCCACGTTACGCCCAGATCACCCCTCTCAAGGTGGCTCGACGGCTCGAGAAGTTCGCGGGAGCCTGACACGTCGCTTCTGGTGCCTACTTCGACCCCGCTTTTAGCGGGGTTTTTTTGTAGGCAGGGGTGCTTTAAGGGGTTGCCACCCGTCTTTGGCGCCCTACCTTCAAAGAACCCCACTCTGCATATGAGCAGCCTTCGCCACCGCGTCCTTATCGCCCTTCTCTTGCTGGTCCTTCCTGTGTCCGCCTTCGCCGCGCTCCAGGACGGCAAGGTCCTCGTCGGCAACATCACGGGCACCGCCTCCTCGATTGACGCCAAGAAGGTGCGCAAGCCCCTCTCGACCGGTATGCTTTTCTCGCCCGCGGAAGGCTATCACATCGAGACTTCGCCTGCCTCCTCCGCCGAGCTCATTTTGTCCAACGGGTCCACGCTGATTGTCAGCCCCGAATCCCTCATCGAGGTGAAGACCTTCAGGCAGGTCGCCTCTCCCGCCATCGCCGAGGGGTCCTATCAGAAGTTCGAGAAGGAGCCCTCGCCCTCCGTGACCGAGATCGAGGTCAAGCGCGGCAAGGTCGTAGGCGAGGTCCGCAAGCTCAGCCCGCTCTCCTCCTACGTCATCAAGACTCCGGTCGGCATGGCCCGCATCCGCGGAACCGTCTTCACCGTGGGCTTCGTCCGTAACGCCAACGGCACGGTTTCGATGAGCATCGCCTGCGTCCGCGGTTCCGTCGAAGGCGTTGTTTATGACGCCAACACCGGCCCTGTCACCGTGGCTCCGGGCAAGGAGCTGGACGTGACCACCAAGGATCCCGGCGACGCCGTCGGGGCCAATACCTCCGTCGTGGGCTCCACGGGCGGCGGTGGTGGCACCTCCGCCGGCGGCAACACCCCTCCCGACAACACCTCCGCCGCCTCGCCCGTCGCCCTCATCGAGCTCGGCGACCTGAACTCCGCGGAGCTCACCGAGCTGGCGGGCATCCTGCAGTCCTCCGGCGTGCCGGCTGAAATCATCAAGGCCGTCCGTGACCAGGCCAGTCTGGCTCCTCCGCCTCCCCCTCCCGGCGAGAAGGCCCCCGTCACCGTGATTGAAAACGCCCCGCCCAAGCAGGAGAACGGCTCCACGGTCCTTCCTCCCACCCCCGCCATGAACACCTCCAACGGTGGAGGCGGGTCGGCCATCGCTGACCGGATCGCTCAGACCCTGCAGAGGCTGGTCGAGCAGGAGGTCACGAACCCTCCGGATAATCCGACGCCGACGATGTGATCGCGCCCAGGCGCGAACTATGATGCCCGGGAGCCCCCCGGGCTTCTTCTTGCCCGGCTTTCTCATCTCGCCAAGAGCCCCCTCGCTGTCATCTATTCCGTGCATGCCCATCGCCGGAAAGTTCATCACGTTCGAGGGCGGCGAGGGGGCCGGCAAGTCCACTCAGATCGCCTTGCTGGCCGAGCGGCTGAATCGCGCCGGGAGTCGGGTGCTCCGTCTGCGCGAGCCCGGGGGTACGCCTCTCGGTGAGCGCATGCGCGAGGCGCTCAAGCGTCCTGGCGAATCCATCACGCCGGCCGCCGAGGCGCTGCTGTTCGCCGCCTGTCGCGCCCAGCTCGTGGCCGAGGCCGTCCTGCCGGCGCTGACGAGGGGCGAGGTCGTCCTCTGCGATCGCTTTGCGGACTCCACCGTGGCCTACCAGTCAGGCGGGCGTGGCCTCGACCGAACCCTTGTCGACGCCGCCAACAGGCTCGCATGCGGGACCGTGAGACCTGACCTGACCGTGCTGCTCGACCTCGACCCGGCCAGCGGGCTGGGCCGTGCTGCGGCGCGGGACCAAGGACGATCGGACCGGTTCGAGGCGCTCGACACCGTCTTCCACGGACGCGTGCGCGAGGCCTATCGCTCGCTGGCCGCGGCCGAGCCCGCACGTTTCATCATCCTTGACGCCGCCCGCCCGTCCGAATCCCTGGCAGAGGAGATCTGGAATGAAGTCACGCGCCGCCTCGCCTGAACCGGCGGACACGCCGGCCGTTAAGGTGCTGCTCCGGGCGCGCGCCGAGGGCCGCATGCCGCACGCGGTGCTGCTGACCGGCGACGATCCCGCCTTGCTCGAGCGGGCGGCCTCCCATCTCGCCGCCGTGCATCTGGGTTGCGAAGACCCCGCCTCCCATCCCGACTGCCGCGAGCTGCGGCCCGCCAAGAAATCTCGGCGCATCGGGGTGGACGCCGTCCTCGAGGTCGTGGCCTCCCTGCGTCTCTCGGCGTCCGGAGCCCATCGGGCCATCATCGTCCACGAGCCCGACCGACTTCAGTCCGAGGCCGCGAACGCCTTCCTCAAGTCCCTCGAGGAGCCTCCGGCGGGCACGCTCATCGTCCTTCAGACGACCAGCCACTACCGCGTGCTGCCGACTGTGCTCAGCCGCTGCCTGAGATTCCGACTTCCCGGCGAGGCGCCCCAGGTCTCCGACGCCGTCTGGGCCGACTGGCTGCGCGACTTCGATCGGCTGCTCGAGAAGGCCGCAGGCGCGCCGGCCAGGCTGACCGAGACGTTCATGCCCGCCTACGCCCTCTGCGCCCGTTTCGAGGCGCTCCTGGAAAAGTTCACCGAAGAGGCGCTGCGGACGCACGCCGTACCTGAGACTGACGGCGACGCCGAAGACGCCGCCGAGGCCCATGAGGAATCCCTGCGCCGCGGCATCCGCGTCCGGCTCCTCGTCTCCGTGGAGGAACGTCTGCGCGTGTTCGGGCGGACCCGGGGCGAGTGCGCGTCGACCGTCGGCGCCGCCGTGCGCCGCCTCGAGGAGGCGCGCTCCCGTCTCGAGCTCAGCTACCCCACCGTGGCGGCCCTGGAGCTGTTCATGCTCCAGATGCTGAGAATCTTCGCCCGGCGAACCCGGGCAACTCCCGGCCCGGCCCGGGGTTAAAAACAAAGGATGTCAGAGGACAACACACCCCTGGCGGACGACGAGCAGGACCGGAGGCTGATGGGTCTGCTGGCAGCCGGAGACGACGATGCCCTGCGCATGCTCGTCCATCGTCATCATGGACGTCTGGTTGGATACCTCCGCTCCGAGGTGGGCTCGCTCGCCACGGCCGAGGAGCTCACCATGGAGGTCTTCATCCGCCTGCACCGGGCCGCGGGCCGTTGGCGGCCCGACGCCAAGCTCAGCACCTACCTCATCCACATCGCCCGTAACCTCGTCCTCAACGAGTGGCGTCGGCGCAGCCGCAAGCCGACCTCCGCCCTTGATTCGGCCCCTGAGCCCGGCGACCTCGCCCCGGAGTCAGGCCGGCGAGTGCAAGAGCTCGAGGAGGCCTTCGCCCGGGCCGTCGTCCAACTGCCTGAGGAGCAGCGCACGGCCATCCTCCTCCTCGTGCAGCAGGAGCTCGCCTACGAGGAGATCGCCTCGATCATGGGCAGCCCCGTTTCCTCCGTGAAAACGTGGATACACCGCGCAAGAGGACGATTAAAGGAGCTGATGTCCGATTTTTATGGCCCCGAATGAAATCCGCAACTTGCCCCTCTCCGCGGGGTTGTATCCTGTGAACTGACATGGAAAGACGACCAGCAGAACATTTCGACCGCGACCTTTCGGCCGCGCTGCTCCGCGTTCGCTCCATGCCCGTGCCTGGCTTTGCCGAACGGGTCGTCCGGGCCTGCCGGGCCGACCGCGTCCGCCGCACCGTGGTCCGCTGGGGCTCGGGCCTCTCGGCCGCCGCGGCCTGTCTGGTCGCGGCCCTCGTCCTGCGGGGCCCCTCTCACGAGACTGTCATCGTGGAGGTCCGCTCCCTCGTGGCCGCGGAGGAGTCCGCGCAGTTCCATGAGCTGCTCTCCCTGGCCGATGACCTGGCGCTCCTGCAGCCGGTCATCGAACGTCCGGCCATCGTCGAAGATCTGGCCGGTGGAGGCTCGTGAACGGCATGCGCTCCTTTCTCCTTCTGGCCTGCCTGACCGTCCTCGCGACCGCGCAGGACGAGCCCGCCCCTCGGGCTCCGGCGGGCGAGCCCTCCCTGGCCGAGATCCAGATGCTCCGACGCATCCTTGAGCTGCCCCCCGAGCGCCTTACCCGCATCCGCGCCGCCATCGAGAAGATGGAGCGCATGCCGGCCGGCGCCCGTCGCGAGTTCGCTGACCGTCTCGCCAAGTTAGAGAACGCCTCCCCCGAGGAACGGCGCGCCCTCTCCCGTGACATGCGTGAGCGAGGCGGCTTCGGCGGACGTCTCATCGAGTATCATCTCCGCAAGATCTCGCCCGAGCAGGCCAGGCAGGAGCGCGAGCGGGTCGGCGCGATGAGTCCGGAGGATCGCATGGAGTTCGTCCGTTCGCTTTCCGAAAAATACCCCGAGTTCTCCAAGGAGAAGCGCCCCGAGATGAAGGACGGCAAGATGAAGCACCGCCCTCCGGGTTCGCCCGCCGCGACGAATTGAGCGTCCTCAGATCCGGCCCTCGGCCCTAAGGGCGGGGGCCGCGTCCGGAACCACCATGCGTCGGCGGCCCAGCTCGTCCCGCGCAAAGTACTTGTCCGGCTGGCGCACCAGGTCGAACGGCTCGTCCGGCAGGTTGTCCTCGTCGAACTCCATCTCGTCGACCGGGTCGATGTCGTCGAAGACGTGGCTCATGCGCAGTGGCTCCCCTTCGATGACCTCCGCGGGATTGGCGAGCCGGCCGGCCTTGGTGAAGTTGATGAAGAGGCAAGGGTAGAACTGCTTCTCGTAGGGCTCCAGGAGGCGTGCGACCGATCGGCCGGGGGCCTCCCAGCGCCGGTTAAGCACAACGACGTCGGAGAAATGGACGCAGGGGGCGTACCACTCCGTCAGCTCGGGCCGGCGGTGAGCGAGAAGGCAGTCGACCACGGTCACGACCCGTTTCACCTGCCAGCAGCCGTCGCGGCCGACCGCGGCGTGGAGCGCCTCCATCTGGTCGACCTGGGAGATGGATCCGCAGGTGACGACGATCGTCGATTCGGAGCCGCCGGGCGGGGGGAGTTTCGCGACGCCGTCGGTGAAGGTCCACGTCAAGGCGCCTTCGCTCGCCTCGCGGGATTCACGCAGGACACGCACCTCGGCGCCTTCCGGCCAGCCCTGCTCGGCGAGCTCCTTCACGACCGCCGTCCGTCCGGACCCGGAGGCGCCGAGCACGATGACCAGCGGCGTCATGCCCTGCGTCCGCAGCGGCCGAACGGGGCGTTCTGTCCGCGGTCCCGGATCCAGTGGTCGACCGAGACGAGCGCGGCCATGGCCTCGACGATGGGCACCGCGCGTGGCAGGACGCAGGGGTCGTGACGCCCGCGCGCAGTGAGTTCCCGGGCGCGGCCGTCGGGTCCCACCGTGCGCTGCGGTCGCAGCACCGTCGCGGTCGGTTTGAAGGCCACTCGGAACAGCACGGTCTCGCCATTGGTGATGCCCCCCTGCGTGCCTCCCGACCGGTTGGTGGCGGTGCGGATGCGGCCGCCCTTGCGGATGAAGAGATCGTTGTGACCGGAGCCGCGCATCAGCGTGCCGGCGAACCCGCTGCCGATCTCGAAGCCCTTGGTCGCAGGGAGCGAAAGCATGGCCTTCGCCAGTTCGGCTTCGAAGCGGTCGAAGACCGGCGAGCCGAGCCCTGCGGGGAGGTTCTCGATGGCGCAGCAGATCACGCCGCCGACGGAATCCCCTTCGGCCCGGGCGGCCTTGATGAGCGCTTCGATGCGGGTCGCGGTGGCGCGGTGAGGGCAGCGGGTGGGCGTGGCCTCGACCTGACGCAGGGTCGGCACGCCTCGCGGTGCCGGCATGCGCAGGTCCGAGACGGATTCGACCCAGGCGGTGATGCGCGTCCGGCAGGCGTGCCGGAGCACCGTCTTGGCGATCGCGCCGGCGGCCACCCTCGCCGCGGTCTCCCGGGCGGATGAGCGGCCTCCGCCCTCCACGGCGCGGATGCCGTACTTGGCGTCATAGGTGAAGTCGGCGTGGGAGGGACGGTAGGCGGAGCGCATCTCCGCATAGGCGGAGGAGCGCTGGTCGGCGTTGCGGATGACGATGGCGATGGGCGATCCGAGCGTAAGCCCGTCCGAAGAGACGCCCGAGAGCACCTCCGGCTCGTCCTCCTCCTTGCGCTGCGTGGTGAGGACGCTCTGTCCCGGCCTTCGCCGGGCCAGCTCCGCGCGGAGGAAGGCCTGGTCGAACGGCACGCGTGGCGGACAGCCGTCGATGACGACGCCGATCGCGGGCCCGTGGCTTTCGCCGAAGGTCGCGATGCGGAAGCTATGTCCGTGTATGTTGCCCATGCGTCTGGGTTGTGTTCAAAAAGATGACGCCGCCTGACCTGGGGCCGGGCGGCGTCCGTCTGGCGGTTCCGCCCGCGTGCTCAGCGGCGCAGGTTGGAGGAGATGCGGGAGATGAGCTTCTGGCTCTCCGGCAGGTTGCCGAAGGCCCCGAACCTGATGGCGACCGCGGTGTAGGTCTCCTTCTTCTCCTTGTCCTCGGTCTTCACGATTTCGACCGTGACGAGCAGGTCGCCGACCGATCGGGCGAAGACCTTGACGCCCGCCCTTTCCTGGGCGCCTTCCACTCCGGCGATGTCGGACTCCCCGGTTCGCATCATGCCCGGAGTCTGATCCAGGGAACGGTTGACCGCGTTGAAGACGCTGTCCACGGAGGCGTTGTAGCGTGTGGATACGATGCCAGTGACCTGGTTGGCGGAGGCCTCGCGGCTGTCCGGATTGTCGACGCCCACGCTGGTGTTGCAGCCTGAGAAGGCGAAGGCGAGGGCAAGAAGTGCGGTGACAAGGACTGGCTTCATGGTGAGGGGAGGATGCAGTGGAAGAAGCACAGCCGTCAGCGATTGGCAAACGATTTCGCCCCCCGGGGGGCGGGGTGCCGGGGTCAGATTGTACTTGAAAATCAACTACAAACCGGACCGTCCGGGAGAAGGCGCGGCCCTGGAGGGCGTCCCGGGATCCAGAGGCCACCGCTGCTTCGCAGGTTTGGGTCACGTAAAATGTATATAAACTATTAATCATCAGATATTTAAGAAACTTATTGATTCATTTCAATCATAAGTCACCAGACTGCCCGGATCTGTGAACAAGAATCAGGGCCATTATGGGGCTAATTTCTTGACCAGTGGGGGCTTGTGGGGAAAAGTGGGCGAACTTGGGGCTAACTCCCACTCCATGTCCATTGGCGTCAACAATCTTCTCTTCACCGGCATCCATAATGGAAAGCTGGACGAGAAGAACCGTGTCACGATTCCGGCGTCTTGGCGCGCGGACGGCTCGGGCGACCTGAACTTCCTGGCGATGTTTCATCCCGCGCTGGGCACCATCGTGGTGTTCCCGCCCTCAATGGTGCAGCGCATCCGCGACGCCTCCTCCCAGGTCACGGTCAGCGACCCGGACAAGATGAACGCGCTGCGCACGCTCGGCGAGAACAGTCTCCAGGTCGTCTGCGACAAGGCCGGACGCATCACCCTCAACGACCATGTCGTGCGGCAGGCGCAGCTTGAACGCGACGTCGTCTTCAGCGGCTCGTTCAGCACGTTCCAGATCGCTTCCCCGCGGCCGCCCCGGGCCGACCGTGAGTCGGAGTCGGCCCGCACCATCCTGCGCGCGCTGCGCGAACTGGGCATCTAAGGTGTATCCAAAAGTTACTTACACTGTCCACACCTTGTTCACAGACCGCCGATGACCAGCCACGTGCCAGTACTGCTGGAGGAGTGCATGACGCTCCTCGCCCCCGTGGAGGGGCGCGCCTACCTGGACTGCACCTACGGCGGCGGCGGCCACACGGAGGCGATGCTCGTCCGCGGGGCCAGCGTCGACGCGATGGACCGGGACCCCGAGGCGGCCGCGCGCGCTTGCGCGACCTCGGAGCGCCACCCCGGCCGCTTCCGCTTCCATCCGGAGGATTTCCGGCACCTTGACCGCGTTCCGGGACGGTATGACGGCGTACTGATGGACATTGGGGTGTCCTCGTATCAGCTCGACGTCCCGGAACGCGGCTTCGCCTTCAGGCACGACGGGCCTCTCGACATGCGGATGGACCCCGCCCGCGGTCGCACCGCGGCGGAGTTCCTTGAGCACGGCGGCCGTGACGAGATCGTGCGCGCCGTCCGGGACTACGGGGAGGAGCCCCGCTGGCGCCGCGTGGTCGACGCCATCCTCGCGGCCCGCGGCACCGGACGACTCGCCCGCACGGTGTCCTTCGCCGCGCTGGTCGCCGAGGCCGCGCCGCCGCCCCCCGGACCCCGCGGCGCCCATCCCGCCACGCGCACCTTCCAGGGAGTCCGCATCGCGGTGAACGACGAGCTCGGGGCCCTCGAGCAAGCGCTTCCTTCCGCCTTCAGCAAGCTGGGCGAGGGCGGCGTGCTGGCGGTCATTTCCTTCCACTCCCTCGAGGACCGCATGGTGAAGCGCTACATGAACGTGCTGGCCGGGCGGCCGGTCGACCGAGACGACGCCACGCCGCAGGACGAACGCGTGCGTCGGGCCGAGCTGCTCACGCGTCGGGCGGTAAAGCCCTCGGAGGAGGAGCAGTCCCGCAATCCGCGCAGCCGTTCGGCCCGGCTCCGCGCCGTCAGGAGGATTCCCGCGCCATGAAGCCCGTGCGTCTGCTCACCGGGATGTTCGGCGCCGCCGCCCTCATCGTGTTCTTCGCCGGCATGATCAGCATCATGCGTCTGCGCATCTCGGCCGACGAGGTCGGCGGGCGCATCGTGCGCCTGGAACGCGCCTCCGGCGAGGCGTCCAAAGAACTGGAGCGCCTGCGCCGTTCCCGCGACCAGACCATGGACACCATCCAGCTGCAGGAGAGGGTGGGGGAGACTTTCCGTCGGCCGCTGCCTGAACAGGTGTTTTGGATTCCGCGCAGCCTCGCGTTCCCGCCGCCGGCGGGTGGACCGGCCAGCGTCCAGAGCCCGCGGCTCACGGCCCGTGAAGTAGCCTTCCGTCCGCTGACGGGGCAGGGAGGAACGGACCTGCGATGACCCTGCCCCATGCCAGACGGATTCGCTTCCGTTCTCTGGCCTGGGTCGTGTCCGCCTGCTTCCTGGCCGTCCTGGTCAGGCTGGTCCAGTTGCACTGGGTGGAAGCGCCCGAGCTGCGTGCCGAGGCCTATCAGGCCCGACGCCTCGTCGAGACGCGCCTCTGCCGCCGCGGAGAGATCCGCGATGTCCAGGACAACCTGCTCGCCGTCTCCGAGGACGTCTGGGACATCGGCGTGGACCCCCAGTCGCTGCAGCCCGGAGAGGAAGCACGGATCCCCGAGGTTGCGGCGGCCCTGGGCCTGCCGCCCCCCGTCGTCCGCGCGGCTTTCGCGGCGCGCACCCGCGTCGACGGCGATGGCTTCGAGCGCAAGGTGCGCTGGAAGGTCCTGATCAAGGAGGTCGGTGAGCCGGTCATGCGCAGGGTCGAGGCCCTAGGCATCAAGGCGCTCCGCGCAGAACTGAAGTACCGGCGCAGTTATCCCAAGGGCGCCCTCGCGGCGCACGTGGTCGGCTATGTCAACAAGGAGGGCGTCCCCGCCACCGGCATCGAACGCGTGATGGACACGTTGCTCGCCGGTCAGAACGGATGGATCGAGTCCGAACGGGATGGCCACCGCCGTGAGATAGCCAGCAACCGCCTGCGCGAGGTCAGGCCGGTGGCCGGAAGCACGGTGGTGCTCACCATCCACGGCCAGGTGCAGAAGGCGTGCGAGGACGCGCTCGAGGCTGCGGCCCTGCGCTACCGGCCCAAGGGCGGCGTCATCATCGTCAGCGAGCCCCGCACCGGCCGCGTCCTCGGGCTCGCCAACTGGCCGACCTTCGACCTCAACCGGTTCTTCGACCCCCAGGCCGCGCCGATGGACAGTCAGCGCAACCGGGCCGTGTCCGACGTCTATGAGCCGGGCTCTGTCTTCAAGATCGTGTCGGTCGGGGGCGCGCTGCAGGAGGGGCTCGTCACGGAGAACTCGGTCTACGACTGCGGCGCGGCGCAGGTGCCCTACCGCGGGCGCATGGTCTCGATGCCCGCGGACTCGCATGCGATGGGCACGGCGGACCTGCGCCGCATCGTGCGCGAGTCCTCCAACCGCGGCACGGTGCAGGTCGGGATGCTCTACGCCGAGCGGCTCGGGGAGGATCGTTTCTTCGACCTCGTGAAATCATTCGGCTTCGGCGCGCCCACCGGGCTCATCACCGGCGCCGAGGTGCCTGGCCTGCTCATCCCGCCGCGGAGCTGGGACGGCCTCACCATCTCCCGCATGCCGATGGGACACTCCGTCAGCGTCACCGCCATGCAGATGCACATGGCCATGTCGGTCGTCGCCGCGGACGGGCTCCTCATGCAGCCGCAGCTGGTGCTGCGGGTCGAGGATGCCGTCACCCGCGAGCCCTTCCTCAGCTACGCCCCGCGGAGCCGCGGCCGCGCGCTCTCTTCCGGGACGGCCCGGAGGCTCGCCAGCATGCTGCGCGAGGTGTGCGGCAAAGGGGGCACCGCGCCCGTGGCCGACATCCCGGGCTACGAGGTGGCGGGCAAGACCGGCACGACCCAGAAGATCGTCGGCGGCCGCTACTCGAGCGCCCACCACGTCGCCTCGTTCTGCGGCTTCTTCCCCGCGTACGACCCGCGGCTCGCCGTGACCGTCATCATCGACGAGCCGCAGGGCGAGGGCGTCGGCTACGGCGGCAAGGTCTCCGCCCCCATCTTCCGCGAGGTCGCGGAGAAGTGTATCCGCTGGCTCGACCTGCCGCCCGCCGCCTCTCCGCGCAGCACCGTCGCGGAGGTCCGCCGATGAGCCCCGCGCCCATGACCGCCCGCCCCGTCCAGAGACCCACGTTCCGGCAGCTGCTGGAGGGGATTGCCGTGTCCGGACGCAGCGGCGACTGGGACGCGCCCGTCAGCGGCGTCGTCACCGACAGCCGCCGCGTGCTTCCCGGTTCGCTGTTCTTCGCCCTGCCGGGCCTGCGGAGCGACGGCGCGGCCTTCATCGACGAGGCCGTGGGCCGCGGCGCCTCCGCGGTGGTCTCCGGCTCCTCCGTGGCCACCGTCCCCGGAGTGGCGGCCGCGCAGGTCGCCGCGCCGCGCCGCGTCCTCGCCGAGGTCGCTCGCCGCTTCCACGGCCATCCCGAGCGCGCGCTCACGCTCGCCGGCGTCACCGGGACGAACGGCAAGACGACCGTGTCGACCCTCCTGCGTCACCTCCTGCAGTCCGACGGCTCCGCCTGGGGGCTCGTCGGCACCGTGCGCTACCACCTCGGCCGCCGGACGGTGCCCTCCTACAAGACCACGCCCGAGTCGGCCGACCTCGCCGCTTTCTTCCGGGAGATGGCCGACGCGGGCTGCGCCGGGGCCTGCCTTGAGGTCAGCTCCCACGCGCTGCATCAGGATCGCGTTCACGGCTTCGACTTCGCCGTCGCGGGGTTCACCAACCTCACCCGCGACCATGTGGACTACCACGGGGACCTTGGCGCCTATCTCGAAGCCAAGACGGCCCTTTTCGACGGCCGCACCGGAACCGTGCCGCTCGTCAGCGCGGTCAATCTCGATGACGCGGCCGGCCGGAGCCTCGCCCAAGCCTGCGGCGCGCGCGGGCGGGTCATCGGCTTCGGCCGCTCCCCGGATGCGGACCTGCGCGCGGAGGACGTCACGCTCGACCCCGCCGGCGCGGCTTTCACGGTGCGCTGGGGGGGCGCCTCGGCCCGGTTCGTCTCCTCGCTTCCTGGCGGCTACAACGTGGAGAACGTCCTCTGCGCCCTGGCCATGGCCGCCGGCCTCGGCCGCGACCCGCTGGCCCTCGCCGGCGCGGTCGCCGATTTCCCGGGGGTATCCGGACGCATGGAGCGCGTGGAGGCGGGGCAGGAGTTTCCTGTGTTCGTCGACTACGCCCATACCGACGACGCGCTGCGCAACGCGCTCGGAATGCTCCGCTCGATCACGCCCGGCCGGGTGCTCTGCGTCTTCGGATGCGGCGGTAGCCGCGACCGCGGCAAGCGTCCCGCCATGACGGCCGCCGTCGCCGGGCTGGCTCATCGCGCCTGGGCCACGGCCGACAATCCCCGGCGTGAGCGCATCGAGGACATCTTCGCCGACATGCGCGCCGCTCCCGGCGGCGTCGCCAACGTGTCCTTCGTGCCCGACCGCCGCGAGGCCATCGCGCTGGCGGTCGGCGACGCCCGTCCCGGCGACTGCGTGCTCGTCGCCGGCAAGGGCCACGAGACCACGCAGGAGTTCGCCGACACCGTGGTGCCTTTCGACGACCGTCAGGTTGTCCGTCAGGTCATCGCCCTGAGGAGGGGGCGTTCCTCGTGATGCCCGCCTTCGCCCCCGAGCGCCTCGCCGGCTGGGCCGCCGGAAGCTGGACGGAGCCTCCCTCCGCCCGCATCACCGGCTTCGGGACCGACTCGCGATCCCTCGCGCCCGGGGAGGCCTTCGTCGCGGTTCGCACCGGACGGCGTGACGGGCATGATTTCCTCGGCGACGCCCGCGCCCGCGGGGCCTCCTGCGCGTTGGTGTCGCGGCGCGTGGCCGACGCGCTCCCGCAGCTGGTGGTGGACGACACGCTGGCGGCGCTACGCCGGGTCGCGTCCGCGTGGCGCGAGTCGTTCCCGGGCCCGGTGATCGGGGTGACGGGCAGCGTCGGCAAGACTTCGACCAAGGAGCTGCTCGGCGCGCTGCTCGGCGCGGGCGTCTTCGTCACGGAGGCCAACCTCAACAACCTCATCGGCGTGCCGCTCATGCTTCTCCGGACCGACCCCGTCTCCCACCGCTTCGCTGTCATCGAGGCGGGTATGAGCGTTCCGGGCGAGCTCGGCGTCTCGGCCCGTGTCCTTCGTCCCGACGTGGCCGTGGTCACCGCCGTGGCCGCCGTGCATCTCGAAGGGGTCGGCGACCTTGCGGGGGTCGCATGCGAGAAGGCGGAGCTGGTCGCGGCCCTGCGCGAAGGGGGCAGGGCGGTGCTCCCCGTCTCGCTGCTCGCCTGGCCGCCTTTCGCCGCGCTCGCCGGCCGCTGCGTCGCGGTGCGGTTCCCCGGAGAGCCCGCGCCTGCCGTCGCGCCCGCCCGGCTGGTCGAGGCCGCGGTCGGCGAGGACGATTCAGGACGGCGCACGTTGACCGTCGACGGTCGTGCGCTGGTCCTCGGCCCCGTCTCCGAAGGACTCGCACGCAACGCGGCGCTCGCGGTCGTCGCGGCCGGCCTGGTCGGGGCGGACGAAGCAGCCGTCGCCGCGGCGCTCGCCCGCTGGACTCCGCCGGCGGGCAGGGGCAGCGTGCACGTCGAAGGAGTCCGGTCCTGGTACGTCGATTGCTACAACAGCAGCCCGGCTTCGCTGCTGGACTCGGCCGCGTGCTTCGACCGCCTCAGCCGCCACGAGCCCGGGGGCCGCCTGTGGATCGTCGGCGGCATGGCCGAGCTCGGAGCCGGCTCCCTGCGCATGCATCGCGAGGCCTTCGCGGCCCTTCCTGTCCGGGCTGGCGACCTTGTGGCCGCCTTCGGCGGCGACGCGCCCGCCGCGCTCGACGCCGTGCCCGACCGGGCCGCTCGGATCGCGCCGGCCACCCTTGACGAGCTCGCGGCGGCCGCGGCCTCCCACCGCGGCTTCGTCTTCCTCAAGGGCAGTCGTTCCCATGCGCTCGAACGGGCGCTTCCCGAGGCCGTCCGGTCCCGGATCCATTTCCACTGAAGGAACCATGCTTCACCGTCTCAGCGAACTCGAATCCCTCTGGGGACCCTTCCGTCTCTTCGAGTACCAGTCCGTGCGGGCGATTCTCGCCTTCTGCACCGCGCTGGGGCTTGGCCTCGCGTTCGCCGGGCCCGTCATCCGACGTCTCGCCGCGCTCCGTCAGCCGGAGCGCTCCGCCGCGCTGATGGGCGACCTCGCAAAGGAGGGCGGCAAGGTGCCGACCATGGGCGGGCTGCTGATCGCCGCCGCCGTGCTCCCCGCAGTGCTGCTCTGGATCAAGCCCAACGCGCTCGTCTGGGCCGCGCTCGTCTGCTTCCTCGGCATGGGCGCGGTCGGCCTCTACGACGACTGGCTCAAGGTGCGCAACCGCAGTTCGGACGGCATCGCGCCGCGGGTCAAGCTGGCCGGACAGGGCGTCTGCGCTCTCGTGGCGCTCGGCGTCCTGCTGCTGGACCCCTCGCGCCGTGAGGACGCCGCCGAGATCTGGCTGCCGGTGCTCAACGGGCCGTTGTGGGACGGGGCCTCGCTGGGCCTGCCTTTCGCCGTCTGCCTCGCGGTCGCCGGCGCCTTCTTCGTGCTCGTGTGCGTCGGATGCTCCAACGCGGTCAACCTCACCGACGGGCTCGACGGACTCGCCATCGGCTGCGTGATCATCACGACCCTCGTGCTCGGCGGGGTCGCCTATCTCGCCGGCCATCGGGAGCTGGCCGAATACCTCCGCATCTCGCACGTGCCCGGCGCGGGGGAACTGGCGGTCCTTTGCTCCGCCCTCGTGGGCGGCGGCCTCGTCTTCTTCTGGCACAACGCGGCCCCGGCCGAGCTCTACATGGGCGACGTCGGCGCGCTCGCCCTCGGCGGCGTCCTCGGCGCCGTCGCGTGCCTGATGCACCAGCCGTTCCTGCTGGCCGTCGTCGGCGGCGTCTTCGTGGTCGAGGCGCTCTCGGTCATGCTCCAGATGGCTTATTTCCGCCGCACGGGCGGTCGGCGCATCTTCCTGATGACGCCCATTCATCATCACTTCCAGAAGAAGGGCTGGCCGGCGACGAAGGTCGTCGCGCGCTTCTGGATCGTGTCCTTCCTCTGCGGCCTCCTCGGTCTGCTCACCCTGAAGCTGCGATGACCGACTTCCCCGAGTCCCTCCGCCGCCGCCTCGCCCGACCGGCCGCCGTCCTCGGCGGCGCGATCAGCGGCGCCGCGGTCGTGGAAGCGCTCGCGGCGGGCGGCTTCGCCTCGGTCGTCTACGACGAGAAGGGCGAGAACCGCGACTTCGGCCCCGAGGAGGCGGCGCGGCACGACCTTCTGGTCTACAGCCCGGGCTTCCCGCAGGCGCATCCCTGGCTCCTGGCCGCCCGTCGCGCCGGGCTGCCCTGCCTCTCCGAGCTCGATTTCGGCGCGTTGCTCTGGACCGGGCCCGCCGTCGCCGTGACCGGCACCAACGGCAAGACGACCCTCACCGAACTTCTCGCCTTCGCGTTCAAACGGGCCTCGCTCGACGCCGTGGCTTGCGGCAACGTGGGCCTGCCCCTGACCTCGCTGCACCGCACGGTCTCGAGCGGGTCCTTCCTCGCCGTCGTCGAGGTCAGCTCGTTCCAGTCCGAGGACCTCCGCCACTTCGCCCCAGAGGCCGTGCTCTGGACCAACTTCGACGAGGATCACCTCGACCGGCACGGCGACCTCGAGACCTACTTCCGCGCCAAGTTCAAGCTCGTCGAGCGGATGATGCCCGGCGGCATCCTGGTCGTGGGCGAGTCGGTGGCGGAGCATGCGCGCCGTTTCGGTATCGAGCTGCCCGAGTCCGTGGTCGTGGCCACCCGCGCCGAGGCGGCCTCGTCGGTGCCGTCAGGCTCGGCGTTCGACAGCTGGCCCCAGCTTGAGAACTGGGCCGTCGCCCGGGCGTATTGGCGGGCCCGGGGGTTGCCGCTCCGCGTACTCGAGGAGTCGGCGCGGATCTTCCGCCTCGCCCCGCACCGGCTGCGCAAGGTCGCCGAGACCGGCGGCGTGGAGTTCTGGAACGACTCCAAGGGCACCAATTTCCACGCCGTGCTGGCGGCGCTCGCGCAGTTCAGCGTCCCCGTCCGCTGGATCGGGGGGGGCAAGTGGAAGGGTGGCGACCTCCGCCGCTTCTGCGAGCACGTCTCCCCGCTCATCGACTCCGCCTGGCTGATCGGCGAGACCGCGCCGGAGCTGCACCGACATTTCTCCGCGCTCGGCCGCGCCAGCCGCTGTTTCCCCTCGCTGCAGGACGCCGTCGTCGCGGCCGCCAAGGACGCACCCGCGCCGACCGCCGTCCTGCTCAGCCCCGGTTTCGCCAGCTTCGACATGTTCCGAGGCTACGCCGAGCGCGGGGTCGTCTTCGAGCGCGCCGCCGGCGCCCTCGCCCGCCGCTGATCTTTTCCAACCCACCGCACCCACCCAGCCCAAACCACCCAGCCATGAGACCCCTAATCACCGTCACCGCCGTCGTGATACTGCACCTCTGCGTGCTCGCCGTCCTCGTCGGCGTCAACGGATGCCGCAGCACGTCGGTTCACGAGCTCGAGTCCCCCGCCGACCTCGCGGCCTTCTCCGGTGGCCTGCGCCGGGCCGCGCTGCCCGCCAAGCCCGTCGCCGCGTCGGCCCGCGCGCCCGCGCCTGTCAGCGCGGGACTCACCCCGGTTCCCGTCGCGCCCGAGCTGCCGACGCCCCCGCCCTCGCCCGTCGTCGCCTCGCCCAAGGCGACCCCGGGGTCGGTCATCACCGTCATCAAAGGAGAGACCCTTTTCTCCATCGCGCGCCGTCAGGGCATCACGAGCGACGCGCTCGCCGCCGCCAACGGACTCCCCAACAACGCCATGCTGCGCGTGGGGCAGCGCCTGAAGATTCCGGCCGCAGGTCCGGCGGCCCCCCGCGCGCCGGCCCCGAAGGCCTCCTCCAAGTCCGCCGCGCCCGAGCCCGCGCCCCAGTTCGAGCCGCTCAAGCTCATAATCATCGGCTCGCCCAAGGCCGCCGAGTCTGAGCCTGCCAAAAAGCCCGCGAACTGAGCCGGCAAGGACGCGCGCATGGTCATCAAGGCGAGGCAGCAAGCTCCGGAGTCCCTGGCTGGGTACTCCGTCGGCATCCTGTTGATCGCCCTCGCGCTCGCGGCCTTCGGCCTGATGGTCCAGTACAGCGCGGGGATTTCGCTCTCCTCGAGAAACCGGCTCGTCGCCTTCGATCGGCAGCTGATGTACCTGCCTGCCGCGCTTGCCGCGGCGTGGCTCGTCTACCGCATCGACCTCGACGCGGTGCGGCGGCACCGCCTGTGGATCTTCTGGGGCGCGCTGCTGGCGCTGGCCCTCGCGCGCGTGCCCGGCATCGGCGTCTCCGTCAACGGATCCTGGCGCTGGATCGACCTCGGCTTCATCCGGCTGCAGGCTTCCGACCTCGGGAAAGTCGCCATGGTGGTCATGCTATCGCACTACCTGGCGGGCGCCCAGCGGCGGACGCTGCGTCCCGACTTCCCCCTTCTCTCGTTCAGCGACCGCAGCCCCTACGTCATGAACGCCGCGGGGTGGGCCGACTTCAAGCAGGGCTACCTCCGGCCTGCTTCGGTCATCATCGCGGTCTGCGCGGGTGTCGCGCTCGGCCCCGACCTCGGCACCATCCTGCTCTGCTGCGCGGTGGGCGGCTCGATGATGCTCGTCTCAGGCGCTCGCTGGCGCTACGTCCTGCCCACCGTCCTGGCCGGCTCCGTCGCGTTCGCGCTCGTCGTGCTCAACTGGGAGAACCGCCTGAGACGCTTCCTGTCCTTCACCGACCCGTGGGGTCGCCGCGGCGACGAGGCCTACCAGCTCTTCGAGGGGATGGTCGCCTTCGGTGTCGGCGGAATCACGGGGCAGGGAGCCGCGCAGGGCCTGCAGGGCAGGGCTTTCCTCCCCGAGGCGCACACGGACTTCGTCTTCTCCGTCATCGGGGAGGAGTACGGCCTGGTCGCCACGGCCGCGGTCACGCTCGCCTACTTCGGGATCTTCGCGTTCGCGCACCGGGCGATGCGCCGCTGCGCCGACCTGTACCGTTTCAATCTCTGCCTCGGCGCGACCCTCTTCCTGGTCCTGCAGGCGCTGGTCAACATGGGCGTGGTGACCGGGCTCCTGCCGACCAAGGGCATTTCGCTGCCCTTCCTCAGCTACGGGGGCACCAATCTGGTCGTGATGGCCTGCATGGTCGGGCTCGTGCTCAACTGCCTGCGTGACGCGCAGGCGCCGGCCTTCACGCCGAGGGAGGCGAGGGCATGAGTCGCGTGCTGCTCGCCTGCGGCGGAACCGGGGGCCACCTTGCCCCGGGCATCGCGCTGGCGCAGCGGCTGGCGGATTCGGGCATGGAGTGCCTGCTTGTCGTGAGCCGCAAGGTGGTGGATGCGCGCATGACCGCCCAGTATCCTGCCTTCCGGTTCGTGGCCGGGCGTGGCCGCCCCTTCGGGCCGGGGCTCCTCGCCCGGGCGCTGTTCCTCCCCTCGCTCCTGCTTGCGGTCTGGTCCTCCTGGCGGCTGCTGCGTTCTTTCCGCGCCGACGCGGTGGTCTGCTTCGGCGGATTCCTGAGCCTCGGTCCCGCGCTGGCCGCCGCGCTGCGCGGCGTCCCGGTGCTTGTCCACGAGGCCAACCGCCGGCCCGGCAAGGCGGTGAGGCTTCTCGCGCGCTTCGCCCGCGCGGTGTATCTGCCGTCGGGCGTGCGCGTGCCCGGGGTGGACGCGCGAAGCCAGTTCGACTCGGGGTACCCTGTGCGCGCGGAGATCCGCACCCTGCCGCGGCAGGAGTCGCGCCGGGCGCTGGGTCTGCCCGAGGAGGGCCCGATGGTGCTCGTGCTCGGCGGCAGCCAGGGAGCGGCGGCGCTCACCCGCTGGGCGGAGTCCTCGCTGCCCGAGCTTTCCGCGCGTGGCATCCACCTGCTCTGCCTGACCGGCCCTTCCGGCCGTGACGGGGTCGAGCGGCATGGCTCCGTCACCGCGCGCTTCATGCCCTTCTGCGACCGGATGGCCGAGGCCTATTCGTCCGCCGACATCGCTGTCTCCCGGGCGGGGGCCGGCACGCTCGCCGAGCTCGCGGCCTGCCGCACCCCGGCGGTCCTCGTGCCGCTGCCGTCCGCGGCGGACGACCACCAGTCGGCGAACGCCGCCGCCCTCGTCGAACGCGGAGCGGCGCTGATGACGGCCCAGGCGGACCTCTCCGGCCTGACCGCCATCGTCACCGCGCGGCTCGCCGACCCTGACACGCTGGTGCGCATGCGGGCCGCCCTCGCCGAGGCCGATGCCGCCAACCGCTGGGACGACCTTCCTCGGCATGTCGCCGCGCTCGCCGGGGAGGGGCGCGACGCATGAGCCCCGGCTCCGCCTGGATGCTCGGCGCCTGCGGCATGGGCGTGGGGCCGCTTGCCATCTACCTGAAAGGCGAGGGGTGGGAGGTCTCTGGCTGGGATGACTCCACCGGAAGCCCGATGGAGCTTAAGCTCGCCGACGCCGACATCCCGCTGCTCCGCGATCCCTGGGCGGCGGGTCGCCGGCCCGGACTCGTCGGGCGCTCCAGCGCGGTGAAGCCGGGGCATCCCGCGCTCGCGCTGGCGGAGTCGAAGGGGGCGCGCGTGCTGCGCAGAGGGGAACTGCTCGCGGAACGCGTCGCCGAGCGGCGGTTCGTCGCCGTTTGCGGGAGCCACGGCAAGACCACCACCTGCGGCATGATCGTCGCCGCGCTGACCGGCGCGGGCGCTGACTTCGGCTACGTCCTCGGCGGCCTGTTCCGCGACCCAGCGATGCCGCCCGCCCGCGCCTCGGCCAGGTCGCCGTGGGTGGTCGCCGAGGTCGACGAGAGCGACGGCACCATCGGCGCCTTCTCGCCCGACGTCACGGTCGCGGTCAACCTGGACTGGGACCATGCGGACTACTACCGGGACGAGGCCGCGCTCGAGTCCGTCTTCCGTGCGCTGTTCGAGCGCACCCGCTCGGCCGTCCTCATTCCCGCGGGCAACGCGCGTCTCGAGCGGCTCACCGCCGGGTTGAGCGTCCCCGTGCTCCGCGTGGGGCCCGAGGGAGACTACCGCGTGCGGCCCGTCGCCGGCGACCTGGCCGCCTCGGTGCTCGAGCTCGGAGGCTCGTTTCCCGCCGCACAGGTGACCGTGCCGGTCGCCGGCACGTTCAACCGCGCCAACGCCGCGCTGGCGCTCGCCGCCGCGCACGTCGTCACGGGCGCCGTCGCGCCCGACCCGCTTGGCCGCTGGCGCGGCATCCGCCGGCGGCAGGACGTGCTCTACGAGCGGCCCGGGTTGCGCGTGCTCGCGGACTACGCCCATCATCCCACCGAGATCGCCGCGTTGCTGCGCTGGCTGCGGGAGACCCATCCCGGTCGGGTCATCGTGGTCTTCCAGCCGCATCGCCACACCCGTACGCGGCAGTATGCCGCCGAGTTCCGCGAGGCGCTCACCGCCGCCGACCATGCGCTCGTCCTGCCCGTCTACTCCGCGGGCGAGTCCGCGGTGGAGGGCGGACGGTCCGAATCGGTGGTGGCGGGCTCCTCGCACCGGCTCATCGAGGACCGTCGCGCTCTGCCCGAGGCCCTGGACGCGCTGACGGCCGACGCGGAGTGCGTGGTCGCCTTCGTCGGCGCCGGCGACATCGAGCGTGACGCCGAGGCCTACGCGAAGCGCCAGCGCCGGGTCGGAGCGCCCGCGTTCACGCCCGATCTTCCGGACCTCGTCGCGGGCCGCCTCTCGCCCGACGCCGTGCTCCGGCCGGCTGAGCCGCTCGCCCGTCGCACCACCCTGGGCCTCGGCGGCAGCGCGCGCTGGTACGCCGAGCCCGCGACGGTCGACGATATCGTCGTCCTCCTGCGCGCCTGCGCCGAGCTCGACCTGCGCTGGTTCGTGATCGGCCGGGGAAGCAATCTGCTCGTGCCGGACGACGGCTACGACGGCCTGGTCATCCATCTCGAGTCCGCCCGCTGGGGGGAGGTCACGCCGCTCGGAGACGGTCGGTTGCGCGTCGGCGGCGGCGCGCGTCTGAAGGAATTGTGCGGCGCGGCGGCCAGGGAGGGGTTGTCTGGCTTCGAGTTCCTCGAAGGCATTCCCGGGACGCTCGGCGGTTCCCTGCGCATGAATGCGGGCGCGATGGGCGGCTGGATCTTCGACGTCGTTGAGTCGGTCGAGTGGCTCTCGCCCCAGGGCCGCGTGCGCGCGGCCCGCCGCGACTCGTTCGATGCGCTCTACCGCGATTGTCCGCAGCTGCACGGCGCGGTGGTGCTCTCCGCCGTGCTGCGCGCCGCGGGCCGCGATGACCCCGCCGCCATCCGCGCCCGGATGGAAGACCTGGCCCGGCGTCGTAAGGAGTCCCAGCCGCGCGAGTCCAGCGCGGGGTGCGTGTTCCGTAATCCCCCCGAGGACAAGGCCGGCCGCCTCGTGGACCTGGCCGGGCTCAAGGGGGCGGCCTGCGGCGGAGCCGAGGTGTCCGCCGTCCACGCCAACTTCATCGTGAACCGCGGTTCCGCCAGCGTGGCGGACTTCCTCGAGGTCATGCGTCGCGTGCGCGCCGGGG
The DNA here is from genome assembly GCA_030830965.1 of Verrucomicrobiota bacterium. Taxonomy (GTDB): domain Bacteria; phylum Verrucomicrobiota; class Verrucomicrobiia; order Opitutales; family UBA953; genus UBA953. The sequence goes on along the minus strand of JAURLX010000010.1, from coordinate 127,950 downwards.
TCAAGGAGCGCCACGGCGTCGAGCTCACGCCCGAGATCATCGCCCTGGGCAGGGAATGGAGGGAACTGCTGTGAGCGTCGCGCCCGAAGTCGTCATTCTCTCCGGCGGGGCCTCCTCCGAGCGGGAGGTCTCGCTCCGTTCCGGCCGCGCCGTAGCCGGCGTCCTGCCGGAAGCCCGTCTTGTCGAACTGGCGGAGGATGCGCTGCCCGCATGGGTCGATCCTGCCCGGCACGTCGTCCTCCCGGTCACCCATGGCGGCTGGGGCGAGGGAGGGGGACTCCAGGCCGCCCTCGAGTCGCGCGGGGTCGAGTTCGCGGGCTGCGGATCGGCGGCCAGCGCGCTGTGCATGGACAAGGTTAGGACGAAGGCCGTGATGCGTTCCGTGGACGTGCCCGCCGCTCCGGAGGCGGCCTTCGACGCCGCCGCCAGGCCGACCGCCGAGTCGCTGGTGGGCCAGCTGGGCGAGAGCCTGGTCCTCAAGCCCTCCGACCAGGGGAGCAGCGTGGGCCTGCTGATGCCGAGCGGCGTGGCCGAGGTGGCCCGGGCGCTGGACTCCCTGCGGAGCGGCCGCTGGATGGCCGAGCCGCGCCTGAACGGTCGCGAGCTCTCCATCGGGGTCCTTGAAGGCGAGCCGCTCGGTCTGGTCGAGATCGTCCCCCTGACGGGCGTCTATGACTACAGGACCAAGTACGCCCAGGGCGCCTCGGAGTACCGCTTTCCCGCGGAGGTGTCCGCCGACGTCGCCGCCGCCGTCGGCGGGGCCGCCGCCCGCCTCTTCGCCGCCTGCGGCTGCCGCGACTTCGCCCGGGCGGACCTCATCCTTGAGTCCGACGGTCGATTCCGCTTTCTTGAGATCAACACCCTGCCCGGCATGACTGAAACCAGCCTCCTTCCTAAGAGCGCCTCCTGCCGGGGCCTCGACTACCGGGGGCTCGTCGGGCGCATGGTCGCGCCCGCGCTGCGCAGGTTCGAAGGGAGGCGTGCGGGCTGATGGGCTTCCTCGACCGCATCCTCGGCCGCCGCCGTGACTCCTATCTCGGACCGGCCGACCGCGACTGGCGCAACCTCGTGCCCCAGGACGTGAACCGCGTACCGGCCGACGAGCTCGGACGTCGTCGCGCCGTCCGTTCCCGCCTGCCGGCCCTCCTCGGCCTCCTCGTCCTCGTTCTCCTCGCCGGCCTCCTCTGGATCGTGCTCGAGGATTCCGCGCCCTCCGGCAGGGTCACATTGCGGTACAAGACCGATGGCTTCCTGCCCGTGGCCTTCGTGCGCCGCATCGTCGTCTCCGGGGCCGATGGCGCCACGCGCGACGTCCGAGCGATCAAGGCCGACCTCGAGTCGGACAACCAGGTCCTCCTCGCCGAGGTGATACGACGCGCGGACGGCAGCCTGGACGTCAGCCTGCGCGAACGCGTGGCGGTCGCGCGCATCGGCCTGGCCGAGGGCGGCCCCATCGTCGTCCGCATCGTCAGCCCCGACGGGCGCACCTTCGCCGGGCTCGGTTACCCCGAGTCCGTCATGCGGGAACTGCCGGAGATCCGCGACTTCCGGATGACGGGTGAGGGCGATCGGCTGGCCGTGGAGGGCCTCGAGGTGGTGGGCCCGTTCCTGCTCGCCGCGCGTCAGGACTACGCTCGCTTCTACCACCAGTGGGCCGCCGTTTCGCTCCGTGACTGTTTCGGCGCGCAGGAGGACGCCCCCGGCTCCAACCTCAACGTCACCATCCGGGCCGCCTCGCAGCCCACCGACCGCCCCTCCTTGGCCGGGATCGTCTTCTCCGCGGCGAACTGGCGGCAGGAGCTCGCGCTGCTGCCCCGCATCGACGTCGACACCCTGTTGCGCCGGCCGGGCGTCGTCGGGCAGTCCTACGTCCTCAAGCTTTCCATCCGCAACCGAACCTTGAACCCGCCCGTGCCTGAACCGCGCCTCGTGCCCGTATCCGCCAGCGTCGTACGATGAACTCCAACCCTCTTCCTTCCCTCATCGCCGTCGTCGACATCGGCACCGCCAAGACGGTCAGCCTCGTCGGCCAGATGATCGGCGGGCAGGCCCGCATGCTCAGTTTCAGCGAACGCCGCACCGAGGGTGTGGTGAAGGGCGTCGTCACCGACCTGGAGAAGCTGCATGCGCTCGTCCACAACGTCATCCACGACGTCGAGCGCGGGGCCGGCCGCAACGTCGAGCAGGTCTACCTCTCGCTCGGCGGCCCCGCCGCCGAGGGCGAGCGCGTGAAGGGCCTCGTCATGGTCCCGGCCCGCGACGGCAAGGTCACCCAGAAGGACTTCGTCGAGGCCGTCTCCTCCGCGCGTCGCCAGGAGCCGGCCGCCGGCCGCACCACGATCCTCTACATGCGGCAGCCCACGATGCTGGACGGCAAGCCCGTGGCCAGCCCCGTGGGCATGACCGGCCGGCGCCTCGAGGTCAGCTTCTGGCGGGTGACGATGGAGGACGCGCTGGTGCGCATGCGCGTCGGGATGATCAACGGCATGAGCATACGCGTGCGCGACTTCATCCTGGCCTCGCACGCCGCGGCCTGCGCCGTGGCGGAGGACGCCGACAAGCACGGTGGCGTGCTGGTCGTCGACATGGGCGCCGGGACGACGGACTGGATCCTCTACTACAAGGACCACATCCTCTGCGCCGGCTCCCTGCCCGTGGGGGGCGAGCACCTGACCAATGACCTCAGCGTCGCGCTGCGCGTCAGCCGCGAGACAGCCGAGGACCTCAAGTGCCGGTTCGGCTCCGGCGTGCACCGGGAGGGCGACCTGAACCAGACGATCTGGAAGGACGGCGACCGCGGCCTCGGCGACCAGCAGTTCAACCGGGGCGCGATCACCAAGGTGCTCTCGCTTCGGTACCAGGAGACGCTCGACCTGGTGCGCAAGGACGTGCTGCGCCATCTCGAGGGCATCTTCCCCGGGCACAACGTGCGCCTCGACCAGCACATGGTGCCCTCCGGCGTCATCCTCGCCGGGGGCTCCGCCAACCTCGCCGACGCGTGCGAAGCGGTGCAGCAGGCGCTCGGGCTGACCGCCCGCGTCGGCGTGCCGCGCTTCGACACTGAGTCTTTGCGCAAGCCCGAGTACGCCGGCGTCGTCGGCCTCATGCGTGCCGCGATCACCGACGCGCCGCCCGCCGCCCGCCGCCCGCGCGGCCTCTGGGATCAGATCAAGGCGCTCTTCAGGTTCTGAGATGGACCGTGCGCCCGCCATCCTCCTCCTGGGCGTCGGCGGCGCCGGATGCTCGATGGTGGCTCGCCTGCTGCCCGTCCTGCCCGGCGAGGTCGGCACGCTCTTCCTCGACACCGACGAGCGGTCGCTCCCGGCCGGCGCGCAGACGCTGCAGCTGGGCAGGCAGCAGACCCGGGGCATGGGCACGGGCGGCGAGGTCGGTTCGGGCCTCGCGGCCGCGGAGTCCGAGGAAGCCGCCGTCCGTCGCGCTCTGGCCGGCTCGCACGTCGTCGTCCTCGTGACCGGGCTCGGCGGGGGTACGGGCGGCGGCGCCACGCCTTTCGTCGCCTCCTGCGCGGCTGAAGCCGGCGCCACGGTGCTGTGCTTCGCGACGATGCCCTTCTCGCACGAAGGCGAGCGTCGGCAGCGCGAGGCCGACCAGGCCGCCACCGCGCTGGCGACGCGCTGCCACGGCTTCGTCGCCGTCCACAACGACCTTCTGCTCCAGCAGGTGCCGGCCGATGCGCCCCTGCCCGACGCGTTCGCCGCGGCCGACGCATGGGTGGGCGGCGCGATCCGCGGAATCGCGGCGGCCTTCGCCCCGGGCGCGCTCGTGCCGGCCGACCCCTCGGCCCTGCGCTCGCTCTTCCCGACGCCTGGTTCGCCGACCCTCTGCGCCTTCGGGGACGGGGAGGGGCAGGGCGCCGCGATGAAGGCCGCCCGGGCCGCGTCCGATTGTCCACTGGCCCACGGTCCGGGTGCGGTCACCAAGGTGGCCTCGCTCTTCGTGCACGTCGCCGGCGGGCCTGAGCTCACCTCCACCGACGCCTTCGAGGCCGTCGCCGCGGTGCGCACCAAGTTCGGCGGCGAGACGGCCACGGTCCTCTGCGCCCGCACCGACGCATCCCTCGCCGGCCGCGTCGAGGTCTCCGTGCTCGGCGCCTCGCTGCCTGTTCCCCGGACCGCCGCCAAGGGACGCAGGGGCCAGAAGTCGGGCAAGGTCGACGACAGCCAGGCGATTTTCCCTTTCGCCACGGACGACGCCGTCCGTCGCGGATATTTCGGAGGAGCGCCGATGACCATCGTGGAGGGGCAGGACATCGACGTGCCCACCTACATCCGAAAGGCGGTCCGTCTGCCCGCGGCTCCCTGAGCCCGCTTCCCGGTTGCGCCCGTCCCGGGCGCTCCTAAGCTGGAATCGATGCCCGCCTTCGATGTCGCAGCCGTCCGCCGGGAGTTCCCGATCCTCGGGACCTCCGTCCACGGACGTCCTCTGGTCTACCTCGACAACGCGGCGACCTCGCAGAAGCCGCTCGCGGTCATCCGCCGGCTGGAGCGCTTCTATGCCGAGGAGAACGCCAACGTCCACCGGGGCGTCCACCGTCTGAGCGAGCAGGCGACCTCCGCCTACGAGGCCGCCCGGGCCGTGGCCGCCCGTTTCCTCGGCCTGGCGGACCCGAGGGGCTGCGTCTTCGTGCGTGGCGCGACCGAGGGCATCAACCTGGTCGCCGATTCCTGGGGGCGGGCTCACCTGCGCCCCGGTGACGAGATCCTGGTCACGCATCTCGAGCATCACGCCAACATCGTCCCCTGGCAGCTGGCGGCGGAGCGCAGCGGGGCCAGGGTGGTCGTCGCCCCGGTCACGCCGCGCGGCGAGGTGGATCTCGATGCCTTCCGCGCGCTGCTCTCGCCGCGCACGAAGATGGCCGCCTTCGCCCATGTCTCCAACGCGCTCGGCACCGTGAATCCCGCCGCTGAGATGACGCGGCTTGCCAAGGCCGCCGGCGCCGCGGTGCTCGTGGACGGCTGCCAGTCGGCCGCGCACTTCGGGGTCGACGTGCCGTCCCTTGGCTGCGACTTCTTCGTCTTCTCCGGGCACAAGACTTTCGGACCCACCGGCGTGGGCGTGCTCTGGGGGCGGCCGGAGCTCCTCGATTCCATGCCGCCCTACCAGTCCGGCGGCGACATGATCCGGAAGGTCGACTTCGACGGCACCACGTTCCGCGAGGCGCCCGAGCGCTTCGAAGCGGGCACGCCTAATATCTCCGGCGTGCTCGGCCTGGCCGCGGCGCTGGAATACTTCATGCCCATCCGCGAGGCCGCCCACGCGCACGAGCAGGCCCTGCTCGCCGCCGCGACCGAGCGGCTTCGCGCTGTGCCCGGGCTGACCGTCGTGGGCGAGGCGGCCGAGAAGGTGGCCGTGCTTTCCTTCAACCTGAAGGGCGCGCACCCGCATGACATCGGCACGCTGCTGGACGCGGACGGCGTGGCGGTTCGCACCGGCCACCACTGCTGCATGCCGCTGATGAAGGGCCTCGGGCTGGCGGGCACCGTGCGCGCCTCCTTCGCCTTCTACAATACCATGGAGGAGGTCGACGCGCTCGTCCGCGCCGTCGAGCGCGCGCGGAAGATGACCGCCTAACGCGGCGACGCCTCCCGCATCAGTCCGATCAGGCCCTGGACCTCCCAGTTGCGGGCCCGACCGACGAAGCCCAGCAGCCGGCGCGCCTCGTCGACCTCGTCCGGCCGGTTGCCCGGCGGCCATTCCATCCACAGACGGTCGAGGGGACGGCCCGTGGCGTGCAGCAGCGGCAGGAGCGCGTCGACCGCCATGGTGTCCGCACGGCCTTCGGGCATCGAACGCGCGAGTACTTCCTCGTGCAGCTCGCGGCGGGCGACTTCGGGCGACGCATGCGACCGGTCCGCCCAGCGTAGCAACGCCTCGCGCCAGCAGGGCCTCGCCCGATTCAGTTCCAGGTACTGGGCCAGACGGCGGTAAGGGTGGCCCGCCGGCCTCAGGCCGCGGAGCCGCCAGCGCCCGCACTTCCGCATGTAGAGCGCGTCCAGTCCGAGCAGCTCCATCGCCTGCGGGGTGAGGTCCATGGCGAGCTCCGACATCGGCGCGCGATTGCCTCCTGCGCCGAGCGATTCGACGACGAGAGCATGGCAGGCTCCCTCCCAGCCGAGCTCGTTGAGCCGGACGGCGGCGTGGCCCGACTTGCGCGTGAAACGGCGTGCGGCACCCTCCCGCAGGGCCGAGGGGAAGTCCGCGGCGGCTGACCTGAGGTCGCGCACGAACTCGCGGGCTCGGCCGCGCAGCTCCAGCAGCGCGTCCTCCTCCGCCAGATCCTCCAGGTCGCGCGGCAGGTGTGGCAATAGCAGCACGGCCTCCGGCGTCCGTCCTGAAGTGGTCCTGACGTGCCGCAGTTCGGGCATAAGCACCGCGTGCAGCGCCACTCCGTCGTAGGCCGGATCCAGGTCATGCCCGTGGGCCTGCCAGTCTCCGCATCGCAGGTGGATCTCGACGTCGCCGCGCATCCGGACCTCGTTGACGAGCAGCTCGGCGCCCTTGAAGTCGGGCCCGGCGCCTCGGTTCCAGTCCCCGGGCCGGACGACTTCGATCAGCGCGCCGGAGAGCGACGGAAGCGGGCTGCGCACCTCGCCCGCCGCCCACAGGCGCTGGATCGCGCGCTCCGTCAGGGTGAAAGGCCCGTAGGGCCCCGTGAGTTCCTCCACCTCGTCGTCGCGGCGCATGCGGCATTTCGCGCGGACGCTCCTCGGAAGGGAAACCCGGACATCGCCCATGGGAAAGGTCGGGGAATGGACTTGAGGGAAGTACCCAGCGCGGCATCCTGCGGTTTCGGGAGAGGTGGCAGAGTGGTCGATTGCACCTGACTTGAAATCAGGCGAGCCGCAAGGCTCCGGGGGTTCGAATCCCTCCCTCTCCGCCCCCTTTCATGCAAGCCCGCCGCATCGTCGTCCTGGACGGACACACGCTCAACCCCGGAGACCTTGACTGGGGTCCGCTCGCCGCCCTCGGCCCGCTTGAGGTGCATGAATGGTCCGCACCGTCCGACGTCGCCGCACGCATCCGTGGCGCCGACATCGTCTTCACGAACAAGACGCCGCTCACGGCGGACGTCCTCGCGGGTGCCGCCGGCCTCCGTTTCATCGGCGTGCTGGCCACCGGCTACAACGTCGTGGACGTTGCCGCCGCGGCCGCCGCCGGCATCCGTGTCGCCAACGTGCCCGGCTACGGCACCGCCGCCGTGGCGCAGCATGTCTTCGCGCTCCTGCTCGACCTGACGAATCACGTCGCGCTCGAGGGCGCGGCCGTGGCGGCCGGAGACTGGACCCGCTCACGCGACTTCTGCTTCCTGCGCCGGCCCATCGCGGACATCGAGGGCCGCACGCTGGGCGTCGTGGGCTGGGGCGAGATCGGCCGCGCCGTCGGACGCATCGGCGCCGCCTTCGGCATGAAGGTGATCGCGGCCGCTCGCACCCCGAAGTCCGACCCCGCTGCCGAATTCGTCGGGCTTGAGGAGCTCTTCGCCCGCTCCCACGTCGTGAGCCTGCACTGCCCGCTCACCGAGGAGACGCGCGGGCTGGTCTCCGCCGCGATGCTCACCCGCATGAGGCCGGACGCCTACCTGATCAACACCGCGCGCGGCCCGCTGGTGGACGAGGCTGCGCTGGCCGACGCCCTGCGCAAGGGCGTCATCGCGGGCGCGGGACTCGACGTCGTCTGCGTCGAGCCCATGCGCCCCGACTGCCCGGTGCTCGGCGCGCCGCGCTGCGTCATCACGCCGCACGTGGCCTGGGCCTCGCCCGACGCGCGGCGCCGGCTGATGGACGAGACCGTGGCGAATCTCCGGGCCTTCCTCGCGGGCGAGCGGCGCAACGCCGTCGCCTGATCCGTCACTTCTTCTTCTTGGCGAGGTCGTCGAACTCCTTGCTCAGTTCGAGGTCGGCAGGCGTCACGGCCACCGGAGCCCCGCCCTCGGGAATCTCGGCCTTCACGGTCCAGAGCACCCCGTTGACGACGAGCCGGCGGAAGGATTCTTCGGCGAAGTTGTCGTGGAAGTGCGCGCCGACGAAGCCGAAGGACCTTCCGCCGTCGGGACGTTCGTAGGTCCAGGCCACGGGGTGATCCTCGCCGGCCACCGTGACCCTGGCGACCGGTCGGGCCGATCCGAGGAACCGCAGCTGGTAGTACCACTCGTCCTTGCAGGTGAAGTCGCCCCACCCCCGGCCGACCGGATGGCCCTCGGCCACGTCGCGCACCCGGGAAGTCTCGACTTTGTAGCGCGAGAAACCGCCCTTCTGGGCGTTGAACCATCCGCCCATCGCGTTGAGCCACAGGCCGGACGCGTCGGGATCGGCCGAACCCGTGCCCCAGTGGATGGCGGAGAGGCCGGCCCCGCCAGCCAGGAGGCGGGACATCATCTCCTGGCGGTCCTTGCGGAAGAGTACGTCGCCGCCGAGGCGCGTGTGCACGACGATCGCGGAGACCCCTTCGAGCGCGGTGGGCGACTCGGGCCAGCCCCGTGAGACGACGGCCTCGACGCCTTGCGTCTGACGCAGGCACTTCGCGATGAGCTCGCAGTCGTCCATGTAGGTGTGGGTCCGATACGGGTGGTCCGGCTGCTGTCCGATGAGCAGGACCTTCTTCGGGGCCGCATCAAGCACGGCCGTCAGCAGGAGCAGGAAGGGCAGGGCGGTCCGCATGGGGTCACTCTTTCACGGGGGTGAATGCGCGAACAACCCGTTCCACCTCCGACAGTTGCTTCTGAGAAAGGAAGTCCGGCAGGTCATCGGCCAAGGGTCGGGTGACCCGTCCGAGCGCCGCGAAGCGCGACGGCAGTCCGGCTTCGGTCGCCTCGGCGTGCAAGACGGTGAGCCGGGCCCATTTCAAGGCTTCGGCGTAATCCGACCTCAGGGAGGTCGGAGGATGGCTGAGGGAGACTTGGTACATGCCGTACATTCCGTAGGCGTTGCCTTGGAGGGCCGCCCGCCTGAACCACTTGGGATAATCCGTCGAGAAGGCCCGATGGGATTCCCTGCCGATGAAGCGCACCTCCTTCACCACCCGTTCGTAGTCGGGTCCGATCAGCAGACGCCCGATCGGCTCGTATTCCGGTGTGAGGCTATCGTATCTCTGCTGGCTGTCGCGCAGCACCATGGCGTAGGCGGCCTGGGCATAGGGATCCCCCGATTCCGCCTTTGTGTACAACGCGTGGACCGCCTTCCAGAGATCGTAGGGAGGTTTGCTCATATCCGCCTCCTGCCGGACCCGCTTTTTCTCCGCCACCGAAAGGTTGTGCTCAATCTGAAGCCGTTGCCGCTCACGGGCCTCCTGCTCCTTGCGCCATCTCTCCATGACTCCCCGGGCTCCCAGCCCTGCGAGGAGCAGGAGCACCATCATGATGGTCCCGCCGGTGAGGGGCTTCATGGGATCCTTGTGCATCGATGGCTGATCTTATGCCCGCCCTCGTGCCGGTCGAATCTTTTGGCGGCCAGCACGCCCAGGCGCCGGGTTTGGCTTGAGGGACGGTGGCCTGCGAGGAGCATAAGGGCACGGATGCGCCCCCTCCGTGCCTTGCTCGCCCTCCCGCTGGCCGTCCTGACGTCCGGCCCCGGATCGCTGCGGGCGGATGAGTTCGGTGAACGGGTCCTGCCGGTCCTCAAGGAGACGTGCCTGTCCTGTCATTCGACTGAGAAGCAGAAGGGTGACCTCGACCTCGAGGTCTTCGCCGACGCCGCCGCGGTGCGACGCAATACGAAGGTCTGGGAGCACGTGCTCGAGCAGGTCGAGACCGGGGAGATGCCTCCGAAGAAGGAGAAGCCGCTTTCCCCCGTCGCCCGCGAAACCCTGCTTGGCTGGACACGGCGTGAGCTGGAAGCCGCCGCGCTGGCCGCGGCGGGAGACCCGGGGCCCGTGGTGCTGCGCCGTCTTTCCAACGTCGAATACGCCTACACGCTGAGGGACCTCACGGGAGTCGCGTCGCTCGATCCCGGCCGGGAGTTTCCCGTCGACGGCGCGGCCGGCGAGGGTTTCACGAACGTCGGCGGTGCGCTGGTGATGTCGCCCACGCTCCTCACCAAGTATCTCGACGCGGCCAAGGAGGTCAGCGAGCACCTCGTGCCGTTGCCCGACGGCGTCCGTTTCTCCGCCGGGGTCTCTTCGCGCGACTGGACCGACGAAGCCCTTGCCCGTATCCGAGCCTTCTACGGCAGATACACGGTGACCGTCTCGTCTTCGGACGCCGCGACCACGGTCGATGGCGTCAAGCTGGACAAGGGTACGGGCGGGGGCCGCATCCCGCTTTCGCATTACTTCGAGTCCCTGCGGAGCGGCCGTACGGCCGACGGCCTCAGCCCCAGGTATCTCGGTCTGCTCAAGTCCGCGCTCGAGTCAGGATCGCCTTCGCCGCTGCTGGCGCCTTTGCAGGCCAAGCATCGCGCGGGGAAGCTGACCGAGGCGGACATCGCCCCCTGGCAGCAGTCGCTCTGGCGTTTCTCCAATGTCGGACAGATGGGCAAGAAGGAGGCCGCCAAGGCCTGGCAGGAGCCGGTCGACAGCGTGGTCGGCTCGGTCGAGTTCCGTCAGAAGCTGGCCGGCGACGCGACGGTCCGTCTTGTCGCCGGAGACGCCGGCGACGGCGCGCAAGGAGACCGCGTGACGTGGGAGCGGCCCCGCCTGCGCATCGCCGGCCGTCCGGAGGTGCCCCTCGATGACCTGTCCGGGCTGATCGCCCATCTGGAGGCGCGGCTCAAGGACCAGTTCGCGTTCACGCCGCAGGCGCTCAGGGCCGCGGCGGCGGTCGCCGACGGCGCTTCGCCCGCCAAGGCCGCGGCCGATCATGCCGTCGACCCGGCGCTGCTGGCCGCGTGGCTGGATTATCTCGGCATCGGAACCGTGAAGCTGGAGTCGCTGCTCTCGAAGAAGATGCTTTCCGCTCCCGGCCATCCCAAGGTCAGGGGGTGGCAGGGTTCCGACGCCCTCAGCGTCATGGCGAACGCCGGATATGAGGATGCGCTCACGCCGGGACTCATCAAGGCCGGCGGCGTGGTCGCGCATCCCGCGCCCACGCGCGCCGTCGTCATCGCCTGGCGCAGTCCGGTCGCCGGCCTGGCTGCGGTGGCTGGCGGCATCACCGACGCCCACATCGTCTGCGGCAACGGCGTCGTCTGGCAGCTTGAGGCCCGTTGCGGGACCCGCCGGGACGTGCTCGCCAAGGGCGTCAGCCGAGGCAAGCAGGTCGTCCCCTTCGGCAAGCTCGGCGCCGTGAAGGTGTCGCCCGGTGACGTGATCGCCCTCGTGATCGGCTCGCGCGACCGCAACCACGTCTGCGACCTCACCGCCGTCGACTTCAAGGTGAGCGTCGGTGGAAGCGTCTGGGACCTGGCGCCCGACGTTTCGCCCGACATCCTGAAGGGCAATCCGCACGGGCCCTGGCATTTCCTCAGCCAGCCTGACGACGGCGAGACCGTGCCGGGCATTCCGAAGGGTTCTCTGCTCGCCCAATGGCGCGCCGCCTCCGATCAGGCGGTCCGCGAGGCACTCGCCCTCAAGGTGGAGGCCCTGCTGTCCGACGATTCAGGCGCCGCACCCGCCGACATCGAACTGCGGCGGCAGCTCATCCGCTCTTCGGGCCCCTTCCTCGCCGCATCCCTCGCCTCCTTCCGTCCGTCCACGGCGCGTCGGGAGATCGAGTCCGCCGCCCCCTCCGTCGTCGAACTGCGCGTGCCCGCCTTCCTGGCTGACGGCGCCGAGTTCATCGTGACCGGAAAGGTCGCGTCCGGCGCGGGTGGTTCCGTCCAGCTGAATGCCGGAGTCTCCGTCGCTCCCTTCGCTTCCGGCCCCTTGCCGAGTTTCCCCGTCGTGGCCGAGCCGGGTTCGGCTTCTGAGTCCCGGTGGAAGGCGGCCTTCACGGAGTTCCGCGACCTTTTTCCGCAGGCCCTCTGCTACCCCCGTATCGTGCCCGTCGACGAGGGCGTGACGCTCACGCTCTTCTACCGCGAGGACCATCACCTGCGCCGTCTGATGCTGAGCGAGGCCGAGGTCGCCGAGCTCGACCGACTCTGGGATGAGCTGCATTTCGTTAGCCAGTCGCCCATCCGGCAGATCGACGCCTACGAACAACTGCACCAGTTCGCCAGCCAGGGCGTGCTCAAGGACACCTTCGTCTCGCTGCGTGAAAAGGTCTATGAGGCGGCGGACGCATTCCGTGCCAGGATGGTCGCGGCGGAGCCCGCGCAGGTGACGGGCGTCGTGGACTTCGCCGCCAAGGCCTGGCGCCGCCCGTTATCGGACCTCGACCGGGCCGGCCTCAGGAGTCTCTACGACAGTCTGCGCAAGGGCGGGCTGGACCACGACCGCGCGCTGCGGTCCCTGCTGGTGCGCGTGCTCACCTCCGCCGAGTTCCTTTACCGTGGCGAGACCGCTCCGGCCGGCAAGGTCGCCGGCCCGGTCAACGACTGGGAGCTCGCGTCACGCCTGAGCCATTTCCTTTGGTCGTCGGCGCCCGACGACGAGCTTCGCGCCCTCGCGGCGTCTGGCCGCCTGCGTGATCCCGCCGTCCTGGCCGCGCAGGCCCGGCGGATGCTCCGCGACCCCAAGGTGGCCCGTCTCTCCCGTGAGTTCGGCTGCCAGTGGTTGCACGTGCGCGACGTCGCCGAACTCGACGAGAAGAGCGAGCGTCACTTCCCCGAATTCGCCTCGCTGCGCGGCGCGATGCAGGAGGAGGTCGAACGCTTCTTCACCGACCTCTTCCTGGAGGATCGTCCCGTGCTCTCCCTGCTCGACGCCGACCACACCTTCGTCAACGGCCCCCTCGGCCGGTTCTACGGACTGAAGGTCGACGGCGAAGCGTGGCGACGCGTCGAAGGCATGCGGGACGCCGGCCGCGGCGGCGTGCTCGGGATGGCCGCGACCCTCGCCAAGCAGTCGGGCGCCTCGCGCACCAGTCCGATCCTCCGCGGCAACTGGCTGAGCGAGGTCGTGCTTGGTGAGAAGCTGCCGCGGCCGCCTAAGGGCGTGCCCGTGCTGCCCGAGGAGGCGCCGCAGGGCCTCACCGAGCGTCAGCTCATCGAGCGTCACAGTTCCGATCCCGCCTGCGCGCGCTGCCACCGGCGCATCGACCCCTACGGCTTCTCCCTGGAGTCCTTCGACGCCATCGGCCGGCGTCGCGAGCGCGATGCCGCCGGCCTGCCCGTCGTGACCGCGACCACCCTGCCGGGCGACGTACAGGTGGATGGACTCGCCGGTTTGCGCGCCCACCTAGCGACCGCCCGGGCGGATGATTTCCGACGTCAATTCTGCCGCAAACTGCTCGGTTACGCCCTCGGACGCTCCGTCCAGCTCTCCGACCGGCCCCTTGTGGACGGGATGATTGCGAAGTTGAAGGCAGGGGACGGACGCGTAGGCTCCGTGGTCGAAGCCGTCGTCCTCAGCAGGCAGTTCCGCGAGATCCGCGGACGCGACCACCTCGCCGACCGATGAGAACCCCCTCGCCCCACCAGTTCAGCCGCCGAACCTTCCTGCGGGGCGTCGGCGTCACCATGGCGCTTCCCTGGCTCGAGTCCGCCGCCGTCTGGGGCGATGAACCCGGTCGCACGACGCGTCCCGCCAGCGAGGCCCCCGTGCGCGTGGCCGTCGTGTTCTCCGGCAACGGCTTCCATTCCAAGGAGTGGTGGGCGAAGGGCGAAGGCTCCGGCATGGAGCTCGGCAAGGTCCTGCTGCCCCTCGCCGACTTCCGCAGCCGCCTGACCTTCATCAAGGGCCTCTACCACGAGGAGGCGCGCAAGGGGAACATCCACAGCTCCCAGACCGGCAACCTGCTTTCCGGCGCGCCCATCTCCTCGGGCGGCGAGATCCGTTCCGGCACCAGCTTCGACCAGCTCATCGCGCAGACCTACGGACGTTCGACCAAGGTGCCCAGCCTCGTGCTCGGGTGCGAACGGTCCAACCCTTCCGTCCACAAGAACTACTCGATGCTCTACAGTTCCCATGTCTCGTGGAGCTCGCCGACGACCCCGACGCCCCTGGAGCTCTATCCCGCGCTGGCCTTCGACCGTCTCTTCAAGGACGACGCCTCGCCCTCTGACCGCAGCGTCCTTGACGCCGTCCTGGGCGACGCCGGCGACCTGCGTCGCCGCGTCAGCGCCTCCGACCGGGGCAAGATCGACGAGTATCTCGAGTCCGTGCGCGACGTCGAGCGGCGCATCCAGTCGGCCGGCAGGCGCGGCGAGCTGCAGGGCTGGCGTCCCACCCTGGACAAGCCCGACATGAAGCGGCCCGCCGACGGCATCCCGCAGGACGTCGCCGAGCACATGCGCCTGATGTGCGACATCATCGTCCTGGGCTTCCAGACCGACACCACCCGCGTTGCCTCCCTCAAGCTCAACAACGACCACAGCGCCCTGCGTTTCCCGCTGCTGCCTTCCGTCGAGCAGGCCGGCCACGGCATCGACTACATGATCCACCATCTCCTGTCGCACTCCGACGGGGCGGACTGGCTCCGCGTGAACCAGTTCTTCATGGAGCAGCTCGCCTACCTCTGTCGCCGCCTGGATGCCGTCAAGGAGGGTTCCCGCACGCTGCTCGACAACACCATGGTGCTCTCCTGCTCCAGCATGATGGCCGGCGCGCGGCATGACAACGACCAGCTGCCGATCGCGCTGATCGGCGGCGGGGGAGGGCGCGTCCGCGGCGGTCGCGTGCTCGACTACACGGGCAAGCCCGAACGCCAGCTCTGCCGCCTCTTCATGTCGATGATGGACAAGGTCGACGTGCGTCCGAAGACCTTCGGCGACGCTCGCCAGATGCTCGAGGAGGTCTGAGTCGTTCTTCGGCGGCAGCGGCTGCGGACCGGTGTTGCCTACGCCCCTCGCCGGGGGTATCGTGCGCCATGCGTCTCCTCCTGCTCCTGCTGTCCGCCTGTCTGGGCTACCCGGCCCTCACCGCCGCGGATGATTCCGGCCTCGCCGCCTACGTGGACCGTCAGGAGGTCGCCGGCCTCGTCGCCGTGGCCCACGATCGCAAGGGCGCCTATGCGACCGTCGTCGCGGGCTATGCGGACCGCTCGCGCTTCAAGACCATGCGCGACGACACCCTCTTCTGGGTCGCCTCGCAGACCAAGGCCATGACCGCGGCCGCTGTGATGATGCTCGTCGACGAAGGCCGACTCTCCCTCGACGACCCCGTCGAGAAGCACCTGCCCGAGTTCAAGGACCAGAAAGTGGCCGGCAAGGACGGTCCCGTCGCGCGCCGCCGTTCCATCACCGTGCGGGATCTCCTCTCCCATGTCAGCGGCCTGCCGTTCAAGTCTCCCGAGGAGCAGCCGACCCTCGACGGCCTGCCGCTCGAGCGGGCCGTGAAGACCTACGCCCGCCTGACCCTCCAGACCCAGCCCGGGGAGAAGTATCAGTATTCGAACGCCGGCATCAACACCGCCGCCCGCATCCTCGAGGTCGTGAGCGGGACGCCTTACGCCGAGTTCATGCAGCGTCGTCTCTTCGATCCTCTCGGCATGAAGGACGCGACCTTCTGGCCGGATGAGCGCCAGGTCGACCGCCTCGCCAAGACCTACCGTCCGGTCGCGAAGGACAAGCCCGGTCTCGCCGAGGGGGCTCTCTCGCAGCTGGGTCAGCCCCTCGGCGACCGCAAGGGCCGGTTTGCGATGCCCGCCGGCGGCCTGTTCGCCACTGCCGACGACGTCGCGCGGTTCTGCCTCATGCTGCTCAACGGAGGCGAGCACGAGGGACGCCGCATCCTGAGCGCGGCCGCAGTCGCGGCCATGATTTCCCGTCAGACGCCGGCCGGCATGAAGGAGAGCTACGGGCTGGGACTCACCGTGGGGCCGGACAGCTTCGGCCACGGTGGAGCGCAGGCCACCCACATGGAGGTGATCCCCTCCAAGGGCGTCGTGCTCATCTGGATGGTCCAGCACCAAGGCTTTCCGGGGCAGGGAGGAAGGGCGCGCGGCACCTTCCAGCAGTGGGCCCTCAGGAACCGCTGAGCGCTCCGAGGCTTGCCGTCTCCCGCCCTTAGGTAGAAGGTGGGTCGCCCCATGCGACACCCCCTCCTGTTTCTCCTGCTCTCCTGCGTGCTGACCCTCTCCGCCGCCGAGGGGAGGCGGAACGTGTTGTTCATCATGTCCGACGACCTGAACAACTACCTCGGCTGCTACGGCGACCCCCGCGCCCGCACGCCGAACCTAGACCGCCTCGCCGGTCGTGGCGTGCGTTTCGACCGCGCCTACTGCGCCTACCCGCTGTGCGGCCCGAGCCGCAACTCGCTGCTCACCGGACTCTATCCCAACAGCACCGGCATCCATCAGAACGCCCAGATCTTCCGGCAGAGCATCCCCGAGCAGCTCAGCCTGCCCCAGGCCTTCCGTCTCCAGGGCTATTTCGCGGCGCGCCTCGGCAAGCTCTACCATTACAACGTCCCGAACTCCGTCGGCACCGACGGCCATGACGATCCGGCCTCCTGGGAGCTGGAGATGAATCCCGCCGGCGTCGACCGCATGCAGGAGCTGGACGTGGCCTTCAGCGTGACGCCCAAGCAGTTCGGCGGCACGCTCAGCTGGCATCCTTCGGACAAGTCGGACGAGCATCATACCGACGGCATGCTGGCCCGTGACGCCGAGTGGGTCCTTGAGCGCTGCGCGCGCGACCGTTCGCGACCCTTCTTCCTGGCCGTGGGCTTCTTCCGTCCGCACACCCCCTACATCTCGCCCAAGGCGCCCTACTGGGGGCAGTACGACCCGGACCAGATGCCGCTCTTCCCCAAGGTCGGCCAGCAGCCGGCCGGCGTGCCCAAGGCCGCGTTCCTCGGCTCCAAGAAGGACCAGGAGGATCTCCCTGACGACGTGAGGCGGAAGGCGGTGCAGGCCTACTACGCCAGCATCAGCTTCATGGACGCGCAGGTCGGCCGCGTCATCTCGGCCCTCGACCGTCTCGGCCTCGCCGAGAGCACCGTGGTCGTCTTCACCAGCGACCACGGCTACCACATGGGCGAGCACGGCCTCTACCAGAAGATGAGCCTGTTCGAGAACGCCGCGCGCGTGCCGCTCCTCGTCGTCGCTCCGGGCGTGGCCGGGGGCGGAGCCGTCGTGCGCACGCCCGTTAGCCACGTCGACCTGTTCCGCACCCTCACCGAGCTGGCCGGCTTCGCCCCGCCCGCCAACGTCCAGGGACAGAGCCTCGTGCCTATCCTCAAGGAACCCTCCCTGGCTGGTCGCGGCTGGGCCGTCACCCAGGTGATGCGTGGCGGCGTCGGCCGCGTCGCCGCCGCCACCGTCGCGAATCAGGTCACTGCGGCCAAGAAGAAGAACCCCCAGAAGCGTTTCTTCGGTTACAGCCTGCGCACCTCCCGCTGGAGGTACACCGAGTGGGACGAGGGCAGGGAGGGCCGCGAGCTTTACGATCACGACGCCGACCCCGGCGAGCTCGTGAACCTGGCCGAAAAGCCCGAGCATGCGCAGGCCGTGGCCGCTCTTTCCGCTCAGCTCAAGGAGGCCGTGGCCACCACCTTCCCCCCCGGCGGCAAGACGCCCGAGGTGAAGGAGGGGCTCTGGTCTCCGCTCATCAAGGACGCGCCCCGCTGAGGCGGAGGAGGCCGTGGGTTCGTCCGGACCGGACCCGATTGAACGTGAGCGAGCATAACCCGCCTCCGGCGGGTGGTTATGGATTGGAACCTTCTCCGTCCGCCCCAGTCTGCTGACTTCACCCTTCACCCCATGAAGCACCCCGCAATCGCCGCCCTCGCGCTGCTGCTGGCCGTCCCCGGTCACGCGCAGTCCAAGCCAGCGGTACCCAAGATCGTCCTGCCGCCGGAGCCGCCGGCCCAGGTCGTCACCCAGAAGATCGACCTGCTCGAACTTTTCCGCAGGGGAGAGTCCGAGCTCTTCGTCAATCCCAAGGGCGACATCGCCGGCGACCCCAAGTCCGTGTTCAAGTTCGCTCCCGACGGCAACTTCGTCGTGAGCGGCGAAGGCTACGGCGCCATCACCACCCTCGGCGCCTACCGCGACTACCACCTCGTGATCGAGTTCATGTGGGGACAGAAGACCTGGGGCAGGCGCGAGAGCCGTTCCCGTGACAGCGGGATTCTCGTCCACTGCTACGGACCCCAGGGCGCCGTCGGCGGCAACTGGATGGCCAGCATCGAGGCCCAGATCATCGAGGGCGGCGTGGGCGACATCCTCGTCCTCTCGCCTAAGCTGGCCGACGGCACCGTGCTGCTCTCCTCGCTTTCGGCCGAGGTCGGCCGGGACCGCGACAAGGAGAAGGTGTGGACCCCGGGCGCCCCGCGCGAGACCATGACCGGCGGCCGACTGAACTGGTCCAAGCGCGACCCCGACTGGAAGGACGTCGTCGGCTACCGCGGCAAGGACGACGTCGAGTCGCCCTTCGGCAAGTGGACCCGCTTCGAGGTGATCGCCAAGGGCGACACCCTTCAGTATTTCGTCAACGGCGTGAAGGTGAACGAGGCCTTCGACGTGAAGCCCAGCCAAGGCCGCCTGCAGCTGCAGACCGAGGCCGCGGAGATGCATGTCCGCCGCTACGAGCTCCACCCCCTCGGCGGGTTCACCGAGAAGTGGGATCCCGCCAAGGCGGCCCGTTCCGCCGCGCATCCCGCCACGGACGGCGTCAAGCCGCCGCCCGCCTCCGCGGCCAAGCACGGCGACGCCCAGGAGATTCCGGGCTACGCCTTCCGTCCGTCGAAGCTCGACTTCGCCAAGGACCAGGCGCGCAACTTCGCGCTGCCCCACCGACTCCCGGTGGGTTTTGAGATGGTCGTCGCCGCCGCCTCTCCGATGGTGGCCAATCCCACGATGGGATGCGTCGACGACCGGGGCCGCCTGTTCGTGGGCGACTCCATCGGCGTCAATTGGAGCACGAAGAAGTTCGAGCAGGAGAACCCCGGACGCGTCGTGATGCTCGAGGACCGCGACGGAGATGGCGTTTTCGACCGGAGCACGGTCTTCGCCGACGGCCTCACCGTCCCCAAGGGCGGATGCTGGGCGGACGGCAGCCTCTTCGTGGCCTCGCCCCCGGGCATCTGGCGTTTCACCGACGCCGACGACGACGGCGTGGCCGAGAAGCGTGAACTGGTCGTGGGCGGCTTCGCCTGGACCGCCAACGGCGCCGACTGCCACGGCCCGCGCCTGCACCCCGACGGCCGCCTCTACTGGACCCATGGCCGCAAGGGACACGTCGTGAAGCAGAAGGACGGCGCCGTCGTCCACGAGGGCCTCAACAGCGGCATCTGGTCCATGAAGACAGACGGCACCGACATCCGCTGGCATTCCCTCGGCTGCGCCGACAATCCGACCGGCCTCGATTTCACCCCGACCGGCGAGCTGGTCGGCACCACCAACCTCTACTTCGGCTTCCCCCGCGTCGACACCATCATGCAGTGGCAGCTCGGCGGGGTCTACGAACGTCCCGACTACCTTCGCATCATCGCCAACCTGCCCCGCACCCACGAGCGCATGCCCATCCTGCGCGAGCTCGGCCATATGGTACCCAGCGGGTCCGTGTTCTGGCGCGCCGCCGACGCCCTCGCGCCCGCCGGCCGTCCCTGGAGCGACGCTCCCGGACGTCTCCAGTACATGGTCTCCCTTTACAACTCCTCGAAGGTGATGCGTTACGAACTCCATCCCGAGGGCGCCGGCTACCGCGCCGACGAGCACGAGTTCTTCACCGTCGATCGCAAGGGTGCGCATCTTTCCGACGTGATCGAGGCCGTCGACGGCTCCCTCCTCGTCGTCGACACGGGAACGTGGTATTCCCACTGCCCCTCCAGCCTGCTCGAAGGCGACAACGTCACCGGCGCTATCTACCGCATCCGTCGCACCGCCGAGGGCAGGGCGGCCCACGCCGCCGTGGCGGCCGCGCACAAGCCTTTCCGGCCCGCTCCCGTGAAGCCGGACGCCGAGGTCGTGGCCGGCCTTACTTCCGCCGATCCGGCCGAGGCGCGCCGCGCGCTCGAGGCCGCCGCCTTCCGCGGCCTCCGCTCGGCCGAGGTCAGCAAGGCCCTGCTCGCCCATCTCGGCCAGGCGGCCGATCCCGTGCTCGAGCACGCCATCCTGCACGCCGCCATGACCGTGGGAGGGTTCGATGCCTCCACGCTCGCCGGAGCCGAGGGCGCGCTTCGCCAGGGCCGGCTCATCCGCGTGCTGTCGCAGACGCGCGCCGGCCAGCCCGACCATGCCGACGTGCTGGAGTTCGCCATGTCCAAGTCCGACTCCGCCGATGCGGCGCTCGCCCGCCAGGCCCAGCTGGCGGTGCTGCGGGCGCCCGACCCCGCCAAGTTGGTCGCGCCCGTGCTGGAATCCTGGATCGCCGACGCGGCCCCGACCGCCGCCCAGGTGGCGGCTATGGAGAAGTTCGGCGAAGCCCTCGCCTCCAAGCCCGCCGTCGCGATGGCCGTGACCGCGATGCTCGGCCACGCCCGTCCCGCCGTCCGACAGGCCGGCTTGCGCGCCATCGCCGCGCAGACCGGCGCCGTCGACGCGAAGCTCTTCGCCGGCCCCTTGCAGGCCCTGCTGGACAAGGGGGATATCTCGAGCTCGCTCCTGCTGGACGCCGTCGCCAAGGTGCGCGACGCCCGCTTTGATGCCGCGCTGGAGCGCGTCTCCGCCGACGAGTCGAAGCCCGCCGCGATCCGTCTCAAGGCGCTGCTCGCCCTCTCCAAGGGCGGGGAAGGACTGAGCGAGCCGGCCTTCCGTCTGCTGATCCAGCTGCTGGTCGATCCGGCGAACCCCGGTCTGCGCATGGACGCCGCCCGCCGCCTTGCCCACGCGAAGTTGACCGACGCGCAGCTCGACGCCTATCTCGAGGTCCTGCCCTCCGCCGGACCGCTCGAGCAGAACGAGCTGCTCGACGCCCTTGCGCTCCCGCAGATCTACCGCGCCCTCAATCCCGACAAGGCGCGCCGCATCGCGGCGGCCTTCGCCAAGTCTCCCCTCATCGGCACTTTCCGTCAGGATCTCGTCCGCAAGGCCTTCGCCCCCTTCAAGCGCGACGTCTTTCGCGTCCTCGAGCCCACCTACCTGGCGGCCTTGGCGGCCAACGACGCCAAGAAGGACCGCATGGCCTCGCTTGCCGCTACCGCGGTGAAGGGCGACCCGGTCGCTGGCCGTGCCGTCTACGAGTCGGGCAAGGGCGCCTGCATCGCCTGCCACCGCGTCGGCGACAAGGGCAACGAGATCGGGCCCAACCTGAGCCGCATCGGCAACATCCGCGCCGAGCGCGAGCTCATCGAGAGCATCATGTTCCCGAGCAACAACATCGCGCGGGACTACGACCTCACCTCCCTCCAGCTGACCGACGGCAGCGCCGTGCTCGGCATCATCCGTGAGCGTTCGGCCGAGGGCGTCACCCTCAAGGAGGCCTCCGGTCAGAGCCGCGTCCTGCCCAACGAGTCCATCGCGTCCTCGACCCAGCTCCCCACCAGTCTCATGCCGGCCGGCCTCGACGGCATGCTGTCGGAGAAGGATCTTGTTGATCTCGTGGCGTTCCTGCGGTCGCTGAAGTGAGCCCGCGCACCCGGGCCCGGGACGGGAGGACGCCCGACGGGCCTATCCCAGCAGCCAGAGCGTAAGTCCGGGGAGCGCAAGGAGCAGCAGGCAGCCGCCAGAACGGGGTCGGAGGTCGTCGTGGAGGTCGGCGGCCCGGTCCGCCGCCTCCCGTTCGAGCCGTTCCTCGATGTCGGCTTCGATGTCCGCGGGAATGCCGCCTTCGCCATATTCTTCCTCGAAGTCCTGGTCATCGGAATCGTCGCTCATGAGGGTCCCATTATCCCCCGCGGACGGGCGGGCGCAAGGGGTGGGCCCGTCATAACAGGCTGGAGCCTTCGCGGCCTTTCCTCACGCTGGCCTCACCATGGCGACCATTCTCTGCATGAAGTGGGGCAAGAAGTACGGCCCTGAATACGTCAACCGTCTCCACTCCATGGTGAGCCGTCATCTCACGATCCCGCACCGCTTCGTCTGCCTGACGGACGACCGGACCGGCCTGAACGCCGGCATCGAGACCTTTCCAATCCCCAGCCTCGAACTGCCCGCGGGAGCGCCCGAGCGCGGCTGGACCAAGCTCGTCTCCTTCTCGCCCGCGCTGACCGCGCCTGGCGGCCCCGAGCTCAAGGGGGACGTCCTCTTCCTCGACATCGACATCGTCGTCGTCGGCCCGATGGACTGCTTCTTCGAGCAGCCCGGCGACTTCCTGATCATCCGCGACTGGCAGAAGGGGCATTACACGGGCAACTCGTCGGTCTACCGCTGGCGGGCGGGCACGTATCCGGACGTCCTGGAATATTTCCGGGCCAACCTGGACGCCGTGCGCCGGCGCCACCGCAACGAGCAGGAGTTCCTCACCGCTCACCTCAGCGCCCAGGGCAAGGTCAGCTACTGGCCCGAGACCTGGTGCCGCAGCTTCAAGCGGCACTGCGTGAAGTATTTCCCGTTCTCGTTCTGGCAGACCCCGGAGATCCCCGAGGGCGCGAGGATCATCGTCTTCCACGGGCTCCCGAATCCGCCTGACGCGCTCGTGGGGCGCAGCGGAAAGTGGTACCGGCGCGTGCTGCCCACGCCCTGGATCGCGGAGAACTGGAAGTAGGCGCGGGCCGCCGAGCCTGGCCGCCTACTTTTCCTCCGGTCCCGGTTCGTCCCCGCCTTCGTCTCCGCCCTCTTCGCCGGCCTCCTGCGGCTCCGCGCCTGCCTTGGCCCCGCTAAGCACGGGGTGCGCGAACAGGCGTCCGTCGGGCAGGTTGGCGACATAGCCCTCGCTGATGAGGAAGGTGAGCTCGGCGGCGACCTTGGCGCGGGCGGCGTCATCAGCCTGCTCGCCGGCGATGGCCGCGACCAGGTCCTTGGCGTGCTGGCCGGGCTTGGCGTCCAGCTCCGAGAAGATGCGGGCCAGCGAGTCGCTGAAGGCGGCCTGGGGGTCGCGGCAGCGCCGGCGTACCGCGCAGGCGTAGTGGATGCCCTTCTTGCCCTTGCGATAGATGTGGAAGCCCTCGCGGTTGAGCCGGCCGCGGATGCCGTTCGCGGTCAGCAGCGGGAACGTGCGCTGGCGCTCGAGCTCGAAGCGGACCGAGTCGCGGATCGGGCCGGGCGCCATCTCCTCAAGGAGCCGTCCCGCGAAGCGGGCTTCGGCGTGCGACCTGACCACCTGGTCCTTGCGGAAGGCCAGCAGGAAGCCGCGGGCGGCGTCGAGGGTCTCGAGCCTTTCGGGCTCGCCCTCCTTGCGGTCCTTGGGCGCGTACTCCGCGCGCTTGGACATGGATTTCACCCACTCGTCGATCTTCTCCTGCTCGCGCACCATCTCGAGGCCCGACTTGAACCGGTCGAACGGGACGCCGGGGCAGTGGCGCGCGTGGTGCTCACGCAGGTTGCGCTGGTAGCTGTGGTGCGTGGGCGCGCCGAGCAGCGCGCCGGTGCGCGGGTCGCGCGCGACCATGAGGAAGGAGCCCTTCGGCGCCTCGACGTCGACTTCGACCTTATCGAAGAACTGGTCGAGGTGGCGTGACATGACGTGGGAGACTGCGTCCGCCTCGCTGAGGAAGGGATGCCCGTCGGGCACGGAGATGGAGATCGTGGCGTCCGGCCGGAGTTCGGACTCCGCATGACGGATCAGGATCGAGAGGCGGTCCTCCTTGTCGAGGATCAGGCGGGCTACCTCGAACAGCTCATAGGTCATCCGGCTCGACTTCATCGCGCCGCCCAGGATCTCGAACTTCGCGTCGTCCGGATAGAACGCCGCCTGGACCGTAGGCCGGAAGGGCGGCGCGTCGTCCCAGCGTCGGTGGCCGCGGCCTTCGTCGCGGCGTTCCCGGCGGGGTCCGCCCGGTCCGTCCCGGCGGGGTCCGCCCGGTCCGTCGCGCCTCGGCCCCCGGCGTTCGCCTCCGGGTCCGTCGCGGAACCTGGGCCGGTCTCCGTCGTCCCGACGGGGTCCGCGGCCTCCGCCGCTGACTTTCTCCGCCGGGCCGCTCACCCAGGAGGGTCCGAAGCCGAGCGAGGCGAGGTCCAGCTGGAATGACTGCTCCTGCGGAGGGTTGTTCTCGGCCGGCTCGGTGGACATGAGTGGAGCGAGCGTTCCGAATCGGGGCCGCTTGGCAAGCGTCGGAACGTCGCTTTTTACTTGCGCCTGCCGTGCCGCTTTCCAGCGTCCGACTTCCTTGTGATCGCTCAGGTGGTGGAATGGCAGACACGCATGCTTGAGGTGCATGTGCCGCAAGGTGTCCGGGTTCAAGTCCCGGCCTGAGCACCAAGGACGGGCGCCGCGGCGCCTTTTTTGTTCACATCCTGTCCGCGCCGAGGCACAACTGCCGCATGGCGCAGACGGATAAGATCGACGTGCTCATCCTGGGATCCGGCGGACGTGAGCATGCGTTGCTCAAGGCCTGCCTCCGCAGCCCGCGCGTCCGCTCCGTGCGCGTGGCGCCCGGCAACGGCGGCATGGCCCTCGAGGCCGAATGCCTCGCCGTGGACGTGGCCGACCCCGCCGCCGTGCTTGCGCTCGCGCGGCGGACGGGCGCGGGGCTCGTCATCGTCGGGCCGGAGGTGCCGCTCGCGGCGGGCGTCGTCGACGTGCTCGAGGACGCGGGCGTGCCCGCCTACGGTCCGCGCAAGGCCGGCGCACGGCTCGAAGCCAGCAAGGCCTTCACCAAGGAGTTCCTCTTCCGTCACCGCATCCCCACCGCCGCCTCGGCCACCTTCACCGCGCTCGCGCCGGCCCTCGACCATGCGAGGTCGGGCCCCGTGCCGGTCGTCATCAAGGCTTCGGGCCTGGCGGCGGGCAAGGGCGTCGTCATCGCCATGACGCACGCCGAGGCCGAGGCGGCGCTACGCGACATGATGGGCGCCAAGGTCTTCGGGGCCGCGGGCGACGAGGTCGTCATCGAGGAGTTCATGCAGGGCGAGGAGGCCTCCATCATGCTCATGGTCTGCGGCGAGGAGTACCTGATGCTGCCACCCAGCCAGGATCACAAGCGGGCAGGGGAGGGCGACACGGGGCCCAACACCGGCGGCATGGGCGCGTATGCGCCGGCCGACGTCGTCACGCCCGAGGTCGAGCGCCGCGTGCGGGAGGAAATCATCGAGCCCACCCTTCGCGGTCTGCGTCAGGACGGCGTCGACTACCGCGGCACCCTTTATGTCGGCATCATGGTCACGGCGGCGGGCCCCAAGGTCGTCGAGTTCAACGTCCGTTTCGGCGATCCGGAGTGCCAGGTCCTCATGCCCTCGCTGGAGACCGACCCCGTGGTCATCATGGAGTCGATCGCGCGCGGGACCTTCAAGGCCTCCTCCGTGAGGCTTCGTCCCGGCGCCACCATCATCGTCGTGCTCGCCGCCGGCGGTTACCCCGGCGAGATCAGGAAGGGCGACGTCATCGCCCTCCCTTCGGATCTTCCTCCCGGGGTGGACATCCTGCACGCCGGGACCGTGCGTCGCCCGGACGGTTCGGTGGCGACCGCCGGCGGACGCGTCCTGGGCGTCGTCGCCCACGGGGCAGACCTGCGCTCAGCCGCCGACCTGGCCTATTCCGTGGTCCCGCGGGTGAAGTTCGAGGGCTGTCACTTCCGTCGCGACATCGGTCACCGGCAGCTGAAGCGTGAGGCCGGGCGGTGATTACTTGAACCGCCGGGGCGCCTCGGCATCTTGAGCCCATGGGGACCGAGCGCGATACGGTGACGTTCGTCTGCACGGGCAACACGTGCCGCAGCCCGATGGCCGAGGCCCTCGTGCGTGCGGCCCTGACGCGCCGCGGGGATGCGCTCGGGCACCTCAGGGTGGCCTCCTTCGGCCTGGCGGCGGGGGAGGGGGCCCCGGCCTCCGATCATTCCGTCCGGGCGATGTCCAGGATCGGGCTCGACCTCGCCCCGCACCGCAGCCGCCCCCTTTCGCAGGCCGATCTCGACCGCAGCGCCGTGGTCTTCGTGATGACCGGCCATCATCTGGACGTCCTGCGCTCCCGGTTCAAGGACCTGCCGGGCCATCTTCTCCGCTTGCGCGACGTCTTGCCCGACGGGGTGTCCCGGGAGATTCCCGACCCCTTCGGCGGCGGCGTCCGCGACTACGAGGACTGCCGTGATTCCATGGTTGAAGCCGTCCCCGCGCTCATCGACTTTCTGCGCAGCCACTTCGCCCGATGAGCAACCTCCCGGCCATCTCCCTCGGCAGCGACCACGGCGGCCTCCTCCTGCGTCGAGGGCTGTCCGAGGCCTTGCGCGCGAAGGGGTACGCCGTCCTCGACCGCGGCACCGACACCGAGGCCTCCTGCGACTACCCCGACTACGCCAAGGCCGTCGGGGCCGACGTGGCGGCAGGCCGGGCCCGCTTCGGCGTGCTCGTCTGCACCACCGGCGTCGGCATTTCCATCGCCGCCAACAAGCTTGCCGGCATCCGTGCCGCCCTCGTGCAGTCCGCCGACGCCGCCGGCCTCTCCCGACGGCACAACGACGCCAACGTCCTGTGCTTCGGGGCCAAATACGTCGACCTACCGCTTGCTCTCTCCTGCCTGGACGCGTTCCTCTCGTCTGAGTTCGAGGGCGGCCGACATTGCCGCCGCGTCGAGAAGCTCGAATCCTGAACCCCTTCCAAGCCATGACCGCCATCCGCCGCATCCCCCTCTCCCAGCTCGATCCCGAGATCGACCGCCTCATCCGGGCCGAGCTTGCGCGCCAGCAGAGCCACATCGAGCTGATCGCCTCCGAGAACTTCACCCTGCCCGCCGTGATGGAGGCCCAGGGCAGCGTCCTCACCAACAAGTACGCCGAGGGCTATCCCGGCAAGCGTTGGTACGGCGGGTGCGAGCACGTCGACCACGTCGAGCAGCTGGCCATCGACCGTGCCAAGGCCCTCTTCGGTGCCGACCACGCCAACGTCCAGCCCCACTCCGGCAGCCAGGCCAACGCCGCCGTCTACTTCGCGACCATCAAGCCCGGGGACAAGATCCTCACCATGAACCTCTCGCACGGCGGCCACCTCACCCACGGCAACGCCGCCAACTTCTCCGGCAAGCTCTACTCCGTCGTCCACTACGGTGTGGGCGCGGACGGCCGCATCAACTATGACGAAGTCGAGGAGATGGCCCGCCGGGAGAAGCCGAAGATGATCACCGTTGGGGCCTCCGCCTACGCCCGCGAGATCGACTTCGCCCGCTTCGGCAGGATCGCCAAGGAGAACGGCGCCCTGCTTCTCGCCGACATCGCTCACATCGCCGGACTCGTCGCCGCCGGCGTGCACCCTTCGCCCGTGCCGCACGCCGACTTCGTCACGACCACGACCCACAAGACCCTGCGCGGACCCCGCGGCGGACTCATTCTCTGCAGGGCCGAGCACGCCAAGGCCGTCGACTCCTCAGTGTTCCCGGGCGCCCAGGGCGGCCCCCTGGAGCATGTCATCGCCGCCAAGGCCGTCTGCTTCGCGCAGTGCGCGACCCCCGAGTTCAAGGACTACGCCCGCCAGGTCGTCGCCAACTCCAGGGCCCTTGCGGATGCCCTCGTGGCCTTGGGTTTCCATCTCGTCAGCGGCGGCACGGACAACCATCTCAGCCTCCTGGACCTGAGAAGGAGCCACCCGGAGGTCTCCGGCAAGGATGCTCAGCTCGCCTTGGACGCTGCGCACATCACCACCAACAAAAACACCGTGCCCGATGAGACACGCAGCCCCTTCCAGGCCAGCGGGATACGGGTGGGCACTCCGGCCGTAACCTCCCGTGGCATGAAGGAGTCGGAAATGAAGGAGATCGCGCGTGCCATCGCGATTGTGCTGTCCGGGCCCTCGAATCCCTCGAAAATCAGCGATGGAAGGGCTATTGCTGAGGCACTTTGCGCCCGTTTCCCCTTGCCTTACTAAGTTAAAAACCCTACTTTTGCCTTCCCTTTCCCAGCAAAGAGATAAAATAAGTCTTACCCCTGAACCATCCTATGACCCCCAAAAACCTCAAGCGTAAGGGCTTCACCCTGATCGAGCTCCTGACCGTGATCGCGATCATCGGCATTCTCGCCGCTGTCCTCTTCCCCGGCGTCCAGGGCGTTATGCGCTCCGCCAAGAAGAACAGCGCCCTTAACAAAGTCCGTTCCATCGGCCAGGGATACATGAACTGGGCCCAGGGCACCAAGAACATCGCCACCGGCGCCTTCACGCCCGGCACGACCCGCACGACCACCCTTGAAGGTTACGCCGCCATCCTGGCCGACGGCGCCTCCCTCGACTCTGGTGAGCTCTGGTTCCTCGATGCCGATCCCGCCGCCGACGCGATCGCCCAGATTCCCAAGAATGTGATCACCCGCAACGGGGCCACTTTCACCGTCAACTCGCTCTTCACCACGGCCCTGTCCGAGGGCAAGTCCGGCTGGGATGTCTACACCCCCACCTCTCGCTCCCTTGTCGGAAACGTGGCCGTTCCTCTCGCCTGGTCCCGCGGCCTGCAGGCTGACGGCACCTGGCCCGCGGCCGGCGCCACCTCCGCTGACTCCGTCTGGGGTCCCGAAGGCGGCCACATCTGCTTCGGTGACGGTCACGTCTCCTGGGTGAGCGACACCATCGCCACCGGTCCGAACGCCTTCATCCAGACCAACGGACAGCCCACCGCCAACTGGCTGCAGTCCGCCTCGGTGCCCACCACCGCGGCGAAGTGCACCCAGTGATCGCGCGCTGAGCCTCAGGAAAAGCCCCGGCTTCCGCCGGGGCTTTTTTGTTTCCGCCCGTCCCCGCCGCAGGACAGACTGCGGGCGATGTCCACGTTGCGTGCATGGGTTTCCGCCGCCCGCCCCAAGACCTTGGTGGCGGCCGTCGCGCCCGTCGCGCTCGGCGGCGCGGTGGTCGTAGCCCGCGCGGGCGGGCCGGCTCTCTGGGCGGAACCGGGTTTTGTTTCCATCATGCTCAGCTGCCTCGGCTTCGCGCTCTGCGTGCAGGTCGCCTGCAACTTCGCCAACGACCTCGGGGATTCACTCCGTGGCGCCGACACCGCCGCGCGCGTCGGCCCTCGCCGCGCCGTCTCCGCCGGTGACATCGCGCCCGACGTCATGCGTCGGGGCATCTGGATCGCCTGTCTGCTGGCGCTCCTGCTGGGCGCGCCCGTCGCATCGCTCTCCCCGTGGCTCTTGCTGGCCGGCTTCCTCGCGATCGCCTGCGCGCTCGCCTACACCTTGGGGCCGTTCCCGCTGGCCTATCGCGGGCTCGGCGACGTCTTCGTCGTCGCCTGCTTCGGCGTCCAGGCGACCGTGCTGACGGCTTGGGCGATCTGTACGCCCTTCCCGGGCGACTGCGGCTGCGACGCGCTGGCGATGCTGGCGATGCCGTGGGCGCCTGCACTTCTGGCCGGACTCGGGCTTGGTCTGTTGGCCGACAACATCCTCGTCGCGAACAACGCACGCGATTACGAGACCGACCTCGCCGTCGGCAAACGCACCACCGTCGTACGTTTCGGTCGCGGCTTCGCCCGTAACCTGCATGGCTTCAACTCAGTCCTCGGCCTGGCCTGTCTCGGGCACGTCTTCGGCTGGGCGCCGTTGGTCCTGCTGCCCTTGACGGTCTGGCAGCACCTCGCCTTCCGCCGGGCCGTCGAGCCGGCCGATTTCGTGCCCTTTCTGGGCCGGGCGGCCGGGCTGATGCTTCTGGCCGCAGTCCTGTGCGTAACTGCCACTTGCCTTGGCTGGGCGCCGGCTGGCACCCTTGCCGCGCGATGAACGAGCCCCGAAAATCCCTCGCAGGAGAGATCGAGGCCCTGGTCGGCGAGGTCGTCCGGCCCTCCTGGGACCAATATTTCATGGCGACCGCCGTGCTCGTCAGTTCCCGATCAAGCTGCGAGCGGCTGCATGTCGGCTGCATCGTCGTCTCCACCGGCAGGCATCCCAACCGGCTCGTCGCCGCCGGATACAACGGCTTCCTACCGGGCGCTCCGCATGATTCGCATGTCCGCGACGGCCACGAGCTCGCGACGGTCCATGCTGAGCAGAACGCCGTGGCTGACGCGGCCAAGCGGGGCGTGTCCCTGCAGGGCACGATCTGCTACGTCACGCACTACCCCTGCGTCAACTGCGCCAAGATCCTCGCCGCCGCCGGCATCGCCGAGGTGCGCTACCGTCACGACTACAAGAACGAGCCGCTCGTCGGCGAGCTCTTCGCCCAGGCCGGCGTGAAGGTGACCCGCCTCGACGACTGATGGCCCCCGCCTCCGTCAGCCTGGCCGGCAGGCTGCTGGTCTCCCATCCCTCACTCCGGGACGAAAATTTCCGGGAGACCGTCGTGCTCATCCATTCCCACTCCCTTTCCGAGGGCGCGATGGGCGTGATCATCAACCGTCCCATGCCGGGCACGCTTGCCGACGCGAGCCCGCCGCTCGCGGGCTCGCCGCTGGGGGCCGTCGCGCTACATCAGGGCGGACCCGTCGCCGCCGACCGTTTCGCGCTCGGCTCCTGGAGCTGGTCGTCCGGCGCGTCCGCCGACCTCCGCTACGGACTTGAGCGCGAGGTCGCCGAGGCGCTGCTCGCGGCCGGGACGCACGTCATACGAGCCTACGTCGGATACTCCGGCTGGTCGCCGGGGCAGCTGGAGGACGAGCTGCGCCTCGACGCTTGGGTCGTCTGCCCCTTCACCGCCGAGGTCGCCGCGGCCGAGGGCGAGGCCATGTGGCGGCTGCTCCTGCGGACGCACGCCCCCGAACTGCTGCTCCAAGCCGGCGCCCCGGACGACCCTGGCCTGAACTGAGTCAGCGCGCGGAGTCCGCCAGGATCCCCATCTGCCGGCTGAGCGTCTCGCCCGGCTTCGTGCCGTCGCCCGCAAGCATCTTGCGCCTCAGCAGCTGGTCGTGCAGCGAGCGATTCGTGGCGACCAGGCGCCAGTCCCTGGCGGGCAGTTCCGGGCTGTCCTTGGGGAGCGCCACCCAGCGCCTGGGCAGGCCCTGCCAGGTGAACTCGATCCTCCAGCCGGCGGCTGCGGCCGTGTCTCCCTCGACGAGACCCGGATGCCGGAGCACGAAGTCGGGTGTCTTCGCGGCGCGCAGCACGCAGGCTACTGCGGCGGGCATGCGCCGGATCTCCTCCTGCAGGTCGACCTTGCCTGCGCGCAGCAGCGGAAGCGGGTCGATGCCGATGAGGTTTTGGCCGTTCCAGACGCCATGAAGGTTGCGGGCGCCTCGGTTCTCCGGCTGGGCGTCATGCCATCGGCCGAACGTCCCGGAAAGGAGGAGGCCGACCTCGAAGTGCAGGTGGGCGCGGGACTGGGGGATGGGGTCCGAGCGATCCGCGGTGCGTCCCATCGTGCCCAGCGTCGTACCGCGGCCGACCCTGGCGCCCACCTTCAGCGCCGGGGAGATGCGCGCCAGATGCGCATAAAGCGTGTAGTGAGGCACCTTGGCGTCGGCGTGCCAGAGGACGGCGTAGATGCCGTAGGGGCCGTTCGTCCAGGGGTTGAGGTGCATGACCTCCCCGTCGGCCGCCGCGAGCACGGCGTCGGTCGGCTCGCCCATCCGGTCCCGGTAGGACGGCCTGATGTCGACGCCCTCGTGGAAGCGTCGGCCGTTTTCACGGGTCATGCCGAAGAGGGCAGACTCGATCCGGGACGAGACGGTCGGCTGGGCGAAGTCCTCCGGCGCGCGCGTCATGGCCGGGGTCATCGACGTCGGCCAGGTGAACTCCGCCGCCCCCGCCTCGAGGCAGGCCAGCGCCGTCGCCAGCACGGCGGCCAGACGCGCCGGGCTCACTTCTTCCGGGCCTTCTCGACGGCCTCGATCATCCTGCCGATCTTGCCCGCCACGGAGAAGGCGGCCTGGGAGTTGGACATCCCCTTCTGCTCGACGTGGAAGAAGAGGCGTCCGTCGCCGATGGGACGGTCGATCCGCATGATTCCCAGCGCCTCGGTCCCGACCACGAGCACGAAGCTGCGGCCGATGGCGTCGCGGGTGAGCAGGGCGATGTCCTGCGTGCTCGCGGCGTCGAGCACCAGCATCACGTATTCCTGGCGCAGGTCGGCTTCGCCCGCCGTCACGACCGAGACGGCAGAGATGCGCTCGGCCATGACCACCGCGCGGGGCGAGACGAAGAGCGGAATCTCGCTGACGGGCAGCCGGACCGGCTGGACGTTGTCCGGGGCCGCGGAAGGCCCGTTGTCGATGAAGACCGAGGCGAGCTCCGTGGGAGGTGAGGACTTGCAACCGGCCAGCATCGCCGTGGCCAGGATCGCGACAAGAGGGAGAGGGAGGCGCATCGGGTCAGCCGGCCAGCATGTCCAGGCTCGCCCCCACCTGGCGGATGTGGTCGGGCTGCAGGTCGATGGCGGGCACCTGGTAGAGCTGCTTCGTGGCGGCGTGGAGGTAGGGCAGCGAGCCGTTTTCCGCTGGTCCGGCCGGACGGAGCACCCGCCGGCGTTCGAGCAGCATCGCGAGGATGTGCTTCAGCACGGCGCGGTCGCCGGTGGGGTCGGCCTCCTCCTCGTAGAGGGAGAGGAAAAGCTCCTCACGGGAGGCGAGGAGCTGGGCGCGCTGGGCCTGCTCCTCCTCGCCGCGTTCCTTGACCTCGCGCGTCCATCTGCCCAGCAGCAGTCCGGGGGGCTGATAAGCGGCCGCGTGCTCCATGAGTACGTCGGCCCGCTCGATCATGCCGCCGAGGGGCTTGTGCACCACGCACGTCACCATGTCGCCGGGGCGTAGCTCCTTGCCGCTGGCGGCGCACTGTCGGGCGATGGGTCGTACCTGCCATTCCATGCCTCCAAGATGGCACTTCGTCGCCGCCCGGAGCAACCCCTTTCCCTTTGCGGCTGACGGCGCCCCGGCCGGCATCAATCTGCGACCATGGCCTCTCCTGAAGGAATCGTCCTCGCGGTCGTCGACGTCCAGCCCGTGTTCATGCGGGCGATGACCGACTCCGGACCGTTCTTGGCGCGCTGCCGCCTGGCGGTGTCGGCTGCGCGGCTCCTCGGCCTGCCCGTGCTTTTCACGGAGCAGGCCCCCGCCAAGTTAGGGGGCACCCATCCGGACCTGCTGCTCGAAGCCGGCGAGGGGGCCGCCGTCTTTGCAAAGACGGCCTTCTCGGCCTTCGGCGCCTCCGGTTTGCCCGAACGTCTGCAGCAGTCCGGGGCGGAGCACCTGATCATCGCCGGTCTGGAGGGCCCTGTCTGCGTGCATCAGTCGGCGTTGGACGGGCTCAGGCATGGGCTGGGCGTGACGGTGCTCGCGGACGCCGTCACGGCCCGCCGGCCCGGCGATCAGGCGGCCTGCTTCGATGCCCTGCGCGCCGCCGGCGCGGCGGTGCTACCGGTGGAGACGGTGTTCTATTCCATGCTGGCCGGCGCGGAGCATCCCGCCTTCCGGGAGTTCACCGACCTGGTGAAACGCCACGCCTAGACGGACCCGACCGCCAGCTGGGCCTCCGGCGTCACCGCCTCCGCCTCCGGCAGTCCTACGTCCGCCCAGGCCGCGAAGGCGATCATGGCCGCGTTGTCTCCGCAGTGCCGCGGTTCGGCGGCCAGGAGCGGGACGCCTCGCGCGCGGGCGGTCTGTTCCATCGCGCGGCGGACGGCCGCGTTGTTGGCTACCCCGCCGGAAAGCCCGACCGACCGATGGCGGCCCGTGCCGAGCGCGGCCGCGGTCTTGGCCGCGAGCTGCTCGACGATCGCGAGCTGATAGCCGGCGCAGATGTGAGGCAGTTCGCGCCGCAGCTCTTCGTCGGAAAGTTTCTCCAGCTGGTAGCGCAGGGCGGTCTTCAGGCCGGAGAAGCTCATGCGCAGGTCGGCCTTCCCGGGGATGCCCCTGGGAAAACGATGACGGGCGGGGTCGCCTTCCGCGGCGAGCCGCTCGATCAGGGCGCCGCCGGGGTAGGGCAGGCCGAGCAGCTTGGCCCCTTTGTCGAAGGCCTCGCCGGCGGCGTCGTCCACCGTGCGCGCCACGACCCGCATGCTCAGGTCATCGCCCAGCTCCACGAGCAGGCTGTTGCCTCCGGATGCCACGAGGGCGAGGTGCGGGAGCAGCGCGGCGCGGGCGGCGGCGAAGGCCGCCGGCGCGGACGCATGCAGGACCATGAACGGCGAATGGACGTGGGCCCGCAGATGGTTGACTCCGGTGAGCGGGCGACCGGTCGACAGGGAGAGCGCCCGCGCGAAGGCGAGGCCGAGCGACAGGCAGGGCAGCAGGCCCGGCCCGCGCGTGACCGCGATCCGTGAGACGTCGGGCAGCTGGTCCTTGAACTCCCGGAGCAGGACGGGAAGGGCCGACAGATGCATCCTGCTGGCCAGGTCGGGCACGACGCCCCCGTGCTTCTCGTGGGCCGCCGCCTGCGAGCTCACCGTCTCGCGCACGATCCCGCGCGCCGGATCGAAGGTCGCCAGCGCGGATTCGTCGCAGGAGCTTTCGACGGCGAGGATCACGTGCCCAGTGAGTCCGAAACGGCCCTGCGCTCAACCCCTCTTTCGTCTGGCGGCTGGGTCCGGCGCCCCCACGCTGTGGCCCATGGACGACGCAGGGAGGCACGCCGCCATCGTCGACCTGCTCAGGCGCGGGTCCCGCGACGGCGTCGTCCCTTTCTCCGAGCTGGTACGCGCCGCCCTCTACGCCCCCAGTCTCGGCTATTACGCCGACGCGCGCCGGCGGGTGGGGCGTCGGGCCGACTCGGACTTCACTACGGCCGCCGAGGTCGGCCCGGTGTTCGGCGAACTGGTCGCCGCGGCGGCCGAGTCGCTGGTGGGCGACCTGTCCGGGCATGCGCTGGTCGAGGTGGGCGCCGAGCCGGGCCAGGCCCATTTCGCCTCCGTCGCTTCGCGCTTCGCTGCGCACCTCACCTTCCGTCTGGGCGAACCCGTCACGATGCCCGCCCGCGCCGTGCTGGTGGCCAACGAGCTGCTCGATGCGCAGCCATTCCATCGCTACCTCCGCACCGGCGGCCGCTGGGTCGAGCTCGGCGTGCGCACCGACGGGGCGGCGCTCTCCGTCGTCCCTCTCGCCGCGCCCTCCGGCCCCGCCTCGGCCGACTTCATCGCATCCCTCCCTGCGGCGGAGGAAGGATGGCTGCTGGACGCCCCGCTCGAGGCGGAAGGGCTGCTCCGTTCCCTGCTCGCCGGCGGCTGGCGCGGAGCCGCGATCTTCCTGGATTATGGACGGACCGTGGCGCAGTGCCTTGAATCCTCCCCCGCCGGCACCGCGCGCGCCTACCGGCGCCACCGCATGTCGGGAGAGATCCTTGAGGGACTGGGATCGCAGGACCTCACGTCGCACGTCCTCTGGGATCGGCTGGAACCGGTGATGCGGACGGCTGGGTTCTCGGAAGTGAAGGTCGACCGGCAGGAGGCTTTTTTCGTCCTGAAGGCCGGCCGGGCCATGGAGCGTCTGGCAGCCATGGGCGGTCCGGAGGCGCTCGGTGCCCTCCGGACCCTGACCCATCCGGCCCACTACGGTTTCAAGTTCCAGGTCCTGCACGGGGTCCGTCCGGCCTGATTCCGTCAGCCCGCTCTCGACCTCGACGGAACTATCCTTTCGCTCTGGGGACACACCTTTTCTCCATGCGTCTCCTGCTGCCCATCCTGTACGTCGTGCTTCTCGCCCTGCCTCTGGGCGCGGAGACCAAGGTCATCGAGGCCTTCGAGGGCGACGGATTCGACAGCTGGCAGACCACCGGCACCGGCTTCGGCCTGGCCCCGGTCGCCGGCAAGCTGGACGGCGTCAACGGCGAGTTCCGCAATTACGGCGGCAATGCGCTCGTCTGCTCGGGGCATCGCGGCGACGCCTCGACGGGCACCTTGACCTCCCCGGAGATCAAGCTCTTCCACCCCAAGCTAGGCTTCCTCATCGCCGGCGGCAACCACCCCGGCCAGACGGCGGTCCAGCTGCTGGTCGGCGGGAAGGTCGTGCGCGAGGCCACGGGCGCCAACGACCTCACCCTGCGGGAGACCGTCTGGGACATCTCCGAGTTCAAGGGCCAGAAGGCCGTCATCCGGATCGTCGACACGCACGTCGGCGCCTGGGGCATCATCGCCGCCGACCACTTCGTCTTCTCGTCCGACGCCAAGCCGAACTTCGCCAAGGGCGGCCGGCCCAAGCCCAAGGCCGATTCCAACCTCGTCCGCGTGCCCGGCGAAGGCAGCGCCGCGCTCGTCCCCGGCGCCACCTTCAAGGTCTCCGCCGACCGCAAGGTCACCGGCGTGACCTCGCCCACCGCGATCGGCTTCGCCAACGACGGGTCCGTCTACGTCGCCGAGACGCATCGCTTCCGTTTCGGCGTCGAAGACGACCGCAACCATCTCTACTGGTACCATGACGACCTCGCCGCGGCCACCACCGCCGATCGGCTTGCCCTGCACAAGAAGTGGGAGGCCAAGCGCTCGCACGAATGGATGACCGCCAAGTCCGAGCTCATCCGCCACGTCGGAGGCGAGCAGGCCGACGGCACCTTCACGACCAACAGGATCTTCGCCGGCGGCTTCAACGACGTCCTCGACGGCACCGGCGCGGGCGTGATGGCCTGGGACGACACGGTCTACTTCGCCTGCATCCCGAAGCTCTGGATGCTGCAGGACGCCAAGCAGGACGGCGTCGAGAAGCAGCGCAAGGTCATCGAGGACGGCTTCGGCGTGCGCATCTCGCTTTCCGGCCACGACATGAACGGCTTCGCCATCGGTCCCGACGGCCGCGTCTGGGGGACGATCGGCGACCGCGGCTTCAACCTCACGACCAAGGAGGGGAAGAAGTACGACTCCCGTAACCGCGGGGCGGTCTTCCGTTTCGAACCCGACGGAACGAACTTCGAAGTCTTCCACTTCGGCCTGCGCAACCCGAAGGAGATCGCCTTCGACGACTTCGGCAACGCGTTCTCCGTCGACAACAACTCCGACCAGGGCGACGCAGCCCGCGTCGTCTACGTCGTCGAGGGCGCCGACTCCGGCTGGGAGATGGAGCACCAGGCCATGCACACCTTCCACCGCTCGATCGGCCTCGAGCAGCGCCCGCTCTCCCGCTGGATGACCGAGAAGGTCTGGGAGCTGCAGAACCCGGTCCAGCCCGCCTTCATCATTCCGCCCGCCGCCTACATCAGCTCCGGGCCTTCCGGCCTGACCTACCATCCCGGCGCCGGTTTCCTTGAGTCGGAAGCCCGGCACTTCCACATCTGCGATTACCGCGGTTCCGCGGGCGCTTCCGGCATCTGGTCCTTCAAGATGGAGCCCGCTGGCGCCGGCATGAAGATGACCGAATCGCATCAGCTGCTCTGGGGCGTGGCCGCGACCGACGTCGAGTACGACTGGAAGGGCCGCCTGGTGGTCTCCGACTTCATCACCGGATGGGAATCCCATGAGGCCGGCCGTCTCGTGACCCTCGAGGCCGGCAACATGATGAAGCCCGACGCCGTCGCCCCGGTCGCCGCGCTCATCAACGGCGGCATCTCCAAGGCCTCCTCGGCCGACCTCGCCGCGCTGCTTGGACACGCCGATCAGCGCGTCCGCCTGCGCGCCCAGCTCGAACTCACCCGCCGTCCGGATGCCGCCGACCGCTTCGAGGCCGCCACGAAGTCCGTGCACCCGCTGGAACGGGTCCACGGCATCTGGGGTCTCGGCATCCTCGCCCGCCGCGGCGCCGCCATCGCCCCAGGCGCCGCCTGGACCGGCGCGACGCCGGTCGCACCCCTCGCTGACCGCGCTGCGGCCGCCCGTCGACTCGTCCCCCTGCTCGCCCATGCCGACGCCGAAGTCCGCGCCCAGGCCGTCCGCGCACTGGAAGAAGCCCCGCTGAAGGGCAACGACCTCCCCCTCGCCAAGCTGATCCTTGATCCCTCGCCCCGCGTGCGCGCCTTCGCCGCCATCGCCGCGGCCCGCCTCGGCGCCGACAAGAATCTGCCGGAGGTGCTCGCGATGCTCAGGGAGAACGCCGACGCCGATCCCGTGCTCCGCCACGCCGGCTCCTTCGCCATCGACCACCTCTGCAAGGATGCCGCCTCGTTCGACGCCGTGGCCAAGGACGGCAGCGCCTCCGTGCGTCTCGCCGCGGTCATCGCGCTTCGTCGTCGCCTGGACGCCTCCGTCGTCCGCTTCGTGAAGGATAAGTCGACGCTCGTCGCCGACGAGGCCATCCGCGCCGTGCATGACCTCGCGCTCGAGGCCGGTCGTCCGGCCGTCGCCGCCCTCATCGACGACCTCGGCGCCCGCGAATGGACGGTCTTCATGCTTCGTCGCCTGACGCACAGCGCCTTCCGTCTCGGCGGCGAAGCGAACGCCGCCCGCGTGGTGGCCATCGCCGCCGACGAGAAGCTTCCTGCCGAGGCCCGCGCCGAGGCGCTGCGTCTCCTGACCCTCTGGACCGATCCGTATCCTGTCGACCAGTCGACCGGTCATTGGGCCCCGCTGCCGCCCCGCGATGCCAAGGAGCTCCGGGCCAGCCTGAGCGCCGCGCTCCCGGTGCTGCTGAAGGGCGATTCGGACATCCTCCGCGCCTCCCTCGAACTCGTGGAGCGTTATAAGCTCGAGGTCGCCTCGCTCTCCGACGAACTCCTCGCCGGCCTGGTCGGCAACGCCAAGCTCACCGGTTCGGCCCGCGCCAAGGCCCTTGAGCTGTGGCTCGGGCGCAAGCCGGCCGACCTCGCCGAAGTCGCCGGCAAGTACGCCAAGGACAAGCAGGACGAAGTCGCCATGGTCGCCCTCGGCGCGCTGGCCCATCTGAATCCCTCCCAGGGTCTCGTCGAGCTCTCCCAGTCGGCCAAGGGCGGTTCCGCCGCCCGTCGTCAGGGCGCCTGGAAGGCCCTCGCCAAGCTGAACGCTCCCGGCGTCGACACGCTCTTCATCGAAAACCTCAAGGCGCTCGAGCAGTCCAAGGGCGTCTCGCCGGCCGCGATCGAACTCCTCGAGGCCGCCGCGCAGCGTCCCGAAGCCCCCGTCAAGGAGGCCCTCGCCGCCACGCAGAAGGCCATCGCCGGCGGCGTCGACAAGCTTGCCCGATGGCTGCCCGCGCTGGAAGGCGGCGACCCCGTCAACGGCTTCGCGCTCTTCACCGCCCTGCCGGCCGGGCAGTGCCTGCGCTGTCACCGCGCCTCCGACGACGCTCATGCCGCCGGCGGCGAAGCCGGTCCGAACCTGACTGGCGTGGCCAAGCGCGGTGACCGCCGCTACCTCCTGGAGTCTGTCGTCAACGCCGGCGCCGTCGTCGTCTCCGGTTACGGCACCGTCACCCTCGACCTCGCCAACGGCGGCGCCTTGGTCGGCACCCTCATCAAGGAGGAGAAGGAGCACGTCGACGTCGACGTCGCGGGCAATCGCTGGCGCGTGAATCGCAAGGATATCAAGGCCATGAGCGCGCCCGTCTCCGGCATGCCGGCGATGGACGCCCTCGCCTTGAACGAAGTCCGTGACATCGTCGCCTGGCTCGCGACCCTCGACAAGGCCCCCAAGAAGGCCAAGCCCGTCGAGCCCAAGCCGCTCGACATCGCGACCATCAAGCCCGTGGCCGCCGCGGCCGTCGCCGGTGTCGACCCCGCCGTGATGGCGCTGGGCAGGCAGCAGTTCGCCACCTGCATGGCCTGCCATGGTCCCAATGGCGAAGGCACCGTCATCGCGCCGCCCTTGGCGAAATCCGACTGGGTCAACGGCCCCGTCGAGAACCTCATCCGCATCCAGCTCCGTGGGCTGACCGGTCCCCTCCAGGTGTCCGGCAAGAATTACGTCCTGCCCGTCCCGATGCCGGCGCAGGCGCATCAGACCGACGAGCAGATCGCCGCCGTGCTGACCTATGTCCGCAACAGCTTCGGCAATTCCGCTCCGGCGGTGAAGCCGGAGCAGGTGAAGGGCTTGCGCGGTGAGGCGGGCCGACCGATGCTCATGCAGGCCGACCTCGTCCCGCCCGCCAGGTGACCTAGGGCGCCTTCAGCGCAGCGGCATCCGGTGCACCCGGCCTTCGCCGCCTTCCTCCGTGAAGATGACCTCGGTGGCTTCGCCGCGCGTGACGATCACGGCCTCCATCGGTCTGGCCCTGTGAGTCATCTTGGCGCCGCGCGTGATCCGGTAGCGGATCATCAGGGATCTGCCGAAACGTTCGACCGACTTCACGTCCAGCTTCACCTCGTGGTCGGTCTCCGGCTCCGTGAGTATCGCCACGACCTCCTTGGAGAAGTCGGGCATGCGCGGGGGCGGGCCTGAAACGCGCGCGGGGCTGAGCGTCTGGTCGAATTCCTTCTTCGTGCTCACGACCTGGCAGTAGCCCCAGTAATTCTGCCTGCCGGAGTAGAAGTGCTGCTCGAGCCGGTGGAACGGCTCCGCCTCGACCATGCTTGCGTCCGCCTTGCGCAGGCCGACCAGGCCCGCGCGTCCGTCCGGCAGGACGCCGATCTCGGCGACGAGCCGCCCCTCGTTGCGGAGCTTCTCCCATTCCTTGCCCTTGCCCTCCTCGACGTAGAAGGCCTCGATGCCGAATCGTACGAGGCCGAATCTCCGGCTGCCCGCATGACCGCGCAGGTAAGGTCCGGAGGCGGGACGATTCAGCGTGGGGGCGCCAGCGCCGGCGACGCCCTTGGCGTCGACCTTCAGCGGCAGGAAGACCTCGGTGTCGTCGGGCAGGTTCCAGTAGGGCACTTGATTGCTGGTGCCGCTCTCGCCGCCGTTCAGGGCCGACCACTCATTGTTGAGCCGGGAGATGTCGTCCTGCGTCGGGTTGGAGAACTCGTAGCCCAGGATGACGTAGTCGCCCTTCATGAGGTCGCGCGGATCGAGCGCGCGGCAGCGCAGCAGGAAGCGTTCGCCCGTCTCGGCCGGCCGCCCGTGGTGCCAGGCCATCCAGAGCAGCCCGCCTGCCTGGAGCAGCGCGCAGACGAGCGCGATCGGGCGGGCCTTCGCGGAGAGGAACGCGAAGGGGCGCTCGAGCCACGTCGGGCTCCAATCCGTGGTGACGACGGCGCCGGAGCCGTCCTTCTGAGACTTCCAGACCCGGGCGAGGCCGAAGAGGATCACGCCGATCGTCGCGAAGAAGCCGGCCGTGCCGAGCATCCCGAAATCCTCGGCGATGTTGACGTAGCGGGCGGTCAGCCAGGCCAGGAAGACCAACGAGCCGTACACGTAGGGGCGGAGCCGTCCTTCGCCGAGCCCCGTGCGCACCAGCCAGACCGCGGTCGCGATCGTGAGCAGGTTGGCGGCGGCCTTGAGGACGGCGTGAACCAGCTCCGACCGCATCTCCACCTCACGGGGGATTCCGAGCGCTAGCGTCCCGAGCGCGATCATCGCGGGCCAGGTGCGGGACGCGTCCTTGTCCCTGATGCCCACGCCCAGGGCCCATCCCGCCGCGATCACGCCGAGGGCGAGCAGGACCGGGTCTTCGAAAAGACCGAGTCTGGTGCCCACGTTGCCGCGCGAGAGCATGCCGACATAGAGCGTGACGCCGGTGACCCCGAGGGCGCCGATGAAGCGGAAGCCGCGTGCGTAGGGGCTGCCTGAGGGGTGAAGCGCGCTCAGGGCCAGCGGAAGCGCGGCGCCGGCGACTGACCATGGGAAAAAGAGCCAGCACGGGATGAGGGCCCAGGCCACCGCGCCGGCGATGATGGGCATCCTGCCGCGGTATGCGGCCGCGGCGGACGGAAGCAGGAGGATCAGGTAGGCAATCCGTGTCCAGTTGTCATAC
This sequence comes from Verrucomicrobiota bacterium, assembly GCA_030830965.1. Classification (GTDB taxonomy): domain Bacteria; phylum Verrucomicrobiota; class Verrucomicrobiia; order Opitutales; family UBA953; genus UBA953. The sequence continues at coordinate 86,404 of JAURLX010000010.1, read as the reverse complement.
CCCGTGACGCCGCTCCAGCCGCCGTGCTGCTCCATCAGGATCCAGGTCGCGGCGAGGGCCAGCGTCGCCACATGGAGCAGCGCCGACTCCAGCACGAGCGCGAAGGGCAGGGTGCCGAGGCACCAAGCCAGCAACGCGTCCGGACTGTGCGCATCCATGTGGTAGGTCTGCCCGACGAGCGCGATGCCCGCCCCGAACATCAGGCAGCCCGCAAGGTGGCCGAGGACCGAGCCCGTGCGCCGGGCGTTGAACGTGTACCAGAGACCGACGCCCTGGAGCAGCGCCACGCCGGCGACCACCGTGGCCAATTTCCCGCCGCGCGGGAGGTCGGCCCAGTTGTGCCCGACCACGAGCATCACCGCCGCGCCGAAGAGCAGCACCCCGAACGCGCGGAGCACGAAGGCCATCCGGCCCGTGGATGTCTCCTCCTCGGGATAGCGGCCGAGGATGCGATCGCGCTGGTCGGGCGAGATTAGGCCGTCGACCGACCACCCTTCCGATTCCTTGGCGAGCCATTCACGGAAGCCTTTGGGCAGGGGCATGTCGGGAGGATGGGACCGGTTTGTGGGCAGGGCAAGGTAACAGACGCCGACCGCCGTTCCGAGGCGCCATAAAGAAGCCCCGGGAGGCCCGGGGCTTCGTTCGGAGGTGTTCGGCCGCTTCAGGCGACCGTGACTTCCTTGGCCAGGTAGACGTCCTGGATCGTGTGGAGCAGCTTGGCGCCTTCGGCGATCGGACGCTGGAAGGCCTTGCGTCCCGAGATCAGTCCCTGGCCGCCGGCGCGCTTGTTGATGACCGCCGTCTTGACGGCCTCGGCGAAGTCGTTGGAGCCCGAGGGGCCGCCCGAGTTGATCAGGCCGATCCGGCCCATGTAGCAGTTCGCCACCTGGTAGCGGGTCAGGTCGATCGGGTGGTCGGAGGACAGGTCGCTGTACATGCGCTTGTCGATCTTGCCGTAGGAGGACTCGGTCTGCTGGATTGCGAGGTAGCCGCCGTTGTTCTCGGGGAGCTTCTGCTTGATGATGTCGGCGCAGATGGTCACGCCGAGATGGTTGGCCTGGCCGGTGAGGTCGGCGGACACGTGGTAGTCCTTGTCCTTCTTGAAGGCGCTGTTGCGGGTGTAGCACCAGAGCACCGTGGCCATGCCCAGCTCGTGGGCCATCGCGAAGGCCTGCGAGACCTCGATGATCTGGCGGTTCGACTCGGCCGAGCCGAAGTAGATCGTCGCGCCGACCGCGGCGCAGCCCATGTCGGCGGCCTGCTTCAGGGTGCCGTACATCACCTGGTCGCCCACGTTGGGGTAGGTGAGGAGCTGGTTGTGGTTGATCTTCACCATGAACGGGATCTTGTGCGCGTAGCGACGGGAGACGCTGCTGAGGACGCCGAAGGTGGAGCAGACCGCGTTGCAGCCGCCCTCGATGGCGAGCTTCACGATGTTCTCGCCGTCGAAGTAGATCGGGTTCTTGGCGAAGGAGGCGCCGGCGGAGTGCTCGATGCCCTGGTCGACCGGGAGGATGGAGACGTAGCCCGTGTTGGCGAGGCGGCCCGAGCCGTAGAGACGCTGCAGGTTGGCCAGGACCCGGTTGCTGCGGTCGGACGGCGCAAAGGCGTAGTCGACCCAGTCCGCGCGGGGCTGGTGGATCTGCTCCTTGGAGATCTTGGGGTTCTTGAACCCGAGGAGGTTCTCGGCGTCGGCGCCGAGGAGTTTCTGGATTTCGCTGTATTGGCTCATGTCAGGAAAGTCGTTCCGAAGGCATCAAAAGGGTGGGCGGAGGGCCGGTCTTCAAGCCCGAATTCAAAACCCGCCGATTAAGTCGGGATCGCCCGGGGACGGGTTCAGATCTGCCAGTCGTCGGCGGAGGCCGAGGCCGGTCGCGGCAGTTCCGGATGCGGGGCGGTCACGACCCGGAGGACCGCTTCTCCGCCCCCCGCGAGCGCCTTGGCTCGACGCACCGCCCGGGCCAGGGCCGCGGTGGGGTTGGATGCGTCCCAAGGGATGACGTTCTCGGCGCCGATCTGCTCCACGAGCCCCGCGTTGACGAAGATGGCCATCGTCTCGGGCTTGGCCTCGCAGAGGATGAGATGCCGCCCCGCCTGCCGCAGCGTCTCCGCCAGGTCCCGCAGCAGCAGCACGCCGTTGGCGTCGAGATGGAGCGCCTCGCGGAACTTCACGACCATCACCTTGAGGTTGGGGTCGGCCGAGGCGCGGCGGAGGTGGTCGTGGAAGGCCTGCGTCGCCCCGAAGTGCAGGCTTCCCTCGACGTGCAGGACGGAGATCCCCGTGGAGGCGCGTCCCGCGGGACGTTCACGGAGTTCGCCCGTCTCGCCGAAGTCGTACTCCACCACGTCCGGACGGGAGGTCTGCTTCAGGTAGAAGGCGATGGCCACGGCCGTGCCGAAGAAGATGGCCACGTCGAGCGGCGCGACCAGCGCCGTCGCGAAGGTCGCGAGGAAGACGGCGCGGTCCTGTCGGCCGGACTGCAGGATGATCCGTACCACCGCGAGGTTGGCCAGCTCCACCTCGGCGATGATGACGAGGGCGGCCAGGCTGGAGAGGGGCACCAGCCCGACCCATTTGCCCGCGAGCAGCGCCACGCCCAGCACGGCGGCGCCGCAGAAGACCGAGGCGAGCGCCGTCCGGGCGCCGCTGGCGACGTTGAGCGCGGAGCGGGTGATTGAGCCCGAGGCCGCCATGCCGCCGGTGAAGGCGCAGGCGAGGTTGGCCATGGCCAGCCCGTAGGTCTCCTGATGGAGGTCGGAGGCGCGCCCGGTGCGGAGCGCGGAGGCGCGCGCGTTGGCCGTACCCTCGATGATCACCAGCACGGCGAGGGCGAGGGCGGGCGAGAAGAGCGTGGAGAAAGTGCGCAGGGAGAGATCGGGCGTGCGCAGCAGGGGGCCCTGGGCCGCCGCCCCCACGTAGTGGACGAGGTCGCCGTGCGACCCCTGGTTGGCGGCCACGTTCTGTCCGAGCGCCGCGAAGATCGTGGCGACCGTCACCGCGACGAGGATGGCCTTGCCGGCGCCGTGTCGGCGACGGAACGCCAGATAGGCGGCGGCCGTCAGGACGGCGAGCCAGAGATCCACCCCCAGGGCCAGCTTGCGGGCCGAGACAAGGATGGTCCACACGACTTCGGGCAGGGTGTCGTCGGAGAACTCGCTCTGCAGGCCGACCGCGGCCGGCAGCTGCATCGCGATGACCCGGAGCGCGGCGGCGGCGACGTAGGCCGAGATGACCGTGCGCGGGACGAAGTCGGCGAAGCCGCCCAGCCTGAGCCACGAGGCGAGCAGGAGGAACAGCCCGGTCATCAGGAGGAGCGTGGGCAGGGCGGCGGCCCTCAGTTCGGGCGAGAGGGCTACGGGGGCCGCGAAGGAGCCGAGCAGCAGGGCGGCGGACGCGTTGGTGGGGCCCGCCGAGAGGTTCGCCGAGCCGGAGAAGAGCGGGGCGACGAACGCCGCGACGCCGCACCCGACCAGCCCGCACCAGACCGGTAGGCCGGCCTTCATCGCGAAGGCCATCGACATCGGGAAGGCGAGCAGGGCCACGCTGAGGCCGGCCACGACGTCGGCGCGCAGGGACGGCGCGTCGCTGGACCGGATCACGCCGACGACGGGGAACGTGGCGGGACGGGGCATGCCCGCAGCCCGGCGGAGGAGCTGGAGGAGGTCGGCGAAGAATCCGAGCAGGCCCTTGAGCACGACTCTTTGTTGCTCGCGCGAGGGGCTTCCTTCAACCGATTTCTGGTCAGTCGAGACTTTCGGGGCTGAGCTGGGCCACGAGCGACTGCTGCAGCAGCCCGAAGCAGGCGTAGCATGCGATGGCGTGCCGCTTCTCCGAGGGCAGGGACTCGTCGTCGAGCTCCTCGGAGGCCTCCAGACGTGAGTCGGGGATGTCGGAGAACACGAGTTCGCGGAGCGCGAGGCGCACGGAGGAGACCGCTCGGAGGAAGGCGAGGGCCTGGGCCTCGGACCGGAGCATGATGACCGCTGGATCGCCCTGTGCGCCGGCGAAGGCCGAGGCGAGGAGGCGGGCCTCCTCGGAGGCGTGCTCCTCGAGCGCCGAGGTCCAGTAGCTCGCCACGTCGGCGTCCTCGTCCGGCACGCGGGCGCGGCGCACGGCGACGCGCGAGGCGGCGGGGGCTATGAGCCGCAGCAGGTCGGACAGGACCGTGCGGGCCTCCCGCGTCATGGTGAGCCTGATCTCAGGCATCCGGCTCGAGGCGCGCGTCGAGGTGCCACTGCTGGAGCTCGAGCGCGAGCATCTCCGCGCGTTCGCGGCCGCCGGTCCAGACAGTGGCGCGCCCTTCCTCGTGAATGAGCCGCATCAGCTGCTTCGCGGCGTCGTGCGGGATGCGCAGCACGTTGACGAAGGCCACGACGACGTAGCCCATGAAGTTCACCGGGTCGTTGCGCACGATGACGTTCCAGCGCCGTTCGGCCTTGGCGGAGTTCTCCGTACTAACCTCGGGCTTGATCTTCGGTCGGGCCATGCGGCGTCGGGGGCGTCTCCGACACTAGGCGGTCCCGGAGTCTGCGCAAGCCGCGGATGAGAGCCTCGACCGCCTCGTCCGATCCGGGCCCGACCGGCTGCTGTTCCAGTCCGCCCGCGACTTTCGCGAGGGCGCCGCAGGCCATCAGGGAGAGCATGCCCTTGACCCCGTGCGCCTCACGAGAGAGCGCCGGCCGGTCCTTTTCTTGCGCGGCCTCCTGGATGCGCAGGATCATGGCGTCGGCGTGCCGCAGGAAGGCGCGGCCCGCGGCCCGGAGGTCCTCGGCCGACTCTGCGTCGGCGGCGGCCATCGCGTCGGAGAACTCGTCGTCGGGCGCGGGCGGCTGGCGTTCGCCCAGGACGGCGATCTTCTCGAGCAGCTCCGCCCCCCTGACCGGCTTCGAGAGGTGGGCATCGAATCCCGCCGCCTCGCAGCGAGCCCGGTCGTCCTCCTGCGTCATGGCCGTCATCGCGACCAGTCCGACGGGCCTGCGGCCCGAGGCGGCCTCCTCCCGCCGGATGGCCTCCGCGGCGGCGAGCCCGTCCATGACCGGCATCTGGATGTCGAGCACCGCGACGTCGAAGAACCCCGTGCGCCAGGCCTCGACCGCCCGTGCGCCGTCGGCCACGGCGGTGACGCGGTGCCCCGCCTTGCGCAGGCGGGCCTCGGCGACCTCCCGGTTCACCTCGTTGTCCTCGGCGAGGAGCACCCTTAGTCGGCGCAGGAACTTGCGGCCGGCGGCGGCCTCCTCCTCGTCAGCGGCCGGGCCGCCGGCGAACTTGGCCCAAAGGGCCGAGAGTCCGAGCGGCTTGGCGATGAAATCCCTGCCCCTCAACCCCGCGTCCGGCGAGGCGAGGAAGGTCGTGCGGTCGGCCGGAAGTTCGGGGAGGTGGGCGTGCAGGTCCTCCGGTATGTCGATCATGACGAGGTCGAATGGCACCCCGGTTCGGCCGGCCTCGCGCCAGAGCGTCTCCGCCTGGGCTCCGTCCTCCGTCGCGACGCAGGAGGCGCCCCAGGCCGTGAGCGTGTCGCACAGCCAGCCGCGCGTCTCGGGCGGACCGCCCGCGAGCAGGATTCGGCGGCCGCCGAGGGCCGGGGCCGCCCGCGCCGGGCGTTCCGGATCCGGATCGACCAGCATCGTGGCGGTGAAAAGGCTGCCGACGCCCGGCCGGCTGGTCACCTTCACGAACCCGTCCATCGCCTGCACGAGGCTTCGGACGATGGTGAGCCCGAGTCCCGTGCCGCCGAAACGGCGGGTCGTGGTCGAGTCCGCCTGCGTGAACGGCTCGAAGATGCTCTCCAGCCGGTCCTCCGGGATGCCGACGCCCGTGTCCTCCACCGTGAGCGTGGCCTGCAGCCGGTCTCCGCGGGGGCTGAAGGCCAGCCGGGCGACGACGTGGCCTCTGGCGGTGAACTTGACCGCGTTGCCGATGAGGTTCGCGACGACCCGACGGAACTTCACCGCATCTCCGAGCACCGCGTGCGGGCAGGCGGCGTCGCACAGCCCCTGCACCGCGACACCCTTGCGGGCCGCTTGCCGGTGGAACTGGGCCGCGACCTCCTCCAGGGCCCGGACGGGGTTGAAGGACGCACGGTCCACCGTGACTCCGCCGTGGTCCAGGCGGGAGAAGTCCAGCACGTCGCGTACCGTGTCCTCCAGTTCGGCGACGCTCCGCAGGATGCGGCGGAAAGTCTCCGCGCCCGGCGAGCCGGGCTCGGAGAGGGCGGCCTCGCACAATCCATGGATGGCGTTGAGCGGGTTGCGGATCTCGTGCGTGACGTTGGCCACGAACTGCCAGCGGGCGGCGGCGAACTGCTCGGCACGTTCCAGCGCGATGCGCAACCGGTTGTGCTCGTCGACCGCTTCCGTGATGTTGACCGCGAAGGTCAGCAGGCCGGGGGGCAGCCCGGCGCCGCCCTTGGTGAGCTCGTGCGCCACGCGCACCAGGCGCGAATTGCCGTTGGCGGCGGCGAAGTGGGTGACCGCCTGCAGCACCTTCCTTCCTGTGCGCTTCACTTCCTCGTCGAACCTGGCGAACTCGGCCGCCGTGTCGGACGAGAGGATGTCGGCGAGCCGGAGGTCGGCGACATTCCCGTGGTAGGGCAGGGCGAGGAACTCGTCGAGGCTCCGGCTGGTCTGCAGGATGCGTCCGTCCAGGTCGCGGAAGATGATGAAGTCGGGGGAGTTCTCGATGAGCGTACGGGCCAGGCTCATGCCCGACCGCGGCGTGAGGAGCGGCTGCCCGTCGACTACGGCGTCGTCGGCGAGCAGCACCCAGACCTGCTGGGCGTAGCGGGGGTCCGGAAGCAGGATGACCTTGGCCGCCCGCAGCGGGCCTTCTCCCGCGAGCGGGCGCAGCTCGAGCAGGCCGCTCCATGAGGACCAGCGCGCGGCGGAGAAGAACAGGGACGACGCCGGCCTGCCGTTGTCCATCTCGAGGAAGATGTCGTCGATGCGCGCGCGGGGCCGGATCGGCCGGCCTAGGGACTTTTCGAAAAGCGGGTTCGCATGCAGGATCTTCCCGTCCCGGTTGCAGACCAGGAAAGGCCAGGGGAGCAGGTCCGGCAGTGCGGAGAGGTCCGGCATGGCCGCAGGCTAGGGCGCTTCGAGGCCCAAGGCACTAACAACCTCCCGGAGGACGGCCCCCAGGCGGACATCCCGACTGGTGCTCAGGAAGGGACTTGAACCCTTACGCTTTATGGGCACTGGAACCTGAATCCAGCGTGTCTGCCATTCCACCACCTGAGCGGTCAGTCGGGTGGTTCAGCAAACGGCGGCCGGCATCCGTGTCAAGGAGCGAGGGTCAGCCCAGATTCCGCTGCATGTAGACGCAGTCCAGAGTCTGCCCGAGTTTGCGACCGACTCCCTGCAGCCGTCCAGCCATGACGAAGCCCAGCGAGGCATGAAGTCGGAGGCTGGCCTCCTGCTCTCCGGAGATGCGGGCGACGACCACGCGGTGGCCGCGCGCCTTGGCCGCCTCCAGCAAGAAGGTAAGCAGTTGTCGGCCCAGACCTTTGCCGTGATGGCGGTGATCGATGAAGACCGAGTCCTCCACCGTGCCGGCCCAGCCTTGCCGGGAGTTGTACACCGAGAGGGAGCCCCAGCCCAGGATCTCCCCCCCCGCCTCCGCCACCAGGACCGGGTGGTCCGGACTCCGGGATTCGAGCCATTTGCGGCGTCCCTCCTCGGTTTCTTCGGTCAGGTGCCAGGTGCAGGTGCTCGTCCGGACGTAATGGTTGTAGATGCGGTTGATGGCCGCTGCGTCCGCCCGGGTGGCTGGTCTGACGCTTGTCTGCATGCCCCCGATGCTTGGGGCGCAGGCCGTCCCGCTCAAGCCAAGGAAATCCCGTTGACACCGCTGTTGGCCGCATCTTTGTTGCCCGACCTGCCGTTTTCGCACGGCTTCCTGCCATGAAAGTCACCTCCTCCCTCAAGTCCCTCAAGAAGCGGCACCCGAACTGCCAGGTCGTGCGTCGCAAGGGCCGCATCTACGTGATCAACAAGACCCACCCGCGCTACAAGGCGCGCCAGGGCTGATCCGGACTCTATCCGCCGTCATGAAGAAAGAAGGCCATCCCGACTACCATTCCGTCGTCTTCGTGGACGTCTCCACGGGGCGCGAGTTCCCGACCCGCTCGACCATGAAGTCCAAGGAGACCAAGGTCATCGAAGGCGTGGAGCACTTCGTGATCCGCCGCGAGGTCACCATGGACTCCCACCCCGCCTACACCGGGGAGAAGCGCTTCGTGGACTCCGCCGGCCGCGTCGAGAAGTTCAATTCGAAGTTCCGCCGAAAATAAGGCATTGGGGAGCTTTATTTAAAAACCCTCGATTTGAGGGTTTTTTTGTGCAGGCATGGGCTTAATTGACCGAAAAACGCCAAAATTTCCTTTAAGACGCGTTTTTGGTCTTATAACTGGGGTTAACCTGGTTTGGGTCTTGGTGAGTTTCCTATGCCTTTGCCTCTTAGATAATAAGACTATTCACAGATTATTGTGAACAAAAGTGAATAAAGGGGGCCGAATCGGGAATGGTGCAGAAAGGGCTTGATTTTGTTTCGGTACTGTTCCAATACTTGCCCCGCTATGAAGCACATCCTCCCGATCATCACCCTCACGACCCTTGCTGCCGCGGCTTCCGCCCAGGCTGCTTCCGGTCTCTCCTACAACCAGGTGAACGTCACCCGTTCGAGCCAGGACAACGCGGTCTCCGCGCAGTTCCAGATCGGCGGCAACCTTCTCCTGAGTGCCGCCGTCTCCGGCCAGAATAACTGGCCCGCTAGCAGCGAGCCCACCCTCGGCGTCGCCTACGTCTTCAAGAACGTCGCCTTCGCGACCGATGTCGCCGTCGGCATCCAGCAGGGCCAGTGGGAGCGTTCGGCCTACACCATCGCCGCCCGTCGCGCCCTGGGAGAAATCCTCCCCGGTCTCGAAGCCGGTATCAGCTACGCTGACACCTACTCGACCGGAAACGACACCTACATCTTCCTTGCTGGTGCTTCCTCCTGGGCCGAATCCGCTTGGTCTTACGAACTCGCCTACGGCGTGACTAAGCAGATCCAGGTCACCGTCGCCCGCGTCGATTTCAAGGCCCAGCCCGCCCAGACGGTCGTCGGTCTCCGCTACAACTTCTAATCTTCGGATTAGAGGCTGACCTAAGGGCCCCGGCAGCGGGGCCCTTTTTGTTTACCCAGCGGGATATGCCTGAGTCCCGATTCCGTCCGACTGTGAGCAGGCATTTTTTACTTGTGTTGCGCTTGGGGAGGGCCTTAAAAACTCATCGCTAACCTATGAAGCACATCCTCCCGATCATCACCCTCACGACCCTTGCTGCCGCGGCTTCCGCCCAGGCTGCTTCCGGTCTCTCCTACAACCAGGTGAACGTCACCCGTTCGAGCCAGGTCAACGCGGTCTCCGCGCAGTTCCAGCTCGGCGGCAACCTTCTCCTGAGTGCCGCCGTCTCCGGCGATGGCTGGAGCGAGCCCACCCTCGGCGTCGCCTACGTCTTCAAGAACGTCGCCTTCGCGACCGATGTCGCCGTCGGCATCCAGCAGGGCCAGTGGGAGCGTTCGGCCTACACCATCGCCGCCCGTCGCGCCCTAGGCGAAATCATCCCTGGTCTCGAAGCCGGCATCAGCTACGCTGACACCTACTCGACCGGAAACGACACCTACATCTTCCTTGCTGGTGCTTCCGAACAGGCCGAGTCCGCTTGGTCCTACGAGTTGGCTTACGCCGTGACTAAGCAGATCCAGGTCACCCTCGCCCGCGTCGATTTCAAGGCGAACCCCGCCCAGACGGTCGTCGGTCTCCGCTACAACTTCTAATCTTCGGATTAGAGGCTGACCTAAGGGCCCCGGAAACGGGGCCCTTTTTGTTTGCCCAGCGGCCTGATGGGCCGCTCGGCTGTTTTCTTGGTTGAATTCAAAGCAGATTATTCTGAAAGAAAGACATATATGAAGCACACCCTCCCGATCATCACCCTCACGACCCTTGCCGCCGCGGCTTCCGCCCAGGCTGCTTCCGGTCTCTCCTACAACCAGGTGAACGTCTGCCGTTCGAGCCAGAACAACGCGATCTCCGCGCAGTTCCAAGTCGGCGGCAACCTTCTCCTGAGTGCCGCCGTCACCGGCGAAGGCAGCAGCGAGCCCACCCTCGGCGTCGCCTACGTCTTTAAGAACGTCGCTTTCGCGACCGATGTCGCCGTCGGCATCCAGCAGGCCCAGTGGGAGAGCTCGACCTACACCGTCACCGCTCGCCGCGCCCTCGCTGAATTCCTCCCCGGTCTCGAAATCGCCGTCGGATACGCCGAGAGCGGCGCCGACTTCAGCAAGGGGCTTACTTCCCCCATTTTCGCCGCCGGGGCCACCGACTATGCCGAATCCGCTTGGTCTTACGAACTCGCCTACGGCGTGACTAAGCAGATTCAGGTCACCGTCGCTCGCGTCGACTACAAGGCCGAGCCCACCCAGACGGTGGTCGGTCTCCGCTACAACTTCTAATCTTCGGATTAGAGGCTGACCTAAGGGCCCCGGAAACGGGGCCCTTTTTGTTGCTTTCCCCTGTGAAGGCCAGGCGTTCGAGCCCTCAGTCGCTCACAGCCCACGCCGGTCGTCAGGCTGATCTGGGCGGAAGCCCTTCGAGCGGAAGAACTCCCTGAGCACCTCCGACCTGGCCTCGGCCATTCGGTTGCGTCGGACGTCCTCCGGCGACAGGAGTTTCTGGCGTTCGGTCATGATCCGCCGGAGCCGCATGAGGGCCGACTGCTGAAGCTGTCTGACCCGCTCGCGGGTCAGCTTGAACGCGGTCCCCACCTCCTCGAGCGTGAGGGGACTCTCGCCGTCCAGGCCGAACCTCCGCACGAGCACCTCGCGTTCGCGTGCGTCGAGGTGGGAGAGCATCTCCAGAAGTTCGCCCGAATCCGACTTTCCGCGGAGGGTCTCGAAAGGGGTCCGTTCGCTCTCATCCTTCACGAGGTCCCCGAGCGTGGCGTCCCCCTCCTCGCCCACGGGCTGGTCGAGCGAGGCGGCGCGACTGGCGACGGCCTTCATGTGCACGACCTTGGAGAGCGGGATCTGCATCGCCTCGGCGATCTCCTCGTTGTGCGGTTCGCGGCCGATCTCGGCGGCCAGCCGCGCCGTCAAGCGGCGCATCTGCGAGATGCGGTCCACCATATGCACCGGCAGCCGGATCGTCTTGCCGCTGGTAGCCAGCGCGCGCTTGATCGCCTGCTTGATCCACCAGGCGGCGTAGGTGCTGAGCTTGCCGCCTTTGTCGGGGTCGAAGCGTTCCACGGCCTTGATGAGGCCTAGGTTACCCTCGCTGATCAGGTCCATCAGCGGGAGCCCGAAGCCGTCGTAGTCCTTGGCGATGCGCACGACCAGCCGGAGGTTGGACTGGATCATGCGCTGGCGGGCCGACTCGTCGCCCTTGAGCACCTTGCGCGCGAGGGTGGTCTCCTCCTCCAGGGTCAGCAGCGGGGTCTTGCCGATCTGGTCCAGGTAGGTGCGCAACGGGGAGCGTTCCTCCGGATACAGTTGATCGAAGGGCAGGCCGGGCTCGGTCACGTCCTCCGCGGGGGCGGCGTTGCCCGGCGCAGGCGGGGATATCCGTCGCCCAGCCGCCGCCTCCTTGGGCTTCCTGGAGGGACGCTTGGCCACGGGCTTCAGGAGCGGAGTCTGGAGGCCAGCCCGAGGGCTCGCAGGACGCTCTTGGACTTGTTGACCGTCTCCTCGTATTCGGAGGCCGGCACCGAATCGGCCACGATGCCGGCGCCGGCCTGCACGCTGGCGACGCCGTCGCGGAGCGAGGCGGTGCGGATGACGATGCAGGAGTCATGGCCGCCATCGAAGCCGAAGTAGCCCACGGCGCCGCCGTAGGCGCCCCGGCGTTCGCGCTCGAGTTCGGAGATGACCTGCATGGCCCGCACCTTGGGCGCGCCGGACAGCGTGCCCGCGGGGAAGGTCGCACGGAAAAGGTCGAAGGCGTCGCGGTCCGGGGCCAGCTCGCCCTCGACCTGGGACACGATGTGCATGACGTGGGAGTAGCGCTCGACCACGGCGTAGTCGGGCACGGTCACCGAGCCGGGTACGCAGACCCGCCCGAGGTCGTTGCGCGCGAGGTCGACGAGCATGAGGTGCTCGGAGCGCTCCTTCGGGTCGGCGAGGAGCTCGGCCTCCAGGCGACGGTCGGCGGCCTCGTCGGAGCCGCGGGGACGCGTGCCGGCGATGGGGCGGATCTCGCAGCGCCTGCCCGTGAGCCGGACGTTCACTTCCGGGGAGGCGCCCACCATGTCGAAGCCCGCACCGGTCTCGAGGGCGAACATGTAGGGGGAGGGGTTCACGTGCCGTAGCACGCGGTAGAGGTCGAGCGAGCCGCCCTTGAAGGGCACGTCGGTCCGCCGGGAGAGGACGACCTGCACGCAGTCACCCGCCCGGACGTACTCCTGCGCGCGGCGCACCGAGGACTCGAAGGCCTCTTGGCTGACGTTGCCCCTGCCTTCGGCGAATCCGGCTACCGCCGGAAGTTCGGCGGGGGTCGCGGCACACGGGCCGGTGACGGCGGCGCGCAGGGACTCCAGCTCCCTGCAGGCGGCCTGCCAGGCCTCGTCGGCCTTGTCCGGGGACTCGATCCTCGCGTTGACGATGAGCCGGAGGGTCTGCCGGGCGTTGTCGAAGGCCACCACGCGGTCGACCAGCATGAAGTGCAGCAGCGGGCTGCGCGTCGGGTCGGCGGCTGGCCGCGGGACGGTCGTCTCGACGCGGTGCACGTACTCGTATCCGATCATCCCCACCATCCCGCCCACGAAGGGCGGAAGGCCGGGAACCTGGGCGGCCCGCAGGCCGGCCAGCTCGGCCTTGACCAGGACGAGCGGGTCGTCCGGCGTCGGGATGGTCCGCCGCGACCCATCGCGCCGCGTGATCTCCGTCCGGTCCTCCCAGGCGGTCATGGTCATGGCCGGGGCGGCGCCGCAGAAACTGTAGCGGCCGATGTGCTCGCCGCCGGTGACCGACTCGAAAAGGAAAGATGGGCCGAGGGCCCGAAGGCGTGCGTAGACCGAGACGGGGGTCTCCAGGTCCGCCATCATGTCCAGGCAGACGGGGACCAGGTCGTGGCTCTGGGCGAGACGGCGGAAGGTGTCTTGGTCGGGAGTCAGGCTCACGTGCGCCCAGAGTAGTACGCCCCTGCGCCCGTTTGGAACCTTAAACGCCGCCGGACCTTCTTCCTTACGCCTGCCACCGGCCCCAGAGCGAGAGTGGCAGCAGTCTCCCGCCCGCGTCCTGTCGCAGCGCCAGTTCTCCGATGTCGACCGAACCTCCTAGCCCGCGCGTCATGTCCTCCAGCAGGTTGCGGCAGAGGATCGAGGAGGCGTCGATCGTGTAGACGGTCAGGATGACGAAGCTCGCCTCGGGCGAGAGCAGGTCGCGGCAGGCGCGGAGCAGGGGTGCGAGGTCGCGTTCGACCTTCCAGAACTCCCCGCCCGGGCCGCGACCGAACGCCGGCGGGTCCAGCAGCACGGCCTCGTACTTGTTGCCGCGCTTGACCTCGCGCCGCACGAAGGTCGGCGCGTCCTCGACGATCCAGCGGATGGGCGCCTCGTTCATGCCGGAGAGTTCCTGGTTGCGCCGTCCCCAGGCCACGGCCGGTTTTGAGGCGTCGACGTGCGTGACGGCCCATCCCGCCTTCGCGGCCACGAGGGAGGCCGCGCCGGTGTAGCCGAAGAGGTTCAGCAGCCGCGGGCGCGTGCCAGGGGCCGGCCGACGGCGTGACAGCCAGTCCCAGTGCGGTGACTGCTCGGCGAACACCCCGAACTGCTTCGAGTTGTCCATGAACCTCAGCGTGAGGCGGAGATCGCCGTAGCGTGTCTCCCACTCCTTCGGGCAGGCGCCCTTCAGCCTCCAGCGACCCTCGCGTCCCCCTTCCTCATGCTCCGCGGCAGCCCGCTGCCATTCGGCGGGGGGCAGGGTCCGGCTCCACCAGGCCTTGGGCTCGCTCCTGATCATGCGCACCCCGCCGATCTCCTCGAGCTTGGCGCCGTCGCCCGAGTCGAGCAGGCGGTGGCCCTGCCAGTCGCTGACCAGTACGCTTATTTCCACGCGGGCATCGTGGGCGCAGGCCGCTCGGGAGGGAAGCCCGCTTTTGCTCGCCAACGTCTCCCCCGTCTTTCCAATCCTACGCCATGTCGCGCCAGCTCGCCAGCGCCCGATGGGAAGGACCGAGCGCGGGCATCGTCGCGCTCACGTCCGACTGGTCCGGCGCAGGTACGCCGCCCCTCGCGTTGAGCCCTCCGGCCCGCCTTGCCTTCGTCGAGCCGGCGCATCCGGCCGCCTGGGCCCTGCGGTCCGGCCACTGGATCTCCGACGGGGTGGTCCACTTCTTCCTCTGGCGGGCGTTCTGCCCCGACGCCGCGTCCGCTTCGGTGGCCGGCGACTTCAACGACTGGGGCGCACGGGACGCCGGGCGATGGACGATGAGCCCCGTCTGCGTGCAGGGCAGCGACGGCTTCCAGCTCGACGTGCCGTTGCGCGAGGTGCTCCGGGGCGAGGGCGCCGCCTTCAAGTTCCTTCTCGCCGACGGGCGCTGGATCGACCCGCCTCACGACGCGGACAACGTCGTGCGCGACCTCCACGGAAACCGGAATCTTCAGGTCACGCGCTTCCGCACCGACCGGCACCTCTTTCGTTTCCGTGCCGTGGGCGTCGACCCTGCGGCCGCGCCTGCCCGGATGATCTTCGAGACGCCCGAGCTGCTGGAGCTGGCGGACATCGTGGCGCCGGACCCGCTGGACGTCCTCGAGCCGCCCGGCCCCTTCGGCGCGCACGCGGCCGACGGGCGCACGGTCTTCCGCGTCTTCGCGCCGCGCGCGCGGTCGGTGGCGGTCGCCAGCACCGGCGCGAGCTTCGGCCGTCCGATCGTCCGTCCGGTCCATCTGGAGCTCCGTCCGGAGGGCAGGGGGGCGTGGGCGGGAGAGGTGCCGCGGGATCTTGCCGGAGCCGATTACACCGTCAGCATCGACGGCCGTCCGACGTTCGACCCCTGGGCGCGTCGTCTGGCCTCCGCCGGAGACGGGCGTCTCGGCGTGGTCAGCGGCCCCGCCGACCTTGAGGACCTCGCCGACGGCTTCGTCCCGCCGGCGCCCGAGGACCTTGTGATCCTCGAAGTCCATGTCCGCGACCTGCTGGGCCTGGCCGGCGCAGGTCCGGGCGCCGGCTTCGCCGAGCTCTCGCGCTGGATCGCCGAGGACGGCGCCTACCTCCGCTCCCTCGGCGTCAACGCCCTCGAGCTCCTTCCCTGCACCGATTATGAGCGCGGCGGGAGGGACGAGTACCACTGGGGCTACATGCCCGTCTCGGCCTTCGCGCCCGCGACCGCCTATGCGCCTGCGGACGCTCCCGACGCGGACGCGGCGGACGCGTTCCGCGACCTCGTGCGCACCTGCCACGGGGCCGGGCTGGCGGTGATCATGGATCTCGTCCTTAACCACTTCGGCTCTCCCAACGCGCTCGCCGCGGTGGACCGGGACTATTATTTCCGGACCGATGCCGACGGCCGCCCGACCAACTGGAGCGGGTGCGGGAACGACGTGCGGGCCGAGGCCCCGCTGTTCCGCCGCCTCGCCCTGGCGTCCATCGAGCACTGGACCGGCCCGCTCGGCTGCGACGGCGTGCGTCTCGACTTGGCCGAGCTGCTCGGAACGCCTCTCCTCCGTGAGATCGAGGAGGTCATGCGCCTCCGTCGCCCCGGGAAGATCCTCATCGCCGAGCCCTGGAGCTTCCGCGGTCATGTCGCGCGCGAACTCGACGGCACCACCTGGACCAGCTGGGACGACGCCTTCCGCGACTTCCTCCCCGCCTACGTCCAGGGTCGTGCGCGGGCGGGCGACCTCCTGCATCATCTGGCCGGCTGCGGCATCCGTCCGTCGGCCCGGCTCCGTTACGCGCAGTCGCACGACGACATGGCCTGGATCGACCGCATCACCCTGCGGGATGCGTCCGATGGCCACGATCCCGCGCCCGAGGATATCCTGCGCACCCGCATGATGCATGCCGCGCTCCTCTGCTCCGCCGGCGTGCCGATGCTCGCGGCCGGCCAGGACTTCCTGCACAGCAAGCGTGGCGTCTCCAACACCTGGCGGCGCGGCGACCTGAACGCCCTCGATCCCGCCCGCCTCGCGCGCCTCCGTTCCGAGCACGAGTTCGTCGCCGCGCTCGTGAAGTTCCGCCTCTCGCCCGTCGGCGCCGGCCTGCGGCCCCGCGCCACCGTGAGCCGCGGCTGGATGCGCGTCACCCATCAGCAGGGCGGGGAGGCGTTCGTCGCCGAGCTCAACGCCGACCGTTCCCTCGGCCCCTCCCGCGTGCTGCTCGCCTGCAACCCTCATGCCGTCCCCGTGCGGCTCGAACTACCGACGGAGGCCGTCTGGTCCCCCGTCGTGCTTTCCCCCCGGCCGGACTGTCCGCTGGCCCCTGGCGTCCCGCCCGCCCTGGAGGAAGGCCGGGTCGACCTGTCCCCTCTGGCCTGCGGCGTGTGGTCCTGCCCCACTTGACCGCATTCTCGCTTGCCAACGCCTGACACCCGAACCTTTTTCTACTCTTTCGACCCTGACTCAGGACACTTTCCAGCACCAAACATGGCCACTAAAGTAGCAATCAACGGATTCGGCCGCATCGGCCGTCTCGTCTTCCGCGCCCTCGTCGAGCAGGGACATCTCGGCGGCACCTTCGACGTCGTCGCCGTCGGCGACATCGTCCCCGCGGACAACCTCGCTTACCTCCTGAAGTACGATTCCACCCAGGGCCGCTTCAACGGCACCGTCTCCTCCAAGAAGTCCTCCCCTGACAAGGCCGAGGACGATGTCCTGGTGGTGAACGGCAAGGAGATCCTCGTCGTCTCCGCCAAGACCCCGGCTGAACTGCCCTGGGGCAAGCTCGGCGTGCAGGTCGTCATCGAGTCCACTGGCCTCTTCACCGAAGCCTCCAAGGCCAAGGGTCACCTCGACGCCGGCGCCAAGAAGGTCATCATCTCCGCTCCGGCCAAGGAGGAGGACATCACCGTGGTCATCGGCGTGAACGACGACAAGTACGACGCCGCCAAGCATAACATCATCTCCAACGCCTCCTGCACCACCAACTGCCTGGCGCCCCTCGTGCACGTCCTCATCAAGGAGGGCTTCGGCCTCGCCGAGGGCCTGATGACCACCGTCCACGCCTACACCGCCACCCAGAAGACCGTCGACGGTCCCTCCAAGAAGGACTGGAAGGGCGGCCGCACCGCGGCCCAGAACATCATCCCGTCCACGACCGGAGCGGCTAAGGCTGTGGCCCTCGTGCTCCCCGAGGTGAAGGGCAAGCTCACCGGCATGGCCTTCCGCGTGCCTACCCCGACCGTCTCGGTCGTCGACCTGACCGTGAAGACGGTCAAGGACACCTCCCTCGCGGAGATCAAGGCCGCCCTCAAGCGCGCCTCCGAGACCTACATGAAGGGCATCCTGGCCTACACCGACGAGGAGGTCGTCTCCTCCGACTTCATCCACGACAAGAGCTCCTCGATCTTCGACGCCGGCTCCTCCATCGAGCTGAACAAGAACTTCTTCAAGCTCGTCAGCTGGTACGACAACGAGTGGGGCTACTCCAACCGCGTCGTGGAGCTGCTCGGTAA
This sequence comes from Verrucomicrobiota bacterium, assembly GCA_030830965.1. GTDB lineage: Bacteria > Verrucomicrobiota > Verrucomicrobiia > Opitutales > UBA953 > UBA953. Next base: position 68,762 of record JAURLX010000010.1, on the reverse strand, counting down.
GGTGTCCGCCGGGCTCTGACCCGGCTCTGGCCGGACTCCCACGTGCAGGCGGCCCGGAAGGGCCGCCTGCCTTGTTTTGTACCGCCGGGCACATTCTTTCGCTCGCCCCGGTTTGTTCTTCACACACGGCAACCAAGGGCTTTCTCTGCACCCCTGTCCAACGCCATGCCCGTCCCTACTCTCCGTGAACTCGGCTCCGTCCAGGGCCTCCGTGTCCTCGTCCGCGTCGATTTCAACGTCCCCCAGGACAAGAAGACCGGCGCCATCACGAACACCCAGCGGATCGCTGCGGCCCTGCCTACGATCCGCTTCCTCCTCGAGGCCGGCGCCTCCCTGGTGCTCATGTCGCACCTCGGCCGTCCCGACGGCAAGGTTGTCGAGAAGTTCTCCCTCCGCCCCGTGGCGGCCGAGCTGGAGAAGCTGCTTGGGAGCCCCGTGAAGTTCGTGCCCGCCTGCGTGGGGCCCGAAGCCGAGGCCGCGGCCGCCGCCCTCCGGCCCGGCGAGGTCCTGCTGCTCGAAAACCTGCGCTTCCACATTGAGGAGGAGGGCAAGGTGAAGCTCGAGGACGGCACCAGCCAGAAGGCCGACCCCGCCAAAGTGGCCGAATTCAGGGCCTCCCTGTCCAGGCTCGGCGACGTCTACGTCAACGACGCCTTCGGCACTGCCCACCGTGCGCATTCCTCGATGGTCGGCGTGAACCTGCCCCGCAAGGCCGCCGGCTTCCTCCTTGAGGCCGAGCTGAGGGCCTTCGACGCCGTCCTCAACAACCCCAGGCGACCGCTGCTCGCCATCCTCGGCGGGGCCAAGATTGCCGACAAGATCCCGCTTATCCGCAACCTCATCGAGAAGGCCGACGAGATCATCATCGGCGGGGGGATGGCCTACACTTTCCGCAAGGTCTGCGACGGCATGGAGATCGGCAACTCCCTCTTCGACGCCGAGGGCGCGAAGATCGTCCAGGAGCTGCTCGACAAGGCCAAGGCCCGCGGGGTCACGGTGACCCTGCCCGTCGACTTCACCTGCGGCGACAAGTTCTCCCCCGACGCCGACACCCGCCCCGCCACCATGCAGTCGGGTATCCCCGCCGGCTGGGAGGGGATGGACTGCGGGCCTGAGTCGGTCGGGCTCTACGAGGCCGCCATCGCCCGCGCGGGCACTGTCGTCTGGAACGGCCCCTGCGGTGTCTTCGAGTTCGAGAAGTTCGCGGTCGGCTCCAAGGCCATGGCTGCGGCCGTGGCCAAGGCCACCGAGCGCGGCGCCGTCACCATTGTCGGCGGTGGCGACACCGCCACGGCGGCCAAGAAGTTCGGCGTCGACGGCAAGGTGACCCACTGCTCGACCGGGGGCGGAGCCTCCCTCGAGTACCTCGAGGGCAAGATCCTGCCCGGGGTCGCCGCGCTTTCCGCCTGATATTTCAAACCCGCTCCCGCCCATGTCCTCCCGCACCCCCCTCATCGCCGGCAACTGGAAGATGAACAAGACGCCCTCGGAGGGCGCCGAACTCGCCCGCGCCCTCGCCGCGCAGGTCGGCACCGAGTCCGCGGTGCAGATCGTCCTCTGCCCGCCCTTCACCGCCCTGGCCTCCGTCAGCCAGGCCGTCGACGGCACCCATCTCGCCGTCGGGGCGCAGAACATGCACGACAAGGCCTCCGGGGCCTTCACCGGGGAGGTCTCCGCGGCCATGCTGCGCGGGCTGCACGTGTCCCACGTCATCCTTGGCCACAGCGAGCGTCGCAGCATCTTCGGCGAGGACGACGCTTTCATCAACCGCAAGGTCCTCGCCGCGCTCGAGGCCTCCTTGAAGCCCATCCTCTGCGTCGGCGAGCTGCTCTCCGAGCGCGAGGCCGGCCGTACCAACGAGGTCGTCCGGGTGCAGGTCGAGAAGGGCCTCGCCGGCGTGCCCGCCGGGAAGGCCGAGCAGGTGGTCATCGCCTATGAGCCCGTCTGGGCGATCGGGACCGGCAAGACCGCGACGCCGGCGATGGCGCAGGAGGTCCATGCGTTCATCCGCGGACTGCTCTCCGCCCAGTTCGGGGCGGAGACCGCGGGCCGCATCCGTATCCTCTACGGCGGCTCTATGAAGCCCGACAATGCCGATGCCTTGCTCGCCGAGCATGACATCGACGGGGGTCTCATCGGCGGCGCTTCGCTGGAGGCCAAGGGCTTCATCGAGCTCGTCCGCAGCGCTTCCAGGTCGCTGGGTGGCTGAGACCGGAGAGGGCAGGGGGTGATTAGTCCTTAGAGGGCTAATCCCCTGGGGGTCTAATACTTCGAAGAGACCAGGCCGGCTAGCTTGGCCCATGATGGCTGGCACCACCTAGTTTAGAATAAATCTAAATATGTAAACTATTGAAAATCAGTTATTTAAAATACAAATCCACGAGATTCCTCAATTAGATGGGTCTGCTTTGCTCCGCGGCCCTCGGGAAAATGGGCATAAACCCCCTAAATTTGAGTTGCGAAGGAATGGGCGGATGCGTGCCTCTGGTTGCAAAACTCCATGAGTAAGAAAGCCGCGTCCTTCACGACCAGCCGCCCAGGCGCCGGCCTCTTCCTCGTCTCTCCCACCCGCTGAACCTGTCCGTCCTAGCGATGCGTAAGCTCATTGATTTCCTGAATCGTCCGGCCCCCCGGGGCAACTTCTTCGCCCGGGCGGTCAACTCCGCCCCCCTGCAGATCGGCATCTGCCTCGTCCTGACCGCCGTGGTGGTCGTTGCTGCCGTCAACGAGTACGCCACAAACAAGTATCTGAACGTCGGATACACTCCGGATCAGCCCGTCGCTTTCGACCATTCCTTCCACGCCGGCCCGGGCTCCGCCCTCGGCCTCGACTGCCGGTATTGCCATAACTTCGTCGACAAATCCGGGCACTCCAACGTGCCCAGCACCAACACCTGCTGGAACTGCCACAGCCAGGTCAAGGCCGACAGCCCCGCCCTCGCGCTGGTCAAGCGCAGCGTCGAGACCGGCGAGGCGATCCGGTGGGTCAAGGTCCACAAGGTGCCCGACTACGTCTATTTCAACCACGCGGTGCACGTGAACCGCGGCGTGAGCTGCGTCGAGTGCCACGGGCGCATCGACCAGCAGGCCGTGGTCGGTCAGCAGAAGTCGCTCAACATGTCCTTCTGCCTGGACTGCCACCGCAACCCCGAGCAGGTCCTGCGCCCCCTGAGCAAGGTCACCGACCTCGCCTGGAAGGCCGAATCCCCCGCCCGGCAGGCCGAGCAGGGCGCCAAGTTCGTGCACGACTGGAAGGTCAACCCTCCGCAGAGCTGCTCCGGCTGCCACCGCTGAACCTCCCGAGCCCCCCCTTCGATGAGCAAGAAAGTCTTTCAGCATCCCGCTCCGCGCGAAGGCGCCGTCCAGCACTGGCGGAGCCTCGAGGAGCGCAACAAGAGCCCCGAGTTCCTGACCCGCGCCGAGCGTGAGTTCGTCGACGGCGCCTCCACCGCCCCGACGCCCGTCGAACGCCGCGAGTTCCTGACCCTGATGGGCGCCTCGTTCGGGCTCGCCGGTCTTGGGCTAGCGGGCTGCCGCGAGCCCCGGCACCACACCCTGCCTTACGCGAAGCAGCCGGAGAACACCATCCCCGGCATCCCCACCTACTACGCCAGCTCCTTCCCCGGAGAGTTCGCCAGCCAGCCGCTGATCGTCGAGACGCATCAGCACCGCCCGACCAAGGTGGAGGGCAACCCGAGTCACGCCGCGTCCGGCCGCGCCTCCTCCAAGTTCGCCCAGGCCAGCGTCCTCGACCTGTACGACCCCGATCGCGCCAAGGCCTCTTACGACCGCCAGGGGCCGCTCTCCCGCGAGGCGGCACGCAAGGCGCTCCAGGCCCTCGCCGCGGAGTCCCTTTCCGCCGGCGGAGAAGGGCTGGTCTTCCTCGTCCGTCCCTCCTCCTCGCCGACCCGCCTCCGCCTCGCGCAGGCCGTACGCGCGGCCATGCCCAAGGCCCGTTGGATCGAGTATACGCCCGTCCGGCAGGACCGCGCCGAGTCCGCCCTCGGGGCCCGTGCCTTGCCCGACTTCGCGAAGGCGCGCCGGATCCTCTCCCTTGACGCCGATTTCCTCGGCGCCGGGGACGCTGTTCTCGAGGCCACCCGCGCCTATACCGAGGGACGTCGCGCCGAGACCGTCGCCGAGGCCGAGCGGATGACCCGCCTCTACGTCGCCGAATCGCTTTTCACGCTCACCGGAGCCGCGGCCGACCATCGTCTCCGCGTCCCCTCCTCGCACATGTCGGCCCTCGCCGCCGCCTTCGCCGCCGAGGTCCTCCGGCAGACCGGCGGAGACGCCTCCCGCGTGCGCGTCTCTGGGCTGAAGGTCGAACAGAAGTGGATCACGGAGTGCGTGCGCGACCTCGTCGAACAGAAGGGCCGCTCTCTCATCGTCGCCGGCGATCACCTCTCCCCTGAAGCCCATCGTGCCGTGGCCTTCGCCAACGCCGCGCTCGGCGCGCCCGTGCGCTACGTCGCTTCCGCCGCCCGCGTCGCCAACGCTGGCCTGGCCGACCTGGCTTCCCGTCCGGCCCGCACGCTAGTCATCCTGGGCGGCAATCCCGCCTACGACGGGCCGGCGGACGTCCGTTTCGCCGCCGCCGTCAAGGCCGCCGCCAAGGTCGTCCGTCTCGGCTACCACGGAGCCGAGTTCGACGAGACTTCCGCCCTCGCCCGTGAGGCGGGCGGCATCGTCCTCGCCGCCTCGCACTACCTCGAGTCCTGGTCCGACGGGCGCACCGTCGATGGCACCGTCGTGCCCGTACAGCCCATGATCGAGCCGCTGTTTCCGTCCTTCGGCGAACTCGACGTCCTCGCGCCCTTCGCCGGATCCGACAAGGACGCCGCCGGTCTCGTCCGCGAGACCTTCGGGCAGCTCTCGAAGGACGCATCCGACGCGGCCTACTCCGCCTGGCTCGCCGAAGGCGTGCTCCGGGGCACCGCCTTCCCCGCGGCTCGCGTCGAGCCGGCCTCCGCCGCCGGCGACTACGCCGCGCCCGCCGTCTCCCTTGACTCGCTCGAGGCCCGCATCGTCCCCAGCGCCCACGCCGGCGACGGTCTTCTGGCCAACAATGGTTGGCTCTCCGAAGCGCCCGACCCCTTGACGCGCACCGCCTGGGAGAACGTCATCCTCGTCAGCCCCCGGCTGGCTGCGAAACTCTCCATCGACCCTGTCGCCAGCAAGATCAGCGAGCTCGGAGCCCTCAACCGCAACATCAACGCCGTCGAGGACGGCAAGCTCATGTGCCGCGTCGCTCGGCTCACCGTGGGCGGAGCGACTGTGACCGGCCCGCTCTTCATCATGCCCGGCCTGGCCGACGGTACCGTCGGCCTGCAGCTCGGCTTCGGCCGCCGGCTCGGCGGCCGCGTGGCCACCCGTGTCGACGCGCGTCTGCGCGGAGAGGTCCTCGGCAACGGCTTCAGCGCCTATCCCCTTGTCTCCGCGGCCGAGCCCGACGTCCGCACCGGTGTCCGTCTCGAGCTGACCGCGGAGCGTATCCAGGTCTGCAACCTCCAGGACCACTGGTCCATGGAGGGCCGCGACGTCCTCCGCGAGGGCACCGTCGAGGACCTCCGCGCCGGCACCGACTTCGCCAAGCTCGGCGTCGATGGGCATGCTCCCGCCGTTTACGGCAAGGATGGCGCCATGACGCCCGCCCTCAAGGCGGTCACGACGCCCCGCGGCAACTCCGCCTACGAGCATCCCGATCATACCGTACTTCCCAACGTCGCGGTCTGGCGCGGGCATGAGGACAAGTTCCCCGCCCCCCAGCAGTGGGGCATGTCCATCGACCTCAGCACTTGCACCGGCTGCAACGCCTGCGTGACCGCCTGCCAGGCCGAGAACAACATCCCCGTCGTCGGACGTGACCAGGTGTTCAAGGGTCGCAGCATGCATTGGCTGCGCCTCGACCGGTACTTCTCCGACGGCCGCGAGCATGCCGGTCTCGAGATCCCCGAGGATCCGCAGATCACGTTCATGGGCGTCGCCTGCCAGCACTGCGAGACCGCCCCCTGCGAGACCGTCTGCCCGGCCAACGCCACCGTCCACGACGAGCAGGGCCTCAACACCATGGCCTACAATCGCTGCATCGGCACCCGCTACTGCGCGAACAACTGCCCGTACAAGGTGCGCCGGTTCAATTTCCTCGACTACAACAAGCGTGAGGCTGGCCATTACTACGAGGGTCCTCTCGGGCCTGAGAAGGCCGTCAAGGACCCCGCCGACCTGCCTCAGATGCAGAAGAATCCTGACGTCTCCGTGCGCATGCGCGGCGTCATGGAGAAATGCACCTACTGCGTGCAGCGCATCCAGGAGGCCAAGATCCGCGCCAAGGTGCGCGCCAAGGACTCCGGCGACGTCCGCGTCGCCGACGGCGCCGTCCAGGTCGCCTGCCAGCAGGCTTGCCCCGCCGGCGCGATCGAGTTCGGCGACATCACCGATCCGAACTCCCGCGTGGCGAAGGCCAAGGCCTCCTCCCGCAGCTACGGCGCGTTGACCTACCTCAACACCCGCCCGCGCACCACCTACCAGGCTCGCCTGCGCAACCTCAACCTCCGCATGCCCGGGGCCCGCAAGGCGCCCAACACCCGCCTCGAGCTGGACGGACGCGCCCACGGTCCTTCCCACGCCGAAGGCGCCCACAAGTAATCCCTCGCCGCAAGACGAATCATGGCCCACGCCCACGACAGTTCATCCGACCGCCCCGCGGTCCTCGACCGTGTCCGCCCGGCCGAGCTTCCCCGCTCCCCGCTCGTCCTCAACGACCGGGGCTTCCACTGGATCACCGACAAGGTCTGCGGCATCGTCGAAGAGCCCACGCCCCGCTGGTGGAAGATCACCTTCCTCGTGGCCCTCTTCGTCGCCTCCTTCACGGGCGCCGGCCTCGCCTACCTCGTCTCGACCGGCACCGGCACCTGGGGCCTCCGCTCGCCCGTCGGCTGGGGCTGGGCGATCGTGAACTTCGTCTTCTGGGTCGGCATCGGCCACGCCGGCACGCTGATCTCGGCCATCCTCTGCCTCCTGCGGCAGAAGTGGCGCACCTCGATCAATCGCGCCGCCGAGGCGATGACGATCTTCGCGGTCATGTGCGCGGGCATCTTCCCGCTTTTCCACGTGGGCCGCGTGTGGTTCGCCTGGTGGCTTTTCCCGCTCCCCAACCAGAACGCCATCTGGCCTCAGTTCCGTTCTCCCCTCGAGTGGGACGTCTTCGCCGTCTCGACCTACTTCACCGTTTCGGCCCTCTTCTGGTACATGGGCATGATCCCCGACCTCGGGGCCATCCGTGACCGCGCCCGCACCTGGTGGCGCAAGGCCTTCTACTCCGTCCTCGCGATGGGCTGGCGCGGCGGCAACCGCCAGTGGAGCAACTTCGAGATGGCGTACCTGCTGCTCGCCGGCCTCTCGACCCCGCTCGTGCTCTCGGTGCACACCATCGTCTCGTTCGACTTCGCCGTCTCGAACGTCCCCGGCTGGCACACCACGATCTTCCCGCCCTACTTCGTCGCCGGAGCCATCTTCTCCGGCTTCGCGATGGTGCTCACCCTGATGCTCCCCCTGCGCGCGGTCTACCGCCTGCACGACGTCATCAACCAGTACCACATCGACAACATGTGTAAGATCATCCTGGCGACGGGCAGCATGGTCGGCTACGCCTACGCCACGGAGTTCTTCATCGCGGCCTATTCGGGCAATCCGTTCGAGAAGTTCGCCTTCATCAACCGGGCCTTCGGCCAGTACGCCTGGGCCTACTGGATCATGGTGTCGTGCAACGTGATCACCCCGCAGCTCTTCTGGTTCCGCCGCGTCCGCGAGAACCACTCGCTCGTCTGGATCATCTGCCTCTTCGTCAACGTCGGCATGTGGTTCGAGCGCTTCGTGATCACGATCACGTCCCTCGCCAACGACTACCTGCCTTCGAGCTGGGGCTACTACAGCCCGACTATCGTGGACATCTTCACCTTCTTCGGGACCTTCGGCTTCTTCTCCGTCCTCTTCCTGCTGTTCGTGCGATTCCTGCCCCTCCTGCCCATGGCGGAGGTGAAGATGGTGACGCCGCACGCCGACCCGCACGCCCACTGAACCTCGCTCCGACCCTCCGATGAACGAACGCAACGATCGCATCTTCGGCGTGGCCTGCACCTTCCGCAGGCCCTCCGACGTCTACCGCGCGGCCGAGAAGGTGCGCGACGCGGGCTGGAAGCGCTGGGACGTGCACACCCCCTTCCCGATCCACGGGCTCGACCACGCCATGGGCCTGCCTCGCTCGCCGGTGCCGCGCCTCACCTTGCTCGGCGGCGTCACCGGCTTCATCACCGGGTGCCTGCTGACCTGGTTCATGAACTCCTACGACTATCCGCTGATCGTCGGCGGCAAGCCCTTCTGGAGCGTGATCTACCCTTTCCCCGTGCTCTACGAGTGCACCATCCTGTTCGCGGCCTTCGGCACATTCTTCGGGCAGTTCATCTTCAACCGCCTGCCTCGCCACCACCACCCCCTCTTCGACCTCCCGCAGTTCGCGCGCGTTTCCGATGACACCTTCATGGTGGTCCTCGAGGCCCGTGACCCGCAGTTCCGCCTGGATGACGCCCGTGGCTTCCTCCAGTCGCTCGGCGGGCAGGAGATCACCGTGATCCGCGACTGAGCCCACGCCCATGAACCGCTACCTCCTCTCCCTCGCCGTCGTGGTCGTCGGCCTCCTGGGCTTCTTCGGCCTCCAGGGGCGCGTCTCCAAGGACCCTCCGGTCCAGGTGTTCGACGACATGGACCTTCAGGCCCGCTACCGCCCGCAGGGTGAGAACCGTTTCTTCGCCGACCGACGGGACGCCCGTCCGCCCGTCGCCGGGACCGTCGCCCGCGGCGACGACCTCGCCCCCGAGAAGGTCTTCTCCGCCGATTACCGCCGAGCCGAGTCGCTCAACCCCTCCTTCGTCAGCGGCAAGGACGCCCAGGGCGCCCCTCTCGCCGTCTTCCCGGCGAAGTCGCTCACCGTGCTGCCTGGCGGCGCCCTCGCCGACTTCAAGGTCGACGCCGCGCTCCTCGAGACCGGCCGGCAGATGTTCGGTGTCTACTGTTCCGTCTGTCACGGCGCCGCCGGCGACGGCAACGGCATCATGAAGGTGCGCTCGGCCGTCGAAGGGGATGTGGCCATCGCGACCATCGCCAACCTGCACACACCGCTTTTCCGCGGCTACCCGCACGGCCAGATCTTCGACGTCATCACCAACGGCAAGAACACGATGCAGGGGTACGGGGATAAGCTGTCCCCCCATGAGCGCTGGGCCGTGGTCGCCTACGTCCGCGCCCTCCAGCTGTCCCAAGCCTGCCCGGCCGAGGCGGCGCCCGCCTCCGTGAAGTCCCAGACCAAGTGACCTTACAATGACCTCTCTCCCGTCCGCACATCCCGTCACGGCCCAGTGGAAGAAGTTCCTGGTCGTGGCCGTGGCCGCCCTAGCGGTCTCCTGGGGCTTCGCCTTCCAGGGGCTCTCCGGCCATGAGCACCGTCCTGCGCTCTCGGTCCTCGTGGGCGGCCTCTTCTGGGTCTCCGCGCTCATCGGCATGCTCATGCTGACGATGATCACCCGCGTCTTCGACGCTGGCTGGGCGCCCATCATCCGCCGGTCCTGGGAGCTCGCGCTGCCCGGCCTGCCGGTCGTGCTCGCCCTGAGCGTCCTGCCGCTGGCCCTGCTTCCTGATTTCCGGCACCTGCTCTGGGAGTGGACGGACGCACACCACGTCCTGCCCGGCGGCCACGAAGTCGGTCATGACCCGATCCTCCAGTCGAAGTCCTGGTTCCTCAACCAGCCCTTCTTCCTCGCGCGCATCGTCCTCTACGTCGTCTTCTTCGGCGGCCTGGCGTGGCTTCTCCGCCGCGGGTCGATCGCGCAGGATTCCGACCGCTCCGCCGGCCACACGCACCGTCTGCACGCCATCTCCGCCGCCGGCATACCGATGTCCGCCATCATGCTCACCATGCTGGCGTTCGACTGCCTGATGGCCCTGTCGTACCACTGGTTCTCCACCATGTACGGTGTCTGGTTCTTCGCCCTTTCCATCCGCATCTCCCTTGCGGTGACGGTGCTGGTGACCCACCTGCTCACCCGGGGCGGCTGGCTCGAAGGCATCATGAACCAGGCTCATCGTCATGTGCTCGGTTGCCTCTGCCTCGCCTTCACCGTCTTCTGGGCCTACATCAGCTTCTCCCAGTACTTCCTCATCTACACCGCGAACATCCCCGAGGAGACTTTCTGGTACAACCTGCGAGAGTTCGACCCCTTGACCGGGGCGAAGAGCCAGTGGTGGGGCGTCTCGATGTACCTGATCTTCGGGTTCTTCGTCCTGCCGTTCCTGACGCTGCTCTTCTACCGCACCAAGATCGTGGCCGGGCGTCTCGCCGCCGTCGCCGGGCTCATCCTCGCCGGAGGCCTCGCGGACCTCTGGTTCAACGCGGTGCCCCGCCAGATCACGGACAAGGCCGCGCCGGAAGGCTTCACCGTGACCCCATTCCTCTCCTCCGGCCTCGCCCTCGATCTCCTTGCGGTCGTCGGCTTCGGCTGTCTCGTGGCCGCGATCTTCCTCCGCGGCGCCTCCCGTCATGAGACTGTGCCGGTCCACGACCCCCGCATCCTCGAGTCCATCAACTATCATGAGTGAGCTTCCTCCCCGCTCCCGCCCCCTGATCCCCGGCCAGATCGCCTCTTGGCTGGCGGTCGTCGCGCTGGTCGGCGCGGCAGCGGCCGCCTCCGTCGCGGCCTACCTGTCCTTCCGCGGCGGCGAATCGCCCGCCGCCGTCCGCCGCGGCCAGCAGGTCGCCTTGCGCGCCGAGACCGAGGCCAAGGCCTCCGCGCTGCTGTCCTCCTCGGGCAGGAACGACGACGGCACCTACCGCATCCCGCTCGAGGACGCGCTGCGTGTCGCCGCCGAACGCCCTGAGATTCTGGGACGCCTTGCGCCGCCCGCCAGCCCCGTCGCACCCGCGCCCGCGTCCGCCGGGGCCTTCGTCGCCGCCGATGACGCCACCATGAAGCGCGGTCAGGCCGTCTACGCCCGCACCTGCATCGCCTGCCACCAGCCCACCGGCATGGGGCTGCCGCCCGTGTTCCCGCCCCTTGTCGAATCACCGCTGGTCAACGGCGACCCGGCGCTGCCGATCAAGTTTGTCCTGCACGGGCTCATGGGTCCCGTGACCATCAAGGGAATGACCTACAACTCCATCATGCCCCCCGTCCCCGGAGTGAACGACCAGGACATCGCGGACGTGCTCACCTTCGTCCGGCAGAGCTTCGGCAACAAGGGTTCGTCCGTGACGCCCGCGCAGGTGAAGGCCGTCCGTGACGCCACCGCCGGTCGCGCCGCCCCCTGGAACACCGCCGAACTCGGCATCAAGTGACCGACTCTCCCATGACTCAGGAACAACGATCCGGCCGACCCGACGAGGACCGTGCCCGCGTCTCCCGCGTGGACGCCCCGCTGCGCGGCCCCTTCCTCCTCCTCTTCGGCTCCGCCGTGCTCTGGCTGACCCTCGGCTCGGCGCTTTCACTGGTGGCCGCCTTCAAGCTGCTGCCCGCGGGGTTCGGCTCCTGCGAATGGACCTCGTTCGGGCGTCTCGAGGCCGCGGCCCGCAACGCGTTCTTCTACGGCTGGGCGGGCAACGCGCTCTTCGCCCTCAACCTCTGGCTGCTCTCGCAGCTTGGCCGTTTCGAGATCCGCAACGGCTGGATGGCCGCCATCGGCGGGCTTTTCTGGAACCTTGCCCTGATCTGGAGCACTGTCTCCGTGATTATCAGCGGGCCCGGAGCCTACGCGCTGCTGGACTTCCCCGCGGGTGCCGGTCCGGTGCTGGCGGTCGCCTTCGCGCTGGCCGGACTCTGGCCGGTCGTCGCCTACGCGAAGCGCCCCACCGGACATAGTTTCGCCGGACAGTGGTTCGTGGTCGCCGCCGCCGTCTCCTTCCTCCTGGCCTTTGTCCTGGCGCAGGTGACCGTGGTCTGGGCGCCCGCCGCCGGCGTGGCGCAGGCCGTCGCGCATTCCTGGTACGTCCGCACCGCGACTCTGCTCTGGCTCGGCGGCTCGGCCCTTGGACTTGGTTACTACTTTGTCTCCAAGGTGCTGGCCCGCCCCCTGCACGCCTACTACCTCGCCTCCGTGGCGTTCTGGACATACTTCCTGTTCGCCGGCTGGACGGCCCCAGCCTCCCTCATCGGTTCGCCCGTGCCTCTCTGGGTGCAATCCGCGGGCGTGGTCGGCTCGATGATGATGCTGGTGCCCGTGCTGCTCGTGGGTCTCAATCTGCTCGGCGCCCTCTCCCAGGAGGGCGGCTGGTCCCGCGCCTGGAACAGTACCGCCCTTCGCTTCATCTCCGTCGGGGTCGTCGCGATTCTCTTCTCTCTGGTGCTCGCGGCCTGGGCCGCCGACCGCTCCGTGAACGCCGCGCTGAGGTTCACCTCCTTCGCCGAAGGGCAGGGGGTGCTGCTTCTCTACGCCGGCGTCTCCATGACGATCTTCGGCGCCGCCTATGCCGCGCTGCCCCGCGTCTCCGGAAGCCGCTGGCCTTCCGCCGCCGCCATCCACACGCACTTCTGGGCCTCGTTCCTTGGTGCGGTCGGTTCCGCCGTCTCCGCTTTCGCCCAGATTGGCGGCGCGTCCCAGACCATGGCCTTCGTCGGCCTGGTTTCCACTGGTCTGTTGCTGGCAGGACACCTCGCCTTCGCCGCCAACACCTTCGCCACGCTCCTGAAGGGCTCGCCAGCCCCGGAGTCCCATCCCGCTCAAGACTGACCCGCCGTCATGAAGAACTTCCGTTATCTCGTCCTCGGCGCCCTTGCCGCCACGGCCCTGCCTTTCCTCGGGCTGGTAGTCGGCGCGCAGGCCCAGCTCGGCCCGCTCGGGCGCGCCCCCGCCGAGGAAGGCGGCCCGCTGATGCCGCCGTTGGAACCCGGTCAGGCCGTCCAGGGCCGCGAGGTCTACCTCTCGCTCGGCTGCGTGAGCTGCCATACCCAGCAGGTGCGCCCTGCGGGTCAAGGGCGTGACATCGCCGGCGGACTCGGCGCCCGTCCTTCCGTCGCGCGCGACTACGTCTTGCAGCCGGTCGTCCTGCTCGGCGACCGCCGTCGCGGACCGGACCTCGCCAACTACGGTGCGCGCATCAAGGACGATGACGGCGTGCACCGCGCGATCCTGCACAGGGTCGAAGGTCGCGACCAGTTCGCCTTCCTCTACTCCGGAGCCAAGCACGAGGTTCCCTCCGATCGTGCCATCGCCCTCGCCGCCTACCTGCGCTCGCTACGGCAGGACTACCCCTCTCCCGAAGCCCCTCTGAAGTGACGCCATGAACGACCGCAATCGCCATTCCGACCGCAGCCGGCCCCGCCAGGGCGGTCCCGGCCCTGAAGGCTTCTCCGACGGACGTCTCGTCGAGGTGCACTCCCAGATCGCCCGTAACAAGCAGGAGCCGGCGCTGGGCTTCTCGATGACCCCGATCTTCGTGGTCTTCCTTTTCTGCGCCTTCGGTTTCTGGGCCGGACTCTACCTCACTCGCAATTCCCGCGGTTTCTCGGCCTCCGCCTTCGACCTCGACGCCCCCGTGGTGTCCGCCTCGGCCGGTCCCGTGGCCTTCGAGCCCGATGCCGCCAAGGGTGAGAAGCTCTACCTGGCCAACTGCGCCGCCTGTCACCAGCCCACCGGAATGGGCCTGCCCGGCGCGTTCCCCCCTCTTGCCAAATCCCCCTGGGTGGCGGGCGATGAGAAGCGCATGATCAAGATCATCCTTCTCGGCATGGCCGGAGAGGTCGAGGTCGCGGGCGCCAAGTACAACGGCAACATGCCCAACGTCGGGTCCGCCCTCAAGGACGCCCAGATCGCGAACATCGCGACCTACGTGCGTTCCGCGTGGGGCAACGCGGCCGACCCCGTGATGGACACCTCCGTCGCCGAAGTGCGCAAGGCGCTCGGGGCGCGCGGCCAGCTCTCTCCCAAGGAGATCCTCGACGCGCATCCGCTGGGCAAGTAACCCGCCCCTAAGGTGATGAAGCAGAAAGGCCCGGGCTCAGCCCGGGCCTTTTCATTCTGCTGACCGTATGGTCAGGCGTGCTTTCGGATGAAGTTGGCGATGTCGGCCTTCGGCCGCAGCCCGATGATTTTGTCCACCGGCTGGCCGTTCTTGAAGAGGATCAGGGCGGGGATGGAGGCGATCCCGAACTGCTGGGCCAGTCCCTGGTTGCTGTCGACGTCGACCTTGGCGATGCTCGCCGTATCCTTCATCTCCTCGGCCAGCTGGTCGAGCACGGGGCCGAGCTGCTTGCAGGGCCCGCACCAAGTGGCCCAGAAGTCGACGAGGACGGGCTTGGGGGAAGCGGTGATGGCGGACTCGAAGTTGGACGAGTCCAGGTTCGCGATGAGCGGGGAGGCCATGGAAAGGTCAGCTGCCCTTGGTCTTGGAGAAGAGCTCCAAGGCGAGGAAGACGGCGGTGCTCAAGGACACGAGCATGACCAGGACGTCGACGGACGCCACGAGCTTGCTGATGCCGCGCTCGGAGCGGGTGGACGCGGTCTTGAAGGTAGGCACAGCCGCAGCGGCGGGCACGACGGGGGCGCTGATCGGCGGGGGCGGCGGGATGGCGGCTCCGCCGACGGGCGGCGGGGGGGGCGGGATGGCGGCTCCGGGCGAGACGGGCTTGGCCAGACGCAGCTTGGGTGCGGATGCGGGTTCTTCCTCAGGCGGGGGCGGCGGGGGCGGCGGAATCGACTCGGAGCTCATGGGCGGGGGTCGTCAATCAAGCCCCGGCGGGGAGATGAGTCAAACAGACAGTGAGCGTTCAGCCTTCCTCGCCGTGCTTGCGGAGCAGGTCGGCCACTTCGCGAGGGTCGGCGTCGGCGAGGGTGCGCCCCTTGCGGCCGAGGTCCTCGGTGGTCTTGATGACCGTCTCGGCCATCCTGTCATGGGTCTCCGCCGAGCCTCCGACGAGGTTGAAGCCCTCGCCTCGGGTGATGCGTTTGCGACCATCGGCGCCGTCCAGGCCGAGGCCGAGAAGCCTGTTCTGCTGGCGCTTCCTGCGGGCCATGCCATCAATTTGCCTGAAACGGGCTCCGTTTCAAGCCGTCCTGTCACTCGGCGGTCGGAGCCCCGTCGAATTCCGAGCCGCCCGCATCGGGCTTGCCTGCTTCAGGGGCATCTGCCTCCCCCTTGGTGCAGGAGATCTCGGCAAAGACTTCCTGCTGCTCGAGGCAGAGGTGGCCGAGCTTGGCCAGCTCGAGGCAGGCGAGGAAGGTGGCCACCAACTGCCTCACGCTGGGGCGTTCGGGCAGGAGGGAAGTGAAGGTAAAGGCGCTCTCGGTCTTGAGCCGCTCAAGGATCATCTCCATCCGGTCCGCCACGGTGACGGTCTCCTCGCTGATGTCCCCCGGGAGGATGCGTTCGGCAAGCCGGCGCAGGACGAGGTTGAAGGTATTCCAGAGTTCGATCCGGTCGGTGGGGGCCACCGGCCTGGCGACGGCGTCCTCTCCTTGCGGCTGTTGAACGACCCGGGAGAGCAGGCCGAGGCGGTCGTCGATGAGGCCACGCAGGATCGCGGCGGTCTCCTTGACCCGTTTGTACTGGATGAGCTGCTGGACG
Source organism: Verrucomicrobiota bacterium (assembly GCA_030830965.1). Taxonomy (GTDB): domain Bacteria; phylum Verrucomicrobiota; class Verrucomicrobiia; order Opitutales; family UBA953; genus UBA953. The sequence continues at coordinate 53,155 of JAURLX010000010.1, read as the reverse complement.
AGGGACCAGCGCGGATCCTGGCCCTCGTCGACGGCGGAGACCTCTTCCTCCGGCCGGTTCTCGACGGGCAGGAGCATGCGGCTCTTGATGTACATGAGCGTCGCCGCCATGACGAAGAAGTCTCCGGCCAGCTCGAGGTTCCCCTTCTCCTGCGTGCGCAGGATTTCGAGGTACTGCTTCGTGACCGTCTCGATGGGTATGTCGTAGATGTCGACTTCGTTCTTGCGGATGAGGAAGAGCAGCAGGTCCAGCGGGCCTTCGAAGACGTCCAGCCGGATGGGCAGGTCGGCCGGGGGCAGGACGCCGTCGGCGGGGAGGGAGGGGTCTGCGGTCTCGTCGGCCACGGTCAGAATCTGAAGAGACGGAACTCGACGTAGAAGCCAAGATTTCTGGATCCTCTCGGGTCGGCGAAACGCTCGAGGCCGTATTCGACCATCCAGGTGCGTCCGATCGTCTGCTGCAGGCGCAGCCACTGGCCGATGTTGCCGCCGGCCCGGGCGTCGTAGATCGATGTGCCGGAAAGGGTGAAGACCGAGTTGAGCCGCAGATTGGCGGTGGTCGCCAACTGGCGGGCCGGTTCGACCTGGTTGAGCTCGATCCAGTCGATCTCGGCGGACCAGAGGTCTCCCGACCTGACCACCAGGCTCTGGATGGATTCCGACGGCGCGCCGCCCCCGTTGGGCAGCCGCTGCACGGAGTCCAGGGTGAGCCAGTCGGCGGGCGAATAGCGGAGCCGGGCGTGGAAATCGCCGCGGCCCCGTTCGGCGACGGTGGGCCCGTCCCGCCAGTCGGTGAAGAAGTCCGCACGCAGGAGGTCGCGCGAGCCTCCGTTCTCACCCCGCGTGGCCAAGGTGTTGCGGACGCCCATGCGGACGGACTGGGTGTCGCGCGTGGCGGCGGAATCGAGCCGGTCGGCGAGGTCGACTTCCTCGAGGATATTGATCGCGACGGCACGTTCCGCAGGCGGGGCGATGCCGAGCTCACGATCAGCCCCCGGCATGGCGCGGTACTGGACGAAGGGGCGCAGCGTGTGGCGCAGGCCGTCGATCTTCCAGCCGGTAGAGCGGGCGTCCCACTGTCCGGTCACGAGCCCTTCGACGTCGAAGCCTGCCTGCGCGATGGCCTTGGACGCAGGGCCGCCGCCGTTCAGTCCGTCGCTCCATGCGGTCAGCCGGGCGCCGACGACGGGCCTGAATGTCAGCCAGTCCTGGGTTTGGATGGGGTAGGCGATCCCGTAGTAGCCGTCGAGGCGGGTCGTGGCCCAGGCCCCGTTCTGGAGGGTCTGCTGCTGGAAAGCCGGAAGGGGCAGCTCGGTCGAGGGACGCTCGGTCAGGTAGGCGAAAGTCAGGAATGATCTGCTCTGGAGGCCGGACCGTCCCAGGGCCGCGGTCGGCAGGACGAGCCGGAGCTCCGGGAGCTTTTGCACGACGTCCTGATAGTCGTCGACTTTGGCCACCAGGCCCGCCGAGGCGTAGCCGGACTCGAAAGATGCGGTCGCCTCGAGGTTGGCCCTCGGCCGGCCGGAGCCATTGACGAGGCCCGGGCGAACGTCGCGCAGCATCAGGGGGTCGCTCTGTGCGAAAAGCTGCCCGGCCACTTCCACCCCTCCTTCGGTGCGACCCGCGATCTCCCCGAAGAAGAAGTGGCGGTCGGAGCCGATGGGGCGTCCATAGGCGTCGGCCGGAAGGGTCGAGCGGTCGTCGAGAAAGCCGCCTTCGATCTTGCCCAGCCATCCGCTGCCGCCGGCGGATCTTCCGGTGTCGTAACGCAGCGCCGGTCCGTAGAGCAGTCCGGACTTGCCGTAGTAGTCCAGCACCGGTCCGGCCCAGAGGTGGTCTCCCTGCCTGGCCAGCACGGTGGATCGGATGAATCCTCCCTGGATGTCGTTGCTGCCGGTGCGGAGGTAGATCTCGTAAGGGAATTCACGGTAGCCCTTCTGCGCATAGCCCGGCAGGTGAGCGAAGGGCATTCCGGCCACGTAGCCCGTGACGGAGCCGAGGCTGGCACGGTCGGTCCTGGCCACGTAGTCGAGCTCCTGGGCCTTGAGGTGCATGCCGTCGGGATGCGGCTCGTTGAACCAGGCGCGGAGACCCCGCATCGAGCGGTCCTGACCGTGGAGGGTGAGCTCGTCGGCGGTGAAGTGGACGGGAGCCCGGCCGAAGCGGACCATGCGGGCCACGATCAGGTCCCGCCGACGGTCTATGTCGATGGACTGGCAGAAGATCCGGAGCTCACCGCCCGAGTAGATGACGTCTCCTTCCGCGTGCATGACTCCGCTGGCAAGGTCGGCCCTGACGAATTTAGCCCAGAGCGAGGTGGAGCCCGAACGGACGACGGCGTTTTTGACGGTCAGGACCTTGCCGTTCTCCGAATAGACCGGGTCGTCGCCTTCGATGACCGGAGACCCCGCGGCCGGAGTCGGCTGGCCATGGACGACCGCCGCCATCGAAAGGGCGGCCATCAGGGGCCAGAGTCGTCGTCCGGGCATCCTCGGAGAGTTGCCGCTCCGGCCTCTGCCACAAGGTTTTTTCGGGCAATGAGCGCTTGCGGACGCTCCCTCGGCGTGGAATCTCCCCGCATGCTTCTGCGTCCTGCGGAACTGGCCTCCCTGGCCGACGGCATGGAGGCGGACCCGCACCGTCATCTCGGGCTGCATCGGTCTCCCGACGGGGGGGCGGTCATCCGGGCCATGCTCCCGGGCGCGGAGGGGTGCGAGGTGCTCCGGGCGGGCGAAGTCCCTGTCCGGCTGCAAAGGCTGGGAGGCACGGATGTCTTCGAAGCCGTGCTGCCCTCTCCACCCCCTTTCGCCTATCGGCTCCGCGCGGAGTATGCGGACGGCGTCCGGCACGAGTTCGATGACCCCTATCGTTTTCCCCCCACTGTCTCGGAGGAGCACCTTTACCTGATCGGCAAGGGGGATGACCACGGGGTCCACCATCGTCTCGGCTCGCATCTGCGGGAGTCGGACGCCGTCCGAGGGGTTGCCTTCGCGGTCTGGGCTCCCAACGCCCGCCGCGTCTCCGTCGTCGGCGACCATAACTACTGGAATGGGAAGGCCCATCCGATGAGGCGCCTCGGCGCCTCCGGCGTCTGGGAGCTGTTCATACCGGGCCTCGCCGCCGGCGCACGTTACAAGTTCGAGATCGTCGGGCCGCATGACCCTACTCCCTTTCTCAAGACCGACCCGTACGCCCTCCACTTCGAGCCCACGCCCAACCATGCCGCGATCGTCACGGATCTCTCCGGCTTCGTCTGGAACGACGCCGAGTGGATGGCCTCCCGCGCCCGTGCCGACCTGCGCCGGAGGCCGATGTCGGTCTACGAGGTCCACCTAGGGTCCTGGCGCCGGGTGCCCGAGGAGGGGGGGCGCGCGCTCGGCTACCGTGAGCTCGGAGCGCAGCTGGCCGAATACTGCGTGAGCATGGGCTTCACGCACGTCGAGCTGATGCCTCCGACCGAGCATCCCTTTGACGGCTCCTGGGGCTACCAGGTCACCGGGTTCTTCGCCCCGACGCAGCGTTTCGGCTCCCCGCTCGACTTCATGGCGATGGTCGACGTCCTCCACCGGGCCGGCGTGGGCGTCCTCATCGACTGGGTGCCGGCGCATTTCCCGCGTGATTTCTTCGCGCTGGCCAGCTTCGACGGCACCCACCTCTACGAGCATGCCGACCCGCGGCTGGGCGAACATCAGGACTGGGGCACGCTCATCTTCAACTACGGGCGGCACGAGGTGCGGGGCTTCCTGACGGCCTCCGCCCTCTCATGGCTCGACCGGTTCCACGTCGACGGCCTGCGCGTCGACGCGGTCGCCTCGATGCTCTACCTCGACTACTCGCGGAAGGCCGGGGAGTGGATTCCCAACCGTCACGGCGGCCGCGAGAACATCGACGCGATCGAGTTCCTGCGCCACGTCAATTCGCTGGTCCATCTTTACCATCCGGGGGCCGTCACGGTCGCGGAGGAGTCCACCTCCTTCGCCGGCGTGACCCGCTCGGTGGCGGACGGCGGGCTCGGTTTCGACTTCAAGTGGAACATGGGCTGGATGCACGACACGCTGCATTATTTCCGCCAAGACCCGTTGTTCCGCAGGCACCACCACGACAAGCTCACCTTCGGCATGCTCTACCAGTGGTCGGAGTCCTTCATGCAGTCCTTCTCCCACGACGAGGTGGTCCACGGGAAGGGCTCGCTCATCAACAAGATGGCGGGCGCCGACGATTCGCTCAAGGCGGCGGATCTCCGCTGCCTGCTGGCCCTGCAGTGGGCCTGGCCTGGCAAGAAGACCCTTTTCATGGGCTGCGAGTTCGGACAGTTCGCCGAATGGAAGCACGACCAGTCGCTCGACTGGCACCTGCTGGACTCGCCAGTCCACGCCGGACTACAGCGGCTTGTCGCCGACCTCAACCGGCTGTACGTGGGGGACGCGGCGGTGGCCGCCGAGGACGCCGTTCCGGCCGGCTTCTCCTGGCTCGAGCCCGACGATCGTGAGGCCAGCGTGCTGGCCTTCGAGCGGCGTGGGCAAGGCAGCACCTGGGTCGTCGTCGGCAACTTCACCCCCGTAGAACGGTCTTATCGTCTCGGCGTCACCTCCGCCGGAAGATGGGAGGAGGCCTTGAACACGAATTCCGCCCACTACGCCGGCTCAGGCCCGGGTAATCTCGGCGGCGTGGATTCACGGCCCGAGCCCGCGCACGGACGCCCGCATTCCATCGAGGTGAGACTCCCCGGCAGATCGGTCATCATCTTCCGTCATCCCGCCCGGGCTTCGGTATCCGTGACGCCGCCGGCTCCGTCCGTACGGCGATCCAAGAAGGCTCCCGGTCGCCGCCCATGAGCAGGTCGGCGCTTTTCAGGGAACGTGTCGCGGCCGATCCGGACAATCCGCTCTTCCGCTTCTCGCTTGGGCAGGCCTTGCTCGCCGAAGGCGCCGCCGTCGAAGCGCTTGAGCATCTCCGCCGGGCCGCCGTCTCGAAGTCCGACTGGATGGCGCCGAGGATCCTGCTTGGCAAAGCGCTGCTCGCCATCGACCGCAGGGACGAGGCCCGACTGGCCTTCGAGGACGCGCTCCAGCTCGCCGTGGGCCAAGGCCATGAGGATCCCGAGGCGGAGCTCCGCGCCCTGCTGGCAGGACTCTGATCAGTCGACGCGCTCGAGCATCACCCGTCGCAGGTCCATGACGGCGTTCTTCGCCTTCTTGACCGGGCGGACCTTGAGGGTGTTTTCACCGGCGGCGAGAGTCAGTCTGCCCACCTCACGGGGCATGAACCTCTGGAAGTGGCCGGTCTCCTCGACCGTGAACTCGAGAGTCGAGGAGCCGCAGTCGAGGGCCACGACGGAGCCTCCCTGGCCTTTGCCGCAGCCCTGCAGCACCGTGACCCGGTAGCTTCCAGACTTCGGGGCATCGAAGGTCCAGGCGGCGGTGTCGTCGACGTTCACCCAGTAGCCCAGGGTGTCCTTGTGGGGCGGGACTTCGTAAAGCAGTTTCGTCCCGGTGACCTTGGCGTCCCGCGCCTCGAGATGGATGAGGGCGTTGGGGCCGTTCTCGCCGCGGTCGTCCATCGCCTTGCGCCAGTCGGCCAAGGCCGGCCGCATGTCCTCGGACTTAGGCTGTGCCTGCAGTCGGGTGACGTCGGTGTTGACGAAGCACGCCTCCCAGGCCGCACGGCTGAACTGGGGGTTGGCCTTCATGCCTTCCGCGCCGACCGACCGGCGCCACGCCTCGAGCTTGCCCCGCAGCGCGGCCACGCGCGCGGGTTCGGCGGCGGCGAGATCCCTGGTCTCCGAAGGGTCCCGGGAGAGATCGTAGAGTTCGAGCGAGCCATCCTCGTAGTTTTCGATCAGCTTCCACGGCCCGTCGCGCACCACCCCGCCCGGACGCCCTCCCTGGTTCATGTAATGCGGTTGATGCCAGAACAGGGGCCGATCGAGGGTTTTTCCTTCAAAGAGCACCGGCGCAAGGTCCTGATAGTCGAGCACGGCCGGTGACGGGACGCCCGTCAGCGCGCAGATCGTCGGGACAAGGTCGCCGAGCACCACCGGATCGGTCCGTTCGCCGGGGGCGAGGCGCTGCGGATAGCGGACGATGAGCGGCGTGCGGATGCCGCCCTCGTAGAGGAATCCTTTGCCGGCCCGGCTGGGCGCGTTGTAGGTCGGCGGAGACTCCTTGAGCTCGGAGATGTGCACGCCGCCGTTGTCGGACGCGAAGACGACGAGCGTGTTCCTGGCGAGGCCGTTCTTCTCGAGGGCGTCGAGCACGCGTCCGCAGGCCGCGTCGAGCGACTCGACGAGCGCGGCGTAGACCGGATGGAAGGCCCTCGCGTTGGCCTCGACGCCCCTGGCCGGCGCCGCGAGCGGGATGTGCGGGTTGTCGAAGGCGAGGTAGAGCAGGAAAGGCCTGTCCTTGCTGCGTTCGATGAACTTCACCGCGTAGTCGGCCTGGCCGAGCTCGCCCTTGCCCCCCTGTGGCGACTCCGCGCCGGGGTTGGCCTTGCCCTGGAAGTATTCGTCAAAGCCACGGTCGGTCGGCTGGCTTCCTTTGCCGCCCAGATGCCACTTGCCCACCGCCGCCGTCGCGTAACCCCTGGGTTTGAGCAGTTCCGCGAGCGTCTTCGCCTCCTTGGGCAGCTGGAGATTGATCTTGGCGCCCAGCAGGCGATGCGAGGCCCGGTCGGGGCGTCCGGTGAGGAAAGTCGTGATCTTGACGCGCGCCGGGCTCTGTCCGGTCAGGATGGCCGCGCGGGACGGAGAGCAGACGGATGCGGCCGCATAGGCCTGCGTGAAGCGGACTCCTTCGGCCGCCAGACGGTCAAGGTTGGGTGTGCGCTGGTCCTTGCGTCCGAAGCATCCGAGATCGTTGATGCCGAGGTCGTCGGCGAAGAGGATGACGACATTGGGCGTCGACTGCGCGCTCAGCGCAGCGCAGAAGACCAGCAACGTGCAGATCAGGCCGGAGAAGGGCAGGGGCATCTTCTTTTTCTATCAGCCGTCGGCCTGCTGCAAAGGGCAAAACAGGTCGGCTTTCTCTGCATGGTCTCGCACCTCAGCCTCAGGTCAGGCCGATTAGTTTCAGCAGATCCAGTGATGACGCACGCTCCGCGTCAGATGAGGCGACATCAGCTTTTCAATACGGCCGCTGCTAGCATGAGTCGGAGCGGGGCCGACTCTGGCGTGCAGGAAGGCCGTCCTGGGGCCGGCCACCGATGCCGCCGGTCCGGCCCGCTCAGTCACGGTCATCGTGCGACCCGGTTGACCTCCCTTGCGCCCCGCAGGGGCGCATAGATTGCCAGTGACCGAGGTTTAATTTGTAGTTTCTGTCCTGAGTCGCTGGCTTAAGAATAGACTTGCTTTTAGGCTATATCTTTTAAAGATTAGTAATCTTATCAACTTTAAGGCGGTATACCCGTGCTTTCTCCATATCTAAAGGCGTTTCTGGCAATTCTTGCCCTCTTGGCTTCGTCCTTGAATGCCGAGGTGCTCAGAGTGGGCTTTTTCCCGAATCTGACCCATTCTCCCGCCATCGCAGCCCGCCAGTTGGAACGGGAGGGCAGTAGCTGGCGGGATCCGCACCTTGACCCGGTGAATGTCGAATGGAGAGGCTTCAACGCCGGTCCCTCCGCCATCGAGGCCCTGCTGAACGGGTCCGTCGACGTGGTCTATGTCGGCGCCTCACCCTTGCTCAACGGATACGTCCGAACCCGCGGCAAGTCGCTTCGACTGCTGGCTCCGGTGGCGACGGGAGGCAATGCACTCGTGGCCAGGAAAGGTCTGGATGTCAGCGGGCCGGGCGACTTTCGCGACCGTCGCGTCGCGACTCCCCAGCTTGGCAACTCGCAGGACGTCTCCGCCCGGGCCTGGCTGAGGTCTGCCGGGTTGAAGATCACGCTGTCCGGTGGTGACGCGCAGGTGATACCCGCCGCCAATCCCGAGCTGATGATGCTGTTCGCCCGCGGCCAGGTCGACGCCGCCTGGACCGTCGAGCCATGGGTCTCCCGCCTGATCTCCGACTTCGGCGGCGTCGTCGTGACCGAGGACGCTGCGTCCGTCGTCACGGTTCTCGCCTGCTCCACCGCGGCCCTTGATCGGCGCGGTGAGGATGTCCGCGCGTTCGTCCGCTCGCATTTCCATCTACGCGACCGGCTCATCGCCGATTCGCGACTGCACCGCCGTCTGCTCTCCGCCGGACTCGCCGCAGAGACACGCTCGAAGCCCATGCCTGACGCCCTCCTCGACTCCGCCCTGCGTCGGTTTCGTCTCGATGGTGCGGAGCCCGCCTCCGCCCGCCTCGCCCGTCTGGAGGCGAGCCTCGGCAAGTCGATGGCGGACGCCGTCTCCGCCGGACTCCTGCGCGAATCCATCCCCCTCGGTCCCCTCCTGGAGGGCCTGCAGAGGGAGACCCTTGCCCGCTAAAATGGACTCCCCCGGCTCCCCGCCCGCAGCCCTCACGCTGCGCAATGTCACCAAGCGCTTTGACGGCGCATCCGGCCGCGTCACCGCGCTCGAGGACATCTCCATCGATGTCCGCGAAGGCGAGTTTCTCGTCCTCGTGGGGCCCTCCGGCTGCGGCAAATCGACCCTGCTCTCGCTGCTGGCCGGCCTGGAGCTGCCCGACGAGGGCGAGATCCGCCTGGCCGAGGCTCCCGTTCGGGGGCCCGGCCGGGATCGGCTCGTGATGTTCCAGCAGGATGCGTTGTTCCCCTGGCTCAATGTCCTGGAGAACGTCATGTTCGGCCTGCGGCTCAAGCCGGGGCTCTCGGATGACGAGCGTCGTGAATCCGCCCGGCACTACCTCAACCTCGTCGGGCTGGGCCTCAAGGAGAAGGCGCGTCCGCATGAGCTCTCCGGCGGCATGCGCCAGCGAGTCGCCTTGGCCAGGGCGCTGGCCCCTAATCCCCGGGTTCTCCTGATGGACGAGCCTTTCTCGGCCCTCGACGCGCTCACGCGCGACCAGATCTACGGGGACATCCAGGCCATCTTCACCAAGCGGAGAAAGACCATCGTCCTCGTGACCCACAATATCCGCGAGGCGGTCTGCCTGGGCGACCGGGTGGTGCTCCTTTCACCCAATCCAGGCCGGGTGAGGGAGGTCTTCGAGGTCGACCTTCCTCGTCCGCGCCGGATCAACGATCCTGCGCTCGCGGAGGTCGCCGCCCGGATCACCGAATCCCTGTCCTCCCACCTCGCCGGAGGCTCCGTCGAATGAGGCTCCCCCGTCTTTTCATCCCGTTCATGCTCGCCGCGCTGCTGCTCGGCGGCTGGGAATGGGCCGTGCGCTCCGGCCGGGCCGACGAGCTGCTCTTCCCCTCGCCTTCGCACGTCCTGGAATGGTGCTGGGAGGGCCTCCTGAGCGGGGAGCTTCTCTCTGCCACCGTGGTCACGGTCCGCCGTCTCGCCCTCGGCTTCGTCATCGGCGGCCTCGTCGGTATCCCGCTCGGAGCCCTGTGCGCCCGCGTGCGCTGGATCAACGACACGGTCGGCGTTATCGCGCTGGGGCTGCAGACGCTGCCTTCGGTCTGCTGGGTTCCCCTGGCGCTGCTCTGGTTCGGACCTGAGGAGTCCGCCGTCGTCTTCGTCGTGGTCATGGGCACGCTGTGGGCCGTCGTCGCCACCGTACGGGAGTCGGTCCTCAATGTGCAGCCTCTCTACCTGCGGGCCGCCCAGACGATGGGGTCCGGCGGTGTCCATCTGTGGATGAACGTGGTGCTGCCCGCCGCCCTCCCGGGCATCATCAGCGGCCTGAAGCAGGGCTGGGCCTTCGCCTGGCGTTCGCTGATGGCGGCGGAGATCTTCGTCGTCATCCTCTCGGGCTTCGGGCTGGGCTCTCTCCTGCATGCCGGCCGCGAGCTGCTGCGCATGGACCAGGTCATGGGCGTGATGGGCGTCATCATGCTGGTCGGCTTCCTCGCCGACCTCGCCTTCTTCGCTCCCGCCGAGCGATGGCTGCGCCGCTCGCGGGGCCTCGAGCGCTGAGCGCCCTTTACGGCTCGACCCTCGCGGTCGACCTCCCCACCTTCCGCGCATGTTCATCGACGAGGCCAAGGTCATCCTGCGTGCCGGCGACGGCGGCCACGGGTGCGTCAGCTTCCGTCGCGAGAAGTTCATCCCCAAGGGCGGTCCCGACGGCGGCAACGGCGGCAAGGGCGGGGACGTCGTGCTGCGCTGCGACCGTAATGAGGGCGACCTCGAGAGCTATCGGTGGCAGCCCCACCGCTCGGCCAGGAACGGCACGCCCGGCATGGGCCGCCAGTGCGCCGGCCCCGACGGAGCCGACCTGATCCTCCCCGTGCCTCCCGGGACGCAGGTGCTCGAGGAGGGCTCGGGCCGTCTGGTGGCCGAGCTGACCGAGCATGGCGAGAAAGTCGTCCTGCTGGCCGGCGGCCGCGGCGGGCTGGGCAACATGAACTTCAAGAGCTCGGTCAACCAGGCTCCTCGCCGCAGCACGCCCGGCCAGCCGGGAGAGACGGGGACTTTCCGCCTGGTGCTCAAGACGATCGCCGACGTCGGGCTGGTCGGTTTCCCCAACGCGGGCAAGTCGACGCTCACCAACCTCATCACCGCCGCCCGTCCGCGCACCGCGCCCTATCCCTTCACCACCCTGCATGTGAACGTGGGCGTCATCGAGTACCAGGACCGCCACGGCCGCGTCGTGATGGCGGATATTCCCGGACTCATCGAGGGGGCGCACGAGAACCGCGGGCTGGGTCACCAGTTCCTGCGTCACATCGAGCGCTGCTCGCTGCTCGTCTTCCTGATCGACATGGCCGGCCATGACGGTCGCCGTCCGTGGGACGACTTCAAGGTACTGGAACGGGAGCTCCGCCTCTACTCGCCCGTGCTCGCGGCGAAGCCGCGCCTCGTGGTCGCCAACAAGATGGATCTGCCCGCGGCGGCCGCGAACCTGAAGGTCTTCGGGAAGAAGGTCCCGGCGGGCGCACTGGCCATCTCGTGCCACGACGGCGCCGGGCTTGAGGCGTTCAAGGAGTCGGTCTGGAAGGCCGTCCGCGGCGGGGGGCTGCCCTCGCTCCGGACGCCCCGCGCCAGGCCCGCTCGCGCTCGCCGTAAGCCCGTCGTCAAGGCCGCCGTACGCAAGGTCGTGAAGGCGTCTCGCCGAAAGCCCGCCGCGAAACGCAGGACGTCGTCGCGCGGCGCCTCGCGCCGGCGCTGAGCGTCACTTGGCCGGCTTGAGCTCCTTGAACTTCAGCGATTCGGAGTTCAGGCAGTAGCGCAGTCCGGTGGGCGGCGGCCCGTCCTCGAAGACATGTCCGAGGTGCCCGTCGCATCGGGCGCAGAGGATCTCGGTGCGGGTCATGCCGTGGCTGCGGTCCTCGATGGTTGCCACGTTGTATTTCGAGACCGGACGGAAGAAGCTCGGCCAGCCGGTGCCGGAGTTGAACTTCGAGTCGGAGGAGAAAAGCGGGAGCTCGCAGCCGACGCAGTGGTAGGTGCCGTGCTTCTTGTTGTCGAGCAGGTTGCCGCAGAAAGGGCGCTCGGTCCCCTTGGCCCGCAGGATCCGGTAGGTCTCCGGCGGGAGGAGCGCTTGCCACTCGGCGTCGGACTTCACGACCTTGTCGACGACCGCGGGCTTGCCGACGCCTCCCTTGCCGTCATCCGGGGTGACGCGGACTTTGCCGGCGGGGACTTTCTCGTTCTCGGTTTCCACGGGCTTGACAGGTTCCTTGGCGGTGAGGGTGAGGGCGAGCAGCAGGGCGAGGGGCAGGGCGGGGCTCATGGTCAGCTGAAGGATTTGCCGCAGCCGCAGGTGCTGCTGGCGTTGGGGTTGCGGACTTCGAAGCCCTTGCCGTGCAGGCCGTCGTCGAAGTGCACGGTGGATCCGTCCAGATAGGCATGGCTGGCGGGGTCGATGAGCATGCGTACGCCCTGGCTTTCGAACTCCAGGTCGCCGTCCTTGCGGGCGTCGAAGGACATGCCGTATTCGAAGCCGGAGCATCCGCCGGCCTCGACGAGGACGCGGAGGAGGGTGGCGGGATCCTGCTTGGCATGGAGGGTCCGTATCTGGGCGGCGGCTTCGGGCGTCAGATGGATCATGTCCTTATTTTCGGGGCCGGACGGCCGGAGTCAAGGGGCGGGGGCTTTTGGATGGCAACTGTCCCGGGCCGGAGCATGCTTTCCACGTCCCGTTCATGAACGCTGTCCTCCGCGCGTTTCTCCTATCCATCCCGCTGGCTTTCCTTTTCAACGGCCTGTTCTGGCTTATCATCGGCCTGTTCATGTGGGACATCGGCGTGCTAAGGGCCGATCGGCTGCTCGGCATGCATTATCTTTCCGTCGAGGACCCCTGGGAGTTTCTGTTGCCGGCCGTCGTCTGGATCCTCGCCTTCGCCCAGTCCGTGCTGGTGTCCGTTCCGCTGCCGGTGAATCCCGCTCCGGCCCGTGCTTCTGCGTTGCTCCCAAGGGTCGCCGGAGCCGCCTTCCTTGGAGGGCTGCTCATCGCCCTGCCGGTCTTCGCCCTGATCGACGTCGCCTACTACCTTCCCTCGGTCGACCCCAGAAGGTTCGACGCCGCATCCTGCCTCCTGGGCGCATTCGGCGTCTGGGTGGTCTCCTGGGCGGTCTGGATACCGGTCCTGCTCCATCGCAGCTCCAAGGACGCGGATGGGCTGGAGCGGTTTGTCGCCCGTTCTGTGAAGGGCTCCGCCGTCGGACTCGCGCTCTGCCTGCCCTGGTATCTCGTGCTGCGTCGCAAGCAGGCCTGCCAATGTGCCCTGGGCACTTTCTACGCCCTAGCCCTCGGACTCTGGTCGCTGCTCGTGGTCGGCGGTCCGTTGCTGCTGTTCCTTTCGCGTGAGCGACGCCTGCGCGCCTCGCTCCGCTGATCAGAGCTCGCAGCCCTGCTGCGTCTCGCGGGTCGGCCGGGCCACCAGCCCCCGGTAGGGCTCGTCCGCATAGGGCTCCGCGCCGCGTCCGCCCTGCAGCAGCCTCCGGTCGCAGCATGCGAGCAGTTCCTCCATGTTGGAGCAGCGACGCATCTCGTGGAGGAAGGCCCCGTCGGCGTCCACCCCGAGTCCTATGAAGTTGAGGAACTTCTTGAGGCGCCCCGCCCGCTGCTCGGAGGTCATGGCCTGGTCGCAGCAATGGTCGGCGAGGTCCTGCACATAGTCGCGCACGTCGGCCAGGACGGGACGGAATGGCGCCCGTCCTAGCTGTAGGTCGCGCCACTGCGCGAAGATCCAGGGGTTCCGGATGGCGTGCCGCCCCATCATCATCCCACGGGCGCCCGTCTCCTCGAGCAGCCGGGAGGCCTTCGCGGCGCTGGCCACGTCGCCGTTGGCGATGACGGGACAGGGCAGGGAGCGGACGGCGTGCGCGATGGCGGAGTAGTCGACCTCGGACCAGTAGAGCCCCTTCACCGTGCGCCCGTGGACGGTCACCAGGTCGACCTGGTGGCGGGCGAGGACGGCCAGCAGCTCGTCGAACCGCTGCGTGCCGTCGAACCCGATGCGCATCTTCACCGTGAAGAGACCGGGGATGGCCTGCCGGAGCGCCCCCACCAGCTCGTCGACCTTCGCCGGATCGCGGAGCAGGCCGCCCCCGACGTTCTTCCGGTAGACCTTGGGCGCCGGGCAGCCCATGTTGAGGTCGATCCCGGCGACGGGGAGCCTTAGCAGCTCCCGGACCGTGCGCAGCATGTGGGGCGTGTCCTCTCCGATGAGCTGCGCGAACACGGGCCGGCCGGTGCCGTGGTTGACGACGGAGTCGACGATGTGCTTCTCAGGCGTCGAGCTCTCGTGCACCCGGAAGTATTCGGTCACGAACCAGTCGGGCGCTCCGCGCCGGCCGATGACGCGCATGAAGGCGGTTGTGGTCACGTCCTGCATCGGTGCGAGCACCGAAGGGCGCGTACCTTCGACGGCGGGCTGGGGGAGCGCCGGCCTCACGCCTGCTTACGGAGCTTCGCCAGTTGGGCCGACATGTCCTCACAGGCCTCGAGCACCGCGCGGGCGATGAAGACGGGACGCTTGGCCTTGACCGCGAGCACCAGCGCGTCGCTCGGCCGGGCATCGACCTCCGCGACCTTGCGCGCGACGGGCCCGTCCTGCGCGACCAGAACGCGGGCGTAGAAGACCCCGTCCTTCACGCCCACCACGGCGACGTGTGAGACGGCGGCCTCGAGCCCCAGCAGGAGGTGCAGCATCAGGTCGTGCGACATGGGGCGTTCGGACAGGCGGCCCGCCAGCGAGGACTGCAGGGCCTCCCCGACGGCTGGGTCGACCTGGATGACAATCGTCTTGAGCGGGGTCACGAGGAACACGGCCGCGGCCCCCTGGACGGGCGCCACCTCGATGGACTGCACGGGCACTGCCTCTTCGGCGTTCATGACGCAGAATGGGGCGTGGGCGCCCCCTCCCGCAAGCCCGCTCCCGGGCGCCCCACAATCCCGCCTGCGAACTTGCTGGACCGGGGCCAAGGGGCATCCTGCGCCGCATGCACCCCTTCCTGGACGACGCGTTCCTCTTCGACTGGAGCCGGCTGCGCCCCGAGCAGGTCGAGCCCGACGTCCGCGAGGCCCTGCGCCGCGCACGTTCGGCGGTCGAGGTCTTCAAGTCGCTCCCCCCCTCGCGTCTGACCTACGATGAAGTCCTCCTCGGTTTCGAGCGGGCCACGCGCGAGCTCACCCGTGCCTGGGGCCTGGTCTCGCACCTCGACTCCGTCCTCAACTCGCCTGAGCTGCGCAAGGCCTACAACGCGATGATGCCCGAGGTCACCGCGTTCTTCACCTCGCTCACGCTCGATCCCGGGCTTTGGTCGGTCTTCAAGGTCTACGCGGCCACGGACGACGCCAAGGCCCTGACCGGCGTCCGCCGGCGTTTCCTCGAGGAGACCATGGCCGACTTCATGGAGAACGGCGCCGACCTGCCGGTCGAAGGAAAGGAACGCCTGGCCAAGCTCAACGCCGACCTTGCGGAGAAGACGCAGAAGTATTCCGAGAACGTCCTGGATTCCACCAACGCCTGGGAGCACTTCATCGATGACGAAAAGCGCCTCGCCGGCCTGCCGGCCAGCGCGCTCGCCGCGGCGAAGCAGGCCGCGACCGCGAAGGGCAGGCCCGAGGCCTGGCGCTTCACGCTGCATTCGCCCTCCGTCTTCCCGGTGCTGCAGTACGCCGAGGACGAGGACCTGCGTCGTCTGTGCTGGGAAGGCCTTGGCCAGGTCGGCCTGAAGGCGCCGTGGGACAACACCGCGCTGGTCGGCGAGATCCTGGCCTTGCGCCACGAGAAGGCCCGCCTGCTGGGCAAGCAGCACTTCGCCGACTTCACCACGGCCCGTCGCATGGCCCGCACGGGCGAGACGGCGCTGAGGTTCATCGAGGACATCGGCCGGCGCATCCGCCCGAAGTTCCTGGCCGAGGGCGTCGAGCTCGAGCAGTACCGCGCTTCGAAGGCGGGCGACGCGGTCCGGCCGCTGCATCCGTGGGAATTCGGGTATTGGTCCGAGAAGATGCGCCGGGAGAAATATGATTTCGACGACGAAGCCCTGCGTCCGTGGTTCCCGGTCGACGGCGTGATCGCCGGCATGTTCCGTCTCTTCGGCGGCCTCTTCGGCATCCAGGTCGTCGCCCGTGACACCTTCCATGTCGACCAGGCCACCGGCGCCAAGACCGTCGTCCGCGCCGCCGAGCCCCGCGCCGAGGGTGCCCCGATCTGCGTCTGGCACCCCGAGGTCCGCTTCTACGAGGTGCGCGACGGCGACCGACTGCTGGGCTCCTTCTATACCGACTGGTTCCCGCGCGAATCGAAGCGGGGAGGGGCCTGGATGAATTTCTTCCGTACCGGCGGACCGCGCGCCGACGGCTCCTTCGCCCCGCACCTCGGCCTGATGTGCGGCAACTTCACGCCGCCCGTCGCCGGCAGGCAGGCGCTGCTCAACCACGACGAGGTCACCACGGTCTTCCACGAGTTCGGACACCTGCTCCACCACCTCCTCAGCGAGGTCGAGGTCGAATCCCTCTCCGGCGTGCGCGTCGCCTGGGACTTCGTCGAGCTGCCTTCGCAGATCCTCGAGAACTGGTGTTGGGAGGAGGAATCCCTCGCCGTCTTTGCGCGCCATCACGAGACCGGCGCCCCGCTGCCGTCGGACCTCTTGGCCAAGCTCGACGCCGCCGCCAATTTCCGCTCGGCCTCGGTCTGCATGCGCCAGCTGGCGTTCTCCAAGCTCGACCTCGACCTGCACATCCGGGCCGAGGAGCTCCGTGGCCGCGACCTGGACGCCCATTGGAACGAAGACTTCGCCGACTGGCAGGCCCGCACGAGCCGCCGGGGCCCGGCCATGGCACGCCGGTTCAATCATCTCTTCTCCGAGGCCACGGGCTACGCCGCGGGTTATTATTCGTACAAGTGGGCCGAGGCCCTCGAGGCCGACGCCTTCACGCGGTTCCTCGCCGAGGGCGTCCTGAACGCCCGGACGGGCCGGGAGCTCCGGACGCGCATCCTTGCCAAGGGGAACTCCGAGCCGGCGGAGAAGCTTTTCCGGGACTTCATGGGCCGCGACCTCGACCCCGAGGCCCTCCTCGTGCGGGACGGGCTGGCTTGAGGCATCGGCGCCGGTCCGGCCGGACTTATTCCCCTTGCACAGAGGGGGGTTTTACTATGCGTAGGACGTTTTTACGATGAATCTGCGCAACATCGCCGTCATTGCCCACGTCGACCATGGCAAGACGACCCTCACCGACCGGCTGCTCTATCAGTCGGGCATGTTCCGCACCGAGGACCTCGACAAGCTCGCCGGCGGCCAGCACGGGCTGATCATGGACTCGGGCGACCTCGAGCGAGAACGCGGCATCACCATCACGGCCAAGAACTGCGCCATCCGCTGGAAGGACGCCCGCAGCGGCGAGGAGTACAAGATCAACCTGATCGACACCCCGGGCCACGCCGACTTCGGCGGCGAGGTCGAGCGCGTGCTCAACATGGCCGACGGCTGCCTGCTAGTGGTCGACTCCTTCGAGGGGCCGATGCCTCAGACCCGTTTCGTGCTCTCGAAGGCCCTCGCCCTCGGGCTCAAGCCCATCGTCGTCGTCAACAAGATCGACAAGCCGTCGGCCCGCCCCGAGGCGGTGGTCAACGAGGTCTTCGACCTGCTGGTGGCGCTCGAGGCTCCCGAGTACGCCCTCGACTTCCCGATCATCTACGCCTCCGGCCGCGAAGGGTGGGGCACCGCCGACCTCGCCAGGGCCGCCGAGGGGGCCCGCCCCAAGGACTTGCTCGAGCTTTTCCACGCCATCGTCGACCACATCCCCGCCCCCTACGCCGAGGGATCGTCGCGCGGCGCCGCCGCCGGCTTCAAGTCCCGCGACGAGGCGCTGGCCAATCCCCTCCAACTGATGGTCACCGCCATCCTGTACAGCGACTATGTCGGACGTATCGCCGTCGGACGCGTGACCGCGGGCAAGATCTCCCCGGGGATGCCCGTGATTCTGGTCGCCCGCGATGGCACCCAGCACAAGCAGCGCGTGCTGGAGGTCGAGGTTTTCGAGGCCCTCGGCCGCGCCAAGGCCACGGAGGTCTCGGCCGGTGACATCTGCGCCGTCATCGGGCTCGACCACGTGGAGATCGGGGCGACCGTCACCGACCTCGAGAACCCCCGCCCGATGCCCCCCGTGAAGGTCGACGAGCCGACCGTCACGATGGCATTCCGCGTCAACGACTCGCCCTTCGCCGGCCGCGATGGCAAGTACGTCACCGGACGTCAGGTCGGCGAGCGCCTCGTCAAGGAGCTGGAGAAGAACGTCGCCCTCCGGGTCGAACGCGAGCCCGGGGCCGATGCGTGGAAGGTCTCCGGCCGCGGCCTGATGCACCTGGGCGTCCTCATCGAGACCATGCGTCGCGAGGGCTTCGAGCTCTCCGTCGGCAAGCCCGAGGTTATCATGAAGACCGTCGAGGGCGTCCTCTGCGAGCCGGTCGAGACCTTGGCCGTCGACTGCCCCGAGGAGTCTCAGAGCGACGTGATGTCGCTCGTGCTCGGGCGCCGCGGCGAGCTGCGCCACATGGACGCCAAGGCCGGCACCAGCGGCTGGATCCACATGGAGTTCAAGATTCCCTCCCGCTCCCTCTTCGGCCTGCGCACCCTCATGCTCACCACCACCCGCGGCGAGGCGGTGATGTACCACACCCTGCTCGGCTATGAGCCGGTGAAGGGGGAGCCGCCCCGCCGCACCGCGGGCGTCATGATCTCCGGCGAGGCCGGCGCGGTCACCGCCTACTCGCTCGACCGCCTCTACGACCGCGGCGACTTCTTCGTGAAGCCGGCCGACGAAATCTACGAGGGGCAGGTCGTCGGCGAGCACTGCAAGGACAACGACCTGGTCATCAACCTCGTCATCAACAAGAAGCTCACCAACGTCCGCGCCGCCGGCTCGGACGACCTCGCCAAGATCAAGCCCCCCCGCCTGATGTCCCTCGAGAACTGCCTCGAATACATCGAGTCCGACGAGCTGGTGGAGGTCACCCCGAACTTCGTCCGTCTCCGCAAGCGCTGGCTGACGGAGAACGAGCGGAAGAAGAACTCCTGATCCTCAGGCGGGCTGGACGAGCCGGTAGCGGTGCGCCCCATCCGGGAGCATCGCCGCCTCCATGCGCCAGGATTCCGCCGGCAGCCGTCCCTCGACGCGCTCCGGCCACTCCACGACCAGGTTCCAGGGGGTCTTCGCCAGGTCCCAGACCATCAGCCCGTCGAAGGCTTCCGGGGTCTTCAGGCGGTAGGCGTCGACGTGGAGCAGCCGTCGCCGCCCCTCGAGCACGTTGAGGAGCGAGAAGGAGGGGCTGGTCACGTCGCCCGCGTAGCCGAGGCCCCGGGCCAGCCCGCGCACGAAGGTCGTCTTGCCCGAGCCCAGCTCGCCGGAAAGCGACAGCACGGTGTCCGGCGGCAGCAGGTCTGCGAAGGCCTCGGCGGCCTGTTCGGTTTCCGCGCCCGACCGCGTGACGAGGCCTGTCTTCCAGGATTCGAGCGAGGCAATCTGGCCCATGGCTCCAGTCTCAGCCCGCCGCAGTCATCCACGCAAACCGCAAACGAAGGACCCGGCCGGGCGGCCGGGTCCGTGGGCGCCTGCGGGTGCTCTCAGGAGACGATGCCGAGGGGCTTGATGTTCTTCCAGCCCCCGCGGGTGAAGTCCGGGCACTGGGCCGGCATGCTCCCGTCCTTCACCGAGCGGACCGAGAGCTCGAGGATCGCCGACCAGTCGGCCGCGTCGTAGACGGTCATGTCGGGGGTGATGCCCTGCCGCACGCAGTCCAGCATCCGGTAGTTGAGGATGAAGTCCATGCCGCCGTGGCCGCCGACCTTCTTGGCCAGCTCGCCGACCTTGGTCACCAGGGGATGCCGGTTGGCCTGCATGAACTTCGTGAGCCTCTCCTTCTCGTAGGTCCATTCATGGCTGTTGCGCTTCTCCTTGGGGTCGAGCAGCGGGTGCTTGTTGCCGGCGTCGATGGCGAGCCGGGCGGGATAGCCGAAGAACGTGGCCTCGGTGCCGCAGAGCCCGTTGATGCGCGAGTAGGGGCGGGGACTCACGACGTCGTGCTGGATCATGATGGTGCGGCCGAGCTGCGTCTTGATGATCGAGGTGTTCATGTCGCCGCAGACGAACTTCTCGTCCTTGTGACGGCCCTTGTTCGGCTGAGCCTTGTCCCGGAATTGGGTCAGGTTCAGCTCGGGGGAAGAGACGGACACCACGAACTTGAAGGCGTCCCCGCGGCCGATGCCGAGGTACTGCGCCACCGGCCCCAGGCCGTGGGTCGGGTAGAGGTTGCCGTCCATGAACGTGTGGTAGTTGCGGCGCCAGTCGCCCTCGCTGCCCAGGGCCCAGAGCACGCCCTTGCCGAGGTCGTGAATGTAGGCGCACTCGGCGTGCTTGAGTTCGCCGAAGAGGCCCTGGCGGGCCATGTGCAGGACGAAGAGCTCCTCCTCGCCGTAGCAGCAGTTCTCCAGGATGGAGCAGTGACGCTGGTGTTTCTCCGAGGCGTCGACCAGCTGCCAGCACTCGTCCACGGTGACGGCCGCCGAGACCTCGACGAAGGCGTGCTTGCCCATCTCCATCGCCTTGAGGGCCATCGGCACGTGCCATTCCCAGGGGGTGGCGATGAAGACGACGTCGATGTCGTCCCGGGCCACCAGCTTCTCCCAGGCGTTTTCGTCGCCGAAGTAGACGGCGGGCTCCTTGCCGGTCTTCTTCCTCACGCTCTCGGCCGCGCCCTTGGCCCGCTGCTCGACGATGTCGCAGACGGCCACGACCTCGGCGAAGGGGATGTTGGCGGCGGAGTTGACGTGGCCGCGCCCGCGATTGAGGCCGATGTAGCCGCAGCGCACCTTCTCGAGGGGCTTGGTGGACAGGTCCCAGACGGGCCTGTTCCCCGCCGGGCGGGGACGGGTGGCGCCGATCTCCTGGGAGCCGAGGAGTTTCAGCGCCTTGGGGTCGGGGCCGGCTTCGGCGGACGTGGCTTTGAGGCCGAGTGCTGCGGCGCCGAGGGCGCCCAGCTTCAGGAAGTCGCGGCGGTTGGTGGATGCTTGGGGGTTCATGGAGGGGTCAGGTGATGAGAGGCAGGGGGCCCAGGGTCTTCCAGCCGCCGCGGGTGAAGTCGGGGACCTCGACCGGCATGCTGCCGGAGGCGACGGACAGGTGCGAGACCTCGAGCAGGCAAGACCAGGCGGCGGCGTCATACACCGTCAGGTCGGGCGTCAGCCCTCGCCGCACGCAGTCG
Source organism: Verrucomicrobiota bacterium (assembly GCA_030830965.1). Taxonomy (GTDB): domain Bacteria; phylum Verrucomicrobiota; class Verrucomicrobiia; order Opitutales; family UBA953; genus UBA953. Next base: position 32,450 of record JAURLX010000010.1, on the reverse strand, counting down.
AGGAGGCGGAAGTTCATCAGATGGTCCATGCCGCCGTGCCCGCCGACCTTCTTCGCGTCCTCTCCGGCCAGTTTCACGAGCGGGTGCGGATGGGCCTGCATGAACTTCTTCAGCCTGTCCCCTTCGTAGGTCCAGGCATGGCTGCTCCGTTTCTCCTTCGGGTCGAGCAGCGGGTGACGGTTGCCTGAGTCGATGGCGAGGCGGGCGGGGTAGCCGAAGAAGGTGGCTTCGGTGCCGCAGAGGGCGTTGCCGCGGGAGTAGGGGCGCGGCGAGGTGTTGTCGTGCTGGATGACGATGGAGCGGCCCAGCGCGGTCTTGATCAGCGTCGTGTTCATGTCGCCGCAGGTGTAGCGTTCGTCCGCCGTGCGGGCCCGGTCGGCGCCCGCCTTTTCCCGCAGTTGCGAAAGGCCGATTTCAGGCGAGGAGACCGAGACGGCCCGCGTCATGACGTCACCCCTGCCGAGTCCGAGGTAGGTCGCGAGCGGGCCGATGGCGTGGGTCGGGTAGGGGTTCCCGTCGATGAGGGTGTGGTACTTGCGCCGCCAGTCCCGCTGCGGACGCATGAACGTGCCGTCGGGCGCGGTCCCGCGCTGGTCGTGGATGTAAGCTCCTTCGGCGTGCTTCAGGTCGCCGAAGAGTCCCTCCGCGGACATCCGCCGCACGAAGAGTTCCTCCTCGCCGTAGGCGCAGTTCTCCAGGATGGGGCAGTGGCGGCGGTGCTTCTCGGAGGCGTCGACGAGCTCCCAGCACTCCTTCACCGAGACCCCGCAGTTGACCTCGACGAACGCGTGCTTGCCGAGCTCCATCGCGCGCACGGCCATGGGCGTGTGCCATTCCCAAGGGGTGGCGATGTAGACGACGTCGATGTCCTCGCGCGCGACCATCCGCTCCCACGCGTCCTCCGAGCCCGTGTAAAGGTCGGGGGACTTGCCCGTCTTTTTGCGCACCACCTCGGCCTGCGCGCGGGCGACGTCGTCCTTGATGTCGCAGAGCGCCTTGATCTCGACCCAGGGCAGGGAGACGCAGGAGTTCACGTGGGCGCGGCCCCGGTTGAGGCCGATGATGCCGACCCGTACCTTCTCGATCGGCTCGGTGGTCAGGTCCCAGACGGGGCGGCTGCCGGCCGGGCGGGGGGGCGTGGCGCCGGTCTCCGCGGACCGTCCGCCCTGCAGGATTCTGCGCGGGTCGGGCGCCGCGTCGGCCGCTGCGCCGAGCGCGGCGAAGGGTGCCAGCCTCAGGAAGTCGCGGCGCGAGGTATGGACGGGGCGATCCATGCATCCTCCTTATTTGTCGCCCGACGCAGCGACAAGTCCCAAGCGGCCAAGGCGCCGGCTTTTGTCACCAGGTCACGAAACCCTGCGCCCACTTGATGCCAAAGACGGCGAGATTACGCACGATATGGGCCGTAAAGCAGGGCGTCAGCGAGCGTCCGGGGTTCAAGGGATTGAACCGCGCCACGTAGAGGCCGAGCGAGGTCACGAAGGCGAAGGCGAGGCTGACGCGGCCGTGTACGGTGCCGAGGTCGAAGCCGTGCACGAGCGCGAAGACCGTCGAGCCGGCCACGATGACCGTGAGCAGCCGGCCGCCGGCGAGCCAGGCGGGCGCGGCGAAGCCGCGGAAGACCACCTCCTCGATGATCGCCGCCGCGAGCAGCGCGAGGAGGGAGAGGCCCGTGAGCACCGACTGGCTTTGGGAGACGTCCGCGCGTATCTCGACCACCGACTCGGCCACGGTGATGAGCAGCGTCGCCGCGGCGGCCGCGAAGTGCGCCGCGGCGGGCGCGGAGGTGGTGCCCGGCCAGAAGCCTTCGCCGGCGCCCGTCGTCGTCCGGGCTGCCCGCTCCCGCAGCCACCCGAGCAGCACTCCGCCCGCCAGCAGGCAGTAGAGGGTCGCGGCGAGCGTCGGGTCCATCCTGGGTCAGCGCACGCCCCCGATCCAGGCGCGGTAGGCGGGCGAGACGTGGTCGGCGGCGAAGGTCAGCCACTGCGGCACGGCGTAGGGGTGCCTTGCGTGCACCCAGCTCTCGAGGTCGCGCTCCTTGGCGGCCGCGAACTTGAAGGTGACGCGGTGCTCCTCCTCGCTTTCGGCGCGGCCCTCCCAGGTGAAGTGGGAGCGGATCGGGCCCTCGACCTGGGCGCAGGCGGCCAGTCCGGCCGCGACCGACTCGGCGGCCAGCCGGTCGGCCTCCTCGCGGGAGGGAAGGGTGGTGAAGGCGATCCGGACTTCAGTCATGTCCTTGGTCCGCGTCCGAAAGGTACTTCTCGGTGATGATGCTGACCAGTAGGTCGCGCGCCTCCTTGACCGAGTCGACATGCACGTAGAGGTCGCGATCCTCCGGCGAGACCATGCCCCACTCCTGCATGACCTCGAGGTCCATGACGCGTTTCCAGAAGGGCGACCCGAAGAGCAGGATGGGGAATTTCTTCTTCGTCTTGCCCGTCTGGATGAGGGTGAGCATCTCGAAGAGCTCGTCGAAGGTGCCGAAGCCGCCGGGGAAGGCCACGAGCGCCTTGGCCAGGTAGAGAAACCAGTACTTGCGGACGAAGAAGTAGTGGAACTCGAGGTCGAGCCCCTCGGTGATGTATGGGTTGTGGCTCTGCTCGAAGGGCAGGGCGATGCCGAGGCCGACGGAGCGTCCGCCCGCCTCGTGCGCGCCGCGGTTCGCCGCCTCCATGATGCCCGGCCCCCCGCCGGAGCAGATCAGGAAACGCTGCCATTCGGGCAGGCCCATGGACCAGCGGGTCATCTCGTGGGCCAGCTCGCGGCAGGCCTCGTAGTAGGCGGAGCTGCGCAGCGCCAGTTCGGCGACCCGCAGGCGCGCGGCGCATTCGTTGCCGTCGCAGGTGCCCAGCCGGGCGGCCTCCCGCGCGGCGGCGAGCTCGGCCTCGGCCCGAGCGCGGGGCAGCGTGCGCGCGGAGCCGAACATGACCACCGTGTTGCGCACCCCGTTCTTCTTGAACCGCAGGTGGGGCTCCACCATCTCGGCCATGACGCGCAGGGTGCGGGCCTGGGGACTGAGCATGAATTCAGCGTTCAGGTAGGCCCGGGGCGGCGTGGGCCTCTGGTTTCCTTTGGCCGGCTCCATGGGGGCATCTTTACCCCCTGTCCGGCCCTGCCAAGCCGGGAAGCACGGGGCTTGACAGCCTCGGAGGGGCTCCGTTGCCTTGTTTTTCGAAAATATGCAGCCTACCTACCGCCCGTCCAAGATCGCCCGCGCCCGTAAGTGCGGCTTCCGCGCTCGTTCCAAGACTCGTGGCGGCCGCAAGGTGCTCGCCAACCGCCGTCGCGTGGGACGCAAGCGGCTCGGCGCGTCCTGAGGGCGATGCGTCTCCCGCGGGAGCGCCGGATTCGCGCCTCGGACGAATTCTGCCGCCTGCGCAAGGAGGGCTCCCGCGTCGATTGCGGGGCCTTCCTGCTCAACTGTCGGAAGTCCGCCGCAGGTGCGCCCGCCCGCTTCGCGGTCATCGCGGCGAAGAAGAGCCTGCCGCTGGCGGTCGACCGAAACCGGGCCAAGCGCCTTTCCCGCGAACTGTTCCGGACCGATCCCGCCGCCTTTCCGGCCGGGTGGGAGGTGGTGCTGGTGGTCCGGTCAGGGATGCTGAGACGTCCGCTTGCCGATCTGCGCAGAGTCTACGCCGCGGCCGCCGCCCGAATCACCGCCTCTGGCCCCTCCGCATGACCGGGCCGCGCCCATCGTGGCCGGTCCGGCTGGCCCTCGGGCTCGTGCGATTCTACCAGCGGTTCCTTTCGCGTCCGCTCCATCTCATCCCCGGGTCCGGCTGCCGTTATCATCCCACCTGCTCGCGCTACATGGCCACCGCGCTCTCGCGGTTCGGGCTGCTCAGGGGCGGCTGGCTCGGATTGCGCCGCATCTGTCGCTGTCATCCGTGGGGCGGCTCCGGCGTCGACGAGGTGCCTGAACGATGACGCCTCCGTCCTCGCTTAATAGGCTCGCCGCAGCGGGCGGGATTTCGCTCTGATGTTCGGCGTGAAGGAGAGATTTCACAGGGCCTTGTCCTCGCGCCAGGGTGGCACCTTGCTTCTGGCCCTGAGCTACGTCCTGATGGGCTTCCTGCTCCGTCTGGGCCTGTTGGCGGCCGTCGCCGGGGAGGTCTCCTGGGGCGTGGCGACGTTCGCGGCCTTGTTCGTCGGCCTGCTCTTCGACGTTTTCATGGCGTGGTTCCTGACCTTGCCGATGGGCTTGCTCGGCGCGATCTGGCCGGCGGGCTGGTCTGCCTTGCGCTGGCTCCGCCTGCCGCTGCGCGGCGCCTGGCTGTTCGGCGCATTCCTCTTCACGTTCTGGAAGGTCTCCGAGATTCTCTTCTGGGAGGAGTTCGGCGTCCGCTTCAACTTCATCGCGGTCGACTACCTCGTCTACACGACCGAGGTGGTGAAGAACATCCAGGAGTCCTACAACCTTCCGCTGATCGCCGTCATCGTGCTCGCCGTCGCGGCGGGCCTCTTCCTGCTCTGGCGTCGCCTGGGTTTCGTGCGCGCCTGGGAGGAGGGAGCCGTCGCCGACGCCGCGCCCCGCTGGCGTGACTTCGTCGCGCTGCTCGCGCCCTTGCTCGCCATCCTGCTCGCCGCCTATCTCGTCGGCCGATGGGACCTCAAGGCCGCCTCGACCGCCCATACTTCCGTTGGCGAGCGTCTTACGGCCGGCTTGCGCCACATGGGCGATCTGCATCCGGGCTGGGACAACAGCTACGACACCGAGCTCGCGAAGAACGGCGAATACGCCTTCCTGGCGGCCTTCTGGGCCAACCAGCTCGAGTGGAAGCGTTTCTACCCGTCGGTTCCCGACGCCGTCGCCAAACTGCGCGCGACGCTGCTCGCCCAAGGCGGCGCGCCGACGAACGCCGACCAGAACGACATCACGCGGCGCATCCGGCCGTCCGCGTCCGTCCGTCGCCTCAACGTCATCCAGATCACGATCGAGAGCCTGAGCGCCGAGTTCCTGGGCTGCTACGGCTCGCCTGATTACACCGCCAAGAATCTCACGCCGAACCTCGACCGCATCGCGCGCGAGTCGCTCTGGTTCTCCCGTTGCTACGCCGGCGGCACGCGCACTGTGCGCGGCATGGAGGCGCTCGCGCTGTCGATCCCGCCGATCCCGGGCCAGTCCGTCCTGCGCCGCAAGGGTTGCGAAAACCTGACCACCCTCGGTTCCGTGCTCCGCACGCAGGGCTACGACACGGCCTTCATCTACGGCGGCGACGGTTTCTTCGATAACATGAACTACTTTTTCGGGGCCAACGGCTACCAGGTCGTCGATCTCCCGCGCCAGCTGGCGGCCGGCAAGCAGCCGACCTTCGCCAACGCCTGGGGCGCCTGCGATGAGGATGCTTTCGGCTGGTCGCTGGAGGAGGCCGACAAGGCCCATGCGGCCGGCAAGCCGTTCCATCATTTCGTGATGTCGACCTCCAACCACCGTCCCTACACCTGGCCGGCGGGCAGGATCGACCCGAAGCTTGCCAACCGCGAGGGCGGGGTGGCGTACACCGATTACGCGATCGGCGCCTTCCTCCGGGCCGCGCAGGCCAAGCCCTGGTTCAAGGACACGGTCTTCGTGATCGTGGCCGACCACTGCGCTTCCGTCGCCGGCAAGCGCGAGCTCGAGGTCCGGAAATACGAGATTCCGCTCTTCATCTGGTCGCCGGGCAACATCGCCCCGCGCAAGTTCGACACAATGATGAGCCAAATCGACGTGGCTCCGACGGTCCTCGGCCTGCTCGGCGTGGAATATCTCTCGCGCTTCGTCGGCAGCGACGCGCTGGCCCCTTCCTTCCGTCCCCGCGCCTTCATCAGCAACTACCAGAAGGTCGCCGTGCTCCGTCCGGACGGCCTCCTGACTGTGCTGAAACCGGTACGTCAGGCGGTGCAGTACAAGGCCGACCTCGCGACGGGCGGGCTGACGCCGGTGGCCTCTCCGGACGCCGCGGCGGTGGGCGAGGCGATCATCCACTATCAGGGCGCTGACGAGCTTTTCAACCATGGTGGACTCCAGAATCCCGCACGTTGAGCCGCGCGCCCTGCTACTGCCGGCGGGCCTGCTGGCGGCCACGGTGGTCTTCTTCGGCCTGCCTGGCCTCGGCGGCGAGGCAGCCGACCTCTGGTTCCAGTCGTTGTTCTGGGATGGCCGCGCCTGGCTCGTCCCTCACGATCATCCGGCCGGACTGCTCTTCGCCTACCGCGGTCCCAAGGGCCTGGTCATCCTCCTTGCGCTTGGTCTCATCGGGGCCGCCTTGTTCCGGCCCCGGATCCGCGTCCGAGCCCTCTTCCTGCTGGCCTGCCTCGCCTTGGTGACCGTCGTCAGCACGCAGCTACGGGCCGTCACCCACATGGCGACGCCCCTCGAGCTCAAACTCTACGGCGGCGCCCATGAGCACTTGCTGTTGTTCCAGGCCAAGCCCGCCGGCTATCCCTGTCATGCCTTCCCGGCGGGGCACGCCAGCGGCGGCTTCGCGCTCATCGCGTTCTACTGGATCCAGACCGAACGTCGCTGGCGCGGACTGGCCTTGGGCCTCGGCATGGGGGCGTGGATGGGCCTCTACCAGGTCGCCCGGGGCGAGCACTTCCTTTCGCACACCGTCGCGACGGCCCTGCTGGCCTGGCTGCTCTGCGCGCTGCTGGCCTGGGCGATGCGCGGCCCGCTGGGCCGCGAGGTCAGTTCGCCCAGTTGACGATGTTGTCGGTCCGGTAGGGGCCGTTCGTCCCGTCCTCGAAGTAGGACGCCGGCACCACACCGTTGGCGGTCATCGCTCCGGCGGGGTCCCAGTACTCGGCCGCGGCCGGCTCCCCGCCCGCGGGGTCTACATAGTTGATCCCGCAGCTGACCAGCAGGTAGCCTGATGTCTTCCAGTTGCCGTAAACGCCGTTGAAGGCGCCCGTGCTCTGGTTCTGGATCGCGGTGGTGCCGCCGATGAGCACGCGGTAGCGGTAGTCGAAGGGGTTGCCCCAGGGGTCCACGAAATGCAGGAGCACGGAGCGGTCGCCGGCGGCTGCGTCGTTGTTGGTCTCCACGGCCCCGATGCCGAGGAAAGGCTTGGGCTTTCGGTTGGTCCCGCCGGGAAGGCTGGCGTCGTCGAAAGGGACCAGGTTCACGGCGGTCCCGCCCCCCGTGGCGGCGCTCTGGCGCAGCACCTTCCTGCCGCTCAGCTGGTCATACAGGTCCTGCCGGAACCTGGGGCCGTTGGTCGCCGCCGTCCCGGGCGAGGCCACCGGGTAGTCCCCGTAGGTCTTCCGGTAGGACTCGGCCGCCATGGAGATGGCCTGGATCGCGCCGCGCGCCACCGACTTGGACCGGGCGTTGCTCGCGGCGCGGAAAAGGCCGAAGGAGGCGGCGGCCAGGATGAGGATGATGGCGATCACGAGCAGCAGCTCGATGAGGGTGAAGCCGCGGCGGGCTCGGACGGGGCGGTTCATGGTGTCAGATGTGGCGGGAGTCGTTCTCGTCCTTCTTGGCGTAGCCCGAGTCCTGGCGCTGGTGGTTGACGGCGTTCTTCTTGAGGTAGGCCTGGTAGACGTCGTCGGCCGACATGCCCAGCACCTGGGCGATGGAGATCAGGAAGTGGAAGAGGTCGACGACCTCGACGCGGGCGTTCTGCTCGTCGAACTTCTGGTATTTGGCCCACCACTTCCAGGGCACGGAGTCGGTGAGCTCGGCCATCTCCTGCTGCATGGCCCGGAGGTAGTTCAGGGTCCATCGGACCTTCTCCTCCTCCGTCATGCCCTGCGTGACGACGCCGATGCGCGCGTTCAGGGCCTCCTGCATCTTGAAGATCTCCTCGAGCTTGTCGGACATGGCTCCATGCTGGCGTGGTCCCGCGGCGGGGGCAACACCGTAAGCGCCCCGCGCCGATTGCGCTTTGCATGCCGGCGGTAGTCTGGCTTGCTTCCGGCGTGACCGACGCGGAGGCCGACAGACTGAGGAAGCCGGAAGTCCTGGCCCCGGCCGGGGACTGGGATTGCGCCCGTGCGGCCGTGGAGAACGGAGCCGACGCCGTATTCTTCGGCGTGGGCCGGTTCAACGCGCGCGTGCGGGCCAAGAACTTCGAGGAGGCCGACCTCCCCGCGCTCATGGCCTACCTGCACGGCCGAGGGCTCAAGGGCTACGTGACCTTCAACACGCTGATCTTCCCCGAGGAGCTCGCGGAGGCCGCCCGTACGCTCCGGACGATCGTCGCCTCCGGCGTCGACGCCGCCATCGTGCAGGACGCCGGCATCTGCCGGCTCATCCGCCGGATCTCGCCCGACTTCCCGATCCACGCCTCCACGCAGATGACGGTCACGAGCGCCGCCGGCGTCGACTATGCCCGCGGCCTCGGCGCCTCGCTTGCCGTCCTGGGCCGCGAGGTCTCGGTCCCCGAGATCCAGAAGCTGCAGGCCGCGCAGGCCGCCAAGGGCGCGCCGCTCGACCTCGAGGTCTTCGTCCACGGCGCTCTCTGCGTCGCCTATTCCGGGCAGTGCCTGACCAGCGAATCCCTCGGCGGGCGTTCCGCCAACCGAGGCGAATGCGCCCAGGCCTGCCGGCTGCCTTATGAGCTCGTGGTCGACGGCGCCGTCCGCGACCTGGGCGATAAGGCCTACTTGTTGTCCCCGCAGGACCTCGCCGGCATCGAGGTCGTCCCCGACCTGATCCGCGCCGGCATCCGCTCGCTGAAGATCGAGGGCCGGCTGAAGTCCCCGGAATACGTCGCCGCCATCACCAAGGCCTATCGTCGCGCCGTGGACGCCGCCTGGGACGCCCTGACGAAGGGCGCCGATGCCGATCGGGCGGCGCTCCAGGTCCGTCAGGAGGAGGATTACGCGATGCAGATGACTTTCTCCCGCGGCCTGCATACCGGCTGGCTCCGCGGCATCGACAACCAGCAGCTCGTCCACGCGCGCTTCGGCAAGAAGCGCGGCGCCTACCTCGGCACGGTCGTCGACGTCGCCACGAACGGCGTGACGATGCGCCTCGAAGGCCCGCTCAAGCCCGGCGACGGCGTGGTCTTCGACCAAGGCAAGCCGGCCGAGCGCGAGCAGGGCGGCTTCGTCCACGGTCTCGAGCCAGCCCGTGGCGGCCTGACGTTCATCCGCTTCGGCCGCGAGGACGTGGAGTGGTCGCAGGTGAGGCCTGGCGCCATCCTCTGGAAGACCAAGGACCAGGAACTCGACAAGCGTCTCCATGACTCCTGGGACCGCGAGAAAGCCAACTACCGTCGCCCGTTGCACGCCAAGGTGATCGGCCGTCTCGGGCAGCCTTTGCGCGTCGAATTCAACGACGGCGAGGGGCATGTCGTCGCCGGCGAGAGCACGATGCCCTGCGCCGCGGCCGAGAAGCGTCCGATGGACGTCACGACGCTTCGCGACCAGCTGGGACGCCTAGGCGATACCGGCTTCGAGCTGGGCGAGCTGCAGGCCGACCTCGACGGCGCCCTCATCGTGCCCGTCAGCGAGCTCAACCGCCTCCGCCGCGACCTCGCCGAGCAGATCACGCAGCTCCGCCGCCAGCCGCTCCGCTGGACGCTCCTGCCTTACGACGAAGCGGCGACGAAGGTCGCCCCCTGCGACCCGAGACGTCCGGGCGAAGTCGAGATCGTGGTCGTCATCCGCGAACCTGAACAGCTTGAGCCGGCCCTCGCGAGCGGCGTCCGCGTCATCTACGCCGAATACGAGGACCCCAAGAAGTTCCGCGCCGCCGTCGCCCGCGTCCGCGCCCATGAGCGGGAAACCGGCCGCACGGTCGAGTTCTGGGTCATGGGTCCGCGTATCCACAAGCAGGGCGAGGATCGCATCAGCGAGATCGTCCTTTCCTGTGAGGCCGACGGCTATCTGGTGCGTAACCACGAGCATCTGTGCGCCTTCAAGGGCAAGCGCCTGCGCGGCGACTTCTCCCTCAACGTCGCCAACGGCCTCACGGCCGAATGGCTCATGCGCGAGCACGCCCTCGAGGGGCTGACGGCCTCCTACGATCTCAACTCCGAACAGGTCACGGCCCTGTTCCAGTCCGCGCCGCCGGAGTGGTTCGAGGTCACGATCCACCAGCATATGCCGATGTTCCATATGGAGCATTGCGTTTTCTGCACCTTCCTCTCGAAGGGCAAGGATTACCGTGACTGCGGCCGCCCTTGCGAGAAGCACCGCGTCAAGCTGCGCGACCGCGTCGGCGCCGAGCACATCCTCAAGGCCGACGCCGGCTGCCGGAACACGCTCTTCAATTCTCGCGCCCAGACCGGCGCCGAGTACGTCACCCAGCTCCTCGCCCTCGGCGTCCGTCGCTTTCGCGTCGAGTTCGTCGACGAGGACGCCTCCACCGTCACGCGCACGCTCGAGAAGTATCAGGCCCTGCTGAAGGGCGACCTCGACGGGACCGCGCTCTGGAACGACCTCAAGGTGCTCAACCAGCTGGGTGTCACCCGCGGCACGCTGCGTGTGAGGCCATGAGTCAGCCGTCGTCGCGCAGGCGCGGAAGCAGCCCCGTCACGCGGCGGGAATCCGCCGCGTTGCGCACGGCCATCGCGTAGGCCGTCGGGTCGCCGACGAGGATGACCTGCTTGCGGCCGCGCGTCACGGCGGTGTAGACGAGATTGCGGGCCAGCATGATGCTGTGCTGGCGGAGCAGGGGCACGACGACGGCCGGGAATTCGGACCCCTGGGACTTGTGGATGCTGACCGCGTAGGCCAGGTGAAGGTCGCCTTGCTCCCCGCGCTCGAGCTCCACGCGCGCCCCGTCGAAATCCACCAGCAGGGTGCCTTCCTCGTCCTGTCCTAGGACCACGCCGAAGTCCCCGTTGAAGACGTTTCGGTCGTAGTTGTTGCGCGTCTGGATGACCTTGTCGCCCGGCTGGATGCGGCCGGGCCGTGCGTCGGCCCCGCGGAGCCGGCCTTGCAAGGCCTGGTTGAACGCCTGGATCCCGCCCGTGCCCTTGTGCATCGGCGCCAGGACCTGGATGTCGCGGAGCGGGTCGAGGCGGAGCGCCCGGGGCAGCGTCTCGCAGCACAGCCGGGTGACCATCGCCACGCAGGCCTCGGGGTCGTCCGCCCGCACGAAGTGTATGTCGTGGGCGAAGTCCAGCGCGGCCGGGTCCGCCACGGGCTCAGGTGGCGCCGTCTCGCCGTGCAGGATGCCGTGCGCCACGGAGACGATGCCGCTGCGGGCGCCTTGCCGGAAGACCGCGTCCAGCCGGGTGACCGCCGCCGCCCGCGAGTCGATCAGGTCCCCCAGCACGTTGCCGGCCCCGACCGAAGGGAGCTGGTTCACGTCGCCGACAAGCAGCAGGTGCGCCTGCGCGGGCACCGCCCGCAGCAGCGCGGCGGCCAGCTTCGTGTCGAGCATGCTGGACTCGTCGATGATGACGAAGTCCGCCGCGAGGGGGCTGTCGGCGTTGACCGTGAAGCCTCCGGCCGCCGGGTCGAACTTGAGCAGCCGATGGATGGTCGCGGCCGCGCAGCGCGTGGCCTCCGTCATGCGCTTGGCCGCGCGGCCGGTGGGCGCGCCGAGCACGAGGCGGGCGCGCTTGGCCGAGAGGATGTCGCACAGCGCCCGCAGGATGGTCGTCTTGCCCGTGCCGGGTCCGCCGGTCAGGACGGAGACCTTGGCGCCGAGGGCCATCCTGAGGCCCTCCGTCTGCGCCGTGGAGAAAGCGAAGCCCGCGCGGCCCTGCGCCCACTCCACCGCCCGCTCGGCCTGGATGGGCGGCAGGCCCGAGGGCGCGGCCGCGATGCGACGCACCGAGAGGGCTACGGACTTCTCCGCCGACTCCTGGGCACGCAGCTGGATCAGGCGCACGCCGCGGGCGTCCAGCACCCCGACCACGGCCTCGGCGATGAGCCGCCGCAGGCGCTCGTGGACGATCGCGCGGTCGACCTCGAGCAGCTCGGTCGCCTGCTCCAGCAGGCCCTCCTCGGGAAACGCGCTGTGTCCCTCGCCTTCGAGCTCCTCGAGCGCATGGAGGATCCCGGCGTCGACGCGCTGGGGACCCGCCGTGGGCAGCCCGAGGTTGCGGGCGATCTTGTCAGCCGTGCGGAAGCCGACGCCGTCGACCTCGCGGCAGACGCGGTAGGGTTCGGAGGTGAGCACCTTCTTGGCTTCCTGGCCGTAGGCCTTGACGATGCGCAGGCAGAGGGCGTTGGTGACGCCGTAGGTCTGCAGGAAGACCATCACTTCGCGCAGCGACTTCTGCTCCTCCCACGCCTCCTTGATCGACTTGGCGCGTCCGGGGCCGATCCCGTCGACCTCACGCAGGCGGGCGGACTGGTTTGAGATGATGTCGAACGTGCGTACGCCGAACTTGGCGACGATCTTGTCGGCGTAGGTCTTGCCGATACCCCGGACGAGCCCGCTGCCGAGGTACTTGCGTATCCCGTGCACGGAGGAGGGCAGGCGGGAACTGAAGGACTTCACCCGCAGCTGCGGGCCGTGCGAGGGGTGGCGCTCCCAGTGGCCGGAGACATCGACCGTCTCGCCGCACTGCAGCCCGGCCATGTTGCCGAGGACGACGGTCTTCTCACCGGACTCAGGCGAGAGCTCGGCGATGGTGAAGTGGGTTTCCTCGTCGAGCCACAGGATGCGCTCCACCACGCCCGAGAGGCTTATCTCGGGTCCGCGGTCCTTCGGGTCGCGCGGCTGCGGCATGGGCTCATGCAATCGCCGCGCGCCGCCGGAGCGAAGCGAAAATCACCCCAGTCCGAGGGCGGCGCGCCCCAGCGACGCCAGGTCGGCGTGGATGCCGTCGGGCCCGTGGGCGGCCAGCTCCTCCGCGGCATGGCTGCCCGTGGTCACGCAATGCACCCCGGCCAGGCCGCCGTTGCGCGCGGCGGCGATGTCGAAGGGCGAGTCGCCGACCATAATCGTCCGGTCCGGGCTGGCCCGCATGGAGTCGAGGACGTAACGCGTGAACTCGGGCTGCGGCTTGCGCCAGGGATGCACGTTGGTACCGAAGATCCCGTCGACGAGCGCGTCGATGCCCAGGCGGGCGAGGATGGCTCGGGTACAGGCGTCGTCCTTGTTGGTGTAGACCGCGGTCCGGACGCCCCTTGCCCGCAGGGAGACGAGGATCTCACGGCAACCGGGGTAGGGCCTCAGGCCGTGGAACATGACCGAAGGGAAGTGCTCCCGGAACATCCGGAGCGCGGTCGGGGCGTTCGCCTCGCCGGCCAGCTTCACGATGGTGACACTGGCCGACCCGCCGACGGCCCGCTTCACCTGCTCCAGCGTGACGCCAGGCAGCCCCATCAGGCGCATGACGTCGTCGTAGCAGCGATGGATGGCCTCGAAGTTGTCCACCAGGGTCCCGTCGAGGTCGAACAGCACGGTCTCGGTCTGCGGGCTCGACATGCTCCCAATAGGGCGGCCCTGCGGGCGCTTTCCAAGTTTGGATTTGCAGGGGATGGGTCTCCACCTACGTTGCGGCTTCCGCACCATGAGCCTTTCCTTGGACCTCAACAAGCCCCTGGGCCGCGCCGGCCTTCTGCTGGCCTCGCTCGTCGCCGCCGCCGTCACCTTCGCGGCCGCGCACTTCTCCTACGTCTACATGACCCAGACCCTTCCGCACCGGGGCCTGGAGAAGAAGCAGGAGGCCCTCTGGGCGAAGGTCTCCGCCGCCGCTTTCGCCAAGGCCAAGGCGGCCGCCAAGGGCAAGGCATTCGACGCCGAGGCCGCCAAGATCAAGGCCGACGCCGAAGCGTCCGACGAGATCAAGAAGAAGGAGGAGGAGCTGCACCACGAGTCCGAGGCGACCTGGGCTCCTTTCTCGATATTCCTGCTGATCTTGTCCGCGATTCTTGGCGCCGGTCTGCTCGGCGTCTACGTGCAGCGTCGGGCGAATGACGCCGGCATGCAGGGACTCTGGCTCGTGCCCAACCATCTCGGCGCGTTGGCGCTGGGCGCCTTCATCGCTTTCCTCCCGCACCTCTCCAAGCTCGGGGCCGTCAAGGCCTGGGCTCTCGCCCCGATCGCCGGCGTGCTGCTGCTCCTGCCGGTATTCCTGGCGGAAGGAGGCCGTTCGGGTCACGACCACGACCACGGTCACGGTCATAGCCACGATCATGACCACGACCATGGTCATGGTCATTCCCACTGAGTGCCTTGCTCAGGCCGGGGCGGTCCGTCCGAAGTCGAAGACCGTGTGGCTGATTTCGCCGCGTTCCAGCGCCGCGAGGTCGCTCGTCGGCCCCGATTCCATCACGTCGCCGTCGTTCCAGGCGAACCGGTAGCCCATCTCGGAGGGCCGGAAGAGCGAACCGTGCCGCACAAGGGCGGGCACCGTGCGGGTCATCAGGGCGCCATCGACCATGGTGGACGGATAGTTGAGGCTGTGCACCTGCATGCCTTGGGGCGGACAGCCTGCCAGCGACCGCGCGAAGGCCGCCGCGTGACGGCATGCGGCCTCCAAGTGGGGTAGCAACGCGGCAGGACATTCCGACGCGTGGCGATGGGCTTTCTCAAAATCCGCCTGGTCTAGGTCGAGCGAACAGGCGACGGAGGGCAGGCCCCACGCCGTGCCCTCGGTGGCTCCGGCCAGGGTGCCCGAGCTCAGGCAGAGGGGCATGGTGGCGTTGAAGCCGATGTTCATGCCCGAGACTACGACGTCAGGACGTCGCTTGAGCAGGTGTCCTAGCGCGATATTCACGCAATCCGAGGGCGTGCCGTCGATCGACCAGGTCTCGTCCCCGGGCCCCGCCAATTCGGTCACGGCCACTTCCCGGTGCCGGCTGAACGCCCGGCCGATCCAGCTCCGCTCCCCGGAGGGTGCGACCACCGCCACCCGGAAGCCTGCGTCGCGCAGGCCGGCGGCCAAGGCGTGCAGGAACGCGGCGCCTACGCCGTCGTCGTTGGTGAGGAGGGCGGTGGGCTTCATCAAGGCGTGCCGGTGGCGTCGGATTCGAGTTCGGCGATGCGGTCCCGTAGGACGGCGGCCGTCTCATAGTCCTCCACGGCGAGGGCCTCCTTGAGCTTTTGGCGCGCCGCGTCGATGTGCTGCTTCACATCGAGCGCCGGCTCCGGAGAGGGTTTGCGGCCCGTATGCAACAGGCCCGGCTGGGCCTTGGCGATGGCGGCCATGGTCTCGCGCAGGTGGGACTCGTAGCAGGAGGGGCAGCCGAGCCGCCGTATCCGCTCGAAGTCGCTCCAGCGGAAGCCGCAGGCGGGGCAGCGGCCCCGGCCGACGGGGCAGGGCACCTGGAGGTTCACGCCTAGGGCGAGCGACGGGAGCGTCCCGGCCGAGGCCTTCATGAGGCAGGGGCAGGCGCCGCAGCAGGCGTAAAGCTGCGCCTTGGCTCCCGCCACGAGGCTGAAGAACACCGAGGGGGGCTTGAGGCAACCCTGGCAGCTGGACGGGCGAGGCACCATCGCGGTCTACCATGACCGTCCGGGGCTCCGGGTTCAAGCGCCACCGGGGCTTTTCCTGTTGATGCCGCCTTGTTCTCGGATTGCCTGTCAGGTGATGTCAGCCCTCCTCACCCTCTCAGTTCTGGCCGAGGCCGAGACCAAGGGGGCCCTATGGTATTTCCAGCAGATGGACACCGTCGGCCTTGCCGTCGCCTGCGTCCTGCTGGTCTGCTCGTTCATCGGCTGGGGCGCCATGATCCAGAAGTGGGGCGACGTCCAGGAACTGCGGCGACGGAACCTCTCGTTCGAGCGCCGCCTCCGCGACGAGCCCGCGGTCGTCGCGCTTAACTTCCCGCGCGGTACCAGTCTGGCGCCTTACGAGTACTTGGTCGCGGAGGCCGTCTCCGCCGTCCAGCGGCACAAGGGTCGCCTGCTCCGCCAGTCCGACGTCACGCTCTGCATGGGTCATGTCGAGAACGCCCTGCAACGGGGCGTCTCGCGGACCATGGTCAAATATGAGGACAAGATGGTGCTGCTCTCCTCCCTCGTCTCCGGCGGTCCCTTCCTCGGGCTGCTCGGCACCGTCTGGGGCGTGATGGTCACCTTCGGCGCGCTCACCGAGAAGGCCAGCATCTCCCAGCTCGCCCCCGGCGTCTCCGGCGCCCTCGTCACGACGACCCTCGGGCTGCTCGTCGCGATTCCCGCGACGTTCGGCTACAACTACCTGCTCACCCGCGTGAAACTGATGACGACGGAGCTCGAGAACTTCGCCAGCTCGCTCGCCGACCGCGTCGAGCTCGAGCTCGAAGGCGAGGCCCGCCGCAACTTCGCGCAGCATCAGGAGCGCGAGGCCGCCCGCCGGATCGCCGCTGCGCCCGCCGTCCCGGCCCCCTCCGCCGTCGCGCCCGCCGCCCCGGAGCCGCCCTCGCCCGACGATGGCTCCTTCAGTCCTCCCGGATGGGAGGACGCCCAGTGACCGCGCATGGCACGCTCCTTCTCCAAGCCCCATCGTCTGCACGTGATGAACGAGCTGAACGTCACGCCGATGCTGGACCTGTGCTTCTGCCTGCTGATCATCTTCATGATTGCCACCCCGGTGCTCGAGCAGACCACCGCCGTCAACCTACCACAGGCCCCCAAGGGCGCGGGGCGTGACCCGGACCCGAAGACGCAGTACCGCTTCGTCGTGATCGAGGCGGACGGCAGCTACAGCCTCGGCAACCGCAAGGTCACCAAGGAGGAGCTGGGCGAGGAGTTCGCGTCGATCGCCGCGCGTTCCGAGGCCGACCAGCCCGTCGTGCGCGTGCGCGGCGACGGCTCGATCCCCTACCAGAGGGTCGTCGACGTCATGTCGCTGGCCAAGTCCAAGGGCCTGTCCAAGGTCGGGCTCGACACGGAGATACGCTGAATCATGTCCGGCGGCGCGAGAGGAATGGTCGGTTCGGTGCTGGTCCATCTCCTCATCGCGGGGGCCTTCGTGGCGTTCTCCTGGTTCGCGGCCGGCAGGGGCGGCGCCCCGACGGAGCCTGCGTTGGTGGTCGATCTTGCCGGCGATCCTCGCCGGCGTCCCGGGGAGGTGGGCAAGGCGCCCGGGGTCGCGCGCGGCACGCCGGAGGCGTCGAAGGGCATCAAGCGCATCAACATCCCGCGGCTCGACATGGCGGCGGTGGCCCGCGCCCAGGAGGCCGAGGCAAGACCTTCTCCCTCGGTCTCCACCAAGACCGTCCCGACGACCTCCAAGGGTCCCAAGACCCAGTCCAAGACCGGCAAGACCTCGCTGGGCCAATTTCTCAAAGAGAAGGGCGGCCGGACCGGAGCCTCGGGCAAGTCCGGCCTAATCGGGGGCGTCTCCGTCCGCGGCCGGCCCCAGGGGGCGGGCGACAACGGCGGGGATGGTGGCGGCGCGACCGCCATGCAGCTCTACGCCGGCGAGGTGCTTGCGCGGTTCCGCAGCGCTTGGGTCGACATCGTGAACGAGGACGGCATGGACATCCGTGACGCAGGTGGCTGCGGTGTCACGGTCACCGTCGACGCCTCCGGCAACATACGCTTCGGCTCCTGGATCCGGCAGCCTTCCGACACGCGCATGGCCGAGCTCGTCCGCCGCGCCTGCGCCCGGATCGGCAACTGCGGGCCGCCTCCTGGCGGGAAGGGCTTCGGGATCGACTTCCCCAACATCTCCGTCAGCGGAGGCTGAGGATCAGTCGCGCACCTGCAGGGTCAGCTGGACCTCGACCGAGGCCCCGAGCGGCAGGCCGTTCACCGAGACCGCCGCGCGGGCGTGCCGGCCGGCCTCGCCGAAGACGTGGAGGAGGAATTCCGATGCGCCATTGAGCACCTTCGGGCTGTCGCTGAATCCGTCCACGCCGTTGACGAAGCCGTTCACCATCACGACGCGCTCGACGCGCTCGAGCGAGCCCAGGGACGCCTTGGCGTTGGCGAGGGCGTTGAGCGCGCACAGGCGGGCGGCCTCGGCCGCCTGCGCGAGGTCGACCTCGCGCCCCACCTTGCCGAGGGAGACGACCCGGCCCTCCCGCACCGGCAGCGTGCCGGCCAGGAAGAGCAGCGCGCCCGACCGGACGGCCGGCACGTAGGCGCCCGCGGCCGGAGGGGGCGTCGGCAGGGCCAGGCCGAGCTCTGCGATGCGGGCTTCGATGGACGACATACCGTGCTCAGCGCCCGTTCGCCTTGCGCATGCCGTCGATCAGTTCCACGACGAGGTCGCGCGTCTTGGCCTTGACCTCGCGGGGCAGGCCGGTGTCGGAGGCCGACATCGCCTTCTTCACCTGGGAGTAGGTCACGGCGAGGACCTTCTCGTTGTTGCGGACCACGGTGGCGGTGTCGCGGATGCTCAGCTCGATGTCGGCGGCGGAGCGGCCGAGGGCTCGGTCGAACTTGACCTCGATGACGAGCAGCGGCACGGCGGTGTCGGCCGGGCTGAGCGGGGCCTCCTTGGGGGCGATGTTGTTGCGGCGAAGCTCGAGCTCGACCACGTCGCGGAGGTCGCCCCGGAGGTCGCCGTCCTCGCTGCGGAGCTCGTTCACCTTGACGTCGATGAAGAGGAACGTGATTCCGCGCAGCTTGTTGATGCTGGTGTCGGCGGGCAGCCCCCGGGCGGGGGCCGGTTCCTGGGCGGGGAGAAGGGCGGCGGCGGCGAGCAGGGCTGCGGTGAGGAATCGCATGAGGGTCCGCTCATGCTGGCGCCGCCCGGGCCGTGCTTCAATCTCCTTTGCTCGTCCCGAGGGTCACGCCGTTGAGGGGGTGCTGGTCCAGAAGGGTCGGGTGCCAGCCTCTCACATGCGGGCTGATGAGGAATTTGTTGCGGCCGAACGCCACCGGGATCACCGGCGCCTCGCGTACCAGGATCTCCTCCGCGGCCTGGAAATGCGTGTGTCGGAGGGTGGGGTCGGTCTCGCGGGCCGCCAGCCCCAGCAGCCGATCATACTCGGCGTGGCTCCAGCGGGACTGGTTGAGCCCGTTGCCGGTCTGCAGCATCTCGAGGAAGGTGTTGGGGTCGTTGTAGTCGCCCACCCAGGCGCCGCGGCCGATCTGGTATTCGCCCTTGTGCATCGCCGAGAGGTAGACTTTCCATTCGAGGTTGCGCAGCTCGACCTCGATGCCGAGCCCGTTGCGCCACATCTCCTGGTAGGCCTGCGCCGCCATCTGCGACCCCTCGGAGGTGTTGTAGAGGTAGTCCAGCCGCGGGAAGCCGCTTCCGCCCGGATAACCCGCCTCCGCCAGCAGGCGGCGGGCTTCGTCCAATCCGGGGCGCCAACGGGCCTTGGCCTGGAAGCCCCCCGTGCCCGGCGGGGTGAAGTGCAGCGCGGGCGTCTCCCCGGCCCGCAGGACCTTGTCCACGATCTGCTGCCGGTCGATGGCCATTCCCAAGGCGCGGCGCACGCGCGCATCGCCGAGCGCCTTCCTCACCGCAGGGTCCTTGCCTCGGTAGTCGCAGTTGACCCAGATGAAGCCGGTGGCGAGGAAGGGGTCGAGGCGCAGGTGCGGTGCGTTCTGTTCGCGCAGTTTCTTGACCTTGTAGGGCGGCACGGCGCCGGTGATGTGCAGTTCGCCGCCACGGAAGGCGCGCTCCTCGGCGAAGAGGTCGGGGATGGCGCGGAACTCCACGCCGTTGAGGCCCACCTTGGCGGCGTTCCAGTAGAGGGGGTTGCGGCGCAGGGTCACGTGCCTCGCGACGGCCCACGATTCGAGACTGAAGGCGCCGTTGCCCACCAGCGAGCCCGGCCGCGTCCAAGGGGTGTGCAGCGCATCGATCGTCCCGTGTCTGAGGATCGTGGGGGGGTGCACCGGAAGCCAGCTGTGGTGGCAGAGCAGTCCGAGGAAGTAGGGCACGGGGTATTCCAGCTCGATCACGACCGTGTGCGGGTCGGGGGCCCGGAATCCGACCTGGGTGAAATCCTGCGACCTGCCTTCGTTGAAGGCCTTCGCGCCCTTCACCGGATGCAGCATCGAGGCGTACTCCGCGCCGAAGCTCGGCATGAGCATGCGACGCCAGCTGAAGAGGAAGTCGGCCGCAGTCACCGGATCGCCGTTCGACCATCGCGCCTCGCGCCGGAGGCGGAAGGTCCAGATGCGTCCGTCGGGCGACGAAATCCACGTTTCGGCGACGCCCGGCACGGGGCTGAGGTCGACCGGATCATAGTTCACGAGTCCCTCGAACAGCGCGTACATGATGCGGCTTTCGCTCAGTCCCGTGACGGCCTGCGGGTCCAGGGCCGAGGGCTCGGCCATGTTGTTGATGACCAGCACCCCCTCGCGGGCCTTGCGGTCCGCGGTCGTCTCGGCGTCGCCGCAGCTGGCCAGGGCCGCCGACAGGAGAAGCAAGGCGGCGAGGCGGGAGGGGGCGGTCATGGGGCCATTTATGGGCGAGCGTCCCGCCGGAGCAAGGCGGCTTGAGCGGCATGGCTTGTCTGTCGGTCCGGAGGGTTCTATCCCTCGACCATGCGCTCCCGTGTCCTATTCGTCCTGTCCCTGGCCGTCGCGCTCGCGGGCTGTGCCGGAACATCCGCCCCCACAAGGACGGCGAACCGGCCGCCGGTGATGACCTCCACCGCCTTCGACTGGGACAAGCTGGAGTTCCGTCCGACCGCCAAGGGCGGCGTGCGACACGTCCTGCGGGCGCCCACGCCCACGCTCGACGAACTGGAGTGCCACATCACCACCCTCAACCGCGGCGAGACCTCGCATGAGCCGCACATCCATCCGGACGAGGAGATCATGGTGGTCAAGGAGGGCATCGTCGAGGCCCTGGTGGCCGGCGAGTGGAGACGTCTCGGCCCGGGCTCGGTCATCTTCCAGGCCTCCTGCGTCGAGCACACCATCCGCAACGCCGGCGACACGCCCGCCACCTACCACGTCTTCAAGTGGAACTCGCCCGGCATGCTGGAGAGGAACAACGTCATCAAGGCCGAGATCAAAGCGGCCAAGGCGGGGGCCGGCGCATCCTCGAAGTGACGCAAAAAGGAAGGGCGGCCGAGGGCCGCCCTTCGCCTCAGACCGCCGTCCGGCCTCAGAGCGCCGCTGAGCCGCGTTCGCCGGTGCGGATCCGCACGACCTCGGAAAGGGCGTAGACGAAGATCTTCCCGTCGCCGATCTTGCCGGTGTGGGCGGCCTTGGAGATGGTCTCGATCGCCTTGTCGATCTGCTCGTCAGCCACGGCCGCCTCGATCTTCACCTTGGGGAGGAAGTCGACGGTGTACTCGGAGCCGCGGTAGATTTCAGTATGGCCCTTCTGGCGTCCGAAGCCCTTGACCTCGGTGACGGTCATGCCCTCGATGCCGATTTCGGCGAGGGCGTCTTTGACTTCTTCGAGCTTGAACGGCTTGATGATGGCTACGACGAGTTTCATGGTGTTGTTAGGTTGGTTTGTGCGTTCGGTTGGGCAAGTCCGCTTATGCAAATGCTGTGCCAACGGGCCCGCAGGACGATGAATGCTCAAGATTGGCCATTATTGTGCAGCCGCTGTCTCACTTCGTGCAATTTGGCGGCAGATTTGAGTCCAGGGGCGAGCTCCACGCCGCTGTTCAGGTCGAGGCAGGATGCTCCCGCGTCATGGACGGCCGAATGAACATTGTCCGGCGACAGCCCACCGGCCAGCACCCACAGGGATCCGGGGTGGGCATGCAGGAGCGCGACGTATCGCTTCCAGTCGGAGCGCGTGCCGGTGCCGCCGAAGGCCTTCCTGTCATGGGCGTCATGCACGAAGCCGGCCGCCAGTTCCAGCAGGCCGGCCGGCCACGGAGCCCCGTCGGCCAGCCGAGGGGCCAGCCAGAGTCTTTGTCTGCCGATGCGGGAGGAGAGGGACGATGGGTCGCACGCTTTCTCGGCGGGGTCGTAGTGGGCCTGGACGACCGCGAAGCCCTCCTTGACGAGGCCCGCCACCTCGTCGGCCGAAGGATTGACGGTCACGGCGACCCTCTTTTCGGCGGGTATCTCCCGCAGTAGCGCCGCACGGCGCTCCGGCGCGACGTGCCGTGGTGAGCCGGGCCAGCAGTTCACGCCCAGATAATCCGCCCCGATGTCGAGCGCGACGGCCGCGTCGGCCGTCCGGGTGATGCCGCAGACCTTGATGAGCGTCCGGCCGATCATGAGGCCAGCGCGGCGATCACCGCGTCCCGTATCGCGCTGGCGGTGGGGGCCGAGGCCGTCGCGCCGAGCGGGATGCCCGCCCGACGGAGCGCGTCGGCCGTGGTGGTCCCGACCGCCACGGCCTTCGGCTGGCGGGCGCCGACGTCGGGCCTCAGCGAGGCCGCCTGGTGCACGAAGGATTCCACGGCCGAAGGGCTGGCGAACACGATCGCATCGGCCCCGCGCCGGCGGAATTCCGCGGCCTCCGGCGAGGTGCCGACCGGATTCTCCTCGGTGGCGTAGACGCGCAGGGTGTCGACGATGGCCATGCCGCCCTCCGCCAGCAGTCGGGGCAACTCGGGGGAGTTGAGGCTCCCGGTCACGACGAGGACCTTCTGGTTCTCGACGTCGTGCTTCTCGATCAGCTCCTGCCCGAGGGCCCGCGCGTCGGCATGGGCCGCCGTGAGGTCGGAGGGCAGGTGGTAGGAGCGCAGCTGGCGCTCCGTGGCCGGCCCCACGCAGGCGAAGCGGGCCCCGCCCACCGCGCGGATGTCGGAGAACCTCTCGAAGAGCCGGTCGAAGAACCCTCGGACGCCGTTGGCGCTGGTGAAGACGATCCAGTCGTACTCGCCCATGCCGTCGAGGACCTCCGTCAGCACGGCGTCCTCCGGCTGGAAGCTGATGGCGATGAGCGGCAGCTCCGAGACCGCCGCGCCGGCGTCGGCGAGCGCCGACTTCCAGTCGGCGCCGCGTCCTTCGGGACGGGTCAGCACCACCAGACGGTCGCGGAGCGGTAGCCTGCTCATCGGGCGGGGAGTATCTGGCGGAGGACCTCATCCGCCAGCCTGGATGCGTCGGCGGCGGGGAAGGGCAGCGAGCGGTGCCCGAAGTCGTCCCGGAACAGCCGTACGCGGTCGCCGGCGTGATGGCAGGCGAAGGCCGTGTGGCAGCCCTCGCCGAGCTTCGCTAGGAACAGCCGCTCCACGGTTACCGAGAAGCCCGTGTCCGGGCAGCCGGCGGCGGCGAAGCGCCGGGCGTCGGCGGTGCGGGTCTGGAGGGCGACGGCGCCCTGACCCGCGGCGGGCACCATGCGGTCGAGCTCCACCCGCTCGAAGTCCAGGCCTTCCCATTCGCGGATGCCGAGCCGGTCGAGTCCCGAGGCGGCGAGGAACGATCCGTCCGCGTCGCCCGCCGCGACCTTGCGCAGGCGCGTGTCGACGTTGCCGCGAAGCTCCGTCCAGGTCGCCTGCGGGAACATGAGCGCGCCCTGGCCGCGTCGCCGCGGGCTGCCCGTGGCGATGCGGGACAGGGCGACCGAGGACCGCCGCCGCACCAGCACGTCGCGGGCGTCCTGCCGGGGCAGGCAGCAGGCGATCGCGAGCCCGGCGGGCATCTCGGTCGGCAGGTCCTTGGCGCTGTGCACCGCGAGGTCCGCCTCGCCGCGCAGCAGGGCCTGCTCGAGCTCGGCGGTGAACAGTCCCTTGCCGCCCTGCTTTTCGAGGGACCAGCCCGCCTGACGGTCGCCCGTCGTGACGAGCACGCGTACCTCGGTCTCGACGTCGAGGGCCGCGCGCACCTTGGCGGCGGCGTCGTGGGCCTGCTGCAGGGCGAGCGGGCTGCCGCGGGTGACGATGACGACGGGGCCGGCCATAGGTCAGCCCTTGATGAGCCAGAGCACGGCCCATGCGAGAGGAATCATCAGGTTGCCCGCCAGCAGGACGCGGGCCGACCAGCGCACGAGGGCCGAGGGGTGCTCCTGGCCGCAGAGATAGGCGGCCACGGCGCCGCAGATCGCGGCCGGCACGGCGACTTTTACCCCCACCATGAGCATCCGGCCGGAGGCGTCGTTGATTCGGCCGAGCCAGACCTCAAGTCCGCCCGCCGCCATGCGACCGGCCGCCCACAACGTGCCCGCAGGCACGAGAAGGGCGGCCGCCTGGACCTTGCGGTAGGCCCCGAGCTCCTCCTCGTCGCGGACGGCGCCGTTCATCCCTCCAGCAAATCCGCGGGCGGCGCCTTTCCAAGTTTCAAGTGCTGCGTTCGGTCAGTGCCCCAGGCCTTCGTGCTCCTTGATGTATTCCTGCTTGAGCCCGAGCGCCTCAGGCGCGTGGAGCACCAGCATCTTCATCCGTACGTCGGCGGGCACTTGGGCCGAGGTCGCCTTGGAGACGACGATCATGAGTCCGATGGAGAGCGGCACGGCCCAGATGGCGGGCTGTTCGCAGAGGATGCGCAGGAGCGGGTGCGCCACCCAGAAGTCGGCGAGCGACTTCACGGAGTAGACGTCGGAGAGCGTGGTCAGCGTGATCGCGGCCAGCGCCGCGAGGCCGCCTCCCAGCATTCCGGCGGCGGCGCCCTTCATCGTCATGCCGCGCCACCAGACGCTCATGAAGAGCAACGGGAAGTAGCTGGCCGCCGCGATGGCGAAGGCCTGGCCGACGAGGAAGTTGATGTTGGGCTTCTCCACCTGGGTGCCCAGCGCAACGGCCAGGCCGCCCACGATGACCGCGGACCACTTGAAGGCCTTGAGGCGCTGCTCCGGGGTGGATTGCGGACGCAGGATGCGCCCGTAGATGTCGTGGGCGAGCGCTCCGGTCATGGATACGAGCAGGCCTGAGAAGGTGGACATAAAGGCCGCGAAGGCGCCCGCGCAGGTGATGCCCGATAGGATCGATCCGAGGAGCGGGTGGTCCTTTCCGGCCAGCAGCGTGGGTAGCTCGAGCACGACCTTGTCGGTGCCCTTGGCGCCGACGGCGTCGTAGAGCTCGGGCGTGAGGGATCGGCCCAGCACGCCGTAGACGGGCGGGAAGACGTAGAAGACGCCGATGAGGATCATGACCCACATCGTGGTGCGTTTGGCGGCAACGCCGTCAGGGTTGGTGTAGAACCGGACGAGTATGTGCGGCAGGCCGGCGGTACCGCAGACGAGCGCGATGATGAGCGAATAGGTGTAGAGCAGCGAGTAGGGTCGGCGGGCGGCCTCGAGCTCGGCCTTGGCCTCCGGGGACGGGGCCGACTTGAGGGCGTTGTCGACGGCCTTGGTGGTGAGGCTGCCGAACGGCGCAAGCCACTGCGCGTCCCCCGGGGCCTTGCCGGGGAGCGCCTTCCGCTCAACCGCGGCGGGGGCCGCGCTGGCGTTGGCGCCGAGATGCTCGTGGTAATGCCCGACGACCGAGGCCAGGACGAACACTGGCAGGGCGATCGCGAACATCTTGAGCCAGTACTGGAAGGCCTGCACGAGGGTGATGCCCTTCATGCCGCCGAGGGAGACGTTGAGCGTGATGACGGCGCCCACCACCACGACGCCCGCCCAGTAGGGGAGGCCGGGGAAGATGTAGGCGAGGGTGGTGCCCGCCCCCTTCATCTGGGGCATAGTATAGAAGAAACCGATGAAGAGGACGAAGCACACCGCGATCTTGCGGAACAGCGGGGAGTCATAGCGGCCCTCGGCGAAATCCGGTATGGTGTAGGCTCCGAAACGGCGGAGGGGGCCGGCGATGAAGAGCAGGAGGAAGAGGTAGCCGCAGGCGTAGCAGACGGGGTACCAGAGCGCGTCGTAGCCGTTGAGCATCACCATGCCAGCCACTCCCATGAAGGACGCGGCCGACAGGTATTCGCCCGAGATGGCGGAGGCGTTCCAGCCAACGGAGACGGACCGTCCGGCGACAAAGAAGTCGCCGGCGCTCTTGGACTTGCCGGCGGACCAGAAACCCATCGCGACCGTGACGGCCACGGTGGCCAGGGCGAGCGCGGCGATCCAGGGGTCGACGGTCATGGCGAGCAGGACGTTCATGGCTCAGGAACGGGAGCCGTCCTTCGCGGCTTGAGCTTCGGCCTCTTCCAGCGCGATCGAGCGCCGGATGAAGACATAGGAGATGACCCATACGAAGGGGAAGAAGAGCACGCCGAGAATCAGCCACGTAAGGGTGAACCCGCCGATGCGGCGGGCCATGAGCTCCGGCTGCCAGTAGTTCAGGAGGGGTAGGGCGATCAGGGCGACGGCGAAGCATAGGGCGCAGGCTATGGAAAGCTTGAGCTGGTCTCGCATCAGTTTCGCCAGGAAGGCGTCCGAATGGACATGGTCGGTCGGGGGCTCTTTCATCGGGGTGGGCACTCCATCCAGCGAAAGGAAGGCAGGGACTGCAACCATCCGTCCTTCAGATGCAACAAAGTTGCATTTATGAATTGCGAAGTCGCAACCTTTTTTTATTCGAGTCGATGTTCATGAGACGTCTCTCAGCGGCTTTACTGTTTTCCGCGGTTTCTCTGCCGTCGTTACCGGCTCAGACGCCCAAGGCTATGGAGACGATCACCGTGAAAGGCTCCTCCATCGGAGGAATCGTGTCCGCCGACACGCCGGCGCTGCTCATCGGTCCCTCGGAGTTCGCATTGCTGCCTTCGAACAATGTCGGAGATGCGCTCAGCTCCCTGTCCGGCGTGGCCAACAGCCAGTTCGGACCGAACTCGGGCCGGCCGGTCGTCCGCGGTCTCGACGGTGACAAGATCCGCATCCTGCAGAACGGGACCGCGCTGCTGGACGCTTCCGCCGCCAGTCCGGACCATGCGGTGGGCATCGACCCTCTGTCTTTGCGGGAGATGCAGGTCTTCCGCGGTCCCTCCGCCTTGCTCTATTCCTCCAGCATCCTCGGCGGTGTGGTCAATCTCACCGACACGCGTATCGCGCCGCAGCGCATGGGCAACGGCGGAACGTTCGCCGCGCGCACGGGCTCGGTCGATAATCTGGCCACGGGCGGCATCAAGGCCCATGCGACCGCAGGCGATTGGGTCGTGCAGGCCGACTATTTCGGCCGCACGACGGATGACCTCCGTACGCCCGTCGGACGGGTCGCCGACACCGGTTCCGACGTGCTCGGCGGGGGCTTCGGCGTCAGCAAGGTCTGGGACGGGGGCTTCATCGGGGTCTCCTGGTCGGGCCTCGACAACGACTACGGGGTGGCCGAGCCGGACGTCGTAATCGGCCAGACCCAGCGGCGCTGGGACATCGCCGGGGAGTGGCGGCTCGACGGTGCGGTCCGCAAGGTGGCCTGGCGGGCCGGCATCACGGACTATGCGCACACGGAGTTCGAGGCCGGCGTCGCCGGATCCACTTTCGCCAACCAGGGATTTGACACGCGCATCGACCTCACCCTCGCCCGCATCGGCTCGACGGAGGCGGTCATCGGCGCGCAGGGCGGCGCCTTCGATTTCGAGGTCGCCGGTGACGAGGCCTTCCTGCCGACCACGGCGAACCGCAGCGCGGCGCTCTTCGGCTCCTTCGTCACGCCCTTCGAAAGCCCCGGACTTCGTCTGCGCTACGGCTTCCGCGTGCAGCGTGATTCCGTCTCCGCGGACGCGTGGACGCACGATGGCGTGGTCATCAATCCTTCCGCCGCACGCCGCTCCTTAACGCCGCTCGGCCTCTCCGCCGCGCTGGAGAAGGACCTCGGAACCGACTGGCGCACGACCCTTACGGTCAGCCGCGTGGAGCGTTCACCCAATTATCAGGAACTCTTCGCCGACGGGCCCCACGTGGGTACGGACGCCTATGAGGTGGGCAATCGCGACCTCGGCAAGGAGCGGGGCTTTGGCGTCGAGTGGGAGGTCGCCCGGGTCGCGGGCCGGGTCACCGGAAGCGCCTCGGTCTTCTACAACCGCTATTCCTCGTTCATCACGCTGATCGAGAACGGCTACGGCCCCGACCTCACTCCGTTCGGAGGGCCGAACTACGACCTTCTCGGGGCGGAAGAACTGGTCCGCTACGATTTCACTTCCGTGCCTGCGTACCTTTACGGAGCCGAGGCCAGGTTGAACTATGCTGCGCTGCAGGGTGAGTCCGCCAAGGTGAACGTCGAGGTCTTCGCGGATACGCTCCACGCTTCCCGGCGCGACGGAGCCGGCGCCTTGCCCCGCATCTCGCCCGGTCGCGTCGGCCTCGGCCTCAATGGCCTCCTCTCCGGCTGGGACTGGAGGACTGAACTGGCCTACTTCCTCACGCAGGACGACCCTGCCGCCGACGAATCGCGCACCTCGGGCTACCCCATGCTCAGCGCCTCCTTGGGACATTCCTTCCGTCTGGCCGGAGCCAACGTCCGCCTGACCTTGCGCGGCATCAACCTTCTGGACCGCGAGGCCCGTAATCCTTCCTCTTTCATCAAGGACCTCGTGCCGCTGCCTGGACGGGGCGTCGAGCTCGGCCTGAGGCTGACCTTCTGAGCGGACGGCCGCCCCGCTTTTCGATCATGCGTCTCAGGGTCCTGCTGATCGCCGCCGGCTCCGCCCGCTCGGATGAGACTGTCATGCTCAACGCCTCGGTCGGCTATCAGCTGAACGCCAGCTGGCAGGCGATGCTCAGCGTGCTCAACCTGCTCGACCGTCTCGACCAGGACATAGCCTACTATTACGAGTCCTCGGCCACCGGCGGCGCCGATGGCATGCACTTCCACCCGGTGGAGCCCCTCCAGTTCCGTCTGGCCCTGATCGGCGGGTTCTGAGCGCCAAGGCAGGTTTGACCCGAAGGGTGGTCGGTCCGACCATGCTGGCCACCCCCATGTGTCTCCGCGTCCTGTTCCTCTCCTTGGCCGCATCCGTATTCGCCGCGGACAGGCCCAACGTCCTGTTCGTCCTTTCCGACGACCACAGCTATCCCTACCTGAGTTGCTACGGCGATCCTAACGTGCGGACGCCCGCGCTGGACCGCCTCGCCGGAGAGGGCATGAAGTTCCGCAAGTTCTTCACTTCGGCCCCGCAGTGCGTGCCCTCGCGCGCGGCCTTCCTAAGCGGGCGCTCGCCGGTGGCCGCCCGCATCACGCGCTTCTCGTCGCCGCTGCCGCGTGACGTGGTCACGTTCCCGGAAGTCCTGAAGAAGGAGGCCGGCTATTATGTAGGCGTCGTCGGCCGTTCCTATCACCTCGACGGTTCGGCCAAGGGGGATGATGAGCTGGGACGCTTTCTCATGGACGGGGGCTACAAGACCTTCAAGGACCGCTTCGACGTGGTCGAGGGCGGCTCCGACACGCAGGCGGTGGCCCAGACCGAGGCCTTCCTCGAGGGGCGTCCCAAGGACAAGCCCTTCTGCCTCTGGGTGAACTTCAGCGACCCCCATCATGTCTGGAACGCCCCGGCCTCCTACCGCCCCGACCCCGCCTCGCTCAAGCTGCCCGGTCACGTGCCCGACCTGCCCGGGGTGCGCGAGCAGTATGCCGACTATTGCGCGGAGGTGAACCGCGCCGATGAGACCATGGGCAAGGTGCTCGCGCTGCTCGACCGTCTCGGACTCGCGAAAGACACCCTCGTCATCTTCGCGGGCGACAACGGTCAGGCCCTGCCGCACGGCAAGGGTTCGCTCTATGATCCGGGATGCAACGTGCCTTTCGTCGTGCGCTGGCCCGGCGTCGTGGCCCCTGGCGGCGATTCGTCGGCCTTGCTCAGCGGCGAGGACGTCGGCCCCACCGTGCTCGCCGCTGCCGGCGTCAAGTCCGCGCCCGGCATGACCGGGGTGAATTTCCTGCCCTTGCTCAAAGGCGAGGCCCCCAAGGTGCGTGACCATGTCTTCATGGAGCGCGGTCCGCACGGCAGCGCCCCGGTGCAGGTCGGGATGAGCAACGGCGGCTACGACCTCTCCCGCGCGGTCCGCAGCGGACGCTACAAGGCGATCTACAACTGCACGCCGTGGATCCCGTATTCGCCCGTGGACAGCGCCGGGGGTTCCGCCTGGAAGTCCATCCAGGAGCTGCAAGCCAAGGGCGGCCTGGCTCCGGGCCTCGCGGCCACCTACTTTACGACCCCGCGTCCTGTCTACGAACTCTATGATCTCGAGAAGGATCCGTTCGAGCTCGAGAACCTGAGCGGCCGGCCTGAAGTCGCCGCGGCTGAGCGCGAGCTCCGGCTGGCGATGGCGAAGAAGATGATCGCCGACTTCGACTACCTGCCGCTTCCGGCGATTCCCGGCGCGGCGGCCCCGGTGAAGAAGAAGGGCAAGGGGAAGGGCGAGGCGGAGAAGGCCGACAAGGCCGCCGACCGTGCGCCCCTTTTCAAGAAGCTCGACGTCGACGGTGACGGAAGGCTCTCCCGTGCTGAGTTCTCCGCCGGCCGTTCGCCCGCCGACGCCGCCGAATGGTTCGCCCGGCGCGACGCCGACGGCGACGGGTTCGTGAGCCGCGCGGAGTTCCTGCCCGGCAGTCCGCAGGGCAAGGCGCCGGAAAATAAGTAGTTCAGCGGCCTGCCCTGGCGAGCCTTAGCCGGCGCCAGCCCAGGCGCGCGCCCGCCCAGCAGCCATACGCCCAGGCGCGAAAGCCTCGCCGGTGGGTCTCGACGCCCTTGATCCGCAGGTAGACGCCTTCCATCATCTCAGCCAGTCTCGCGCTGTCGCAGCGACTCCGGACCAGTTCCGTCAGCTCGCCGGAGTCCGACTGGCTGAGCTCCCGGATCCGTCTCACGATGCAATTCTCATCGAGAGGTTCGGTCAGCAGGCTTCGACCGAAGTTGCGCCTGAGCAGCCTTTCGAAGTTCGCCTTGTCGGGGCGCGGACCTAGGCCGTGGGGGCCGACCAGGATCACATGGGCTCCGCTGGCCATCGCTTCCAGCGCGCATCGTGCCTTGCCGAAGATCAAGTCGTAGCGCGGCAGCGAGGCGGCCGGATCGGTCACGAACCGGCCGGCCCCGGGTCCGAGCACGTCCAGGCTGATGCCGGCGCGACGGCAGGCCCTGGCGACGGTCTCCATCATCGCGCCGGTCTCCTTCGAACTATGGAACAGGGCCGCGCTCAAGGGCGGGGTGGCGGGCGGGCGGCCGCGCCTGGCGAAGGAGGCTAGGTCGATCGGGTTGAACAGGACGTCGATCTCTTCGAGGGGTGTCCCGGTCTCGCGTCGTACCCGCTCGCGGCAGTAGTCGTCCACCGCCGCCCTGCGCTGGATCATCCAGTTCCCTCCCGCCGCGTCCCGTGCGTTCGTGGCGTCATGGCAGACCTGCAGCGCAGGCGCGCGGGGAAAGCGTAGGCAGGCCAGAGTCGTCTCCGGCAATTGGTGTCCCTGGATCACGTCGGGGGTCGCTGCGAGGGTTTCCAGGTCGTCCGTCACGAGTACACCGGCGTCGCGGAGTGTCCGCACATCATCGTCATCCCGCAGCACTCCTACGAAGATGGCGACGTCATGCCCGCGTTTCCGCAACGCCAAGGCTAGATCGCGGGTGTGGACTTCGCTGCCGCTACGGAAGCCCAGCCTGCCGTTGGCCAGGAGGACGCGCATGT
This sequence comes from Verrucomicrobiota bacterium, assembly GCA_030830965.1. Taxonomy (GTDB): domain Bacteria; phylum Verrucomicrobiota; class Verrucomicrobiia; order Opitutales; family UBA953; genus UBA953. Next base: position 1,308 of record JAURLX010000010.1, on the reverse strand, counting down.
CAGTCCAAGCCCATGCGTCGCCTTACGTCGCGGGCCAGGGGGATGAGGTGCTCCTTGTGCCGGATGACATGGTTGTATTTGCCGCGGCGGACCTGCTGCTCGCCGAATGTCTCATAGTAGGGAGTCGGATCGGGCAGCGTGGTCAGCAACGACTCCCCACTTGGGGCGTCGTAGAAGGCCTCCGTCCGAAAAGCTTCAGGACCTGTTTCACGCAGCGCCTGTTCGACCTCCGCCTTCAGTTCGGGGTAGGCGCCGGCCGCGCTTAGCTTGGCGGCGTAGGTGGCCTCGTCCAGGGCCAGGAGCTCCGACGGCTTCCTTCTTCCCTGCCAGGCCTGGTCCGGGCGCCCGACCAGCGGCTGGCAGAGCACCCTCGTACGTACGCCGGCGAGGCGCGCGGCTTTTGCGACGGCGGCGTCGACGAGGTAGGCCAGCAGGTCGTGGCTGGTGTTGTATCCCTCCACCATGTCCGTGACCAAGGTCGTCGGCCTGTGACCGACGATTTCTATCGCGAGGGCCTCGGCCCAGTCCGCCAGGCCCCCGGCTTCGCCTGCCAGCATGAACGCGTAAACCTCATGGTCCGAGTAGCTCCCGAACAGACGGCCGCAGGCGGCGCCCGCCTCCTGCACCGTCCTGCGGGTGCTCTCAATCCTTCCGGTTCGGGAGGCGCCGCCGCCGGAGGTCAGTACTTGGACGATCGGTCGGCAACGACTCATCCATCCATGACACCTGATCTCATGCCCGGGGTGTCCGATGACCAGCATCGTGTGCATGTGCGTGGGCACGATTTAGTCTCGGAACCTTTGGATGGCAAACCTGCCTTCGTTGTGCCCGGGCGCAAAAAAGGCCGATTTGCATCGACCTTTTCGCTTTCCGGTATCCGGCGACCCTTACTTGGTCGTGTACTCGGCCTGGGCGCCGCGGATGTTCCGCTTCTGGACCCAGGGCATGAGGGAGCGGAGACGCTGGCCGGTCTTTTCGATCGGGTGCTTCTCGCCCTTCTTGAGCAGCTTGTTGTAGTTCTTGAGGCCGCCCTTGTATTCCTTGACCCACTGGGCGGTGAACTTGCCGGTCTGGATCTCCTTCAGGATCTCGCGCATGGCCTTGCGCGACGAGCTGTTGATCACGCGGGGACCGCGGGTGATGTCGCCGTACTTGGCAGTCTCGGAGATCGAGAAGCGCATGCCGGAGATGCCGGACTCGACCATCAGGTCGACGATGAGCTTCAGCTCGTGGAGGCACTCGAAGTAGGCCATCTCGGGCTGGTAGCCGGCTTCGACGAGGGTCTCGTAGCCCACCTTGACGAGCTCG
>JAURLX010000009.1 GCA_030830965.1 Verrucomicrobiota bacterium | reverse complement strand
TGGCGGCACGCCCCGGGGTAAATCTGCGCAAATCACCTCAAAAACGGGTCCGTTTCAACAAATGACCCGGAAACGCCTCACAAACGCGGAGCTGGGCGCGGCGCTCGGCGTGTCCGGCCAGCGGGTCGGCGTCCTGATCCGCGAGGGCATGCCGGCCGACAGCGTCGAGGCCGCCCTGGCTTGGCGGGAGGCTAGGCGAGCGACGGCGCAGGCGCCCATCCCGTCCCGGCTCGACAGCCTGGACGACGGCACGCTCGCGTCGACCATCGCCCGCCACCGTCAGCTCGTGGCGACGGCGCAGGGAGTCTGGGAGTCCGCGATGGCCGGCGGAGATCCCAAGCAGGCGACCTACCAGACCGCGTACAACCAGTCTCTCAAGACCCTGATCAACCTCGAGGAGGAGCAGGAGCGGCGGGCGGTCAACGCCAAGGACTTCATCAAGCGGGAGGTGGCGGAGGCCACGATGCGCGAGCTGATGGCGGACGTCGTCTCGCGGCTCGACAAGCTGGCCCTCGAGGTCGCGGAGAAGGCGAACCCCGACAACCCCCCGCAGGCCGTCAAGGCGCTGGAGGCCTGGGTGCGCTCGACTCGCCAGCAGCTGACCGAGAGGGTCGACGGCGATGGCGAGTGACGCGGCGCTGAGGGCGGTCGGGCTGGACGTGCTGCGCGTGTCCGACACCGGGGACGTCGTCACCTGGTGCGAGGACAACGTGCTCGCCATCCCCGACTCGCCGATGCCGGGGCCGTACCGCTCCGACCGCACGCCCTGGGTGGCGGAGGCGCTGCGGATCTGGGCCGACCCCGAGACGCGCCTGCTGACGGTGCTCGCGAGCATCCAGTCCGGCAAGACCTTGCTCGCCCGCCTAGCGACCTGCCACATCGCCGGCCGCGCACCAGGGCCGACCCTGATCCTGCAGGACACGGACCAAAACGCGCGGGACTTCAACCTGACCTCGCTTCGCCCGCTATGGGACAACTGCCCGCCGGTGAAGTCCAAGCTCGTGCCCGAGTTCGAGAGGTCGAGCACGATCCAGTTCCAGGACATGACCTGCTGGGTGCTCGGCGCCTGGAACGAGAAGAACCTGCAGAGGCGAGCCATCCGATACCTGATCGGAGACGAGATCTGGATGTGGCCGCGGGAGGCCTTGGCCGAGGCGTCGGCTCGAGTGACCGCCTTCGGCTGGATGGGGAAGAGGCTGTTCCTCTCGCAGGGCGGGACCGAGGGCGACGCGTGGGACGTGCTCCACCGCTCGACTGACCAGCGTGACTGGCATATGTCCTGCCCGAGCTGCGGGCACCTGCAGCCCTGGCTGTGGGAGTTCGTCCGCTTCCCCGAGGACGCCAAGACGACGAGCGGCTGGGACAAGGCCAAGGTCGCGGCCGGCACGACCTACGAATGCGCGAGGTGCGCGGCCCGCCTGCCCGACACGTCCGGCACGAGGGCAATCGCCAACGACCCCAAGCGCGGGGCGACCTTCATCGCCACGGCGCCGGCGACCAAGGCCGGGCACGTCGGCGTGCATTGGAACTCCCTCGCGTCGATGAGCTGGGGCGAGCTGGGCGTCATGATGCTCGAGGCCAAGGAGTCTAGCGATACCTACGGCTTCGACGACCAGCGTCGCATATTCAAGCAGAAGCGGCTTGCCCTTCCCTGGGCTGAGCAGGGCGGCTCGATGCTGACGGACGTCAAGGCGAGCGACTACAAGCTGGGCGAGGAGTGGGCGGGCGAGGCGTGGGTCGGCGCGGTCAACGGCCGTCCCAAGGTGCACGAGTCCAAGCCCGAGGGGGACGCCTCCGCGATCCCGCTCCGCACGATGGGCGTCGACGTGCAGCAGAAGGGCGGCCTTCACTTCTGGGCGGTCGTGCGGTCGTGGGGTCCCAAGGGCGACTCGCGGCTGCGCTGGTTCGGCCGGCTCGAGACGTGGCAGGATGTCGAGGCCTTGGCGGTCAGCCAGGGCGTGCATCGCGCGATGGTCATGGTCGACTCGGGCGACCAGACGCAGATGGTCTACAGCGAATGCGCCAAGCGGGACTGGAAGGTCGCCAAGGGGTCGGGCCAGCCCGACTTCTCCGTCGGACCCGGCAAGCGCCGCTTCTACTCCGAGCCCCAGATGGTCATGCTTCCCGGCCAGCGGGCGAGGGCGCGGCTCATCTCCTTCTCCAACCTGGCGATCAAGGACATCGTCTTCGGCCTGCGCTCCCGCCGGCTGCACACCTTCCCGGTCGACATCGGCGAGGACTACCCCGCGCAGATGGACGCCGAGGTACGCGTCAAGGACAGGCGCACCGGCAAGCCCATGTGGATCCTGCCGCAGGGCAAGGTCGACAACCACGCCCTCGACTGCGAATGTCTCGCGGCCCTGGTCGCCATCCGCTGGGGCGTGGTCGGGCGGGACAACGCCGACGATGTGTCGAGCGATAGCTCTGGAAACGGCGCCGATGCCTGACAGCATTCCAAGCCAAGAGGGGCTCCCCGGCTTTTCCAGATGCGTGGCGCTGGCGGTTGGGTCGGGGGGCCTCTCCTTTTTCCTCCGCGTCATAAGTAAATGACCAAAGGCATTTTCATCGGCCTGTCCGAGTCGGAGCTCCTTGCCATCCGTTCCAAGGCCGTGGCCCTCATCACCGAGGGCAAGACGACGATGAGCTACTCGCCCGGCGACGGCTCCTCGTTCAGCAAGCAGTTTTCGATGAAGCCCGAGGACATGCTGGCCGAGGCCAAGCACGCCCTTCAACTCCTCAATCCTGCGGAGTACGGCAAGCGCACGACCGTCCTCAGGACCAAATGGGGCGGCTTCGAGAACTTCTGACCTATGCCTCGCAAGCCCACCAAGCCCCGCGCCGCGGGGAGCACCAAGCCCAAGGCCGGCACGTCCGACTTCCTGTCGACCGGGATCACGTCCCGCCGCTCCTACCTCTGGGTGCCTCCGCCCAGGGACATGCGCGACGACATGTCGGCGGCGACCCGCAAGGAGATGGTCAGCAAGATGCGCTGGGGCGAGCGCAACTCCGGGCTGGTCCGCCAGATCCTCGGCGACCTGGTCACCTACTCGGTGGGCGATGGCATCAAGCCCCAGTCGCACGCGAGCGACCCCGAGGTGGCGCGCCGCTACGAGGAGTACTTCGCCGACTGGTCCCGCCGCTGCGAGGTGACGAATCGCTTTTCCTACTGGGAGGCCCAGCGCATCGCAGAGCGAGCCTGGTCCCGAGACGGAGACTTCTTCCTGGTCAAGGTCAGGGACGCCCAGGGCCGGGCCCGCGTGCAGCTGCTCGAGGCCCACATGGTCGGCGACCCTGTCAACCCCGACGAGCGTCCCGAGGGGATGGTCGACGGCATCCAGTTCAACTCCGTCGGCGCCGTCGTCGGCTACTGCGTCTACGACCGCAGCCCCCGCGGCTGGCGCATCCTTCCCGCCTCGTCCGTCATGCACGTCCACGACGCCGAGCACGCGAGCGGCGCCCGCGGCGTCCCGATGCTCCAGCACAGCTGGCGGGATATCCAGGACGAGATGGAAATCCTCGCGCTGGAGCTTTCCGCAGTAAAAGACGCGGCTGAAGTCACCAGGGTGTTGAACCGCGCGGGAGGCGAGTTCGGCGCCGACCTTGCCAGCGAGCTCGCGTCCAACGACCAGGCGGCCTACGCCCTCGGCGTGGGGATGGGCGGCAAGTTCCTCGCCCTCAATCCAGGCGAGTCCCTGACCTCCGTCCAGTCGAACCGCCCTAGCCCGACCTTCACCGGCTTCCTTCAGGCGATCCAGTCCGACATCGCCCGCGGCATCCTGCCCTACGAGTTCACGACCGACCCCACCAAGGGCGGCTCCGCCGGCATCCGCCTGGTCACCGCCAAGGCAGACCGCACCTTCTCCCGCCACCAGACCGTGCTCATCGAGCGCATGTGCGTCGGCACCTGGGGCTGGGTCATCTCCGACGCCATCGAGCGCGGCGACCTGCCCGACGACCCTTCCTGGAACAAGGTCAGCTGGACGACCCCCAAGCGCGTCACCGTCGACGCCGGCCGCGAGGCCGCGAACGACCGGGCCGATGTCGAGATGGGCCTGATGTCCATGTCCGAGCTGTACAGCCAGCGCGGGATGGACTTCCGCGAGGAGATGCAGAAGCGCGCGGCCGACATGGCCTTCATCATCGACCTCGCCAAGCAGGCCAAGATTCCCGCCTGGATGCTTTACAAGCCCGGCTTCAACTGGCTCCAGCAGGGGCAGGCCAAGGAGCAGACTCCCCCGCCTGTCGCCGAGAACATGGACCTCGCCGAGCCTCCCGCCGAACCCAACCCTTAATCATGCGATTCCTCACCAACGCCCTCTCTGGCCGCGAGGCCCTGCTCATCGACCCGGTCCGCGCGCGCCAGCACGCCGACGCCGCCAACGCCTCGGGCCTGGGCGACATGATCGCGCAGTTCTTCGGCGAGAAGCCCAAGGCCTACAAGGCCGGCAAGGTGGGCATCGTCCCCCTGCGCGGCGTCATCGGCAAGAGCCTCCTGCCAATCGACAAGATGACCGGGGCCGTCGACCTGGACGAGTTCGACAGGGACCTCGAGGACATGGAGAACGATGACGAGGTCGAGGTCATCGTCGTCGACATCTCGTCCCCCGGCGGCACGGTCACCGGGGTCGAGGAGGTCGCCTCCCGCCTGTCCCGCTACAGCAAGCCCACGGTTGCCTTCACCGACACCGAGGCCGCGTCCGCCGCCTACTGGATCGGCGCCTCGGCCGACCGCTTCGTCGCCACGCCCTCGGCCACCGTCGGCTCGGTCGGCGTCTACATGGCTATCCCCGACTTCTCCGAGGCCTTCAAGCAGGCCGGCGTCAAGATGGAGGTCATCAAGGCCGGCAAGCTCAAGGGCGCCGGCATCGAGGGCACCAGCCTGAGCGACGAGCAGAAGGCCGACCTGCAGGCCCAGGTCAACGAGCTGCACGCCGACTTCAAGGCCTCGGTCCGCGGCAAGCGCAAGATGGTCGCCGACGCCGACATGGAGGGACAGGTCTTCTCCGGCAAGGTCGCCGCCCGCAAGGGGATGGTCACCGGGCTGGTCGGCTCGCTGAACGAGCTCATCCGCAGCCTCAACGCCTGATGCCCCTCGAGGTCGAGGTTCCCAAGTTCATCCGCGACAACGCGGCCCGCGGGCTGCGCTATCACGAGGAGGGCAAGAGCGGCGACGGCGTCACCGATCAGACCATCCGCGAGGCGCGTGACATGGCCGAGGAAGGCCGCATCTCCGAGGACAAGGTCCGCAGGATGGGGCCGTGGTTCGAGCGCCACCAGGGCGACATGAGCGCTCCCAAGAACGACCCCGACAACGAGGACTTCCCCGGCGCGGGCGCGGTCGCCTGGCTGCTCTGGGGCGGCTCGACCTCCGGCGACAAGATGGACGCCGCCAAGTGGGCGCAGCGCGAGTCCGAGCGCCTTGACCGCGAGTCCGCTTTTTACTCAGCCCCCACTTTTATGGAGCACAACACCATCGAGGAAGCCCTCGCCGCCGTCCAGGCCAGCCTCGCCGAGGCCGTCACCACCCGCGACGACATCGCCGCCAAGGCCGTCGAGGCCGCCGAGTCCCACAAGGCCGAGCTCGCCGCTCGCGACACCAAGGTCGCCGAGCTGACCGCCGCCCTCGATGCGTCCGCCAAGGTCGTCGCCGAGCTGACCGAGAAGGTCGCCGGCCTCGAGTCCAGCGCCATCAGCTCCTCCGAGCAGGCCGCCGCCATCGCCGCGTCCGTCGGCGTGGACCCTGTCGAGGTGCCGGCCGCCGTCACCGACGACAACTCCCCCGACGCGATCCGCGCCAAGTTCCTCTCCATGCCCTTCGGCAAGGAGCGCCAGGCCTTCTTCGCCAAGCACCGCAAGGTCATCTCCGCGGTCCGCTGATTTTCACCCATCCACTCACCCCCTAATCCTAAACTAATCCATGGCTAACTCCATCGCCGCGGCCCCCGCCGCCCTTGCCGCTGAGGTCATCAGCGGACTCGTCGGCGAGCTCCCCCTCGTCAACGCCTTCTCCACCAACCTCACCGGCCAGTTCACCCGCGGCAAGTCCGTCCAGGTGGGCCTCATCGGCGGCGACCCCGCCATCGAGTTCGGTGCCACCGGCTACCACGAGGCGCAGGACGCCGACATCACGGCCGTCACCGTGACCATGAAGCACCTGCACTCGACCAAGGCCTTCAACCCGCTGACCCTCGCTGAGTACGGCGAGGCCTACATCGTCAACGCCTTCGTCCAGAACGCCATCGAGGAGCTCGCGGCCAAGTGCCACGCCGAGATCGGCGCGCTGATCACCAACGCCAACTACTCGGCCAACTCCGTCATCACCGCCGCCAACTTCGGCTACGACGACGCCGTCGACCTCAACACCGCCCTCTCGGCGGCCAAGGCCTCCAAGCAGCGCGCGCTGATCCTCAACGCGACCTACACCGGCTCCCTCCGCAAGGACTCGACCCTCGTCCAGCCCTTCACCTCGGGCGGCGCCTCCGGCTCCCTCGTCACCACCGGCACCATCGGCTCCGTCGCCGGCATGGGCGTGTACGAGTTCACCGACCTCCCCGGCAACGCCGAGAACCTCACCGGCTTCGCCTGCGGCAAGGACGCCATCGCCGTCGCCTCGGCCCTCCCCTCCGCCGAGATGTACGTCGGCGAGGTGGACAACGCGGTCGACCCCTCGGGCCTCGCGGTCCAGGTCCTCAAGAGCAAGGGCACCGACGGCTTCCTCCGTCTGACCGCCACGCTGCTCTTCGGCGCCGCCAAGGGTCGCGCGACCAGCCTCAAGCGCGTCCTCTCCGCCTAAGCGGAAAGGCACGGCAAACTCGGGGGCCCCTGCGGGGGCCCTCTTTTTTTGTCTCCTCGCCATAGTTATGCAGACCAGCGAGCTCATCGCCGACGCCAAGGAAGCCCTGGGCGACATGCGCGACCTAGTCCAGACCTGGACGGCCGTGGGCGGGACGCCCTCCTGGCAGGTCATCATGGGCCAGCCCATGGTCTCCCAGGCCCTGGATGCGGGCGGCTACACGGAGGTCGTCAGCCACGAGATCCGCATCGTCGCCGAGTCCGCATCCTGGACCACGGCCTACGGCTCGGCCTGCGCCGCGGCCCTTTCCGCCGGCCAGCCTGTATCGCAGCTCGCGATCGGCAAGATACTCGTCGCCACCGAGCAGGCCTCCCGCCGTTACCGCGTCATGGAGGTCGGCTTCAAGCCCGGCTCCGCGTGGGTCGTCCTGCGCGTCCGCGCCGAGGACCAGCGCTGATGGGCGACATCAGCATCCAGACAGGCCTGAGCAAATCCAAGAGGCTGGCGCAAAGCCTGATTGGATTCCGCGGGCACATTAAGCAGCTCGAGCGCGAGATGCTAAAGCAGGAGGCGGCTCTCGCCTCGCGCGCCTTCATCATCTTCACCCCGCCGATTCCCGAGGGCGGGGGCAGGGGTGACACGCGGAAAGCCAAGCTTGTCGGGATGGCGGCCGTCGACCGGGACATCCGCTCCGTCTTCGCACCGCTCACCGCCACCCTTCGCTCGGCCATCGACCCGACCTATGGCGGGATGCAGGCCTTCATGAAGTGGCGCGAGAAGCCCCTCCGCGGGGGCAAGGCGTCCGCAGTCCTGCACGCGATCCACCAGGACCCCGTCCCGGAGCGCGCGATTAACAAGGCCCGCAACCTCTACCTCTCCGAGAAGCGTCCGGCCAACCGAGGCTACGTCCTGACCGAGACCAGCGAGATCAAGCAGCGCCACCTCGAGCAGCGCAAGGCCTACCGCGGGCGCATCACCCGCAAGGGCGGCCCCGAGGATTCGGTCAAGCGCTACCCCTACTTCGCCGAGCCCCGCGTGCTCGACAACTACATCAAGGCCCAGCAGGCCCGGGTCGGCTACACCCAGTCCGGCTGGGTGCGCGTCATCCAGGCCATCGGCCAGCCCCGCATCCGCGGGATGCTGGTAAACTCGGGGCTCAAGAATCTCCCCAAGCATCTATTCACCCTTGGCGGCTGGGGAGACGTGCGCTACTCGGCGAACTTCCACGCCAAGTTCACCGGCATGTCCCCCGCGGACTTCATCACCATCCGCAACCCGAACGGCAACGTCAACGGCGTCGGCGACGAGGCCCAGACCAAGATGAAGGTCATCGAGTACCGCACCGACCAGATCGCGTCGCGGCCCTACCAGCGCATCATGAACCAGTCGATTCGAGACTGGAACCGCGGCCAGCAACCGCGAACCTAACTCAACTTATGGGATACAAATCAATCAGGGAGATAGTCGAGTCCGCCGCGGTCACCCACCTCGGCAACCAGGGGCTGACAGGCGTGCAGATCGTGGCGGGCGTGTCCGCCGCAATCAACACCCTGCCCATCGTCGTCGCCACCGTCGACTCTGTCAGCGACATCCCCGAGATCGCCCAGGGCCTCGGCAACTTCCGCTGCACCCTGACGGTCATGGTCGTCACCGAGACGGACGAGGCCAGCTCCGCCTCCGTTCACCGCGAGCGGTCGGAGAAGGTCATGAGCGCCTTCCAGGACGAGGCCGGCCTCGCCGCCGTCTTCACCGCCGCGGGGGATGCCTCCATGTACTCGTGCGACTTCAAGTCCCTGGAGGACGGCCGCGGCGAGCGCACCTTCGGCACCAGCTACAGCTACGAGGTCAAGGCCGTGCTGGCCCCCTAGGGCTGGTTTTTACTCCCTGCCCATAGTTATATGGCCTCTCCTGTCGTCAAGGGCACCGCCCACATCCATGGCATCAACGGCACCGTCACCGGCCTGACCGTCCAGTCCTACTCGGTCTCCCGCTCCTTCGCCAACGCCGACGAGGTGGTCGACAAGGACGGCATGGTCATCGCAGTCCGCTACTACGACGAGCGCACCAGCCTCACCGTCGAGGGCCTCGTCCCCTCCAGCTACAGCGCCGCGATCGGCGACAACCTCTCCTTCACCGGCAACGGCATCGCCTTCTCCGGCCACATCACCAGCATCTCCGAGGCCGGCGAGGCCAAGGGGTTCATGCGCATCACGGTGACCGGCGTGGACTACGAGGACATCACCTAAGGTTAGAATCTGACATCCCGACAGCATGGGATGGGAAGCAGGGGTCGCCAGCAACGGCGGCCCCCTTTCTTTGCTATCTGGCTTGCCCTAGGAAGCCTTTTGACGGTAGACCCCTAGTCCTACCCTTACCAAATGGACAAACGCTTTCTGAGGGCATTTCTGACCCCTTCCCGCATCAAGGTCGAGGGATACACTCTTTACCCCTGGTGCCTCAAGTATCGCATCTGGCTCGAGGGCATCGAGTCCCCCCTGATGCGGCAGGACGTCCCGATCACCGTGCCCGACCTGGTCATCGCCCTGCAGGTCTGCTCCGAGACCGGTGTCGGCCGGCTGGGCTGGCGGGAGCGCTGGCTCGGCCTGATGCTGACCATGTTCCCCCGGCGGTTCGAGACCGCGTGCCGCGCATTCATCGCCTACTCGCGCAACGAGGACGCGTGGCCCAAGTTCTACGAAAAGAAGGAGGGGCAGGGCGGTCCCTCGGCGGCGATGCCCTGGGAGCTGGCCGTCATATGCAACCTGGTCAGCCACGGCGTCTCCTACCCCGACGCCATGCAGATGCCCGAGACGAGGGCGATCTGGCTGTCCACGGCCTTCGCCATAAACGACGGCGGAGAGCTGCACCTGCTGACCACAGATGACGAGGCCCTGATTGACTCCCTGTCAAAAGTAGAGCCCAAGACCACATGAGCCAGCAAATGGAACTAACCATCACCGCCAAGGACCAGGCGTCCAAGGTCATCGAGGGCGTGGAGAAAAGGGTCGCCAACTTCGGCAAGCAGTTTGGCCAGCAGCTCGCGGGCCTTGTGGCCCCGATGGCGATCGTGGGCGTGGCGATGGCAAAGATCAGCGAGCAGGTCGACAAGGTCGCACAGCGGCGCAAGGAGGCCTTCGACTGGGGCGCGAGCCTGGAGATGTCGGCGAACAAGATCGGCATCAGCGTCGAGGCCTTCCAGGCTGTCGAGGCCGCGGCGGACGCCACCGGCGAGTCCGTCGACAGGGTGGGCAAGTCCTACAAGCTGGCGAGCGACCTGATCGCGGCGGCCCGCAGCGGGAACCTCGAGGCCGCGGAGGCGCTCGAGGCCCTCGGCGTCAACCTGATGAACATCGAGAAGACCAGCCCGCAGGAGGTCCTGCGCCGTCTGGCCGCGGCCCTCGCCACGACCGAGGACCCCGCCAAGCGGGCCCAGCTCGCCATCGCCGCCCTGGGCAAGTCAGCCGGCGAGCTTCAGGACGTTCTCGCCAAGGGGTTCGACATCGCGGGGGCCATCGAGGGCACCGAGGGGCTGACCTCCCAGGAGGCCGCCTTCCTCCGCCAGCAGGCCCGCGAGGACCGGGCGCGGCAGAACCGAGAGCGCCTTGTGTCCGCCCGCCAGCAGGCAACCCAGCGATTCCTCGAGGATACCCCCCAGGGGCAAGCCATCCTGGCCGCCGAGCAGGAGCGGATGCGCGGTCTTGTGGGCCCGATGGCGGGACGAGGCGGAGTTGGCGGAGCAGGCCTGACCGCCGGAGTCGCGGCCGCCGACCCCCGCGTGCAAGCCCAGGTCATCGAGGCGATGGAGAAGGCGCGCAAGCAGGCCGAGGCCGGCAAGCCCGGTCCCGACGCAGCGGCCGCGGCGGCCCTAGCCAAGCGCGCCGAGGGCGAGGCCAAGAAGGCCGCCGAGGAGGCGGAGAAGGAGGCCAAGAAGAAGCCCAAGGAGATCAAGTCCAAGACCTCCCTGCTCGAGTTCACCGAGGCCCGCCAGCCCACGGTCTCGTCCCTGCGCGCCATCGGCGGCGGCATGGCGGGGGAAGTGGCCGGCCTGGTCGACTTCCAGCGCAACTCCCTCGAGGTGCAGAAGCAGATCCGCGACATCCTCGCCGAGATAAAGAACCGCGGCAACATCCAGAGCACCGACTTTACCAAGCCCGCGAGCGGCCCCTCCAACGGCGGCTACGTCCCGCCCATCACCCTGCCTTCTCGTCCTAGCCTCACCGGCTCCAGCGGCACTATGCTCGCCTGACACCCATGCCACTCATCACCAAAGGAAACGTCCCGGGCCTCGAGCTGCAGCCCGGCTGGTCCATCGACAACGACGGCTACGGCCTGCTGACCTCGCGGCTCACCTTCCGATGCAAGAAGGAGAGCGTCGGCGACCGCCCCAAGAAGCTCGACGCGCACCCCGAGGACTCGCGCCTCCAATGCCACCGCAGCTCCTACACTCAAGACGGCGCCTGGGCGACGGTGGTCGCCGAGTACGTCGGGTTGGAGGCGGGCACCTACACGCCGATCCAATGGGCCGCCGACTTCTCAGGCTCGACCCAGCCCATCCAGTCGCACCCCAACTTCGTCAACGTCAAGTTCGGCACGGCCACCCCGCTGAAGGACCTCGGCTGGGACAAGGACGCGCAGGCCTTCCCCGAGGACAACTCCGTCGCCGAGACCAACGGCCTGGTTGGCATCCGACAGTTCATCGCGCCCGAGATGGCGGTCACCGGCACCTTCTACACGAGCGACAAGTCCTGGCTGCAGAAGTGGGCGGACGGCGTGGGCAAGACCTTCGAGGCCCTGCCCGGCGACTCGTCCGTCGTCCTGATCTCGACCTTCCAGCCCATCTCGCCGAACCACGACCGCAAGTCCCTGCTGACCGGCATCGCGTACGAGATGTACGCCCACCTGTACAAGGTCAACTTCCAGGCCAAGGTCGCCACCGGCGGCTTCCACAAGTTCGTCTACGACCGCGCACCCACGACCTGACCATGGGCGGCATCAATCCCGGCTCCGGCTACACCTACGACAAGTCCCTCAACGGCGTGTCCCTGGACATCCTGCCGGCGGGCAAGTCGTTCCTGCACCCCTTCAAGGTCACCGCCCGCAAGGAGGGCAGCGACATCAAGGTCCGAGTCCGCGCGGGCACGGTCAACAACCTCGTGCCCAAGATCGGCTCGGACTACCTGGACGCCGAGACCGCCCCGACCCTCACCCTGTCGGGCAACGCGACGCATCGCATCTACCTCAAGGCCTCGGCCGCGACCCCGCCGGTCTTCTTCCCCGACACCATCGTCGTCGAGTCCGCGACCAGCGACCAGTCCAACACCAACACCTACGGCTACCTGCAGATCGCCTCGGTGGTCGTCAGCGGCGGCGCGGTCACCGCGGTCAACCAGTTCGTCTACGCCTCCCAGGTGCTCGTCCGCGCCAAGCCCGGCACGGCGACCGCCCTCTGGTCCTGGTCGTCCCGCTGATCGATGAGCTACGGTCCCTTCGCAGCCTGGGACAGCGCGGCGACCTACTCGGCCGGCAACCGCGTGTCCTACGAGGGGTACATCTACGAGGCCATGACGGCCATCTCGGCCGGCGACAACCCGAGGACGGCGACCTATTCCCTGCTCGGCGGCACCTTCCGCAAGTGGCGCGTGTGGGACTACCCCGCAGCCTACCTTATGGCGCGCCTTCGCGGCATCCCCGAGGCGGCCTTCGCCGACGAGTTCGGCGTCGCCTCGCCGATGCCCGCCGAGGTTCGCACGATCTGCGTCCGCAACTTCTACATCTCGGCTGGCGACCCTTTTTATGATTTGTTCACATTGCCAACATCCTATTCCGATGAGGGCTATGGGATGCCGCGTGGCATGGACACAAACTGGGAGCAGCCCTCCTTGTGGGACCCTATCTATGCGCCGAGCGCGGCTATGTACGAGGACGGCGCACCGAAGGCCTATGACAACGACCTAGGCGGCGGCAGCGCCCTCTATTTCCAGCCCAACACCGTCGCGGCCCAAATACTTTATGACCTCAATGGCGGCTTCAACGAGGCGTATCTTGCTCCGGCTTGGGATGACGAGACGCAGGGTCAGATGATCTCGTGCTACCAGACCTTCGAGCGCAACTACAACTTCGCCCTCATGAATACCTCCCCTTATTCAGGGGACGGAACCAGCACCCCTGCGTTCCAGGACAACTGGCAGGCGGCCCGCGAGTGGACAGGCTACGATCAGGTCTACTTCATCAAGGACACCTCGCCCGACCTCGACGACGACACCTGAGCCTCTTTTGACTCGGGCTCATAGGTAGACCGTCCGCATGGCCCTGCTCACCACCCAAAAGCTCTTCGTCGACGTCGACCGCGGGGTCGCGTACTCGGCCTGGAACAACTTTAGCCAGGCCCCGACGCCCATCTTCTACGACGGCGACACGGCCCTCCTCGAGCTGTACCTCGTCCGCAGCACCGGCCGCGGCAACTTCCCGATGGAGTCGGTCGCGTTCCCCAGCTCGTCAATCACCGCCGCCGTCGGCACGCCCGGGGGCACGGCCGCCGCCTCGGGCACTACCTGGTCGAGCATCTCGACCCCGACCGCCACCTGGTCCTCGCCCACCCTGACCGTCCCGGCCTCCGCGACCGGCGGCTCGTACACCCTCACCCTCAGCAACACCTCGCCCAGCCTGAGCGCCACGACCGCCGCCCTGACGATCACCGCCACGGCCGCCGACATCGAGGCCGCCATCGAGGCCGCGGTCAACGCCCAGTCCGGCTGGTCCGCCGCCACGGCCACCATCAGCCAGACCGGCGCGGGCCAGTTCAACATCTCCGTCAAGGCCACCAACAGCTCGACGGTCTACACCCTGACGGTCGCCGTCACCTCCTCCCTGTCCGGCCCCGCCGGCTACTCGGGCGAGGTCGCCTTCACCGGCGCGGGCGTCGACACCCTGCTCGGCTCCGCCACCCAGGTGACGTCCACCTTCGAGGTGCAGGTCGCCGACTCGACCAAGTACCAGACCTACCTGCAGATTCCCTGCATCCTGAGGAAGCAGGTCACCTCTCCCTGATGAGCTCGTTTAACTTCAAGCGCGGCGGCACCTTCTCCGGCACCGTCACCTACACGCCCCCGGTGGGCGGGCTGCAGACGCTGACCGGCACGACCCTGTCGTCCGACATCCTGGACTACGCCGGAGTGGTCCATCCGCTGACCCTGTCCCTCGACGGCACCGGCCTCATCATCACCTTCACCGACCCGGCGTCCGACACCTCGGCCTGGGCGACCGGCGCCGCCAAGTGGGACATCCGCGTCCTGCTCAACACCGGGGTGGTCATCTACTCGTCCACCGTCAACTTCACCGTCATCCCGCAGATCACCAAGGACTGACCCATGGCCCTCACCATCACCGTCAACGGCGGCGGCACGTTCACCGCCAGCATGGAGGAAGGCCCTGTCTCCTTCACAGCCTCCCTCGCGGCGGTCGGCCCCCAGGGTCCAGCCGGCGCAACCGGCCCAGCCGGCGTCGTCGCGGCCACCGCCCCCATCGTCTACACCGCAGGGACGCAGACGGTCTCGATGGACACGGCGTACTTCGTGCGCTCGCCGGCTGTCGCGGCCACGGACGGCCAGATACTCGCCTGGGACGCGGCGACCTCCCGCCCCGACTGGATTGCCAACGAGGCGCGGACGCTGTTCATGTCCGGCACGAACAAGACCGGCACGACCATCGCCAAGGGCAAGGCCGTCTACGTCAGCGGGGCGACGGGCAACCATCCCGAGATCACGCTCGCGCAGGCCAACTCCGAGCTGGCCTCGTCCCGCACCATCGGCATTACCGCCGAGGCCATCGCCGACAATGCCACGGGCCGGGTCATCGTCGCGGGGGCCGTCGAGAACGTCGACACCTCGGCCTTTGTCGCCGGGGATGTCCTGTACCTGTCGCCGTCCACGGCGGGCGGCTTCACGACCACCTTCCCGACCCAGCCCGACCACGGCGTCCTGCTCGGCTACGTCACCCGCTCGAACGCCAACAACGGCGTCATCGAGGTCGTGGTCAAGAACTACCAGGAGCTGGAGGAGATGTCCGACGTCCTGCTGACCAGCAAGGCG
>JAURLX010000008.1 GCA_030830965.1 Verrucomicrobiota bacterium | reverse complement strand
CCCCAGGCTTCGTCCGAACTGAAGGGCTTGCGGTTCTGAGCTTCGGCCCCGGCGTCACGAACGGCCCGCGGAAAGCGCGCGTTGGCGTCCAAGGCGGGGCTGTTCGGGCCCGAGTCGCCGGAAGGCAGTCCCTTGGTGGAGCCAAGCAGGGCGGCCCAGGCGTCCACGGAGACATTGTTCACGTTGAAGCCCCCGTCCAGGAGCACCGCGGAGGCAAAGGTGCGATGGGAGCCCAGGGCCCTGCGGGTGTTGGCGGAATTGGGCCCGTCCAGCAGGCTGATGCGGGGATTCGCGAGCGGTCTCCTGCCGGCGGCGAAGTCATCGATGACGGTGGTCATCGGCGTGACTTCGCTTCCGCCCACCCAGACCGGACCCACTCCGGAGAGGAAGTGCCGGTCGAAGAGGGCGGCATTGAGCAGGTAGGACCGATCCACATCGGTGTTGTTCTGGGCCGACCTGTAGACCCAGACGCGATGTCTCTCGATGAAGGGCGAGGCAAAGCTGTTGCCTGCGGCCAGCAGCGGGTCCTGGTCGCGCAGATGGACGTTGGCGTGGGCGTATTCGGCGAGCGAAAGGGGAGGGCGGAGCGGTACCTCGGTGTAGACTGCGTGCGTCAGGCCTGCCGAGGAGCTGCTGGTCCCTCCGAAGGCCTGGCGACCTCCCAGGTCCGTCTCGATCACCTGCGTCCAGTCGGTGATGCCGCGCACCAGCATCTTGAAGCTGCTGGAGGTCGTCGCGTACCCCGACGGCATGCTGGACGGTCCCCAGCCGGTAGCCTCCGGCCTGGTCATCAAGGACGTGGGGTTGGAGCGGGTGAAGATCGGAAAAGGAAGGGGGTCGTTGGACCAGCGCACCCCGTAGTCCATGACCGCGAACGGCTGGGGGGGCTGCCCTGCGACCGGAAGCACGGCGAGCGGGGGAATGGTGATGGGCGGGGCGAAGCCGCTCCGTCCCGAGTCGATGCTGTTGGAGAGCAGTTCGGTCACTTCGCTCGAGGCGTTGAAAAGGATCGAGTCGCTGGAGTTCCCGACCTCGTTCAGACGATCCCCCGGCCAGCAGGAGATCATGTGCCTGACGTAGAAGGGCCCGGAGCTGCGCAGCTGCAAGCTCAGCGTGTCGCTCGGGTTACGGAGGAGGGGGCCGCTCCCCGGCGTAAGGCAGCCGACCCAGAACCCGCCCAAGAAATCGAACCTTTCCACGGTGGTGCCGATGCGGTCGAAAGGCGTCGGCTCGGGTCCGGGGAGGGAGAACACCTTGAATTCTCCTGGCTCCAGGGTCACCGGCGGAATGTACACCCTCATGCTCTCGGATCGGTTGGGGCTACCCCCGGTCCGCGTGGCCATCTCGAGAAGGTTTTTGGACCAGATCGTGCCGCCGCCGGCCGTCGAGGTGTGATCCAGTATCCAGGCGTCCCACATCCTGAAGGAGAGGCGCATGCCGGCGTCGCCTGGCATCTCCGGTTGGATGCGCAGGGCGATATTGTAGGGGTTGTGCAGGACCGTGATCGGGGAGAGCACCAGCCGGAGCGCACGCGACGCAGCGTCCTCCTGAAGTCCGAAAACAAGGAGCTGCCTTGCCACGTAGGGGGTTACGCCAGGCTTGATCGGCTTCGGCGCCGGCGTGGTCCTGATCGAATCGAAGGCCCAGGGGTCCTCCGACGTGTCCATCCGGTTGTAGAGGTGGGAGTAGTGGGCCGTCCCGATGTTGACCTGTCCGGCCAGGCTCCGCGTGTTGGGATAGTGGGCCCGTGCCCTCAGGGTGGGCGACTCAGGCGCGGGTCTCTCCACTTCCCGATACAGCAGATGGTGGCCACGGATGGCCTCCCAGAGCGGGCCTCGTATGCGGCTTCCGGGCCTGGTGATGTCGCTGACGGTGTAGGTCGGGGCGAGGAAATGGTCTGCGGCCCAGCCGGGCTCGATGAACCTGACCAGGTTCCGGGCATCGGTCCAGACCGGCGTCGTGAGCGACGGTCTGCCGGCGCCACCGCGATGGTCGAAGGGGTTCCAGGCGTAAGTCGAGGGCCCGGCCCCCGCCCCGTATTCAGTCGCGCGGAACTGGGCGTCGCTGAGTTCGAAGACGGATGACAGGTCGACCTTGAGGCCGCCCCAATGGCTGTCCGCCAGCACGCTGCGCGAGGCGTAGGAAAGCAGCGTCCAGTTCTCCTTCGCCAGTGTCAGCGCGGCGGCGGGAGTCAGGCCTGCCGGAGGGGCCAGGCTGAAGTCCTCCTGCGCCGTGATGCGAGGGTCGGCCGCGTCCGGATCCAGCGCGGAGAGCGAGGCGACGACCTGCAGTCCGAATCGGCCGGGGGAGCGGACGGCTCCGCGCCGGGTCTCGTCGTTGGCCGTCGCACCGCTGATGCGATGGTCCGAGAGGGGAAATCTCACCTTCACCCCTTCGTCGCCGATCCAGTAGGCATAACTGGCCTGACCCTCCGGAAACGGCACCTTGGGCAGGGTGACTCTTCCGTCCGGACGGCCGACCCGGTCGGGCTGGGCGGCGAGAATCGAGGGATAGGCGTCCACCGGCCCTGCGGCGCTGGCGTCTCCGACGAGCGGGACAAGCGTCGCGCTGGGCGGATAGTAGTCCGTCTGCCAGGGCAGCCAGACTCCTTCGGGGTAGTCCGGCTTCAGGTTGGAGCTGCCAGGCGGCACGTGCGGGAGGAAAACCGTATGAAGGGATACGGACTGGGTGCCCGCGGGCCTGTCATGACGCCCGCTCACCAGCCAGGCCGGCGGAATGTCGGGGAGGTCGTTTCTCCACACTCCAGTCCACATCATGTTCTTGGCCGTGGACCAGTTGCGGCTCCCCTGGGTCTGGGTGACGGTGAAGTCCGCCCTGGCGGTGGCTCTTCGGTCGGGCCCGGCCTCCTGCTGGAGATGCGCGACGGCCAGCCTCATCGCCGCCAGTGCGTTGAGTTTCGCCATGGAACGAACCTGGGCTTGGCTGCTCGCCCGGGTCTCAATCGTGATGAACGCCGAAAGGGAGATTACGAGCAGAAGGATCGCCGACATGATGGTCAGCGACAGCACGAGGCTGAACCCCGGTTTTCTTCCAATCCGTCTCATTCCCTTATTAAACAATGCAGGACAAGGTCTTTTAAAGCCTAAAACGGGCGTTTAATGTCAGACTTCGTCGGGACGCAGCCAGCGGACGGAAATGACTTTGAATTTCCTTCCGAAAATGCGGTTTGCCTGGGTCAGTCCTGTCCTGAGGGCGGCCTCGCCCGTCTGGCTTTCAGCGGGGATGACCAGCGAGGTCGGTTTCGGTGCGGCGCTGCCGCTCTCCGGAGGGTCCGCCTCGTCGACATAGTCGGGCAGGCGCTGCACGATGGCCTCGAGAAGACCCCGCGCTACCGCGCCGGAGGATTCAGCGGCGTCGCCGTAGGCTCGCACGACGAAGGTGTCGGATCGGGACGCGAGGGCCGGGCCGATCACCTTCAGGAGGTCGTTCTGCAGCAGGTTGCCGGGAGCCCCCAGCGCGGTGTGCGTCCGGTTTGAGCCGCGCGTGATCACGCCGTTCTCGGGATTGCTGGCGAAACTGGCGTTGGGGTTGGTGAGGTGGTCCAGGGTCGCCTGGCTCAGCTGACCGAGCGAGCCACCCGCCAGGCGGTCGCTGAGTCCGGCCGCATGGTCCGCATCGGCGCGGAAGATCGCCGCCTGCAGGGCGCCGCATCGCCCGACCCAGGCGTCGGAGCTGAGGAAGCGATTCACGAACTCGGAGAGTCCGAGATAGGGCGTGGAGGGGGAGGATTTTCCTGCGAAAAGCCTCGGCGTCGGTGGATTGATGGCGTCGAGCTCGCCGCGGATGCTGAAGGCGGCCCGCGTCTTGTTCTCAGACACGATGGCCGCGGCGAGCTTATAGATCTGGGCGTCGGTCAGGCTGGCGACGCCCTGCCAGTTGCTGACGTCGGTCATCGCTCCCTGCGCTTGCGAAGTCTCGCCATGGGGCAGCGTCCGCGGGAATCTCGCGTCGGAACCGGCCGTGGGCAGCCCAGGTTGGAGCTGTGTCAGCGCGAGCTTCTTGGCCGAGGCGAGCAGGGCCGCCCACGCCTCCACGGAGGTGGAGTTCACGTTGAAGGCGCCGTCGTTCATCAGCACCGAGGCCGAGCGCCGATGGTCGCCGATGGCGAGTCGGGCGTTGTCACCGGTCTGCGACGACTCCACCAGCCTCAGGCGGGGGTTGCCGAGCGTGCGTAGCCCCGCGATGAAGTCGTCCAGCACGTCATCGTCGGGGGTGTCGGGCAGGGAGAGGGGGCGCGTCTCGACGTAGGCGTCGTCCTGCCCCGGCGTGTTGTTGCTGGGAGGCCGAATGACGTCTGGGGCCACGGGCTCGTAGGGCGTGCCGGAGCGGCTCATGACCGGGCCCGCTCCTGAGAAGTAGAAGGCGTCCCAAAGTCCGTGGTTGAGGAGATAGGTCTGGTCGAACTCCGTCCAGTTCGGTCCGTTGTCCTGGAAGCTCCGGCGTGAGTCGACCAGCAGGCTCGCGAAGCCGCCGCCGATGCCGTAGGCGGGCTGCTGGTCGCGGAGGCCGAAGGCCGCGTCGCCGAGCTGGGCGAGCGACGTCGCAGGCACGAGCGGTACCTCGAGCTGCACCGAGCGGGTCGAGCCGACGGCGTCGAGCGAGTACCCCCCGTAGGCGGCCGATCCGTTCAGCGGGGTGATGTCGTTCCAGCCCGTGGGCCGGCGGTAGCCGACGCGGAAACTCGGCGGGGCTCCGAGGAACCCGTTGTTGCCGCCCGGCGCGGTGCGACCGGCCCCGTCGGCCCGCACGGTGGCGGCCATCGGGTTCGAATGGGAGAAGACGGGGAATGGGCTGCTGCTCCAGTTGCCCGTCCGGGCGGCGATGTCGACCGCGGTCACGGGCAGCGGCGTGCCGGGGACGCCGGTGAGCGAATCGACTTTCAGGGGTATCGCTGTGAAGGCCACGCTCGGCAAGCCTCCGGGCGGGTCCTCGCTGTCCGGGTTGAGGTTCCGGTAGAAGAGCTCGGCGTGCTCGCTCGACTTGTGGTAGAGGGCGGTGGTGTTGAAGGCGTTCTTCTTCAGCTGGTCGCCTGGCCAGCATGCGAGCGCCTGTCTCACGCGGAAGCTGCCGTAGGGGATGACGGAGAAGGTGAAAGACTCGGCGTCGGTGATGTCTGCGCCCGAACCGCCCCACGCGCTTGAATCCGAATCGGGCAGCTGCAGCCCGTAAAGCGGGTTGAGTCCCTCTGCCATGATGAGCGTGCGGGTGTTGGGCGTCTCGCTGGACGGGCTGAAGGCCTTGAACTCCCCGGGCTGGAGCGTGAAAGTGCTGGGCAGGTAGGCCCGCATCAGGTCGTTCTTGTTGGATTCGGTGTCCACGCCCGTGAAGAAGGCCGAGAGTGGCAGCTCGTACTGCCCGCTGGTCGCCGCGACGCCGGACCGGGTGAAGCGCAGGGTCCACTGGTCCATGTCGGAGAAGGACAGGGCCATGGAATACTTGTCGGTGTTCCCTTGGTCCGGGGAGGCGGAGGTGATCGCGACATTGAAGGGGTTGTGGAGCACGACCAGCGGCACCACCGAGAGGTTGAGCACGGGCACGTCCTTGCCACGCGCGCGGACGGTGCTGCGGGTGACGCCGAAGACGGCGCTGACGCGGTGCACGTAGGGCGTGACGGCGACGGCGACGGGGCGCGGGACGGGACGGTAGCTGATGTCGAAGATGGTGCCCGTGTCGACGACGTTGGGGTTCAGCGGCGAGGTCTGGTCTCCGTTGAAGACGTCCGAGTAGGTGTAGAGCCTGCGCCGGATGTTGTTGTCCTGGCCGCCTCCCGGGGTCGGATGGAGTCTCTGGACGTTGGGGTAGAAGGTGCGGGCGCGCGCGACGGGGGCCGCCGCCGTGCCCCATCCGGCGGTGTCTCCGGGCGCGGTCTGGATTTTGACTCCGGCCCACCCGAGCTCCTTGTGCAGACGGTAGAAGGTGCGCAGGGTCCACCAGGTCGGGCCGCGCACGTTGCCTTCGGGCGCTAGGCGGTTGAACACGGGGGCGACCTGCACGATGTTGCCGTTGAGGGGGATGCCCATCGTCATCGCCGCGGTGCCGGAATGGGTCATGGTCACGGCTGCGCCGCTCACGCCGGACCCGAACTCGGTGCGGGCGAAGTCATTGTCGTTGAGTTCGAAGACGAGCGAGAGGTCCCGTTTGAGGCCGCCGTTGTAGGAGTCCGCGAGCACGCCCGCCGAGGTCATGCTGACTTCATGGAAGAGACGCCGTGCGTTGAGGGCAGGCGTGCCCCCGGGCTCTCCGCCGCTGACGAAGCCGTTCAGGTTCGCCAGGCCCTTGACGGAGCCCACCTGGGCGAGTTCGGCGGGCGCACCGAGCGCGTCGAGACCGGCCAGCAGCTCGAAGCCGGCCCTGAGCGGGCTGCGCAGGGCGCTCAGATTGCCGATGGTGTTGGCCAGGCCGGCGCTGCGCGGCTCGAGCAGGTTGATGCGCGCCTTCACCCCTTCGTCGCCGATCCAGTAGGCGTAGCGTCCGCCCGTGTCTTCGTCCGGCATGCGCACCGGGGGCAAGTGGACCAGGCCGCTGGGCTTGTCGAAACTGAACGCGTCGCCGGAGACGGGCGTGACCGTCTCGACGCCCGTCGCGCTGCCGAGGCTCACGAGCTTCACGAGCTCGGTCTCCTCGGGGGAGTAGTCCGTCTGCCAGGGGGCCCAGTGGCCGGCGGGGTAGTCGGCCTCGCCTGAAAGGGAGACGCTCTGCAGTCCGGCGTCACGGTCGGCACGACCGCTGACGAGCCAGGCGGGCGGCTGGTCGGGGCGGTCGCTGCGCCAGACGCCCGTCCACATCGGATTCTTCAGGGCGCTCGCGGAGACGCCGGGCTGGGTGAGGTCGGCGCGTGCGGTGGCTCGGCGGTCAGGCCCGGCCTCCTGCTGCAGGTGGCCGATGGCGAGACGCAGGGAGGCGAGCGCATTGAGGCGGGCGCGGGTGCCCAGCTGATGCTGCACGGTCAGTCGCGCCTCGATGGAGATGAAGGCCGCGATGCTGATCACGGTCAGCACCAGCAAGGCCATCACCGTGAGCGAAAGCACCAGGCTGAAGCCGGCACGAGCCGAATCTGCTCCGTCCGGCCGGGCTGATGGACTGGTGGGCACTTTGTGAATGATAGGTAAAAGGCCCTGTTCGGCAACCCCTCCTTTGTTTCAATCGCTTGCAAAACAGGGGGATGGCCATTTGCTGTCGGCATGAAAACCTCCCTGTTCCTTTCGATTCTGGCCGCCTGCCTCCTGACCGCCTGCGCCTCCTCCTGCTGCTGCGACTGCTGCTCTGACGCCAAGGCCTGCACCTGCAAGTCCTGCAAGTGCTCATCCTCGGCCAAGTGAGGGCGGCCCGCCTCCCGGCGACGGTCATCGCTTTCTGCGGCGCGGTTCTCCTGGCCTCGCCCCCGCCCGCCTACACCGAAAGCAAGGCCTCGCCGGACGGCATCGGCAAGGTGTTCATGGGCCGGGAGATTTCCCACGTCATGGGCCATCCGGGTATCGGCTGGCTTGAGCGCACGGAGCGGGAGCGCGAGGAGGCTCCGTTGAAGGCCATCGAGCTGCTCAAGCTTGCTCCGGACGCCGTGGTCGCCGACATCGGCGTCGGCTCGGGCTACTACGCCTTCCGTCTCGCTCCCAAGGTGCCGAAGGGAAGGGTCATCGGCGTGGACATCCAGCCGGAGATGCTGGAGTTCCTCTCCGCGAAGGCGAGGGAGCTTAAGGTGAAGAACGTGGAGGGCCGGCTCGGATCGGTCGACGGCATCGGCCTGCCCGCCGGCTCGCTCGATGCGGCGCTCATGGTCGACGCCTACCACGAGTTCTCGCATCCGGCCGAGATGCTCGCCTCGATCCTCAAGGCGCTGCGTCCGAAGGGACGCATCTACCTCCTCGAGTACCGGGCGGAGGACGCCCAGGTGCCCATCAAGCGGCTGCACAAGATGACCGAGGCCCAGGCGCGCAAGGAGTTCGAGGCCTGCGGCTTCAGGTTCGTGGAGTCCCGCGCCGGGCTCCCGTGGCAGCACCTGCTGGTCTTCGAGCGACCCTGAGCGCGCTCAGCCGCCGCGCTTGATCTCCTTGAGCCGCTGGAACTCGGGCCGCGCCGTGTAGAATTTGTCCAGCGGGTAGCAGCCGCTCACGAGGCCGTTGCGGGGGGCGGTGGTGCAGTCGCTGAAGGTGCGGCAGATGAGCCTGGTCTCCAACGTCCCATTGTGGGCCGCATCGGCCAGCATCGCAGGGTAGCTGAGGACGGCGCGTCCGATCCCGACGGAGTCGGTCCACCTGCGATCGAGCAGTTCCTGCGCCACGGCCGGCAGGTGCTCCTGCAGATAACTGAGCCCGGAGCTGACCACGGCCATGCCGGCGGGCAGGCGCTCCTTGAGCGCCTTCACCGCGGCGACCTGCATCGACACCTCCACGAGCGGATCGTGCGCCGGCTGGTAGCCGTCGCTGGGCGGGTAGGCCGCAGGACGCTGGAGGTGGGGGTTGTAGTAGGGGGATCCTGCGGTGGTGTTCAGCAGCTTGAAGCCGAGCTCGCCGAGGAGCTCGACGAAGCGGAACGTCTCCGTGAGGTCGACGCGGGTCGGGTCGGCGGGGTCGCAGCCGAAGGCGTACCGATAGGGCAGGAGATGGGCGTGCTCCTCGGGGACGCCCGGTCCCGGCCGGCCGGGCGCGGACAGCGCGGGGTCGGGCCGGTGCGGCACCATGTCGTAGAGGCTGAGCCGCACGGCCAGGTCGATCGGATTGCCGTTCGCCCGGATGCCGGCGACGATGTCGCGCAGGACGCGCGTGCGGTTCTCGAAGGAGCCGCCGAACCTTCCGGGCCTCGTGTGCGCCCCCAGGAACTCGTGCAGCAGGTAGCCGTGGCAGTGCTTGATGTCGACGAAGTCCGCGCCGGCCTCGCGCGCGAGCCGGGCGGCGGCGACGTAGGCGGCGACGAGGTCGTCGACGTCGCCGTCGGTCAGGACCTGCGCGTCGTCGGTCACGTTGAAGCGTGGGTCCAGGATCGGGTGCCGGAAGGCGACGCGCGGCTCCCACCGCTTCTTGTCGTGCGGGCGGCAGAAGCGGCCGGAGTGGGTGAGCTGGAAGCCGACGACGAGGTCGTCCGCCGTGCCCCAGCGGGCGGCGTGCTCCTCGCGCAGGATGCGCACGAGCTCGGCGACGCCATCGAGGTTCTCGCGCACGAGGACCAGCTGGTTGGGATTGGCCCGTCCGTCGGCCCGCACGGCCATGGCCTCGGCCCCGCAGACAATCTTCGCCCCGCTCGCTCCGAAGCGCCGCCAGCGCCGGCGCATCTCGTCGGTCACGCCGCCGGTCGTCGTGCCGTCCCAGCCCTCCATCGGGTGGATGGCGATGCGGTTGCCCGGGACGCGTCCGTTGATTCGCACGCCTTCGAGTGGCCGCAGTAGCGGGTTGTCAGGCCCGGGTCGAAGCGCGTCGGCGACGGGGATGTCCGCGCCGACGGAGGCGCAGTGCGCGCGGAATTCGACCGGGGTCTTGAGGGAGCCCACGCGGGTGAGCTTGAAGGCTTGGGCCATGGTCAAAGTCGGATGCCCAGACGCTCGGCGACGCGTCGCGCACGGAGGAGGGCCTCGGTCATCCGCGCCGCCTCGTCGTCGCCGCGCAGGTCCCTGCAGTCCGGATGCGCTTCGGGTGCGGCGATGACGCCGAGGGCGTGCAGGACGTGGGCGGTGCTGTGCTTGTAGGCGGCCGCGCTGCCGCGGGCGTCCAGGCGGAACACCTGGTCTTCGAGCGACTGCAGGGCCTCGAGCAGCTTGTAGACCCGGGTGTCGAAATGGCCCGGGCCTCGGCCGGTCACGGCCCGCTTGCCCGGGACGTCGTCATGCAGCCACATGTCCTTGGCCGCGCAGATCAGCGGGGCGGCGCTGCTGGCGGCTCCGATGAGCAGGGGGCGGCCAAGTTTGACGGCGGTCGCGATGCCGAAGTCGTCCCCGCTGTGGGGCTGGAAGTCCGGGCGGAGGTCGCGGCACATCGCCGACCAGTAGAGGAAGTGCGGTTCATCGAGGGTGCTGATCTTGCCGCCGACGAACTTCGGGTGGGTGGCCAGCTGCCACAGGAGCCAGGGGCCGTAGGGTGTGGCCCACGGCACGAAGGAGGGCTCGAGGGCGTGCACGATGCCGGGCCGGACGAGCCACTCGGCGATGCGGTAGTAGCCGTCGCGGCGCCGTTCGGGGTCGAGGGAGTTCAGGCCCTTGGAGGTCATGATCATGACCTCACAGTTCTCATGAGCCTGTACGATGTCCATGAGCGGCCGGTAGCGCTCCGCCCGGAACTCGCCGTCCTCCCCGGCTCCGCGCGCGGTCACGCCTGCGACGAACTTCCGGCCGGGGAAGGCGGCGCGGAACCGTCGGAGGACTTCGGCGTAGAGCCCTTCGTCGAGATCGAAGATGTAGCCGGTGTCGGCGTTCAGGACAGGCACGAGCTCGACGCCGTGCCGCTCGGCCGCGGCGTAGCTCCAGGCCAGGGCGGCGACGAAGCCGTCCCAGTCGGGCCGTCGGTCGCGGAAGGGCAGGAGGGCGGCCGCGCAGAGCCGCGAGCGCGTCCGGTGGTCGGCCATGGACTCCTCCGAGGTCCAGGCCCAGACGGTGTCGCACCACGGTGTGTGCGGCTTCAGCTCCTCCGGCCTCGTGACGGGACTTTCCATCGCCCGCAAAAGTTGCAGAGCGGACGGCGGGAGTCCAAGTCGTTTCGCAGCGCCCGGCCAAAACGCTCCTTGTCTCATCATGAGTTTAGGTGCAGAAGGTGCCACATGAAGGAGTCCTCCCCATCTCCCGTCACGCGCGCCATGCAGATGACCCTGCTGGCCGGCTTCCTTGGCTGGATGATGGATGGATTCGAGCAGGGCATCTTCCCCATGCTGGCCAGCCCTGCCCTCAACAGCATGGTGCCTCCCGAGGTCGTCGGCCAGGGGGCCCAGGCCGCCAAGGGCTGGGTGGGCGGTTGGATGGGCTGGATCACCTCCGCCTACCTTCTCGGCGCGGCCCTCGGGGGCGCGGCCTTCGGCTGGCTTGGCGACCGGATCGGCCGTGTCCGGGCGATGTCGCTCAGCATCCTGTTCTACTCCCTGTTCAGCGGACTGTGCTACTTCGCCCAAGAGCCATGGCACTTCCTCGTGTTCCGCTTCTTCGCGTCGCTCGGCATGGGGGGCGAATGGGCCCTCGGGGTCGCCCTGGTCATGGAGGTCTGGCCCGAACGCCACCGTTCCAAGATGGCGGGGGCGATCGGCATGGCGGCCAACGCCGGCTACGTCCTCGTGGGGGTCGTGGGCCTGCTCTATCCCGCCACGGCGGAGACGTGGAGGGTCCATTTCCTGATCGGGGCTAGTCCGGCGATCCTCACTCTGCTGGTGCGGCTCTTCGTGCCTGAATCGGAGCGCTGGAAGCAGGCCGTGCGGTCCGAGTCCGCCGTCCGGGGCCCTTCCAAGATCGCCGAAGTCTTCGGACCCGAGCGCCGCGGGGCCGCTTTCGCGGCGATCCTGCTGACCTCGATCGTCAACATCGGGACCTGGGGGGCTGTGCAGTGGGTGAGCCTCTGGGTCGAGTCACTGGCGGGCGAGGGCAATCCCCGCGCCAAGGCCTATGCGATGGCCATCCTCTCGGTCGGTGCCTGCATCGGGACCTTCCTCGCGCCGGTCCTGCTCGCGCCGCTGCCCCGGCGCCGCGGGTACCAGCTGTTGAGCTGCTTCGCGCTTGCCGCCTGCTTCTGGCTGTACCGGACGCCCGCGGAGTGGGGCGCCCTCATGATGCTGAAGATCCTCCTCCTCGGCGGCACCACCGCCGCCTTCTTCGGCTTCTTCCCGCTCTACCTCCCCGAGCTGTTCCCCACCCGCATCCGGGCCACGGGGCAGGGCATCTGCTTCAACGCCGGCCGCATCGTTGCGATCCCCTTCGTGGTGTTCTCGGGATTCCTGGTCGAGCGGCTCGGAGGCTACCAGAGCGCCGCCGCCGCCGTGACCCTCGTCTACCTGCTTGGAATCCTGGCGCCGCTCCTCGCCCGCGAGACCGGCGGCCGTCCCCTGGAGGACTGACCGATGTCCGGCCCTCATGACGTGCGCATCAGGGCCGTCCGCTGGCACGCGCTGCCGGTGCGCACGCGCGTACCGCTCAAGTTCGGCACGGAGACGGTGACCTCCGTCTCCTGCTGCCGCGTCGCCCTCACGGTCTCCCGTGCGGACGGGACCCGCGCCGAGGGCTGGGGCGAGACGCCGCTTTCGGTCCAGTGGGTCTGGCCCTCCTCCACGGTGCCCTATGAGGCGAGACGCCGCGCGCTCGAGGAGTTCTGCGACATGCTCACCGACGCCTACGCGCAGTTCCCCGGCTCGGGTCACGCGATGGAGATCGGACATGACTTCCTGGAGGCCGTACTGCCCAGGCTGCGTGAGGCCTTCAACGCGACGCTGCCCCGCGGGGTCCGCATGCCCACGCTGGCCGCGCTGGTCTGCGCCTCGGCCTTCGACCTGGCGCTGCATGACGCCTACGGCCGGGTCAACCGCACGCCCACGTACCTGACCTACCGCGCCCCGTGGATGAACCGTGACCTCTCGGCCTACCTCCAGCCGGCCCCGGACGCGCCCGAAGTCTCCTTCGCCGGCCGCTACCCGGCCGACTTCTTCCGTCCCGCGCCCGAGACGCGCCTGCTGGCCTGGCACCTCGTCGGCGGGCTCGATCATCTCACCGAAGCCGAAGCCGCCGGGGCGGGCCCCGACGACGGCTATCCGTCGTCCCTCGACGCCTGGATCCGCCGCGACGGCCTCACGGCCCTCAAGGTCAAGCTGCGCGGCGACGACGCGGAATGGGATTTCCAGCGTCTGCGCAGGGTCGCCGAGGTCGGCATTCCGCTCGGCGTCAGCCTGTTCACCGCCGACTTCAACTGCACGGTGACCGACCCCGCCTACGTCAACGGCGTCCTCGACCGCGTCAAGGCCGAGCTGCCCGACCTCTGGCTTCGCCTCAGCTACGTCGAGCAGCCCTTCCCCTACGAGCTCGAGGACCATCCCATCGACGTGCGCACCGTCAGCGCGCGGACGCCGCTGTTCCTCGACGAGAGCGCGCACGACTGGCGGCTGGTGCGCCTCGGCCGTGAGCTCGGCTGGACCGGCGTCGCCCTCAAGACCTGCAAGACGCAGACGGGCGCTCTGCTCAGCCTCTGCTGGGCCCGCGCCCACGGCATGAGCCTGATGGTGCAGGACCTCACCAACCCCATGGTGGCCCAGATGACCCACCTGCTCCTCGCCGCCCATGCCCCGACGATCGCGGGCGTGGAGACGAATTCGATGCAGTTCTACCCGGAGGCCTCTTCCGCCGAGGCCGAGGTCCATCCCGGGCTCTACCGCCGGCGAGACGGCATGGTCGACGGCGGCACGCTCGTGGGTCCGGGCTTCGGTCTGCGTCTCGAGGAAGTGCGGCGCGAGTTGCCCGCGCCCCGGCGTCGCTTCCCCGCCTGAACGAAGGCGCTTGCCCGTCCGGGCG
The DNA here is from genome assembly GCA_030830965.1 of Verrucomicrobiota bacterium. Classification (GTDB taxonomy): domain Bacteria; phylum Verrucomicrobiota; class Verrucomicrobiia; order Opitutales; family UBA953; genus UBA953. Next base: position 22,933 of record JAURLX010000008.1, on the reverse strand, counting down.
CCCCGGGGCTGAATGGGTTCTCCCCATGATCTCCCGACTCCTGTTCCTCGCGGTCGGCGCCGTCGCGCTCGCCGCCGACGCCCCGGCCCGCAAGGTCCTCTTCTTCACCAAGTCCTCGGGCTACGAGCACGAGGTCATCTCTTGGAAGAAGGGCCAGCCCAGCTTCGCCGAGAAGCAGCTCCTCGAGCTCGGCGCGGCCGGCGGCATCAGCTTCGTCTTCTCGAAGGACGGCTCGAAGTTCTCGCCCGAGTACCTCGCGCAGTTCGACGCCCTGATGTTCTACACGACGGGCAACCTCCTCGAACCCGGCACCGACAAGAACCCTCCCATGACCGCCGCGGGCAAGCAGGCGATCTTCGACTTCGTGCGGGGCGGCAAGGGCTTCGTGGGCACGCACTCGGCCTCCGACACGTTCCATACCGACAATGAGTCGCAGAAAGGTCCGGAGCGTTTCCGCAATCACGGCGATGGGGCCGACCCCTACGTCTGCTTCCTGGGCGCCGAATTCATCCGCCACGGCAAGCAGCAGGCCGGGGTCAACCGCATCGTGGACCCTTCGTTCCCGGGCTTCGCCGGGCTCGGCGACTCTTTCTCGTTCATGGAGGAATGGTACACGCTCAAGGACTTCCGCCCTGACATCCATGTCCTGACGGTATTCAACGACCCGCCCCTGGAGGGCGACGACTACAAGCGGCCGCCGTTCCCCAACTGCTGGGCCCGTCAGGAGGGCAAGGGAAGGGTGTTCTATACCGCCATGGGCCACCGCGAAGACGTCTGGACCAACCCGACCTTCCGCCAGATCCTCACCGGCGGCCTCAAGTGGGCTCTGGGCGACGCCAAGGCGCCCGACCTCTCGCCCAATCTCATGAAGGTCGCTCCGGGCGCCATGACCAACCAGCCTTACGTCCCGTCCGCCCCGCCCAAGGCCAAGGCCCCCGTCAAGAAGGCCGCCGCCAAGAAGTGACCGGCCTCCGTTGACCGATGACGCAGGCTCCCGCCGAGGCGACCAGGCTGAGCGAGCTGACCTCGCACCAGCGTAAGTCGGGCCTGGCGGCCTGGCTGGGCTGGTTCTTCGACGGTCTGGACCTGCACCTCTACACCCTCGTCGCCACGGTGTTCGTGGCCCAGCTGCTCGTGGTTCCGGAGCAAGACCCCTCGGTGGCCCGCTATGGCTCGCTCATCCAGGCGGCCTTCCTCCTCGGCTGGGCCCTCGGCGGCGCCTTCTTCGGCGTCATCGGCGACCGGCTGGGCCGCAGCCGGGCTCTCGTGCTCACCATCCTGACCTACGCGCTCTTCACCGGGCTGTCGTTCTTCGCCCAGAACTGGTGGCACCTAATGATCTTCCGCTTCCTGGCCGCCCTGGGCATCGGCGGCGAATGGGCGGTGGGCGCCTCCCTGCTTTCCGAGACATGGCCGAAGAAGTGGCGGCCCTGGATCGCGGCGGTGCTCCAGTGCGCCGTGAACTTCGGCATCCTGGCGGCCATCCTCTCCGTGGAGCTGCTGAGGATCGTGCCCGGCTACGAGCCGCGCTGGGTCTTCCTCATCGGGGTGCTGCCCGCCTTCGTCACCCTCTGGATCCGCAAGGAGGTGCCCGAGACGGAGGAATGGAAGTCTGCCCAGGATCGGCGCGTGACGCCGCCCGTCACGGACCTGTTCGCGACGGGCAGCCGGCGCACCACCCTGCTGGCCTCCGCACTCTGCGCCATCTCCCTCACCGGCCACTGGTGCTTCATGTTCTGGCAGCAGGCCTTCATCCGCACGCATCCCCAGGTGGCCCCGGATCCCTCGGCCCAGGCGGCCGTCACGGCCAAGGCGCTGTTCTGCGTCATCGCGGCCTCGGTGCTCGGCAACTTCGCCTCCGGCTGGGCCGCGCGCCGGTTCGGTTACGCGCGCACGCTCGGCGCGTTCTTCCTCGCCTACTTCGCGCTGATGGCGCTCACGTTCGCCCGGCCGTGGGGGCTTGAAGTCACGCTCGCGCTCTACGCCGCGGTCGGTTTCTGCCAGGGCGTGTTCGGGCTCTTCACGATGGCGCTGCCGCCGCTCTTCCCGACGCTGCTGCGCACGACGGGCGCCGGTTTCAGCTACAACATCGGGCGTGTTTTCGCCGCCGCGGGCACGGTCTTCTTCGGGCTCTTCGCCAAGGTCGGCGACTTCAGCTCGGTGCTGCTCTACGCGTCGTTTCTCTTCCTTCCCGCGGCCTTCCTGGCGCTCCTGCTTCCCCCGGATCCGGACCTCTGACTGGGCTTGCCCGCCGGTCTCCGTTCGTCACGCTCGCCGCCATGGGCCTCCTCCGATTCCTCAGGCTCCGTCGCAAGGCCAAGCTCTTCCTGCAGCTCCAGCTGGTGACCTTCGCCGTCGGGCTCGCGCTCCTGCTGCGTGCCCACACCGAGAAGGGCACCACGTTCCAGGCCGCCCTCGACGGCACGCTGCTCGACATGCAGACCAACGGCTGGTTCCTGCTGCTGCCATTCTTCGGCCTGTGCCTCTTCCTGCTGCGCACCGACCCCCGGCCGCGGCGGACCCGGCAGGTGTTCGTGAAATGGTCCATGATCTTCCTGGTGATGGAGTTCACGACCCAGTGGACTCGCGAGGGCTGGGCCGTCGCCTCGTCCTCGTTCCCGGTCATGGCGTTGCGCTTCGCCAGCGCCGGGGCCATGGCCGCCGCGATCTGGTGGCTGATGGAGCGTTCGCCCCGCGTCCATCCCCCGGGGCACTCGCATTCCCAGTCGAGCCACGCGTCCAGGTCGGGCGGGGGCTCCTGATTCAGCGCCGGGCGAGCGATTCGACGGCCTTCGCCTCCGCCGCGGTGACGGGCGTGACGGACAGCCGGTTGCCGGGACGAAGGATCAGCATGCCGCGCAGGGCGGGATGCGTCCGCAGGTCCGATAAGGTCACGACGCGTGGGAAATCCCGGAGGTGCCTCACCTCGACGCAGCTCCAGCGGGGATCCTCGCGCTTCGACTTCGGGTCGTGGTAGTCGGACTTGGGGTCGAACTGCGTTGGGTCGGGCCACGCGGGTTTGGAGACGGACGCGAGGCCGACGACGCCGGGCTCGGCGCAGTTGGAATGGTAGAAGAGGACGATGTCTCCCGCCGCGCACGCGCGCAGGAAATTCCGAGCCTGGTAGTTCCTCACGCCGGTCCACGGCTCTCGCCCGCGCCGCTTCAGCTCCTGGAAGGAGAACTCGTCGGGCTCGGATTTCATCAGCCAGTGGCGCATGCGGGCAGGGTGGGGCGGTCCGCGCGCTTGGCAAGGCGACGGCGCTTGCGCCCGTCCCCGCCGGGGGCGTAATGGCTTCGTGCGCCTGCTCGACTCCCACTGTCATCCGGCCTCCGCCCTGCGGGCGGGGCGGATCGGGCCTTGGATCGCCGCCTCACGCGCCGCCGGGGTCGAGGCTGCGGTCGCCATCGGCACGGACCTCGACGACTGGGCGGAATACCGTGACCTCGCCGCGGCGCACCCGGACTTCTTCCGTCACACCGTCGGCCTGCATCCCTGCCACGTCGACGAGGGCTGGGACGACAAGGTGACCGCTCTCTCGCCTTTCTTCGCCGACGCGACGGAGCCGGTCGCGCTCGGGGAGATCGGGCTCGACCACTTCCGCCTGCCTGCAGATCCGGCGGAGGCCGCCCGCGTCAAGGCCTGGCAGGAGGAGGCCTTCGCCCGTCAGCTCGCCCTCGCCCGACAGTTCGGCTGCCCGGTGGTCGTCCACTCGCGCGCCGCCTTCGCGGACTGCGTGCGGCTCATCGACGCTTCCGGCGTGGACTGGTCCAAGGTGGTTTTCCACTGTTTCGCCGGCGGGCCCGACCAGATGCGCGAACTCAACCGGCGCGGGGGCAGGGGGTCTTTCACGGGCACGGTGACGTACCCGAAATCGCCACTGGTTCGCGAGGCGCTCAAGGCCCAGGGGCTGGCTCGCCTCATGCTTGAGACCGATTCGCCTTATCTCGCCCCTCAGTCGATCCGCGGGAAGGAGAACACGCCCGCGTCGCTCCCGGAGATCGCCGCGCTCGCTGGCGAGGTGCTCGGACTGCCGGCCGATGAGGTCGCCGAGGTCTCGACGCGCAACGCGCGGGCCTTCTTCGGTTTTTGAAAAAGGAAAAGGGCGGGCCCGGAGGCCCGCCCCTGTGCGGAGCGCAGGCGATGCGCTCAGGCCTTCGCCAGGGCCTGTTCGAGGTCGGCGATGATGTCCTCGACGTCCTCGATGCCCACCGAGAGGCGCACGTAGTCGTCGGTCACGCCGGCGGTCTGGCGCTCCTCGGCAGTGAGCTGGGAGTGGGTGGTGGACGCTGGATGAATCGCGAGAGAGCGGGCGTCGCCGATGTTCGCCACGTGGCTGTGCAGGGCGAGGGAGTCGATGAACTTGCGCCCGCCCTCGAGACCCGACTTCAGGCCGAACCCGACCAGGGCGCCGAAGCCGCCGGTGAGGTACTTCTTGGCGAGGTCATGGTATTTGGAGGACTTAAGGCCGGGATAGTTGGTCCACTTCACCTTGGGGTGGGACTCGAGGTACTGCGCGACCTTCAGGGCGTTGGAGCAGTGGCGCTCCATGCGCAGGTGCAGGGTCTCGAGTCCCTGCAGGAGGAGGAAGGCGTTGAAGGGCGAGAGGCAGCTGCCGACGTCGCGCAGGAACTGCAGGCGCATCTTGAGGATGAAGGCCACGTTGGCCCCGCCCAAGGGCGGGAAGGCCTTGAAGGCCTCCCAGTGCGGCAGGCCGTGGTAGGAGGGGTCGGGCTCGGTGAAGCCGGGGAACTTCCCGTTGCCCCAGTCGAAGTTGCCGCCGTCGACGACGATGCCGCCGATGGAGGTGCCGTGGCCGCCGATGTGCTTGGTCGCGGAGTGGACGACGACGTTGGCGCCGTGCTCGAAGGGGCGGTTGAGATACGGCGAGAGGGCGGTGTTGTCGATGATCAGGGGCACGCCGGCCTCCTTCGCGATGCGGCCGACTTCGGCGAAGGGGAAGATGTTGAGGCGGGGGTTGCCCAGGCCCTCGCCGTAGAAGGCCTTGGTGTTCTTCTTCACGGCCTTGCGGAAGTTCTCAGGGTCGTCGCCGTCCACGAAGGACACCTCGATGCCGAGCTTGGGCAGGGTGTAGTGGAAGAGGTTGTAGGTGCCTCCGTAGAGCTGGGACACGGACACGATGTGGTCGCCCGCTCCCGCGATGTTCAGGATGGCCGCGGTGATCGCGGCCTGGCCGGAGGCGTGGGCCAGGGCCCCGCTGCCGCCCTCGAGGGCCGCGACGCGCTGCTCGAGCACGTCGGTGGTCGGGTTCATGATGCGGGTGTAGATGTTGCCGAGCTCCTTCAAGGCGAAGAGGTTTGCTGCGTGCTCCGAGTCCCGGAACTGGTAGCTGGTGGTCTGGTAGATGGGCACGGCCCGCGACCCGGTCGCGGGGTCGGGCTTCTGGCCGGCGTGGAGGGATTTGGTTCCGATTCTCATGTTGGGTGGGGATGGGGAGGGGCATCCTGCTATCGCCCCGGATGGGAAGGAAGCCGTTTCTGCGTCATCAGGCTGGCGGCGCGGCCGTCCGGGTCCAATGTCCGGTCATGCGTCTCTGCCTCTTGCTGGCCCTGCTGTCCGCCCCGCTTTCCGCCGCGGGATGGAAGGAGGTCTGGCGCGATGACTTCGGCGGCAGGGACCTCGACTGGACCAAGTGGGCCGCGGAGGAGAACGGCCACGGGGGCGGCAATAGCGAGCTTCAGTACTACCTCGACCGTCCAGAGAATCTCCGGGTCGAGGACGGCCGGCTGGTCATCGAGGCGCGACGCGAACCGGTCAACATCGCCGGCACGGTCAGGGAGTACTCCTCCGCGCGCATCCGCACGCGGCGCCGGGCGGAATGGCTTCACGGGCGCTTCGAGATGTCGGCCCGGCTGCCCGGCGGCCGCGGGGTCTGGCCGGCGTTCTGGATGCTGCCGACGCGCGACAGCTACGGCATGTGGGCCGCCTCGGGCGAGATCGACATCATGGAATTCAAGGGCCAGGAGCCCGACACGGTCCATACGACGCTCCACTTCGGGGGATCCTGGCCGCACAACCGCAGTACGACCAAGGTATGGAAGCTGCCGAAGGGAGATTTCACGCAAGACTTCCACCGCTTCGCCGTCGAATGGGAGAAGGACGTGTTCCGCTGGTACGTCGACGACGTGATGGTTCATGAGCTCCGGGAATGGCACTCGGCCGGCGGACCTTTCCCCGCGCCGTTCGACCGGCCGTTCCATCTCGTGCTCAACGTCGCGGTGGGGGGCGGTTTCGCCGGTCCGCCCGACGGCTCGAAGCCGTTCCCGCCGGCCCGCATGCTGGTCGATTGGGTGAGCGTCAGCGCCCACTGACGGCGGTTTCCTCTCGCCCGCCCGGGCCGGCCTGCGGTAGGCAGAGGCGATGCCGGTCTTCCTCCACGACACCATGAGCCGCGAGACGCGGCCGTTGCTGCTCCGCCCGGACGGCAAGGTCTTCGGGATGTACTGCTGCGGGCCGACGGTCTACGGGCCCGCCCACATTGGCAATTTCCGCACGTTCATCCTCCAGGACGTGCTGCGCCGCGCGCTCGAGACGGACGGACTCCCGGTCCGGCACGTGCGCAACATCACGGACGTCGACGACAAGACGATCCTGGGTTCGGTCAAAGCCGGCCAGCCGCTCGCCGAGTTCACGCGGGGCTGGACGGAGAAATACCACCGAGACTGCGATGCGCTCGGACTCCTCCGCCCGCACGTGGAGCCGTCCGCCGTCGCCCACATCCCCCAGCAGGTGGAGATGATCCGCTCCTTGGTCGACCGCGGCCACGCCTACGCGGCCGCCGACGGCTCGGTCTACTTCAAAGTCTGCACCTGCCCCGACTACGGTAAGCTCAGCCGCATCGACGCCACGAAGCTGCGCTCGCAGTCGACGAACAGCGCCGGCGAGGCCAACGTCGCAGACGAATACGACCGGGAGTCGATCCGCGACTTCGCCCTCTGGAAGGCCTGGTCGCCCGAGGACGGCGCCAATCGCTGGCCGAGCCCCTGGGGCGACGGGCGCCCGGGCTGGCACATCGAATGCTCGGCGATGTCGCTCGCCCACCTCGGCGCGACGTTCGACCTGCACGGGGGCGGGGTCGACCTCTGCTTCCCGCACCACGAGAACGAGATCGCGCAGTCGGAATGCGCCACGGGGGTGAAGGGCTTCGCAGGCCACTGGTTCCACAGCGCCCACCTGATGGTGGAGGGCGACAAGATGTCCAAGAGCAAGGGCAACCTCTATACGCTCGACGAGCTGGTGGAGAAGGGTTTCACGCCGACCGAGGTGCGCTACGCGCTCATCGCCGGTCACTACCGCACGCCGCTCAACTTCACGTTCTCAGGGCTCGAGAACGCCCGCAGTGCGCTCGGCAAGCTGGAGCGCTTCGCCGACCGTCTCCTGCAGGCCGCCGGCTTCACCCGCAAGGAGTTCGCCCCGCCCGAGGTCCGCGAGACCGCCGCCACGTGGGGACGTTTCGCTCCCGCCTGGGAGGCGCTCTGTCAGGACCTCAATGTCCCGGGCTGCCTGGGCCAGGTCTTCGCGGTCGCCGGCTCAAAGGACGAGCTCACGCCCGAACTGGCCCGTCAGGACGTCTGCGGTCTGGCCCGCATCCTCTGGACGCTGGGTCTCACGCTCTTCCAGGAACGCAAGGCCGACGAGGTCCCCGCCGCGGTCGCCGAGCTCGGCGCCCGCCGCTGGGCCGCCAAGCAGGCCAAGGACTTCGCCGCGGCCGACCGGCTGCGGCAGGAGCTCACGGCGCTCGGCTGGACAATGGTCGACCGCAAGGACGGCTACGACCTGAAGAAGGCCTGACCGCCTCCGTCCTTGCCCTGAGGCGATGGAGTCCCTAGCGAAAGGGCTCCTTTCCCACTTCATGTCCTACCGGCCCCAGATGACCCCCCTCGAGGAGCTGCGCCACTCGGCCGCCCACATGCTCGGCGCCGCGGTGCGACGGCTCTTCCCGCAGGCCCAGCTGGACATCGGCCCCCCCACGGAACAGGGGTTCTACTACGACTTCGACCTGGACCATGCGTTCACGGCCGAGGACCTGGTGAAGATCGAGGAGGAGATGCGCCGGATCTCCAAGGAGAACCAGAAGTTCGAGCGGATGGAGTGCTCCCGCGAGGAAGCCGAACGGCTCATCGCCGAGACGGGCCAGACGCGCTACAAGCCGGGCCGTCTCGCGGACATCCCCGCGGGCGAGCAGATCTCGTTCTACCGCAACGGCGAGTTCCTCGACCTCTGCGCGGGCTCGCACGTGCGCTACACGTCCCAGGTCAAGGCATTCAAGCTGCTCCACGTCGCCGGCGCCTACCACCGCGGGGATGAGAAGAACCGCCAGCTGCAGCGCATCTACGGCACGGCCTATCCGACCAAGGACGAGCTCGAGCAGGCGCTCGCCCGGGCCGAGGAGGCCAAGAAGCGCGACCACCGTCGTCTGGGCAAGGAGCTGAAGCTGTTCCACATCGATGAGAAGGTCGGCCAGGGGCTGATCCTCTGGACGCCCAACGGCGCGGTGGTCCGCCAGCAGCTCCAGGACTTCATCTCGGAACACCTCTTCCGCACGGGCTACAAGCAGGTCTTCACGCCCCACATCGGCAATCTCGACCTCTACCGCACGTCGGGACACTTCCCCTATTACAAGGACGCGCAGTTCCCGCCGCTGGTGGAGCGCGAGGCCATGGAGCTGCTCGCCAAGGAGGGCTGCGGCTGCGGCGAACTCACGAACCGTCTCTCGGAAGGCACGGTTCAGGGCTTCCTGCTGAAGCCGATGAACTGCCCGCACCACATCCGCATCTTCGCCTCCCAGCCCCATTCCTACCGCGACCTGCCGGTGCGCCTCGCCGAGTTCGGCACGGTCTATCGCTGGGAGCAGTCCGGCGAACTCAACGGGATGACGCGCGTCCGCGGTTTCACGCAGGACGACGCCCACCTGTTCTGCACGGAGGACCAGGTGCTCGGCGAGGTCCTCGGCTGCCTGGAGCTGGTCAAGGTGGTGCTCAGCACGCTGGGTCTCTCAGATTACCGCGTGCGCGTCGGTCTCCGCGACCCTGACTCGCAGAAGTACACGGGCGCCAAGGAGAACTGGGACAAGGCCGAGGCCGCCTGCCGCGCCGCCGCCGCCACGCTCGGGGTCAAGTTCACCGAGGAGGCCGGCGAGGCCGCTTTCTACGGACCGAAGATCGACTTCGTGGTGCGCGACGTGATCGGCCGCGAATGGCAGCTGGGCACGGTGCAGGTCGACTTCAACCTGCCCGAGCGCTTCGACCTCTCCTATATCGGGCCGGACAACCGTCCGCACCGCCCGGTGATGATCCACCGCGCGCCCTTCGGCTCGATGGAGCGCTTCGTGGGCATCCTGATCGAGCACTTCGCGGGCGACTTCCCGACCTGGCTCTCGCCGGAACAGGTGCGGGTCATCCCGCTCAACGACGACCTCAACGCCGACGCGGACGCCGCGGTCGCCCGGCTCGTCGCCGCCGGCATCCGCGCCACCTCCGACGGATCGTCCGACAAGCTCGGGGCCAAGATCCGCCGCGCGGAGCTCTCCAAGGTACCGCACATGCTCGTGCTGGGCGCCAAGGAGAAGGAGGCCGGCCAGGTCAACGTCCGCTCCCGCGCCGACAAGTCCTTCGAGGGCAACCGCACGCTGGAAGATTTCATCGGGCTGGTCTCCGCCGAGGTCCGCGAACGGCGGCTCAAGGCCCACGTGCCCGCCGCCCAGCCCCCCGCCGCTAAGGGCTGATCTGACCTCCCCGTCGCGGCTGCGGATGACTTCCGGTTTGCCCGCCCGGCCGGACCGAGGGTAGGGAAGGGCATGCCTTCCCCACGCACCTCCCGTCGCGATTTCCTCCGACTGGCCGGCCTCGGCTCCGCCGTGCTCGGCGCCGGCGCCGTCCGCGCCCTGGGCGCCGAGACGCGCGAAGCCTCCGCCAACGGCGGTGCCGGCCGCGCCAAGAACGTCATCTTCATGGTCTCCGACGGCATGAGCGTCTCGACGCTCGGCCTCGCCGACGCCTGGCTCCGCTTCACGACGGACGCGTCGGCCCGCTGGCCCGGGATCTACCGCGAGCTGCCGGTGGTGCGCGGCCTCTGCGAGACGGCCTCGGCGAACAGCATGGTCACGGACTCCGCCGCCGCGGCCTCCTGCTGGGGCATCGGCGAACGCATCACCAACGGCGTCATCAATATCACCCCCGACGGACGCCGGCCGACGACCATCTTGCAGAAGATGAAGGCCTCGGGGCGTCGCACGGGACTCGTCACGACCGCCACGGTGACGCACGCGACGCCCGCTGGCTTCGTCGCGACCATCGAGAAGCGCTCCGACCAGAAGGGCATCGCGCCGCAGTATCTCGAGCGCGGGGTCGACGTCGTCCTCGGCGGCGGCACGGAGTTCTTCCCCGACGACCTCACCGCGGCCTTCCGCAAGGCGGGCTACGCGCACCTGAAGTCCCGCCAGGACCTGCTGGGCTGGAAGGGCGATTCGCCCGCCCTGGGGTTGTTCTCCAAGAGCCATGTGCCCTTCGAGGTCGACCGTCGCAATGACCCCGCCATCGGGACCTCGACGCCCTCCCTTGCCGAGATGACCGACGCGGCGCTGCGCCGGCTCTCCGCCGGACCGGACGGGTTCTTCCTCATGGTCGAAGGCGCGCGCATCGACCACGCCAGCCACGGCAACGATCCGGTCGGAACGATCCTCGACCAGGTCGCCTTCGACGCCGCCATCGGCACGGTGCTGAAGTTCGTCGAGTTTCACCCCGACACGCTCCTGATCATCACGGCCGACCACTCCACGGGCGGCATGCAGCTCAACGGGGTGGGCAGCGAGGACTTCGCCGGCAAGGCGCCCGCCTACCAGGGTACGACGGAGGCTTTCAAGCGGCTGCTCAAGTTCAACCGCTCCCAGGAGGCGCTGGGCCGTCAGACGAAGGGGCTCGACCCGAAGAAGTTCCTCGCCGCGACGCGCGAGGCCACGGGCCTCGACTTCTCCTCCGCCGACGCGCCCAAGGTCGTCTCGCTCAAGGGCCTCAACGAGGTCCTGCCGAAATACGTCGGGATCTCCTGGACGAGCAAGAATCACACGGCCGAGCCGGTCGAGTTCGCCGCCTACGGCCCCGGGGCCTCGCTCTTCCCGCCCTTCCTGCGTAACGACGAGGTGCACGCCAGGGTGCTGCGCGCGGCGGGCGTCGCCTGACCGGATCCGGCCCGGCAAACAGGAAGGGCGTCCTTGCGGACGCCCTTCTTTTTCCAAGGACTGAGCGAGGGCTCAGTTCTTGTTGTACTTCACGCCGCAGCCGTAGGGCTTCGACGAGGAGACTTCGGGGGCCTTGCCGTCCTTGACGGCCTTGATGGCGGCGTGGACGTAGTTCGTGGACTTCTCGATCTCGTCGGACTTGGTGGTCTTGCCGCTGTCGATGGCACCCTTGTAGGCGAGCTTGCCGTCAGGGGAGATCACGAAGCAGTGAGGGGTGGTCTTGGCGTCATAGGCGCGACCGATGGACTGGTCGGCGTCCTGGATGACGGTGCCGGGATAGTAGGTGGCGTTCTCGAGCTTGTGGCCGCCGGTGTTGATGACGAGCCAGACGCCACCGTTCTCGATGTGCTCCTTCTGCCAGGCCTGCATCTTGCCGGGCTGGTAGTACTTCTTCACGTAGGGGCAGCCGGGGTTGTACCATTCAAGGACGACGGTCTTGCCCTTGAAGTCGGACAGGCTGACGGTCTTGCCGTCGAGGGTCTTGCCGGTGAAGGCAGGAGCGGGCTGGCCGACTTCGGGCGCGGCGTAGGACGCGACGGCCACGAGGGCGGCGAGGAGGGAGGTGAGGATGCGCATGTTGTTTTGGGGTGAGGGACTAGGTTTGTAGGCTGTTCTTCGGATATTTCAACCCCGGCAATAGGCGCAGGTTCCGCCCATCGGCCAAAGACCCGAGAAACGGGGTTTTTTACTCGTGGGTTGCAAAAATGGCTTCACAGGGCGATTTATCACGGGTCCTGTCCGATGGCTGACGCACGATCCATAGCGCTGGTATGCGCCAATGAGGCCTCCCTCTGGGCTGAGCTCCGCGCCCGTGCCCAGAAGGTCGCCGCCGGCGAACCCGCCCTCGCTCCTGCCTTGGGGCGCTTCGTCCTGGATCGGACCGGATTCGGCGAGGCCATGGTCGAGCGTCTGACGCATCGCCTGGCCTCCTCGCCCGAGGAGGCCCCGCTTCTCCGGCAGGCGATGACCGAGGCGGTCGCCGCCGACCCGGAGGCCCTCGCGCAGATGCGCGCCGACATCCGGGCCACGCTCGAGCGCGACCCCGCCACCGAGCACGCGCTCGTGCCGTTCCTCTGGTACAAAGGGTTTCACGCCATCTCGATCCACCGCCTGGCCCACGCGCTCTGGCGTGCGGGCCGACGCGACCTGGCCTTCCATCTCCAGTCGCTGGCCTCCGAGCGCCTGTCGGTGGACATCCATCCCGCCGCCAAGTTCGGCGTGGGCATCCTGCTCGACCACGCCACGGGCTTCGTGGCCGGGGAGACCACCGTCGTGGCCGACAACGTCTCGTTCCTCCACGAGGTGACCCTTGGCGGCACGGGCAAGGAGCGCGGCGACCGCCATCCGAAGATCCGCTCCGGCGTGCTCGTCGGGGCGGGGGCCAAGATCCTCGGCAACATCACCGTCGGCGAGGGCGCCAAGGTCGGCGCCGGCTCGGTCGTGCTTCGCAACGTCGATCCGCACACCAGCGTGGCCGGCGTGCCCGCCACGGTGGTGGGCCGGGCCTCCGTCGACGCGCCCGCGCTCGACATGGACCATTCGCTCTGAGCGATGACGCAGGCGCGTCCACCGCAGGATCGTCCAGGGGACGCCCGTGCGCTGGACTGCCTCTACCGCGTGGGCGCGGTGGTGAACTCGACCGAGGACCCTCGGGAGGCCCTCGCCTTCATCCTCGCCGAGGTGGTGGCCACCCTGCACGCCTCCAGCGCCTCCATCGCCCTCGTCGAGCCCGCCACGGGTGCGCTTCGCATCGAGGTGTCCAACGGGCTGGGCCCGGAGTCCGCGAAGCGGGTCATCCGTCAGGGGGAGGGCATCACGGGATGGGTCGCGCTCAACGCCCGTCCGCAGCGCGTCCCCGACGTGTCCCGCGACCCCCGTTACGTCGAACTGCGCAAAGGCATCCGCTCCGAGCTGGCGGTGCCGATGGAGCTGATGGGCACCGTGATCGGCGTGGTGAACTGCGACTCCGACCGGCTTGACGCTTTCACGGAGCAGGACCTCGCCTTCCTCTCCCTGCTCACGAGCGAGGCCTCGAAGGCCGTCGGGCGAATCTGGCTACTCCGCCAGCTCCGGTCCAAGGCGGCTCAGCTGGAGTCCCTGCTGCAGTCGGCCCAGGGTCTGGCCCGCGAGCGCGACGAGCCCGGCATCCGCGCCGACCTCGCCCGTTCGGCCCGCGCGCTGCTTTCCGCCCGGGCCGGCGCCTATTACAACCTGGAGGACGAGGAGCTGGTCCTCTCCGGCTTCGACGGAGACCTCGGCGCCAGCGAGCTGCGCCCGCGGGTCGAGCTGTCGGCCTCCTCCCTCGGCACGGTCGTCCGCCGTCTGCGGCCGGTCGCCATCCCGGTGCTGGGAAAGTCCGAGGAGATGATCTTCTCCAAGCTGGTCGACCCGGTGTCGGCCTGCTCCATGCTCGCCGTGCCGGTGCGGTTCGAAGACGAGCCCCTCGGGGTGCTGCTCACGGTCTCCCCGGGCGCCCACCGTTTCTCGGACGACGATCGGCACCTGGTCTCCGCGCTCGCCTCCTTCGGCGCCTCGGCGCTCCAGAACGCGCGCCTCTATTCCAAGGTGTTCGCGGTCGAGGCCGGGCTGCGCCGCAGCGAGCGTCTCACCGCCCTCGGACTGCTCTCGGCCGAGGTCGCCCATGAGATCCGCAATCCGCTCACGGTCATGAAACTGCTGTCCGACACGCTCGGGCAGGGGATCCCCGCCGACGACCCCCGTCAGGAGGATCTGGGCGTGATGCGCGAGAAGGTCGCCCACATGGAGGGCGTCGTCGCACGGGTGCTCGGGCTTAGTCGCTCCCAGTCCGGCGCCTTCACTCCCATCGACCTGCGTCTGGCCGCCGAGCACGCCGCCGTGCTTCTCCGGCTCAAGCTGGAGCAGGGACGGGTGCGGGTCTCGGTCTCGGGGGACGGCCTTTCCGCGGTGGTCGAGGGCAATTCGGGGCAAATCCAGCAGGTCTTCCTCAACTTGATGCTCAACGCGCTTCAGGCCATGCAGGACGGAGGCCAGCTCGACCTTCGGGTTGACCGCGAGGACGGGCCGCAGGGCGCGGTCGTCGCCGTCCGGGTCGCCGACACGGGCCCGGGCATCCCGGCCGACATCATGCCCAAGATCTTCGAGTCCTTCTTCACGTCGCGGGAGGACGGCACGGGGCTGGGCCTCGCCATCGTGAAGCGGATCCTGCGGGACCATCGTGGCGACATCTCGGTCGAGTCCACGGGGCCCTCTGGCACGACGTTCCGTTTCTGGATCCCCGCCGTCAGCGTCCCAGGCGCCGCCTGAGAAGCGTCCACACGAGTGGCAGCAGGGAGACGGCCACCACGATCAGGATGACCTTGTGCAGCTTGTCCGCCAGGGACGTGCCGCCGATCAGGCGGCCGAGCCAGACGAGCGACCACACCCAGAGCACGCCGCCCAGCGCATTCCAGAGGACGAAGACCCTGCGCTCCATGCGCCCTATGCCGGCCGCGAAGGGCACGAAGGTGCGCATGACGGGCACGAAGCGGGCGAGGACGATCGCCGCGACGCCGTGGCGTACGAAGAATTCGCGGGCCTCGTCGAGGTGCCTGCGCTTGTACCACCACGTGTCGGGGCGGCCCTCCATGGTGTCGCCGTATCTCCGGCCCAGCCAGTAGCCGGCCTGGTCTCCGACGATGGCCGCCGCGGTCAGGGCCGCGCAGAGACCCCAGGGGTCGAAGAGCTCCGGGCGGCCGCCGTTGGCCACGGAGAGCACGCCAGCGGTGACAAGCAGGGAGTCTCCTGGCAGGAAGAAGCCAGCCAACAGGCCGGTCTCGGCGAAGATGATGAGGACCATCAGGGCGATGCCGCCCGTCTCGACGGTGCTACGAAGGCCTTCGGTGCTGTACAGCTGCGACCACAGGTCGGCGAAGGCTTGCTCCATGGGCCTCACGCTGGGGCGCGTCCGGCGCTTGGCAATCTCCCTTGAACGGCGGCGGCTGGCGTGCACTTTGGGTGCGATGTCCGCCGATCCGGCACCGTTCGCGCTCCGCATCCGTCAGGCGGCGGTGGAGCGTTCGCTGCTGTCCGGGCAGGGTGCGCCTTCCGAACTGGTGCCGGCGGCCAAGGATTTTCTCGCGGACGCCCGGACGGTCCAGCTCGAGGCCCATCGCGCAGGCGTGGCCGCCTCGGCGGTCGCGCGGCTGCGCTCGGACTCGGTCGACCTGGTCGTCGAGTCGCTGCACGCCAGGGCCGGGGCGACGGCTTCCGGGCTGTCGATGGTCGCGACAGGCGGGTATGGCCGGGCCGAGCTCTGCCCGCTGAGCGACGTCGACCTTCTGGTGCTCGTGCCGGCCCATGACGCGCGGACCAAGGCGGCGGTGGAATCCATCCTCTATCCTCTCTGGGACCTGGGCCTCAAGCTCTCGCAGTCGGTGCGCACGGTGGAGGAGTGCCTGGAACACGCGGTCGAGGACCTGTACCTGCGTGTGGCGCTCCTGGAGGCGCGTCCGATCTGCGGCGACCGCACGTCGTTCCGCCGGCTCGCGGAAGGGGTCGGGCCGCTCGCGTCGGGTCCCGCGATGCTGCCTTTCGCCCGGACGCTGGTGGAGTCCCAGCGCCGGCGCCGCGAGAAGGCCGGCGGCAGCGCCTACCTCCAGGAGCCCGACCTCAAGAACGGCGTCGGCGCGCTGCGCGACGTCCAGGGGTGCCTCTGGCTCGCCCGTCTGCACTCGGGCGCCGCGGGTCCGGAGGGCCTGCGGCTCTCGGGCCTGATCTCCGAGCGTGACTGCGACAAGTTCGTCCGCGCGCGGGATATCCTCCTGCGCCTGCGCCACGAACTCCACTTCCAGTCCACCCGCGCCACGGAGCACCTTTCATTGGAACGTCAGGACGCGGTCTCCCAGGGCCTCGGCTACCCGGGCTCGCTGAAGGAGCGGATCGGCGCGATGATGCAGGAGTATTTCGACGCGGCCGACCTGGTGCGGCGCTGCGTGCAGCTGGTGGAGTCCGGCGTGCTGGGCGAGCCGGAGCCCGAGGGCTGGGGCCGGCCGGTCGAGGTCGACGGATTCCGGATCGTCCCCGGAGGGGTCGCCTCGGCGCTGCACAGCCTGGTCTTCCAGGAGCAGCCCGCCCGTCTGGTCCGGCTCTTCCGCCTCTGCCAGGTGCACGAGGCCCGGCCCGATCGCGCGCTCTCCGTCCTGGTCAGGGAGGCCGTCCACCTGCTGACCCCCGAGGTGGCCACGTCGGAGTCTTCTACGGGCGCGATGCGCGCGATCCTCACCGAGGCCGGCCGGGTCCATCCGGCGATGGACGCCCTTCGGGAGCATGGGCTGCTGTACCGGCTGGTGCCCGAGTTCCGCGGTCTGCACTGCCTGGTGCAGTTCGAGTTCTACCACCGCTGGACGGCCGACGTCCACACGCTGCAGTGCCTCCGGGAGCTGGACCTCCTCTATCAGGGAGGCACGGAGGTCGATCGGGGCTACCGCGAGGTCCTGCTCGGCTGCGAGGCGCCCTCGCTGCTCTACGCCATCCTCTTCCTGCACGACATCGGGAAGGTCGACGGGATCGCCGGCCACGCCGAACGCGGCGCGCCGGTCGCGGAGGCGGTCCTCGAGCGGCTCGGGTTTGACGCCCGGGAGCGTGAGTTCGCCGCCACGGTGGTGCGGCTGCACCTGATGATGGGGCTCTACTGGCAGCGGCACGACATCGACGATCCGGCCAACATCGAGCGCTTCGCCGCGCTCTGCGGCGAGGAGCAGGTGCTGCGCTACCTCTACGTCCACACGCGATGCGACGCGCGCGCCACCTCCCCGGACCTCTGGTCCGACTTCAAGGACGGCCAGCACTTCGCCCTCTATCGCCGGGCGTTAGACAAGCTGTCGGGCGCCCCGGGTCCCGATGTCGGGGAGGAGCGCGCCAGGCTGCGCGAGGAGACCGCGAGGCTGCTCGGCGGCAAGGTCGGGGCCGACGAGCTGGAGGCTCATTTCACCGGTATGCCCGAGGGCTACCTGCTGCACGCCTCGCCCGAGGAGGCGGCCCACCATCTGCAGATGATCCACCGGCTCATCGCCACGGTCTTCATCGCCGACGCCGAGGAGTCCCTCATGCCCATCGTGGAGTGGGTCGACGACGTCGGGGCGGGGCAGTCGGCGGTGACGATCGTGACGTGGGACCGCGCGGGGCTCTTCAGCCGGCTCGCCGGCGCGTTCGCGGTCGCGGGCATCGACATCGTGTCGTGCCACGCCTTCTCCCGCGCCGACGACGTGGCCATCGACTTCTTCCGCGTGACCCTGCCTTCGGGCCGGGAGGGCGACGCGCAGGCGGCCTTCGGCCGGGCGCTCACGGAGTCCCTCCTGGGGGGCGCGGAGATTCTCTCGCAGGTGGAGCAGGCGGAGGCCCGAGCGCTGGAGACGGCGCCGCGCCGGCGCGTGCGGGTGCAGTTGGACGCCTCGGTCGAGGTCTATCACGACGAGACCCTCGGCCGCACGGTGGCGGAGGTGCAGTGCGTCGATCGGCTGGGCTTGCTGTTCCGGCTCGGCCGAGCCATCCGGCACGCCGGGTACGCCATCACCTTCGCCAACGTCGCGACCGAACAGGGCATCGCGCTGGACACGTTCTACCTGGTGCCCCAGAAGGGCGCCACGGAGCCCCCGGCCCCTCCGGAATCGCTTTCCGAGGCTATACGGGCCACGGTCGGCTGAGGGGCCCGCCCTTGCCACTCGCACGAAACCTCCCTAGTTCTCGGACATGCCGCAAGCCTTCCGCCTGCTCCCCGTCCTCCTCGCCTCACTCTGCCTGACCGCCGCCCCCGCCAACGAATCCAAGCCTGACATGAAAGATCAGCCCAAGCTCGAGAAGGCCATGTTCGGCGCCGGCTGCTTCTGGGGCGTCGAATACCAGTACGAGAAGATCCCCGGCGTCGTCGACGCGGTCAGCGGCTACGCCGGAGGCCACGTGCTCAACCCGGGCTACCGCGAGGTGTGCGAGGGCGACACGGGCCACGCGGAGGTCATCCAGGTGGTCTTCGACCCGGCCAAGGTCTCCTACCGCACGCTGGTGGAGTATTTCTTCCGCATGCACGACCCGACGCAGGTCAACCGCCAGGGCCCGGACCACGGCGAGCAGTACCGGTCGGTGATCTTCGCCTACTCCGAGGCGCAGCGTAAGGTGGCCGAGGAGGTTAAGGCGGCCTTGGAGAAGTCCAAGGCCTTCCGCGCCCCGATCGCCACCCGGATCGAAGGGGAGAAGGTCTTCTGGAAGGCCGAGGAGTACCATCAGGACTACTATGCGCGCAAGGGCACCAAGCCCTACTGCCACACGGTGCCGTTCGCACCGGAGAAGAAGTGACCCGTGGCGGGAAGGGGCACAGGGGCCGATGAGCCGCTGCCGGGGCTCGGACGCGAGGAGCCGGCCGAGGTCCCCGCCGCCCGCCGGCCGCTCGCGGCCAGGATGCGGCCTCGCTCGCTGGCCGAGGTGGTCGGCCACGCCGCGCTGCTCGGCCCCGACGCGCTCCTGCCGCGCCTGATCCGGGCCGACAGCTTCGGGTCGCTGCTCTTCTACGGTCCGCCCGGCTGCGGCAAGACCACGCTGGCCGAGGTCATCGCCGCCGAGACGCGTTCCCACGTGGTGCGGGTCAACGCGGTGCTCTCCGGCGCCGCCGAGCTCCGCGAGGTGCTCGCCGAGGCCCGCCGGCATCCGTCGCGCAAGACGGTCCTGGTGGTCGATGAGATCCACCGGTTCAACAAGTCCCAGCAGGACCTGCTGCTGCCCGACGTCGAGGCCGGCGCGGTCCGTCTGATCGGTTGCACGACGCACAACCCGGGTCTCTACGTGGTGCCGGCCCTGCTCAGCCGCAGCCATCTGTTCCGTCTCGACCCGCTCACGCCGGAGGAGATCGCGGGGTTCCTCGGCCGCGCCCTCGCGGACGAGGAACGCGGGCTGGGAAGGCTCGGGGTGCGCGCCTCGGGCGAGGTGCTGCGTCAGGTGGCCGAGATGGCCTCGGGCGACCTCCGTCGCGCGCTCAACTGCCTGGAGACGCTCGCGCTATCGGCCCCGGCGCTGGGCGCCATCGATGACGCGGCGGTCGCCGCCTTCGCGCGCGAACGCCGGGTCCGTTACGACGACGGCGGGGACGACCACTACGACACCGCCTCGGCCTTCATCAAGTCGGTCCGGGGGGGCGACCCCGACGCGGCGCTCTACTGGCTATTCGTCATGCTCGAGGGCGGGGAGGATCCCCGTTTCATCGCGCGTCGTCTGGTCATCGCCGCCTCGGAGGACATCGGCCTGGCGGACTCCCGCGCCCTTGGCGTCGCGACGGCGGCCTTCCAGGCCTGCGAGACGGTTGGTCTCCCGGAGTGCGAGTATGCGCTCGCCCACGCCACGCTCTTCCTCGCGCTCTGCCCGAAGAGCAACAGCGTCACGCTGGCCATGGGTGCCGCGAAGGAGGAGGTGCGCTCGCGTCCGCGGCAGGAGGTGCCGCTGCATCTGAAGGACGCCCACACGCAGGTGGGCCGGAAGCTGGGGCAGGGCGCGGAGTACCGCTACAGCCACGAGTTTCCGGAGGGGATCAGCGGTCAGGAATACCTTTCACGCCCGCTGGAGCTTTTCCGGCCCGGGAACTCGGGCGCCGAGGCCCAGCTGGCCGAACGGCTCGCCCGCTGGAGATCCCTGCGGGCGGAGCTCCGCCGCAAGGAGGCCGGAGCGTGACCCGCACGGCCCCCCGGCTGCCCTGGTTCGGGCCCGGCCGCCGGCCGCTCTACCTGGCCCCGATGGCCAAGCGGACGGACGTCGCCTTCCGTCAGCTTTGCAAGGAGCAGGGGGCCGATGTCATGGTCACGGAGTTCATCCAGTCGGAGGCCCTGCTGCGCGACAACGCCAAGGCTTGGGACATGGTCGATTTCACGGAGACCCAGCGCCCGATGGGCGTCCAGATCTTCGGCGCCACCCCCGCCTCCATGGCCCGCGCCGCCCGGGAGGTCTGCGATCGGGTCTTCCCCGACTTCCTCGACCTCAATTTCGGCTGTCCCGCCCACAAGGTGATCGAGCAGAACGCGGGCTCCGGCCTGCTCCGCTGCACGCCGCTGCTGTTCGACGTCGTGAAGGCGGTCAAGGACGCCATCCCCGGCACTCCCTTGACGGCCAAGATGCGGCTCGGCTGGGATCATGCCTCGATCGTCGCCGTCGACGTCGCCGGCCGGCTCGAGGAGCTGGGCGTCGAGGCCGTCACGGTGCACGGCCGCACGCGTGAACAGGGCTATTCGGGCGACGCCGACTGGGGCTGGATCGCCCAGGTGGCCGCCGCGGTGAAGATTCCGGTCATCGGCAACGGCGACGTCCGCGACGGAGGCACGGCCATCCGCCGTTTTGACGAATCGGGCGTGTCCGGGCTCATGATCGGCCGCGCCGCCCTGGGAGATCCTTGGATTTTCGCCCGCATCAAGGCCGCCATGCAGGGCAGGCCGGGGGATCTCGCCTCCGTGGGCCCCGCCGAGCGCTGGGCCTGCATGATCCGGCTGGCCGAACTCACGCTTGAGGCCCACGCCGCCCGGCTCGGGCGCCGCGATGTCCGTTGGATGCTCGACCGGCTGCTCCCGATGACCCAAGGGCTGCCGGGCTCGCGCAAAGTCCGCGACCGACTTAGGCATTGCCTCACCGTCGACGACCTCCTTCGGGCGCGCGACGAGTATCTGCTCGGTCTCACGCATTGATTCCGATCAGCATTCTCAGGCCTGCGGATTCAGGCCGGTTGTCATGCAACAGAAACGTTTGGATTCTTATCACCAAGCGCCGTGTTAACAACCTGTGCAGGGCTTCAACTTGTCGGCCTTCGCACGGCCCTCATCAACAAGCGTGCGATTCGCACCCCTCGGATCGTCCCACCGAGGTTTTTTTCTCTCGGTCTTCCCAAATCTCTCCTCTCGTCACTCTAATCGCTAAAAATCAACGACTTGCACCGCTCCCGGCCACGGCCTCAAGGCTGTTTGGAAAGCCCCGGCGAAACGGCGGGCCGCAAAACTGTCACCGACTATCTTCATTTTCTACATTTTCGGGCTTAACAAGCCCCTGTGAACAACCTTTCTCAATCCTCCCCCTTTCTCATGTCCCCTTCCGTCACATCTCTCTGGGAAGTTGCTAGTAACGAACTTCGCACGTCGCTCAGCAAGTCCGACTACGATACCTGGTTCGCCAATCTCCGTCCGCTCGAGATCCTCGACGGCAACGTCCTCGTGCTCGAGGTGCCCTCCGTGCTCAACGAGGCGTGGATCTCCAGCAACTTCGCGGCGGTCTTGCGCAGCCACCTGACCCTCGCCGCAGGGCGCAACATGGACTTCCGGCTCAAGGTGCCCGAGGGCAAGCGCGACGTACGCGTCGCGTCCGCGGAGCCCGCCCCCGCCCGTCTCTCCCGTGTGCAGCAGCCGGTCGTCCCGCCCGCGATCATCTCCGCCAACACCTTCGATGGCTTCATTGTCGGCCCCGAGAACGAGATGGCCCATGGCGCCTCCCAGGCCGTCGCCCAGGATCCCGGCAACGTCTACAACCCGCTCTTCATCCATGGCCCCACCGGCCTGGGCAAGACGCACCTGATGCATGCCATCGCGCATTCCGTCCTGGCCTCCAACCCCCGGGCCCGCATCGCCTACATCTCCTCCGAGACCTTCACCAACGACTTCATCAGCGCCCTGCAGGCCGGCCAGCTCCCCCAGTTCCGCCGCCGCTACCGCGAGCTGGACCTGCTCCTCATCGACGACATCCAGTTCCTCGCCGGCAAGGACTCCACCCAGGAGGAGTTCTTCCATACGTTCAACGAGCTGCACAACAACCACCGGCAGCTGGTGCTCACGAGCGACCGCCCGGTCTCCGAGATCGCCAAGCTCGAGGAACGCCTGGTGTCTCGGTTCCAGGGGGGCATGGTCGCCTCCATCTCTGCGCCCGGCCTGGAGACGCGCATCGCCATCCTCCGTCAGAAGGCCGAGAAGCACGGGCTCGACCTGCCGCCCCAGGTAGCCGAATTCATCGCCAAGCGCATCGCCCGCAATGTGCGGAACCTCCAGGGCTCCATCACCCGGTTGGTCGGCTTCAAGAATCTGGGCGGCCGGCCGCTCGAGCTCCCGATGGTCGAGAAGCTGCTGCACGACATCCTGGTCGACGAGGCCACGCACACGCTCACCGCGGAGATGATCCAGCGCCGGGTCGCCGAGCACTACAAGATCCAGATGTCGGACATGACCTCGAAGCGCCGGATGCAGAACATCGCCTTCCCCCGCCAGATCGCCATGTACCTCGCGACCCAGCTCACCGGCATGTCCCTCGTCGCCATCGGGCAGGCCTTCGGCGGCCGGGACCACGGCACGGTCATCCACGCGCGCAAGACGGTCACGAACCAGATGGAGGTCGACCCCACCGTGCGCCGTTCGGTCGAGTATCTTCGCGACAATCTGACGATGAACCGCTGAGTCCGGCTAGGCCGGCCTCCAGTCCCAGACGTCGCCCATGCCGGGGTAGGCCGCATCGGCTATCCTGCGCGCCCGTTCCGAGATGCCCCGGGGGATGCCCCAGAGGGCCTCGCTGATGCCGCCCACGATCGCCGCCAGGGTGTCGGCGTCGCCCCGGATGGAGCAGGCGAAGCGCACGGCCTCCTCGTAGCCGCGGGTGCCGGCCGCGATGGCGATGCAGTCCGGCACGCATCCTTGGCAGGTCTCGTTGTAACGATGG